>CAWKJS010000019.1:0-7724 GCA_963850055.1 uncultured Nitrososphaeraceae archaeon | reverse complement strand
CTATGTCTCTTTTCCATGGGGTTTCTTCATCTCGTAACCTTTGAAGCAAATTCTTCAAGAAAAATTGGTTTAAAATGGCTTTTCTATAGGTTTATCTCAGCTTTCATAGTAATTATGATCGCAGTTTTGGGAGTAAAGATATTACCCATTACCTTGTTACTCACTATATCTATTGTGTGCATTATTCAGGTAATTATTGATCTAAGATATCATCCTCATCACCGTATATTCAAAATATGAATGGATTAAATCAAAATTCTGTAATGCCAATCTTTCTAAATGACCAATATTATCCTTGGCAAAGTATGAATCTATATAAAATCCTGTCTTTTAAAAGTAGTAAAATTCTGTAATACTCATTTAATACAAATACTGTGATGTTCTTACATATGATATCAAAATCTTGTCAGTAATCGTTTGAGTCAATGTAAATCAAAAAACTAAAAAAAAGGTGAGTAGAATTTTTAGTCTAGTGATTGATCAGTTACAGATGATAATAAAAATAACCCTTTACACGAAGAATGGGAGCTACTTAAGGTAAAACAGTATATCATAATTGAAGGTTCTGAAATAGTTACTTATAAAACTCTAATAGAAATATCCCAAAGAATACCCGATCTTGATGTTAATCTTATCGTTCCTTTATTAAAGCACAATCTAGAGGAGGAGATAAACATGCAAAAATGGTGTATGGATAACTTACCTGTGGTAGTAGATAGTTTACTGCCAAAGATCCTATCCGCAGTTGATAAATAAGTCGGAGAACAAACTTTTCATCTAGATTCTGAAGTAAGAGAAGTATCCATTAATTCTTCTAGATCTGGTGATATGTTTACTTCATAGATCACTTTTTCGCTTCTAGATTTGTGTAACAAATATTGACTTATAAAAGCTGGACTTAATGATTTGATATTGGAAAAATCAATACAAATCTCATCATAAGGAATCTTAAAAATCTCTCTTTCCAATATAGTATTTGTATCTGTTTCAAGCGTCAAACGAGTGGAAAGTAGGTCCTTGATGAATATCACATAAATAACAGACATGGCTGCCATTTCTATAATAATACAATTGTTTAGATTTGACTATTTCTATTGATTGTTATAAGTTGATTTCTTACTATCATTTTTAGATAATAAAGGATAAATAATGAAATTGAAATTCCTTTTCAACATCTTGTTCATTACTATTGCTCAATGAATCGTTAACATTATAGTTATCGTCCTCCTTATCTAATCCCTATTACTGGAACTATAGAACCGGCTTCTTCACTTTCAATAGTTTAAATGACATGACAAAAACCATGAATATTACTGCAGCAGAAATAAGAAAAGTAGTTGGACCAATTAAATTATATAATAATCCACCCAAGATTAGCCCTATAATACTGGCTAAACTTCCCATGCTGCTTCCGACACCTTGAATTACTCCCTGGTGAACAGTTCCTGCACGCTTTGAAAGTATAGACATAAAAGATGGCCACATAAGACCATTACCGAGTGCAAACAGAACTAACGCCACATAAACTAATACGGTGCTATTAAACATAAACAGTGCAAAATTTACACCTAAAATTAAACTCCCAATTACCACTAGTTTTTCCTCAGAGAATTTTTGTAGAGCTTTCCTAAGCACCGGACCTTGTACTAGAATCATTACGCCACTCAACACAGAATAAAATATACCCATTTCTGTTACTGTCCATTTTAAACCTGATACTGCATGTATTGGAAAGGAGGTGTAATAGATATTAAATCCAAGAAAGATAAAAAAATACAATACTAACAAAAAGGATATATCTTTTAATCTAAAGACGTCTAAGAATGATAGGTTTTTAGGATTAGGAATCTTGTAGCACTCCTTTGGTTCACAAGAAAAGACTTTTCTAATTGATTCTTTTTCTGAAATTTCGACCAGTGAAGCGGTGGTTGTAGTCGCTGTTGTCGCTGTTGTGGCTGTTGCCGTTACTTTCGATTCTTTTAGCATAAAGGCTATTACAATTAATGCGATTAAAGAAATAAAGACTGCCGCCAACACAGGTAGTATCTCTTTATAAACAGTAGAGCCTAAAATCCCTGCCAACGCTGGTCCAACAATAAAACCCAAATTAGATGATATTGCCATCTTGCCAAAATTCTTACTTCTACTTTTATCTGTTGAGATGTCTGCAAGATAAGCATTTGCGACAGAAATATTGCCGCCTGTTATTCCATCTAATGCTCTTGCAAAAAATAATATTATTAGAGGAAGAGTAATAACAAAAGTTCCAAGAATGACCGAATTAACACTGTAAATATTCCAAACAGGTACAAAAAGTGCGATAAGAAAAACTACCCAACCTACGAATGTTCCGCCATTACTTATCAGTAAGACTTTTTTTCTTCCGATAGTATCAGACCATCTTCCTAATAGTGGCGCTCCAATGAGTTGAAACGCAGGATAAATTGCCGCCAATATCCCATACACAAGAGAATTACCTCCAAAATCAATTACTAAAAATACCAAAAAAGGCAAAACTATACTAAAACCCATAGTTCCAATAAAATTCGATAATAATAATGGAAAAATTGAAACCTGTTTATTTACAGTGGCCATTTTGAGTTTAAGACGATAAGAAACTTGTTATACTTAAGGTTATGATAGAACCATGATAAACTATGAGGTGTCGTTTGAATGGTCATTATTTTACCATCATTGAGAAGATTTTTTATCCAAATGTAAATACATAAGCTTGAAATCCTTTTCCTTTAACATCTATTATTAATGAATGAAAGTCATCATCATATGATTGATGATTTACTATGTTGTACAACCTAGGGTAATCAATTATGAATTGAGAATCGTTTTTTGTATCTACACCTCTGGAATAATTTGATAACAAGGAATTATCCTCATTAACTATTCCTTGACCTTTACCTCCTGCTACCAAGTTTACAGACTTTGCAGAATAGAGTAAACCAATGCGGCCTGAGTCACTTTGTAATTCAACATTATCATGATTGATTTTCCATTTTCCTTCGAGATATATTGTATTAGGTTTGATTGATCCATTCAATGAGGGTATTGTATAGGTTACAGTTTGTCCAGGATGAACTCCTTCGGAATTTCCTATTGCTGAATTTGACCCTTGATTTCCAAAATACAATTCTGGTGTTTTAATTTTTGAAAATTCAACAGGCTGTTTAAGAAAATTATTAATATTATTGGTAGAATTAAATTGAGATTTGTTCTCATAGAGGAAGGTTGTATTTAGATTGATATTTTCAATTTCTTTGTTACCATTTCTTTCAGCTAAGAGTGATTGAATTACCTTTTCTGTTTGGTTATAGTCACCCTCACCAATTTTGTTATACACTATATACCCTTGAGGATCGACAATATACATCCTGGGCCAATAATTATTCTCATAGGCATTCCAAATTTTATATTCATTGTCTTGTATTACTGGATATTTTATGCCGTATTTTTGTAATGAAGTATTTACATAATCAATATTTTTTTCAAATTCAAACTCTGGTGTGTGTACTCCAACTATTATAAGTCCTTTATCCGCATACTTTGCATTCCAATCTATAATATGCGGAACGGTTCTTAGTACATTAATACAACTATAAGTCCAAAAATTGACAAGTACCACTTTTCCTTTTAAACTAGCCATTGTTAGCGGCTTACCATCATTAATATTGATGATATCTACACCTTCACCAGATTTTTCAAATTCGGGTGCAATTTTATATTGCGATTTATTGCCTGATACTTTCTTTTCGTCAATTTGTGGGATTAATGACGCATACTCTGGAAAAATTTTTCCATCCGAGTTAGTACCTGCATTAACCGTGAATGGAAATGGGGAATATGTCAAATAACTAATAATTAAAGTAGATGCTATAGTTGCAGTTATTAAAATAATGATATTTTTTTTAAATTTTAATCACTTTTCCACATTGATTTCATAGTAGTATTTTTTCCAAAGGACTTAAACTCGTTTGTTCCTGTCTCAATATGGGGATACTTGCTGCTGACAAACATATTGGCTGATCTAAATCCTATAAATATTATAAAAAAAGTTTGTATAACAATTAAACGTGTTCTTTTCCCCACATAATTTTTCATGTATAATGACCCTTTTATCTAATATTTAAGACAGATTAATTCTGTAATCAAGAATTATTCGTTAGACTCTGAGTATGAACTTTTTTGATAAAATGACTATTGTTTTTAAGAAAATATGAAGCTTAGCTGGTAAATAATATCTTAATAAATGATATTTCATACTAATACATAAAGAATAGAATTTGATAAAAATCCATACTGGGGATTAGTATCAAACGCTAAAATTCTCTATCCTATATGTCCAATTAATTCTGAAATTCCATTACCCAAACACAAAAACTACACAAAATTAACATGATGGTCAAGAACTATAAAGAAAGAACTAGATTATAAAAAATCTTTTAAGGACAGAAATACAAATTCTTATTATGAGTCTTGAGGACAACACACAACCGAGTCAAGAAATACTTGATATATGCAATCAGTTACAGGCGAAACTATAATCCTAAAAAGACCCATTGGACAATGGATGAATTATATAATAGAATATTTGACGATCCAAGGTTAAAAGGAACTAGGTTAAGTTCTGAACATTTTGTAAAGGATATGGATTGGATAATAAAACTTGGTTTGATCTCTTTTCATGACGGTATGGTGAATCTGGACGAATTTACTAGAAATAGACTTGTACAATATTTTGATGAACATACAGACACCGTGGAAGACTAAACTTTACAATACAAAGAGGCAATAGTCATAATCTTCTAATCTATTCTAACTTGTATTAAGAATACTATACAAAGCCATATTGTAGACACATTATTTTAGACGGTTTATCAAACCGTAATGGCATAACGCCTACATCACAGATATTATTACAATAATCAGCACAGAATACTTTACAAACAAGTCTTTCTTTACTCTTTTTCCATTCCACCTACTCATGGTATATCTATGTCATTATCCAAAGTAGAATACAGCTTCTCGATAGATGAAGGATCTTTTTTGGAAACATAGATAGACGATGATCTTTTGCAGAATAAAAGATATCTTTCTTCACGACAAACCATGGTAATAACAGTATTTGAAGTTTCTAACCAGTTTAACGTTCCTATAAATAGTAAAAAAGGTACCTCTAATATCATACTCAAACATCACTTCATTTGTGATTTTTCTGTTTACTACTTTCAATTTGGGTTGTTAATTCTATGGTCCTGTAAAATTTTTTTATATCATACTTATTCAAAATAAACTCGTGAATGCATGTCAACCTGCCCCTTTGATATCTCTTAATTTTTAGAACCCTAATAGTAATCCATTCAGATAATGACATACATTTTCTTCAACGTCACACTAGCCAGAAAATGATAAACAAAGGACAAGATTATTTTGAAGTTTGAATAACAAAAAATATGATACAGTATGTAAAATATAATAAAATCCTATTAAAACCGGGCAAACGAGATAATAATACCAAGGCGATTTCAGAATTTTTCAAAAAGGTTCAAACACAAGAAAGTAAAATGAAGGGATTTATAGTAATGGATAGTCTAGAAGACCCAGCTGAATCTATAATCCTTACTTTTTGGGAAACTAAAGAAGAGATGGATAATTTTTATCAGATAGATAATCGCCTTTTATCTGATTTGGTTAAAAAACTTAATCCTATTTTTGAAACATTACCCGAAAGAAGAGGTTATGAGGTATCTGATCTTCAAATTTAGTTGCCAAGACTTTTCGGAAATATTTTTAGCCGATGAAATAAGTATAAATTTCTTAACAGGTGCAGTAGTAAATCAAACATTAAGTAATAAGATTGTTGATTTTGATTTTCCCTAATTTAGCAGATATTTATACTATAACTGGAATACACTACTATGACTAGGGATAAGCGTCACCAAAGTATTCTTGGAATACACCATATCACGGCTATAGCAGGTAACCCCCAAAAAAATATTAACTTTTACACCGGTTTTTTAGGTTTGCGACTTGTAAAATTAACAGTTAACTTTGATGATCCACAAACATATCATTTCTATTATGGAGATGATATAGGAAGACCAGGCACAATCCTTACATTTTTCCCTTGGCAGAGCATGCCAAGAGGTTTTAGGGGAACGGGTCAGGTAATTACTACATCTTTTTTGATACCTGAAAATTCCATAGAATATTGGGTTAACAGACTAAAAAGTCAAGGGGTTACTTATACCGGTCCGACCAAGAGGTTCGAAGATGATACTGAACAAGTTATTACACTTTATGATCCAGATGGTATGGAAATAGAACTTGTTGCACATAAGGACGCTGAGACTAAAAAAGATCATGTTTGGAGAAAGGGCCCTATTCCAGTAGAACATGCTACTAGAGGATTTTATTCAGCAACTCTTTCCTTGGAAGGATATGAACGAACAGCAGATCTCTTGACTGAAAACATGGGTTTCTCAAAAACTAAGACTGGGGGAAGTAGATTCCGATTTGAAATTAAAGATAAAGAAAAAATAATAGATAATTTCTATGGTAACAAGCAAAAAAGGGAACTTGATCTCTTGAATTCTCCATCTACTGTGGACCTCGTATGCCTGCCCTATACTCAACGAGGTTCTATGGGAGTGGTACTGTCCATCATATTGCATGGCGAACTCCAACTGATGAAAGCCAGTTAGATATGCGAAAAATAATAATCAATACAGGTTTGGATGCTACCCCTGTAATTGATAGAAGATATTTTCATTCAGTATATTTCAGAGAACCTGGTGGTATTCTATTTGAAATAGCAACCGATCCGCCTGGTTTTATGGTAGACCAAAAAAAGGAGGAGCTGGGACAAAAGCCTTTACTACCTGAATGGTTAGAACCTGACCGCAAATATCTTGAGAAAGTGCTTCCCAAAATTATACACCATCACTTGATAAATTTTCTTCTTCTACTTCTTCTAATCAAACTAGTAATACTCAAAGTGAAAGATAATGGGTAAACCTGATTTTAAATACCGTTTTATTCCTTCCCCATCACAGGAGCAGCATGCTGTAGACAATTCTGATCAAGCATATGGACCCAAAGATAGTAAATCAGAAACTTTAACTTTATTGCTGCTTCATGGTACAGGTGGAAATGAGGATGATTTGGTACAAGTTGGTCAAATGATATCACCTTCTGCATCATTATTAAGTCCTAGAGGAAAAGTGTTGGAAAATGGGATGCCTCGATTTTTTAAACGACTCGCTGAAGGCGTATTTGATTTAGAGGACTTGAAATTTAGGACAAGAGAATTGGCTGTTTTTGTTAAGGAGGCATCAAACATTTACAGTTTTGATTTAGGCAAGACAATTGCAGTGGTTTTTCTAATGGCGCAAATATAGCCGCAAGTCTTCTTCTTTCTATCCGGGAACCCTTATGGGTGCGATCTTGTTTAGAGCGATGGTTCCTTTTATACCTGATTCTCCACTTGATCTATCCATAAAAAGGTACGATTATCTGCAGGAGTGTTTGATCCTATAGTATCAGAACATCAGACACGAAGCCTCTTTGATATTCTAGAAAAAAGTAGAGCAAATGTGACTTTAAAATGGCAACAATCAGACCATAATCTTACAGAGTCAGATATATTAGACGCAAAAGAATGGTTGTCTGAAAACATTCACTAGGTATGGTCCACTAACTAATTTATTTTC
>CAWKJS010000018.1:0-21228 GCA_963850055.1 uncultured Nitrososphaeraceae archaeon | reverse complement strand
AACATAATTCTGGGTATTTCCTAATATAAGAAACATTTGTAGATATAATAACAAAAATAGCTTGGATTGCAAGTCACTCCCCAATAAATAAATCAACAAGGTACCCCGATTTAATTTTGTATAATGGGAATGAATATTACTCATAATAAGTCACATATTTTATTGACATGTCATTGTTTGAAAAGGTAAAGTTATGTAAGTATATGGTATCTAAATGCTAAATAATCTTGTCATTGTATTTGTCCCATTCATCGGCCATAAACCGATCTGGTTTATAAAGAAGCAACTCTTTCGTTTTAATTCATTCAGTATGAGTATAGGAAAAATCAATTCAATTGAACCAATATATCTTTTAATAAAAATACCAATATCAACCTCTAGATCGTCTATTTTGTTCCCATCAAGAATCTTAACCCATTTAAGAATATTATAACGGGAAAGAACTGAAATAGAAAAAATAAACATAAATTCTCTATCTAATTCCGTCAGTGAAACATATTCATCATTTGTATCCTTGATTCTGTGAGTGTATAATTTACCAGAATAAGATTCCAATTCTATAGGATTAATTGAACCACAATTAAGAATTTCTTCAAATTTGAACGAATGATGATTGATTCGACCATTCGAATGTGAAATATGGAAATCCTGGAACAAACCCTCTTTTTTCAATTCTAATGTGTGGTTCTGTGGATCGTAAAATAACCCATGAGTGTATTTCCTTTTTTTATTTAATTCATAAGTAGATTCGAAAAAGGAACTGATTGAGAGTTTCAAATGAATAAAACAATAATATAGGTTTTGATAGTAGTGGGAGATGGAGTGATGCAGTATAAAAATCATGTGACTGCATTATCAAATTTTGTAGTAGGGGAATTTTTCGGTGAACTTAGTATTAGTAAGCATTCCTATATGTGAATCTTCATCTAGGTTATTTTGAGTCATTTGTTTAATTTCAATGTTGTTTAATCGATCATTCAAGAATTTTTTTAGATATTCATAACTGTTGAAATGTTGTAATGAATTCCATATCTCCCTTATAGGATCTTTTGTATATATTACATATTGTTCTTCCCATTTCTTGGGTAAACTCCGAAATGGTTGTTTAGAAGTTGAAGGTGAAATTGTCAATCCTAGATACCCAAGTTTACAAGATTTCATTCTTTATATTATTTGTATTGGACAGAGTAGATAGAAACATTACAAGGTATGAATTTGATCCTGATTAGAGGCCATAACACTGTTACATAACCCGGACTTTCCTTAAAGTATTAAATTTTGAATTTATCTACAATAGGGCATATTCATTTAATTGTATATATTTGATTGTGAATCTCAATATTATCAGAATTCTACAAGAATCTTGATGGGGTATGACTTTGCTCTACCAAAATACCTTGAGAAAAAATTCTGAATTAGTATTAACTATGAAGAATCAAAGTTACACAGGACGCCGGTGGATCTTATAAGGCTCGTATTGGAATTTAAAGCTTTTAAACGTAATGGTATATCTCCAGATTACGACTGATCTAACCGCTAACTGGTTGACTTATTCCATTTTCTTTTGTTGGTATATTACAGAATTCAGAATTTTGGGAAAAAGACTCATCATAACAAGTATAGACAGGAGAAGTTCATACCCAGTTATTCGATAAATCTGAAAGTAAGTATGATTGTAAGTAGTAATTTCTCATGGAAGTTGGGAAATTTATGTACCTTATAATAACAATAGTTTTGTATCCGTCTCCAATGAAAAAATAAATCTTGATCCTTATTCTTCATATTATTGTAGGATCATTGATTTATCTTCTGTCCAAAAAGATATGAAAACTGCAGCACTATGGCAAAACTTGATTACTGCACTAACTGCGTGGTTAGAGGTTATTCCTGGAATAGTAGTAAATCGTCCTGGGCATCAACTTCATAACTTTACTAAACCATTTCACGAGTTTTATCTTCAAAGATGTGGGCTACAAATACCTCCTAGCCTAGTAGGCTATAATCCTAAAAAACTTCTAAAATTTATTGATAAAGGTGAAGCAATAGTGAAACCATTATCGGGAATTCGTGCTAATAGTCACATTGTAATAAGGAAAGATTTAGAAGAATTGAATCCGTTACGAGGACCCATTCACCTTCAAAAATACATAAAAGGTGATGATATACGTGCTCATGTCGTTGGAAATAATATTCATGCAGAATTAATTAGTTCTGATTCTATTGATTATCGAGATTCTAAAGATCGAAAGCACTGTTATTTTTCAGAACATCGTTTACCATCTTCTTTGGCTTCTAGGATATCTCAGATTACTCATAACATGGGTCTTGCATTTGCAGGATGGGATTTTAAATTAGATAATGAAAATAAATATTGGTGTTTGGAATCTAATCCAATGCCTGGGTATGATGGGTATGATTGAAGGTTGAATGGTAAAATTACTAAATCATTAATTGATATGTTATCCCTATCCAAAACATAGGTTATTACAAATTAAAAGTATTATTCAATTATCTTCAACCACAGGTTTATAAAATAGCGTTCAACTGGAAGACATTTTCGCTAATTCTAGTGCTTAACAATTCGAGAAATAAAGCTTGTGGATTTGATATTGCAGTATTTATTTGCAGAAGAGCGTCATCTCTATGAATTTTGTTTCGATTGTATTATCTGACCTTGAGAATGTTTTCATACCACATTCAAAACTCACGCAGTATACCCTAAAATATAGTCAGATTTGTTGCTAGTCCCCACGGGCCAGAACCTTGTATAAAACAAGCATATACAAGATTATGATGCTTTTTTGGTTGGAACCCACGTCTGAAAGGCGTAGATTCGAGTCCCAAACTTCGTCTAGTTTATCCTTCTATTTTTGGCTTATCAAATTCTTGCTTTTTAAGAAAAAAATACTATGAAATATTGCAGCATTATCCACAATGGATCAACATAATATCAACGGTGCTGATAGAGCAGTCGAATTCATAATATCCTTCCTGCCATCTTTCCATCCTCGCATAACAAATCCTGCAGGAAAAATTTTTAGTTCAAGAAACTCTCTTATACTATAACTTAAGAAAATTTCCATATTCAAATAATATTGGTCCAAATTTTTGTCATCTATCGAGACAATAAAAAACTGCATTCTTCCTAGATTCGCATCCAGTCTAAAGGCAAGATGGAGGAATGAAGTAAGGGCTGCAGTCGACAGATTCAGGATTATTAATCCTAATTTGACACCACGGAAGAGTAGTAAATTGGAAATGGCGGTAAGGGATGCATTGAGACGCCCGATTATTATTAAAATCCTGCGCGAAGGTTATTCTGGAGAGTATGATGAAACAATCACTATTGAAATAGGCGAATTTGAAGACTAATGGCGGTTTCAATAATATTATGAAAATTTTTTTGGTTTGACTTTAAAGACTCGAATTTTTCAAATTATATTGATTGTTCTTGTTTGTTTTGTCTCCTTGAATAATACTACACGGTTCAAATCCTCTTCCACCCTAAATCCTGTGGTTTATCTAAGTGGTAAATAACTAGCGAACCAATTTCGCTTAAAGTTTAATTATTGGATGAGGATTAGTATTAGTGAATCCTTTTTTAGTGGTAATAGCACAACGGAAACCTTCGGCCCCATCTCCCCTCAATCATTCTTGAGTTTACACACAATGACAATGACAAACAAACTAGAAATTTTATGGATTAGAAGGAAAAGGTTGTAACATAATTATCAAAATTAGCAATAATAAATTATTACATATACCATTATATTAAATGAATAGAAACTTGTGGTCCAATTAACACAGTGAAAAATTATGAGTATTAACCAATATAAACTCTGAAAAGACGAATATTAACAAAATTTTGGAAAATTATTTGTTCTTCTTGAAGCTAAAATAACAAGAATGACATCGATCTTTACCATAAATAACGCCAGAGTTACCACACTCAGAGCATTTTTTCTCATTATCAACAGTGGAATCCAAGGATTTTATCTTTTGAATACATTTGTCACACAACGGAGCATCTAAATTATGACTAGATATGAAGACTTCTCCACATTGTGAACATCTGAAACTATAAATTTTTCCTCTAGGTTTCCATTTCTTGAATGGATTAGCTGTAAAAGTATATAGTATTTTTCTAAATGGATTGGCCATAAAGTATATAGTATTTATGCAATCAGACATTTTAGTTTAATGGCATAGGAAATTCAAGAAAGGATACTACAACGAAAGCAGCGAACTATAAGTTTCTATATAGTTGCCTATTCCCTATACGGATAAAAAAAACTCCTGAGGAAATCAATATCAAAGAAATAAATAAAAATAAAGGATTTATCAATTGTCTAAGATATTCAGGTGCACTTGAAAGGTAATTGCAGTTCTCCTCACAAATCTTTGTGACTGGAAACAGTAGTAAAATCAATCCAAATAAAATCAACATAGTGACTCCAGCCGTAGAGATCAAAGCACCTAGTTTTATCATACGACGATATCTCAATGAAGTACCCATCTAACAATCTTACCTTAATCCTAATATTCAAGTTTGGATGCATCTATAGTAACATATTTGTATTCACCATTTTTTGAGACCCTATTGAATTGTTTGTTATAATATAAAAAAGGAACATCGTCTTTCGTATGAAGGTCCCAAATCTTATGTACTTGATCGAAATACACTTTTCTTTTTTTCATTTTGCGTCTAAGTATTTCATGACATATTATATGAGATATTTTTGCACAATTATTATCAGCAAAAAACTTTTCATTTTTGAAATCTGAAGAAAAAGCTTTGGGTCTCAACCAAGCGGCTAGCCCAAAATTCTCACCATGATATACATCCATACGACAATCTGACCATAAAGGTCCAAAATAAGTGAGATAGAAATGAAATATGGAGAAACCCCTTTCTCGATGATCTCTTAATAGATATGCGAGATTGATCCTATCGAATAATCGTCCAGGAATTACGGGTAAGATATCTACCTCTACAGACAAATCTTCTTTAAATTCATGTTTAATCCACCACTGAAAGAATCGCACCATCGAAGAAACATAACCCCAATCTTCTTGATATCGTTTCTTCCATTCTTCATTTTTTGATACATAAATAAAAAAAAGCTTATCTTGCAATAATAACTACGCATCATACATCAATAAAATTTTTGACACGTTAAAAGTCTACTAAAAACACATTTGTATACAAAAAGTTCATAATTTAGAAGCAATATAGACAAATTAGATGTCATTTAGAAAATTAGGTGCTGTAATACTTTTAGTTTCAGATATGCATAAATCTGTTCAATTCTATAGAGAAACTCTAAATTTGCCATTAAAGAAAGAATCTGACGAATGGACAGAATTTTTCAATAAAGAAACAGTATTGGCATTGCATCCAGTTAAGCACAAAGAGAATCTGAAATCGGGCCAACATATTCTGCTTGGTTTTTCTGCAAGTGATTTTGATAACACAATAAATAAACTAAAAGAGAAAGGTGTAGTTTTTTTTAAGAATCCTAAGGAAGAGGGTTTTGGAAAGCATGCAATAATAGAAGATCCGGATGGTCATCTAATTTCTATTGTAAAATTAAAAGGCAATCAAAATGAAGAGGATGGATTTGATTTTTTGGGGTTAGTTGGTGCAGAATAGATAAATCATCAACATCATCTTTCATATAATCAAATAACGATACAAGGTAACAATTCGTATATAGCAAAATTGTATTAGACGAGAATACAATATCAAATATCATATAAAACTCATAGGCTATAGTAATCAACATATCAAAGGGGTTTTGAAAAAGGATGCACCATTAATGGATCGAATTATGGGACTTTTTTACCTGGATTTAGTAAATTTAGCGGATCAAATGACTTTTTGAGATAACTGAAATAGGAATAAACGAAATTATTGTATACATTCTTTATGAATGGGGTCCTAGATATTCCATCACCGTGTTCTGCCGTGATAGTTCCACGATATTCAAATACTTTTTTAAAAGTCTCGTAAGTAATATTTTGTAGAAGCCTCGCTTGTTTGGAATGAAGATGATCTTCAGAATTATTATGCTCATCTAAAATGGGACGCGTATGAAGATTTCCATTACCTACATGACCGTATATGACATATTGTAGATCATATTTGTTATAAAGTGATAAAAGATAAACAACATATTCATAAATATGATCGATTGAGACCGCAGTGTCCTCAATTATAGTAAATTGCCTTCTGTTTCCTACCGTATTCTTTATAGCCATGTTCAACGCATTTTTCCTAGAGTGCCATAATTTATTTATTGAAATTATGTCATGAGCATGTTCTACGATCTTGCCGTCAGGATATATGCTCCTTTTTAGCAAATCGTGTATGTTAGAGATTTTGTCCCGAAATTGATAAAAATATTCTATGAATAGCAAACAACCATTCTCATTTAAAGTATTCAATTTAATTGAAGGATCCATAACGGAATAATCCAAAAGTTCAACTGCTACAGGTATTGTGGAGAGAATTTTCTTGGTATATAAACAAGCGGACAAGACATCAGAAAAATACACTAAGAAGAGAGATCTGAAAAGGGGTAGATCCAATATCTTTAATCTAAGAGAATCGAAAATTGATAATGTTCCCTCTGAAGCTGCAAAAATATTTTGAGGTCTGAATTCGGGAGTAAAAACAGAATCTAGTCTATAACCACAGGAATTCTTACTAACATCAGGATAAAATGAAGCCAATTTATTTTGAATAGAAATTAGGGGTGATAGAATTTTTTTTAATCTACTATCACAAATACCATTTTCAGCAAAACCTTCCTTTCCGTTTGAATAGATAATGTCAACACGATCCAAATATTTAAGGACACTTCCGTATCCTAAACCGTGTGGTCCAGAAGAATTATTGGAAACCATCCCTCCAATGGTGCAATAATTACTACTTGCAGGATCTGGGGGCAAAAACTTGTTTTGTTTTTTTAATTCTTTATCCAAGATACCCTTAACTACGCCAGGCTGAACGCTTACAGTTCCAGACGGGATATCCAAATCAAGAATCTTGTTCATGTATTTAGTAAAATCTAAAATCAATCCATTGGATAGGCTTTGACCAAGTAAACTTGTGCCTGCACCACGACAAGCAACAGACAAGCCATTTTTGCTAGCATAATTCAAAGACGTTACTATATCAGCCTTATCTTTAGGGAAACAAACTAATTCCGGGTAAATTTGATGATAGCTTGAATCTACAGAATAATAATCTCTAATCCAGGATTCATTAGAAATATCACCACTGTAGGAAAGCTTTAGTTCATCATATACATCCATTGAATAATTAAATACCTACACAATATAATATTTATAGTGTATGAAGAAAAAAGAATTACTTCATGAAAATCTTTATTTATTTTTTTATCTCGATATAACAACTTTAATTGGTTTTTGATCAATAGAAGGAAAAGAAAAAAAGTGGGGCGGACAATGACATTAAAAAGACATTTAAGTGAATGGAAAACATTCTACATATGGTTACCAAAGACCAATAGTTAGTATAAAGATGACAGTAAAACAAATATTAACATCCATAAAAATTTGATCTACTGTTCATCATTAGTCAGTAAGATTTTGCATCATGGTCTACCATATTTATACCTGATATCTCAATCATAAGGATTGTAATGAAAGTAAAATACAGATTTCTAGGGATACTAATCATAACTTTGATACTTACTTCTACTTACCCAGGAGTTTTTTTAGGACTAGAATGGGTTTGGGCTACCAATACGGTTATTTCAACAGTTGATGTGGGGGAACGCCCATCTGCTCTGGCGTTTAACCCAAGCAATAATAACATCTATGTGGCTAATACTAATTCAAATGATGTCTCTGTTATAGAAAGCTCTACCAATACGGTTATTTCAACAGTTGATGTTGGAGATGGTCCATCTGCTCTGGCGTTTAACCCAAGCAATAATAACATCTATGTGGCTAATGCATTATCAGATGATGTCTCTGTTATAGAAAGCTCTACCAATACGGTTATTTCAACAGTTGATGTTGGAGATGGTCCATCTGCTCTGGCGTTTAACCCAAGCAATAATAACATCTATGTGGCTAATGCATTTTCAAATAATGTCTCTGTTATAGAAAGCTCTACCAATACGGTTATTTCAACAGTTGATGTGGGGGAACGCCCATCTGCTCTGGCGTTTAACCCAAGCAATAATAACATCTATGTGGCTAATACTAATTCAAATGATGTCTCTGTTATAGAAAGCTCTACCAATACGGTTATTTCAACAATTGATGTGGGGGAACGCCCATCTGCTCTGGCGTTTAACCCAAGCAATAATAACATCTATGTGACCAATCCAGTGTCAGATGATGTCTCTGTTATAGAAAGCTCTACCAATACGGTTATTTCAACAGTTGATGTTGGAGATGGTCCATCTGCTCTGGCGTTTAACCCAAGCAATAATAACATCTATGTGGCTAATGCATTTTCGAATAATGTCTCTATTATAGAAAGCTCTACCAATACGGTTATTTCAACAGTTGATGTTGGAGATGGTCCATCTGCTCTGGCGTTTAACCCAAGCAATAATAACATCTATGTGACAAATCCAGTGTCAGATGATGTCTCTGTTATAGAAACAACAAGCTCCAAACCTATTGTTGATGCAATATCCGATCAATCCATAAGCATTAGAAATTTACTTCCTTCATATGGAAACAATATGTAGACTACGATGTTCTTCTATAACATATCAATAGACAGGTATTAGTTTATCCTAAATATCATGGACGACCGGATGTCAGAAACGCTTTCTCATTACCAGTAAAACCTAAGTAGAATTAAATTGCATGTTAAGCTAATTGTTATATATAAACAAAGAATAGAACATGAACCGGATGAGGTATGATAAAAATAACTCCAAGAAATTAACCACATCCATCCGAAGGCTTCACAGGTTTAGGAAATAATATAAATGTGTAAACTAAATTTAGTAACTGAAACATTGCACTATCAAAATAAGAAGATCGTCTAGGGTATTCTATTCATATATATATTCATTCATTGACAATCATCAAATAAGATAACAAAGTCGAGTCCTAGAAAATTATCAAGAAGGTAAAATAATTATTTTAGTCTTATTTGATCAAAATAAAAATGAAAACTATTTTGTAATTATATGGCTCATATTCTCCAATATAAAGATTGTATGTTCAGCCTGAGATACAACTTTGTTATTGCCCTCAACAAGAATAGGATAGGATCTAATATTCTTCTTCTTAATAAGATAGTCTAACATTTCACGAGCTTTAGATTCAGTGAAATCATTTACTAGCCAACGTAACGCAAATGGAAGTGTCTTAAATCTATTCCATAAATATATGATGAATTCATCCGTGTCCTTATTTTTAGTAGGTTTTCTTGATACTAGTGAAAAAATATTTCTGATCTTACCCTCATAAACTATGCCTAGTCCGTCTTTAGTTGTTACAAACGGTTCTATTGCGTAGGCCTGATTAGGCATTAGTGAAAATGAAGGTCCGTAAGTCTTAATGTTAGGGATAGATTTTCCGGCATGTATGACATATTGTTCTAAAGAGTGTCCACTAAGATTTTGAATCGGTTTTAGACCATTATATGTTATGGTATTCTCAATTGTTTTTCCTATCTCACTTGATTTAGTAGCATGCTTTGCAATCTTGGTAGCTTCATATAATGACAATTCTGCTATTTTTATTAATTGATCATATTTTGAATCATATGAAATAGTAACTGCGGTATCTGCAACGTAACCATCTATATGTACGCCTAAATCAATTTTAACAACGTCAGTATCCTTTATCACAATTTGATCGTCTGGTTCGGCAGTATAATGAGCAGCTATCTCATTCAAACTAATATTAACAGGAAAAGCAGGTTGACCACCTAGCTCATTTATTTCGCTCTCGATAGAATCACATATTTCATAAAGTGTCCTACCGACATGATTTTTTTTCCTAGCGTTTTCTCTAACTTGAGCAGCTATTTGACCTGCACGAATATAATTATCTAGAGACATGAATTAGAGATAATAACCCCCTACAATATAACAATATAACAATATAACAATATAAAATATAACAATAATGCAAATAATGATTTATATTAATTGAAATAAGATTAAAATTAGACAAAAAATTTCTCATTAGAAAGGGATCGTAGTCTAGCTTGGTAGGATGCCAGCCTTGGGCGCTGGAGGTCGTCGGTTCAAATCCGGCCGGTCCCATTATTAATTAATAGCCAAAAACAAAAAGAAAAAAATTATACTCTTCTACCTCTACGGCCACCAGGTTTTCTAGTAGTATCATGAGGAACCGGTGTAACATCATCTATTCTACCTATACGAAATCCAGCCCGAGCCAAGGCTCTTATAGCAGCCTGAGCACCAGGACCAGGAATTCTTGGTCCAACTCCACCTACAGCTCTTACGCGTATATGGAGTGCATTAATACCCTTTGTTTTGGCAGCATCAGCTGCAGAAACGGCAGATTTCATAGCTGCATATGGGGAAGATTCGTAACGATCTGCTGTTACATGGCGTCCACCTGAACTAATGGAAATAGTTTCTGCACCGCTTATGTCAGTTATATGGACTAAAGTATTATTATAACTACTAAAAATATGGGCTACCCCCCATTTATATTGAGTAATTTCCTCTTGTGACATGAATGTAGAATTTTTTGATTGTCACATTTAAAAACCTTCTTAAGTAAAATGCGTATACCCTTTGTTTTTAAGCAATTTCTTATTTCCCTTGGAATTGAGAACAAATACTCGCCCATTCCCACTAACTACTTTGCCAATAATATACAATTTTAGGTGACGCACTCTCAATATCTTGGAAATTTCCATTAGATTTTTTTCTGATATTGTTCCTACTATATTGTATTCCTCACCTCCATAAAATACAAGGTCGTGAAAATCAAGATTATTTATTATTAAAAATTCCTTCAATTTTGGTGGAATAGGAACCTTGTTCTCTTCTATTAGTAAATTCACTCCACTTTGCTTTGATAGCTCGTGTAATGAGGAGGCAAGTCCATCGCTAGAATCCATGGATGAAGAAAAATAATGGGCAATAAATATTCCAAATTCATAAGAAGGAGAAGGTTTTAAGACAGAATCAATAGATCTTTTTCTAAAGTAACTATCGGGGCTTGATAGATTGTTTATTAGAATTTTTAATCCCGAAGAACTGTAACCGAAAATACCAGAAACAACCACATAATCACCAATACATGCCCCATTTCTTCTAGGTATATTTGCTACCGAAGATAAAGATCCAAACATACAGCAATCAATTATGATTTCCTTAGATTCATTAATATCACCACCAACAATATCTATTCCAAACTCTTTTGAAGCTATAGATAATCCATTAATTAGTCTAGAAATTTCAGAGTTTTTTAATGATTTGGGTAACCCTAATGATATTAAAGCGGCTTTTGGCATTATTCCTTTTGAAACCAGATCACTTACACTAGAAACTACAGATTTTCTGGCTATTTGTTCAAATGTCATTTTGGGTGGGACGTCAGTATGTTCAACTAACATATCACACGTAACAGCCAAAAATTTATTATCATTAAATTCATTAGATGAAGAATTTAATGAATCTAATGGCATAATTGATATGTCATCCTTGCCTATATAGGATTCCATATTGTTGTTACCAATTCTAGATATAATTAAATTCAGTATTTGTTTTTCATTAAATTTTTTCATAAATTTCAATTATTTTATTATGAAATAATTTATACATAGAATCTACTTTTTCTTTTGTCGACTCTAATGATATTCTAAATGCATGTTCAGTATTTGAGAAACGTATTAGAATCCAAGAACTATCGTCCAGAATAAATTTCAAACCATCAATATATAATACTTCTGTTGAATAGGATTTTAACGAAGATAATATTTTCTCAAAGAGATATTTACTATCAATTTTAGGATCTATAGAATGCTTTGTTCGTATTTGTTTGAATTTTGAAGATAGATTCATACATTCATTAATTGTATTCTGATCTAATGAGCTGATAATAACGCTCGCCAATAACCCATCCCTACAAGAAGTAAAGCTTGGCATGATGAATCCCCCGCTACTTCCCTCTCCACCTGCTTGTGAATCGGTTTCAAACATCCTTTTTATCACATTTGATTCTCCAACTTTAGAGACAAAGACTTGACCACCATGACTTTTGACATATTGTTCAATTGAGAGACTAGAGTCGAGACTAATGGTAAATCTTTTGAAATCGTTATTGCGTATAACTCCAGCAATACATAACAATAAGGTCGAATCAGGATTAAGCTGAATTCCCTTATTATTAACGATTACCAGTCGATCCCCATCTATGTCAAAGGCAAAACCAAAATTCAACTTATTTATTTTAACTAATTCACATAATTCCACTAAGGGATCAGACGTCGGGTCGGGACCACGAGAAGAGAACCCCAGCGTGTCATTTATTCCAAGATATTTTACATGATAGGAATCAAGCAACTGATTAGCATAATTGCATGCTGCCCCTCCTCCAAAATCAATACCAACTTTGAAATCATCATTTAATTGATTTGGTTGTGGAATATAGTTTACTATATCGTTCAAAAAGCTGGAATTAATTTTGAAATAGTGGCCAATTTTAACATGATCTTGGATTTTCGTTTTTAATACCTGATCTAAATCTTCCTCAAATAATCCTCTCCCTTTTATAAGCATCTTTAGTCCATTCCAAGTTAGCGGGTTATGTGATGCTGTAATCATTAAAGCACCAGAATATTTTCTAGACTCTCTAAATAAAACTGGTGTAGGTGCAATACCTAGATCATAAACATTAATCCCTTGTTCTAAAAGACATCCGATTACAATATCTGTAATTATGCCTCCTGATGGTCTACTATCTCTTGCAATTACACAAGTCAGGATATCATAATTATTTTTCAAATAAGATCCATAAACCCTAGAAAAACGGGCTATCTCTTGTATACTAAGGTCATCTCCAAATATCCCCCTTATTCCTGAGATAGATATCTTCATGAAAATAATGAGATAGATGCAATAATTTATGTTAACTGGATTAAATAAGAATAGTAAAAGATCAGGAGAAACGCGAACCGGTTAACAGTACTTCGCATTGTTCACAGATTCTCTTGTCTATATTAGACTCAATACTATGGTGGACATCACATATTATGAAAGTATATCGCATAAAATTACATAGTTGAATAAATTTTGTCATCGTACTTGGAGAATAGGCATTATTTGTAGATAGATCTTTGGATATATCGTTTATCATTTTCATAACCTCAAAATTATCCTCCAGTTTAGCTACCAAAGAAAGATCACCCCGTGTTCCTCTGATGTAATTACTAACTGCCGCCTGAGTAATCCCAAGAAGTTTTGCTACAGTCTCTTCTTTTAGATCATAATCTCGAATTAATCTTTTAGACAAAATAGCACGAATAGCAGGAATCAAAGACTTGGATTCAATTTCAGAGGGTAATAACATAATAATAATTCCTAAATTTCTAATTATATAAAGATTTTTTTAAAAATTAAAATAAACAAAAAATAATTGGGTGATATGGATTTAGCCTTCTTCCCAGCCTTTATCAAATACACCGTTTTTATGTAATGGAACTGGTTGGCCTGCAGTATATTCCAATGGTCTCATCCAGAATATAGCATGAGTTGGACAAACACCTAGACATGCACCGTCAGAAATACATCTCTCGGGATAAAAGACAAATGCTTTGCCTCTTTTCCAACCTTCAACAGGTTTAACACGAAGTACATCCGGACCTAATGCGGTACAAATTTCTACACAAAGCGCACACCCAATGCATCTTTGTTCATCAACATCTGGAAGTATAGCAATTGGCATCTAATAATTCACTACTCGTCTTGTAACGATAAAACTATTTAAACTATATGCCAATAACAAAACAGTGTTATACAAAAGATAAAAAACTAGATAGTAATATCTATTTTTTAATTTGACGCATTACGTCTACTTGACCACTATGAAGCCAGTCTTTTAATTCTTCATGTGATGGTTTTGCATCATGCTTACCCTGAAGATGAAGATGGAGTAATACATAATTTACCTGATTCAATAAAACCTTGTTGGCTTCATCGCCCTTGCGAGCTTTTGCTTTTAATTCCTCCGGAACGGTTGCCCACCATTCCTCAAATGATCTTACCATTAAAAAATCAGCGCTTAGTTACTTTATAAATATTTTGAAATATTAAACCACAAATATAGAAATCAGCATGAAAAAGTCTTAAAATTACGACCTAGAAAATACATATAACCTATAAGCAGTTTTTAAGGTATGCCCTTTTTGATTGATGATATTAATTACGCGCAAAAGGAATTAAACACATTTAGATTAAAAACCTCCGGCATCAAAGATGGGTCCATACATGAGAGATTCATTTTTCCTTTTCTTTGCGGTTCATATTTCACATACAGAAAGGTAGACGTAGAAAGAATAACCTCAATAGCTAAAGCGGTATCTAAAGATCCAACTTACTTAGATGTTGGATGTGGTTATGGCGATTTCTTGGAAAAAATTATTCAATATTTACCTAATGCAGAAGGTATTGAAAAGAGCGCCGACATATTTTTCAAATTAAGAAGATACAAGCCAGATTATATTAAAATTGGTGATGCATATAATGGAATAGAAAAAAAATATGATCTAATATTTGTTGGATGGATGGAGCCCGGGGTCGATTACAGGGATAAAATTGCTGCAGGTACAGATGTAATAATTACAACTTTCGATAAGGGCGGACAATGTGGAATGAATGGAGAATGCGAAATGGATGAATATGGGTTTGAAAAAATAGCGAGCTGGATAACTCCATCCTGGATTGACGTTAATACGGAACTATTAAACAAATATTATTCAAAAATATCACACAGAACCATTGAATTTTTAAAACAGTGAAGGGGAGCGCACAATTTATGGTATGTTTATTCTAAACCAAAATACAAAGACATCATAAGAGAAACATTAATCAAATCTAGTAAAAAAGATTACAGTAATGATGTTTATGAGCATGAAGAAATCTTGGATGAATGTGGGTTTAGTTATAATGAAATGCTCCCTTCAAACCCGGATATTTGCTTATGGAAAATAAAATTTGAAGAATAATGCCTCCAGAAATAAATGATTTAGGTATTGCATTAAATGCACTAAAAGAATTTAGAAAATATTCTATTTCATCTCATCATGAGAGATTCATTTTTCCTTTTCTTTGCGGTTCATATTTCACATACAGAAAGGTAGACGTAGAAAGAATAACCTCAATAGCTAAAGCGGTATCTAAAGATCCAACTTACTTAGATGTTGGATGTGGTTATGGCGATTTCTTGGAAAAAATTATTCAATATTTACCTAATGCAGAAGGTATTGAAAAGAGCGCCGACATATTTTTCAAATTAAGAAGATACAAGCCAGATTATATTAAAATTGGTGATGCATATAATGGAATAGAAAAAAAATATGATCTAATATTTGTTGGATGGATGGAGCCCGGGGTCGATTACAGGGATAAAATTGCTGCAAGTACAGATGTAATAATTACAACTTTGGATCAAGGTTTGAGCCTTGCAGTAGAGTTTGAGGGACATGGGTTTGAAAAAATAGCGAGCTGGATAACTCCATCCTGGGACGATATAAACACAGAAATAACTAACAAATATTATTCAAAAATATCACACAGAACCATTGAATTTTTAAAACAGCTAAGGGGAGCGCACAATTTATGGTATGTTTATTCTAAACCAAAATACAAAGACATCATAAGAGAAACATTAAGAAAATGTCTTAAATATGAAGGGCAAAGAGAAATATACACATATGAATTTGAGGATGTTTTAGATGACACAGGATATGGATATTTAGAGAGCATTAAAAGTAGTAATGAAGAGTATCTATTGTGGAATATTGATTTTAGTTAGTAATAATGTAAAAAGACTAATATGATAAATAAATTAAGTAGTTTTCATTGAAAGTTACAACATTAGGAGCTGCCAGAGAAGTTGGAAGATCCGCATTCTTGATTAATTCAAATAATACAAATATTCTACTAGATTACGGAGTTCTTTTGAAGAAGGAACCTCTTTTTCCGATTCAAGTGAATCCAAAGGATATTGATGCAGTCGTAATAACTCATGCACATCTGGATCATTCAGGATGTGCTCCATCCCTTTTTCTTCAAGAAGATTCAAATCTAGAAGCTTTAGCAACTATGCCTACATTTGAACTCTCCGAGCTGCTAATTCAAGATATGATAAAAATATCAGGCTTCTATCTTCCTTTTCAGTATCATGATTTAGTGAACATGTTAAATCATGCAAGACATTTGGATTACAAGAGTAGTTACACCATAAGGGACACAAACATTACTTTTCATGAATCGGGACACGTTATCGGTGGTGCAACAATTTTAGTTGAATCAGATGGAAAAAAACTGTTCTACACCGGCGATATGAATACACGAGGTTCCAAGGTCCTGAGACCTGCCGACCTTGATGTAGGCGAAATTGATATGTTAATAATTGAGAGTACTTATTCCCAAGCAGAGCAGGTTCCCAGGGAACAATCTGAAAGGGAATTAGTAAAATTTGCAAAGGAAGTGGTCGAGAGGAACGGTGTATTTTTTATACCTGCATTTTCTGTTGAAAGAGTCAAGAAATTGCTTGTGTACTTAAAACATATAATTTTCCATACAAAATTGCCATGGATGGGATGGCATTAAAAACCAATGATATCATGCTTAGATATCCAAAGTATCTTAGAGACCCTCAGATGTTTAAGAGTTCAATTGAAGATGTTGAAAGAATAACAAGTGGCAAAGAAGGAAAAGGGTAGTTAAAGAACCCGGAGTAATAATTTCTCCAGCTGGTATGTTAGTTGGCGGTACAGCGGTTTTTTATATAGAGGAAATTTGCAAGAGCCAATACAATGGAATTGCTCTGGTTTCCTATCAAGGGGAGGGAACGCCAGGAAGATCTTTACTCGATAAGAGACAAGTAACTTATAATGGAAGAACAATAAAATGTTTGGCAGAAGTAAATAGATTTGACTTTTCAGGACATAATAGTAGGACAGAATTATTTGAGATTTTAGATAAGGTGAAAGGAAACCCTCAAGTAATGACTGTTCATGGCGATAACTTATCATGCACCAAATTTGCAGAAGAAATTATTGAAAAGTATGGATATAAGGCTCATGCTCCAGAAGCCGGTGAGATAACCACGGTTTAACCAAGAAAAGAATACAATGTTACATATAACAGCAACCCCCTGGTAAAATTTTCTTACAATTGAAAAGCGGATATACTCTCAATATTAATTCAACCATTAACAGCGGACAATCCTTTCTTTGGGAAAAAAGAGATAAATCATGGTATGGAATATATGAAGAATCGATATTAAAAATAACCGAATATGAAAACAATGGTGAAAAAGCATATGAATATGATTCTTTTCCTAAAATAGAGAACTGGCAACAGCATGTATTTAGATTTGATGACAAATACGATCAGATTATGAATGAAATTTCTGGAAAGGACATGATAATAGACAATGTAACAAGAAAATATCCGGGATTACGAATTATGAGACAAAGACCAATTCAATGTATTATATCATTCCTATGTTCTAGTAATAATAATATTCCAAGAATTCGACTGATATTGAGAAATCTCTCCAAGAAATTTGGAAAAAAAGTGGAATGGGATAGTAATGAATTTTATACATTTCCAAGTCTAACAACGCTACATACTACTTCCGTACCAGAACTCTTACTTTGTGGATTAGGATATAGAGCAGAATTTGTAATAAAAACAGTAAGAGAAATAGTAAAGCAAGAAACTGACATGATAAAATTAGCAGAAATGGATTACGATAAAGCAAAACAAGAAATATTGAAGTTAAGTGGAGTTGGAGACAAAATAGCAGATTGTATATTATTATTTTCTTTAAACAAATTAGAAGCATTTCCAATTGATACTTGGATTATAAAATTTTTTCAAAAAAAATTGAATCAAATCTTAGACGAAGATATGAAAATAAAAGAAAAGATTACACCCAACCAATATAGAGTGTTATCGAAAAAAATTAGAGAACACTATGGAACATATTCTGGATATGCCCAGCAATATCTTTATTATAGTATCAGAGAAGAAAATGGAAGAAAATGGTAGTAGGCTTTAATCTATCTACTTATTTCTCTGTTTTTTATTATCGGTCGATTTCTTTGAAGATTTAGAAGTTGATTTCCTCGTACTAGAAGGTGTATTTTTTGTTGTTTTGGTGGACATCCTGGTACTAGAAGGTGTATTTTTTGTTGTTTTGGTGGACGTCCTCGTCCTAGAAGGTGTATTTTTTGTTGTTTTGGTTGTAACATTTTTCTCTATTTTTAGTATTCTTTTATCCATTTCCTTAAGTAAAGATTGAGTCTGTTTAATAGATACGGACTGCTTTTCAATAGAATTGAGACCTTTTTGTAATGGTTGAGTTACTTTTTGTATCTTTTGAATTTCTTTAAACAGTTTATCCACATTCTTATTAATTATCTCTAAGGTTTTAGTTATAGGAGTTAAATCAATGTCCCTATGATCAGAACTCTTTTTCATCGTTTCTTTTCTTTTTGTGCGATTCGATTTTCCCCTCTTCATCCTCTTCATCATCTTCATCATCTTCATCATCTTTCATCATCTTCATCATCTTCATCCTCTTCCTCTAATTTTTATCCTCTTTTTCCTCTTCCTCCTCCTCTTCCTCTTCCCCTCTTCCTCTTCATCATCTTCTTCTTTATTCTTTTTCTAATTCTTTTTCTAATTCTTCTTTTTTATCTTCATTATTATCTTCTTTTTTATCTTCATTATTATCTAAATTATCAGATTTTGAAGTGTCATCATCCGGAGATAAGAACGCGATCATCAGCTGTTATTATTTTCTCTTTTTTATTAATAATAATAGGAAAATATTGAACTTCTAAAGACATGTCTATACAGTGAAATAAAATACCAAATATTAAAACTGATCTCTATAAAATATTACAAAGTAATAAAAAAATACTAGCTAACTGAGTCGTTTCAAATTACTCACTAAAAGTATTATATATCGACAATGCTTCTTCCTCGCTTTTCGCTCCCACAATCGTGGCGGCTCCACTCGTAAGGAAGCTAATAAGTAGTTGATTTTGAAAGGACACTGTTATACCCAAATTGCCTTTTGATTTCAATATATACCCATTAGATTCGGCGATTTTCAAAATGTTTGTTAAATCAACCTCGTTTGTAATTTGGGCTGGGGTAACAGTGTATGTTCTCTTGCCTCGATCTCTTCCGCATAGTTCTTCTACCATAATGGACGGAATTTTGATATCTTTTTGTTCAACATGCAATCCGCAAGAGGGACATTCTTCATGTCTATTCATTTGAATTTTATCAAAAACTAAATCATTTAGATCGACGTATAATAATTTATTGACTAATGATGGCTGTTGTCCAATTGCGATTTTTACTGCTTCAGATACCTGAATTCCAGAGACAAGATAAAGAATCGACGGATGTACTCCCTCAGTGCTACATGTTGGCATTTCATCCTCAGACAATTCAGGAAAGATGCATCTAAGACAAGCACTCTGATTTGGGAGGATAGTACAGACTGAACCAACCATTCCAAGAGCTCCAGCATAAATAAAAGGGATGCCTAATCTTAAGCAAGCATCGTTTAGAGCATATCTAGCATCGATACTATCCAAAGCATCAATAACTATATCATATCCTTTAATTATTTTTTCAGCGGTAAATTTAGTAACAGAAATAGGAATAGCTTCTATTTTAACACTAGGATTCATTTTCTGTAAACGTTCCAAGGCAGCTTCAACTTTTACCTTTCCTATATGTGTCTCATCATATTACAGATGCTCTATATGAAGGTCAGAGATCTCTATTACATCTCTGTCAACTATTCGAATCTCTCCTGTATTTCCATTCCAACTAATTGAGCTAAAACTGGGTTTCCTATTCCTCCTGCACCGACAACGCATATTTTTGTATCTTTGAGTTTTTCCCATCCCGACATAACCAATTTCCTCGAGCATAATTTGCATCGAATACCTTAGCATATCTTGATTAGTTATTTCAGCTCCACCTGCAACTGCCAGCAAATATAAATAGAATCACCTTCTTTTCAAAACTGAACCCATCCCCGGCATTGTTAAAACACATATTTTTTCCCATTAATATAAATATTAATTAATGCTCTAGGCTTTCCATTAATGTCTATAACTCTACGTTTAAAATCATCACCCGGTAAAATACCGGATACAATGTTGAATGCTTCATCCAAAGTTGAAGCATACAATAGACATTTTTTTTTTCCTGCACCTTTGTTTAAAACTGATGGAACAACAAATTCTATTGTGGTCAATTTATAATTAACACCGTAATTTTTCGATTTATATCCGTTTGTTCAACGTATCATTGCAGAAACTAGTCTGATATCAGGTTTTACTGAACTAGGAGTAGGAAGAAGATCAGTAATAGATTCAGTAGTTTTAAGTCCGTTACCAGTAACATAACATACTATATTTTCGTCTTTATCGATTTTATTTTCCTCTATTAGTTTCTTTAAAACACCTACTGCCACACCACCAGCAGGTTCGGTGAATATTCCTTCGGATTTTGCAAGCAATAAAATGGCATTTTTAATTTCAGAATCGGTAACTTTTTCTCCTATTCCATTATATTGTCTTAGACGTTTTAGTACATATAATCCGTCACCAGGATCCCCTATTGCCAAGCTTTTTGCAATAGTATTAGGTTTTTCTACGGGTATAACTTCATTAGATCTATTCTTATAAGCATCAACAATAGGTGCACATCCATTAGGTTGGGCAGCAATTATCCTTAAATTAGAAATATCAGAAATTAATCCTAGATTCATTATTTCTTCAAATCCTTTACAAATGGCATTCAACATAGCTCCACTTCCTACTGGAATTACTAGTACATCAGGGACGGTCCAATTCAATTGTTCCAATACTTCAAACGCTAGTGTTTTAGAGCCTTCGACGTAGTAAGGTCGCATATTTATATTTACAATTCCATAACCATTAGAATCTCCAATTACTGAAGCAATCCTATTAGCATCATC
>CAWKJS010000017.1:0-21113 GCA_963850055.1 uncultured Nitrososphaeraceae archaeon | reverse complement strand
AATCAAATGGATAACATAGAATTAAAGGAACAGATAATCTTTTTTGTTTCAAAGAACTGGCCGGCCAATTATTAAAAAAAGCAAGATAGTATCTTATGAAGAATGGAAGATAGGACTTGATAAGAGATACTCCAATCTAAAAAAGACAATAGAAGAAAACATCTGCCTCTCTTTGGGAAGCAATGGAGTTTCAATTGACTGTTAAGACCATTCTCAATATCGAGGACTGTACTCTTCCTTTTGCGGGTATCATCTCAGGACCACCCTCATCTTCAAAAACAGTAGGTATAGAAATGTTTAGAGGGACAGCTAACACTTTCTATACTGACAGCTTCATGCTAAATCTTTTGTCTCTCACAATACCTCGGTTCCCAGAGATAAGTTACAAGAAATGAATCTTCTACCAAAGATTAAGAACAAGGTCTTTTTATCCCCTGAACTATCACCCACATTCTCAAAAAAAGATGATGAGTTAATAGAGATTTTTAGGGATATTCATCAGAGTTTTAGACGGTAAAGGATATGAAAGTGATACTGGTGCACACGGTCATCGAGGTTATGTAAGGGAGTTTATGTTTGTATGGATTGGGGCCGCTGTGGACATCCCAAGAAAAGTTCACAAATATCTTTCTACTTTGGGACCAAAACTCTATTTCTTTAGACTACCAAAGACTGAAAAAACAGAGGAAGAATACCTAAATCAATTTGAAGGTGAGGAATTTGGAGTTAAGTTTGAAAGAATACAGCATAAGGTAAAAGAATATCTTGAATGGTTTGAACAATGTCCTGTTTCTAAAACTAGCACTGAAGTTATGGCTAACGACGAAGTAAATACTGCACTAGTCAAAATAGAATGGGATAAGCAAAAAGATGAGAAAAATGCTCTAAAAATCATAGTAAAACTAGCCCAAATACTTGCTCACTTGAGAGGAACACTTCAAACTTGGGAAACCAGAGATACTCAAGGAACCGAATACGACTATTCCCTCCCCATAATAGAAGAACCAGATAGAGCCATCACTCAACTCAGAAACCTTGCTAGAGGTCATGCTCTCTCTCAAGGAAGAAATTTCATTACCATTGCAGATATTCCTATCCTGATTAAGGTTGTATTATCTACTGCATCGATAGAAAAAGTAAAGATTTTTGATCTTTTTAATAAAGAGTGAAAGCGGCCGGCTGTCTACATCGCAAATTACTCAAGCCCTAGATGTTTCTAACTCAACAGCAAAAAGAACGATGGTTGAATTCAAGGGAATAGGAATTGTAACTCTGACTCAAGATGGAGAATATGACAACTCCGAAAAAACCATAAATCTTAAACCTAAATTTAAGTGGTTTTTGACTGAAGAGTTTAGAGAGTTAAGAGCCGAGTTTCACTCCAGATGTTGTCCTGGAACATTGCAAAGTAGAATCAATCGCAATGCACTCTAGAACTTAAAGAGCAAATATCTACGGCAGAAGAAACAAGTGAGATTGTATACGAATGCTATTATTGCAATGATTTTCAACCCTCCAGTGATAAAACTGTTTATGAAAACCATATCGTCATAAAGCATCAAGGTAGTCCATCATATCCTTCTTTTTAGCCGACCTAGAGAAAAAAGAATAACTCCAAAGGGACAGATATGGGAAAACTGATTAAAGAAGGATTAAATGATGGGCTAAGGGGTAATTTTTCTTGACTATTATGATAAAGGTATCAAAAAGGACGTAAACAAAGCTGCTCTAAGAAAAAACACCCCCTACTACTATCAAGACTTTAAGGAAAACATCAAATTCATCTTAAGCCAGTTTCAAGGGCCTCTGTTCCCAAGGACTATATCAACACAATTGTCAGAAGGGCGCAGGGTACTTAGTTCATGACCTCAATCAAATCTATCATGAATTCGAAAAATCAAAATTTATCATTGCAGAATCAATGCTTTTCCCTCCATCGAAAATCCTGTTCCAAATTTTATATTTATCGACTTGAATAATATTCACAAGGATATATCTCAAGACAAGATATTACAAATCACAATATCAAATGTTAAGAAAAGGTTAAGAGGGTCTCCAACTGTTTTATGGACCGGGAATGGTTACCACATTTATCAACCTATTGACAACCCACAAAAATTTGAAGATTTGGGATGATTTCAAAGAATTTGATAATCCTGATAACCCGGTTTTTGAGATTTGAAAAAGATTATCTATCAAGCGGATATGCTGACAAGGCCAACTATCCATCTGTAAATTCGTGTTTGCCAAGATCCGGGTCCTTTAAACTCAAAGGTCTTGATAAAGGATTGAGTATTGAAGAATCAAAGATTAAAATTGTTCAAGTTTGGGACGGGCAGCGACCCCCAATAAAATACATGATAGGGTCCTTTTATACGCATCTTAAGTCTGAAAAAATGGAAGAAGACCAAGGACTACAATCTGGTTATTCGAGCCACAACGGCAATCAGGAAACCTCATGAAATACCCTGGATTGAAAAACTACTAGAAACACCTATTAGAAGATCATCAGAAACTATGTTTATGGCGTATCTTAATCCCCTATTTAGTAAATGTCAAAAAAGTTCAAGAATCTGAAATATATCTAGTATTAGGGAAATGGTTAGATGATTGCAATAAGGAAAGGAAGATAGATTTTGATACCAAATATATAATCAAATCAGATTTAAAAAATGTTAAAGGTATTTTTCCCCATTCGTAAAGCCAATTTAAAAAAAACTATCCCGATCTTTATGAAATGATTAGACTAGTAGATGATAGGGGCCCCGTTCTCCTGAACTTTTAAATCCATTCCTACCCTGTTTTGTTAGTAGTCTATGTTATAGATGAATCCAATGTAACAAATCATCAAAAAGTTTTCAATAACCATATTCTAGTATTGATGTACATATCCAATATCTATGATTTTTTCAAAAGTATTTGCATATGTATATCGAAAACGATATATCTGCAGTTGTATGTCCAAAATGCGATAAAAACAATTTAGAGGTATTGCGGATGCATGTTTTTACACGAAGTAACTTTGGTAAACATCCCTATTATGATATCCAATGCAATAATTGTCATAAAGTTTTTCCTTCACAAGTATATTTTCAACCGAAGAGATGTAATTTAGGGGGGTTTGGCAATACAACTCACTAATTGATTTGAATCCTAGATAATGATTGTTGATTTCAAGTTGGAATGGAAATTAGCCGCAGCCAAAACATTTCAACGTCCTCTCTCTCTTTCATCATCCTTTTTTGATGAGACATTTTTGAAACCATACAAAGTACTCTATATTGAATTCATCAACTTAAATCATTTCAAATCATAATAATTCAAATTACCTTTAGTCACGTCGCACCACCATGCACTTCAGTTTGTATTTCATTAAAATAGAAATGATTATAAATATTTAAAATCACCCCAATATTTTAGGATTAAAAAGAATAATTGATTTACAATGCAAATTATCGCTGGTTTTGCCAAATCCTATATAGATAAATTTGAAAGGTCACAGCAACTTTAAATGAATACATCAACAATATGATAATGTAAAAAAAAAATCTGATAATCAATAGATCGATATCAAGGATAGAAGGTTATAGATAAGGATATAGACCATGACAGCTTAGCAAAAAGACTAAATATAACAAACTATGACGAGTCTATTGCAATCGAATATATCTACAATTAGTTTCATTTCTGGAGTTATTAAAGTTGAGCATCAAGCTATACTAATCCCTTTTCCTAGTGCGGACTTTTTGTTCGATGCAGGATATTCATGTATGGGTATTTGACCATCTCACCCTTTCAAGGCGGGACGTTTTTTTTGTTTCGCACGATGACATCCTAAAGATCTTTACCTTTTTTATATGTGACACTAGCAAAATATTTAAATTTCCTTTGTGAACCTTATTAGACATAACACTTTCAATTTTAGATTTTCTTTTCATCACTCTCATCAATATTACCATTACAAATACACACATATGCAAGTTCTCTAATTCTATAATCTAATAATATAGCCGTCGCCAAATTTTTCAAAATTTAGAGGTAAGAAATTATTCCTATTTTTTTAACAAGAATTCCTAAATTTAAGAATTATACTTTAAAGACTAATTATGGAATTAGTGTAATATAATGATGCAATACAATGAAGTATAAGGTTTTGGGTTTGATATCCGTTATAGTGTTAGTGTGTATAGTGTTAAGACTTCAAGATCTAGCATAACAAACTAAGAAATGGCACACCTATTACATACCACTAGAATTTAGTATAAATTATCCTTACTTCAAAGGTCAAACAGCAGACATTACTGAAACAAAAGTATCTCATATAGGTTTTTCAATTCATACATTTTCCCTAGAATTTTTTGTCTTCAACATATCATTCTCTCATCTGTTTCAGGGTCTTCAATACCCCATGACTTCATGTCAAAGTTTAGAATGAGATCCATGAACATCTCCATGACTCAACAAAAATATTTGTCCTAAAGACCATAAACATTCTTCATCGTCTAAATTGTTCATTGAGTTTTGCAGGATTAGGGGCGTCGAGGATCATCAGATATTACAATGACATAGACCCACTAAATGTTTGTCAAACTAGATTGTTACACTTTGAAGACATTAAGAACATTTAATGGTGTATGATGGTATTTTATACCAATTGCAGGACTTGACAGATTAAGATGGCCACTAAGGGGTAAATTTTCTTTCAACATCATTAAATCCTAATATCAAATAAGTAAAGAAAAAACACCCCCATGCGCCATCTATTAAAATACGGATTACTAATCAATGGCCGGCTATGAAAAATTTGACGGGTTGCAGCATAGTCTACCATGTATCCATCTATAAAAGGGGTATTTTTTCTTACGGCTCCTTTTCAAGTCGGGCCCGGAGTTAGAGACAAGTGGGGGGAAAAGCCCTAGTAGTTAACATCAAAAAAACTGAGGTCACCCCAAATTCTCCATCACAGATCATACGCATTATAAAAATCACCCTTTAGGAGACAAAAAATATTATGAAGGTTGGATTACAGAATTAGCAGTAGTGTTAAGATGTGGTTTGACTCAAAGAACAAATTTCAACTAAGTTTTAAAAACAGAATATTTGGTACGCATATTCAACCACGGTAAAGATCTCATTTGAGCATTTTATGATTTTCAATAAATGTCAATTAATTCTAATGATGCAATAAAATGACCGATCAATGGTAAAAGCGTAAATACCAGTGTAATGTATGCGGGTCATATGTTAAAAAACGGATTCTATCAAAATTCTTTAAAGGTTAGACTAAAAGATCTATCCCATATTGGAGAAGGTAATATGCTCTTTATGACCAAAATGGTAGGGTAGTCCTATTTTCTGGACTAATAACCATTTCATCGTATGCTTCTTTCGTAAATGCAACTACGAATGCAACTACAACTGACACGAACAAGATAATCACTGGTGACACAGAGGGATATAGGATATTCGAAGGTCAGGAACCTACGCTGCAACCATCATTGGGCTTGCAAACCAATCCAATGCCAGGCACCTTTGAGTGGTGGTACTTTCAAGGAAAATTCGATGATAATTCAACAACTCAAATTACACTACTTGTAAAGCCTTGGGTTGACAACAATGGTCCGCTTCAGCCATACGCCACTATAGCCATTACAACTCCTAACATTACGCATTTAGGGGGAGAGACGAAAGTAGATGCTAACGAATTCAAGGCTGCACGCAATACATTGAACGTAACGATGGGTGATATCTGGGGTCGTGGTGATTTGAACACCATTAACCTGCACGTTGCACCAACGGGGAATGGAGTTGGAGCTGACCTAGTTTTCGAAAGTGCCGCTCCAGCCACAAATTTTGGAAGTGGTATGTGGTATTTTGACCAATCGCTAACACGATTCAGCGCTACGAATGATCCAATGCCCTTTGCTAAAGTTCAAGGTAACTTGACCTACGGCGGCCAGTCTCACCCAGTAAATGGAACAGGGTATATAGACAAGCAGTGGGACAGTCAACTGGAACCAGGACTATGACGGCTGGTACTGGTCAACTGGTCATTATGGAAACTACACTATAGACATGTTTGAACTGACCACTTCAGCGCCATTTAACCATGAAAAAACCGTGGATGCCTATTTGGCCAGAGGAAATGGGCCAAGTGAGGTCTTAGTCGAAACTATGGAGGGCGTTACTGCACACACATCAGGGAAAAACTATACTTCTCCTTCAGGGGTACGTACATTACCCAGAAGTACTAACATTACAATGGAAGAACGGCACAAATTCAGCAACTCTGACTCTTACTAATACTACAATCATTGCACACCCACCCACCATTGTTAATACAAATGCAACCATATACGGAACCCCTGAATATATGCGGATAGCAGGTAATGGTACACTTAATGTACAGTGGGACGGAACAAACGAAACAGCAAGCGCCCCTGCAATCTGGGAGGTCAGTTATCTGCACTAAGAACCTATCCTATCCCTAAATTATCTTTTTATAGATTTTATAAAACAAGAGAGAGAGAGAGTATTTTGTAATAAATTCATGGACTATTAAAGAATACTTAAAAAACCTCCAATCAATGTATGGGCGACGAATGATAGAGGAATAGAAAACAGCGTCATTCTTTTAGTATCAATAGCCCCGTCAATCATGCAACCTAATCGCTTATGGCGGCATCAGACTATTAATTGCGGTATAGGTAATACCATTTTTAAAAGCCATCACAATCATTAACTCAACTAACATCGGCTTACCTACTGGAAAAATCTTCATTGTTGTCTGATCTCTACAAAAGTGATGAGTTAATACCGCTTTATGGTCTCTTCCCTGTCCTTCTTTCTCATTCCCCACCCACGAAAAGACCTAGTTCTTCACTTGTAGTTACAACATGGACAATATGAATATCCATCCCATTGTATGAATATCTCACATACGCTGCATCTTTTCTGTCCTTCCGTGTATCTTGAAAAGAAATCCCCATGCCTTTCACCTCTGTATCTCTCACATATTCCATTGCAACTCAATTACTATATTTCGGGAGAATTAGGTTTGGTTGGAAATAAATATTTTATTGCAATTCTTTAGTGGTTATCTAATCCCATACATTGTTGGCCCCCAAACTCATGAGGCTAACAAATACATCTATCAAAGAAACTTCACTGTTAATGGAAGTATCCAATCATCCGATTTAGCGAGATCTTCGAATGCGGTCTTTCCTTCCAGTACCAGATCGATACTACATCAAGAATATAGATTAAAGTCCTATTCCTTATCCGAGACATTTATTAAATATCAATTCGACTTACGTTTGTTAAGCAATTGGTATCTATAGGTTTATGGCTCGTTCTGGAGATCAATATTCATAATTTTAGAATTCTTTAAATATTTACAATGGGTTTGTTAAATATTGGATGAATATGAAATTACAGGTATTGTAAAAGATATTCACGGCACTTTCTCTCATTGTGGTGTCAAAGGCTATGGCGTCCAGAATATTGCAATAATAGAGAGATTGATTATGGAAGACACTTGTTGCTTTTTTATCTATGATGGAGAAAAAAGGCGGAATGTATATGCAAGAACTTCCACAAATGGAACAAGATTTCTTACCACCGATCCCGATGGATTAGGTATGAATAGATTGAATTTTTTACCTCTATGTGATAAACCTCTATTAAGACAGTTAATAGAATCCGTTCGTTGAACAGATTTAATCGTGTTCTTAAATTTCTAACTAAAAATACTTTCTGGATATTTGCTCACTGTCATAGTTACTAATCATCAACTTCAAATGTGCTAGATCAGTTTTATCAAACAAATGAAAAATGTTCTTCAGTGTAGTTATTACTTAGTAAAGCAAAGTTCTTCAATTCGCGCCCCCAGTTCTTTTAACTTAATAGGCTTCTCCATTACATCCGATATATGAGCTTCTTTGTAAACATCTCTTCTCAACGATGCATCAGTAATAAATGCTGTAATTAGAAGAATATTCACAGTAGTATTATATTCTCTTATCCTTTTAGCAAGTTGTATTCCATCAAGAAAAGGCATTTTCCAATCAGTTAGCACTACAGAGTATTTGTCGTGATTTTGGCTATAATGGTCAAGGGCTGCAAGGGGATCGGTGAAAGAAACACAATTAAAACCTAACCCATCAAGAAAAGTTCTAAAAAGATTTGCAAGTTCCTCTTCATCGTCCACCACCATCACGAATGGTCGTGTGGACATGCCTTTTAGTAGATACTAAAGCATTTAAAGATTTGATTGTGGTATCATCAAATATCTAGATCATTTAATACTGTCTGACAATTTTTCTAAGGTATAATCAAATCTACCTTTTCTAACGTATTATCAAAACTTTTCAATCAAAAAATTCCAGAAAATATTTTCTAAACTCTAGGCACACAGTTTAATTATACGGGGCCCAAGGTCCTCAAAACGTATCGGCTTTTGTAATACTTCAGAAATATTGGCTTTTATAAATTCCTCGTCATTTACCATATCTTTAACAGGATATCCGCTAATTAGAAGAATATGAACCATGGAATTGATTTTCCTTATCCTTTTCGCAAGTTCTAGACCATCCATTATGGGTAAAGTCCAATCCAGAAGTATTACTGCATATCTACCATGATTTTGTTGATAATGATCTAAAGCCATTAGTGAATTATCGAAACAGACCGAATCAAATCCCAATCTTGCCAAATGCAGTTTGTATAAATATGTAATATCTTGTTGGTCCTCGACTATCATTATAGACAAACGCTTGGTCAATCTTCTAAAATAGGATTATCAATATTTATAACTATCTCAAATAGTTGCTAAATAGTATTCATTACCCTCTTGTTTAAATAGTTGATTGACTTGGCCCAAAAATACAATAGACCAGGACTATAACAAACTTTTGCACATTGTTAAATCGGTAACAAAGTAGATTTTTTTACTATCCTAGATTAATCATGGTTTATAATGGTATTTAAAGCCATTACAGGGGTTAGAAGTTGGGGGACAGACAGAGGAGAATTTGAGATATTATCAATAAGACATCGTGTATAAATCCATCTAAATTGTTTCTACAAAATCTTTCTTTTTAAATATTTTATCTAATTCGTTTTTTATCTTTGTCATTTGTTCAAAGTTTTGTTGTTTGAGTATTTGTTTTGTTTGTGTGGGGCGACTGATTACTGGCCAACCTAATGATTCTACAAGTCCATAGATTTCATTCAGTTCTTCAGTTATACTATATTCTTTATACATATAATATTAGTTATACTTCAATCGGATTTAATTTTTTGTAGGGCCCTTTTAAGTTGTTGCGCCCCCCACCTCTTTTGTTAAAAATTCCCCTAAATACCCTAGAACTAGATTGTCACATTGGACATTATTAAGAATATTTGGAGGTTTTAACGGCATTTAATATCAATAAGAGGTTTTTGGTAAATTTGGATGGCATTAAGGGTAATTCTTCTTACAACCGCTATGGTAAAAGTACAAATTATGTGCAAGAAAACACCCCCTAGCACCGGTAGACCTACATCATCAAACTCAATTAAACGACCTGGAAGTATTCGCCCCAATTCTCTTTGGAAACATGATATTACATCCTCTTACTGGTGATGAGGTAGTTTGGTCAACTATTGTGTCATCAATCACATTTGGAAAATCGTTCTAAAAATAGCGGTGGCTAATTATAAAAACAGAGTTTGTTCCTCTTAATAGACTAAAAAAGGTGATAATCAGTTAAGAGATAAAGAATTGAACTGTCTCAGGTTTCTTTGCAGGAGTGTTTTTTCCCCAATATGTACTGATTATAATCATCACCATAGTCAAGATTTACCTCAAATTCAGTCCCTACAGGAACGTCGCTTGATTTGAAGGAAAATGTCTTTGAAACAGATTGTCCTGCTGGGAAATAATATCGTACGCCGGTTTGAAGATATTGTCAGGATAATTGCCCACATTTACTGTGATTCCACCATATGTGTCTCGTGGTAACTGATTTGTAACCTCAACAATGACCTTGAAAGTTCCTTTTGAATTTGATGATGGTGGTTGGTTGCTTCCATTTGAACATATTTCAAATCCATCATTGTATCCACTCATGAATTCGTTTGTATGATAGCCGGCCCCCTTACCTGGCTGATTGATATATCTTTTTGAACTGTCAGATATTTTTGCATCAGAACAACCATGACTATATCCCGAATTGTAGGCAAGAGTATTCGGTCCACCGTTTCCACCATCATCAACCTTGCAGTTCTCTAGATTAGGATATGTCTTGCACACATCTTCTTTATATCCGCAGGTTTTCATGCCGGGTCTAAATATCATCCCCGATGGACACCCCTCCGAATTGGGAATACATCGACCAGTCTCATCATCATCTGCGCTATGATACCCATCGGGACATCCATCATGTTCCGGAAAACATTGTTCATAGCCATTCATGTTAAAGCCTTCAGGACAATTACCATTTTCATCAGGGGCACATTTGGGTAATGATGGGTCAAACAAACAATCCCCATGAGGTTGTGAAATAGAAGATCCACTCACTGTATTTGAGCCGCCGGCTATGTTTTGTTCATCATTAATAATATCTGAACTATTTTCTTCAGAACCAGTTTCTGATGTAGGTTGCTCATTGGTACTTTCAGTGATTTCTTCTTGAGAAGTCTGCGGATTAGGTTGAATTACGTTTTCTGCTGACAAATCAGTTTCATTCAATTGTCCATACACACTCCAGCTGAAGCGGCAGACCCCAGAACAAGAGTAGACATGATTGTGAAAATTGAAAAGATTGAAAGTATGTTGTACTTTTTTTCTATTTACATTGCTGAATTTAATATAATAATAGCGATCAACGCTTTTTATCAATATATAATATATGTAATTGCAATTCTAAAAGGTTTTCTTATAGTAGATTTTCAAGAGAACTGGTTTATACTTGAATCGCTATTTGCAAATATATTTAATTGAATTGATACGAAACTATGAAAAATATAATATTGAGAATGTAGCATTTCTATTGAATCCTGATATGATCTTTACTGAGTTAGACACTATTCGCTAAGGGGTATTTTTTCTTACAGCATTGGTTCATTGGAGTGTAAGAAATACCTTCTAAGAATATTACGTTACCACAAAAATTTCATCTATTGACAAGGCCTCGCACCTAGTGGGGTGCAAGACCTTTGAGGAAGTAATGTATGCCGTCGCGTTAAATTCTCACAACATGCTAAAAAATATTATGTACTTTTTTTTATAAAAAATTTCTATTATGTACATTCTTTTTTGATTCAAAAGTCTCTTTGAATGGACACTTATAGAGTCATAGCCACGTCATATGGATATTTCGATAACAAGAATAGTGACAGATAGGATAGCACCCTAAGTCATATATATCAAATGAATGACGCTAGTGACGCAAATGACGTAAATAGTGAGCACCCCACTTCTTTCGAACATTCAAACAGCAAGACTAGATCTACTCTATCCTACAAGAATAAGAAGTAAAACAAATCTAACAGGTCATGACTGAAATTAGCATAAAGTGGCTGGTCTCTCCAAACCTGGATGTCAATGTCAGGAGGTTAAAAAAATAGAGTCATTACTGTCACTACAGTCACAGATATACAAACAATATTTCAACTGATATTATGGATTACCTTTTTTTGAAACGTGTTCTCCCATTTGCTTTAGCTCTTGGACGAATTTGTTATAGTCATAGTTCTGTGCATGTAATACGTTACTCCAAAATGAGGACATTCCTATAATTACAGCTCAGCTCATTTAGTTCTTCGTCCGTTGCTCCTAGCATCTTACAGGTCTCCTTATGAAATGTCTGACAATATGGACATTTTGTAGCGGCCGCAGCGGCTAACATCATCATTTCTCTATACTTTGGAGGAATCGCAGATTCTCCCATTTGATACTTTTTAAATAGTGGCCACATCTTGTATAAGTATATCCTGAGGGGTATTTTTCATAAATCCGGGAAGTAAACCAAAGGTGTTTTCTATTTCCTTTACAGTTTCATCATAATTCATACATAACCATCTCCAAAGTAATAGAAAAGGCTTTTCGTTTCTTTATTCAATTGGTTTTAGCAACGTCCCTTACATTATCTGGAGGCTAGGGGTTTTAAAATAGCGTCATTCCTGTCACTACAGTCACTTTCAATTAATTATCAAATCATGAAGTTTAGTTAACTTTTCTCTTATCTCATCAAATTTAGATAATCTGGTCGGTAATAATGTCTAACAAATACAGAACTAGATATACGGCCTTGTAATAGATCTATGATTTCAGATTCACACCTTCATTTCTCAAATATGTCGCAAAGACTTTTCTACAGTAATACATATTCATATCCAATCCTTTTCTTTTTAACATGAGTTTTAATGCATTGTAACTAACATTCACAGGACAGTCTTTTGCTAAGTCAATCAGAGATTTATCTACAACAGAAATGAAAACCTTTTTAGTTCTTCTAATGAATTCATTCGGGAATTTATAGTGTTCAAGTATTCCTTTATCTATATTCCAATAGTCGTCTAAATTAATATGTATTAAATGGATACATTTGGATACCTCAATAGGTCTCATTCCGGTAAGGGTATTAAAGATGAACAGATTGGCTTGGGGTCCCGGTATTTCCGAAATTACATCTTTTATCCACTTTAGCATATCTGAATAACTTGTTTCATTGACGATCTTGTTAAATATAGATAAAGAATTGTCTCCTGTAGACCATAAGAGATTGTATTTCTTGATAATTTGCTTCCACAGGTCATGGCGCCCGCTGAACTTTGACAATGATGACAAAGCCTTCATTATATGCAACCTTTTGTTTGGTGAAAAAGTTAGTAGTTCATTGATAGTATTTCATCAAATATATACTTACAATATTTAAGTGAATAGTTATATCGATCATTAACAGTGGTGTTTGTTCCTATTCTTTGTAAATACTCTTTGTATCCTTTCCAAAAGCCTTGATCTAATATATTGTTGTTACTAGTATTGCTAAACGTTACTAATGAGCCTTGACATGGCGGGGGTCGTTGGTTCGAATCCGACCCGGCCCATATTGTTAATAGTTCTTAAATTTGGCCCAAGATAAAACAAAAACAATAAAAATGAAATTTCCTGCTGAGTCGTCTGTTCAAATTTTATACACCAAAGCAGATGATCTGGATGACCCTTTACTGCAGTTTACATATGCATTGAAAGCTCCTGAAACCAAAAGACAATACCCACGGAGATTAAAGGTCTTTATGGATTTTATCGGACTAGAAGGAAATATACAGGATCAGGCAAAATCTCTCATAGCCGAAATACTAAGAAACAAAGAATGGTTCAAGTTTTCACTTGTTAAATTCTTTGAATTTCAAAAAGGAAGAGCTCAAAGAAATGATATCGCATATTCAACAATCTCCAATTACTATAAAGCTGTCAAGCTATTTGTGGACATGAATTTTGATACACCCATACTAAATTGGAAAAAGATATCCAAAGGCATCCCTTCAGGAAGGAAATCTGCGAATGATAGAGCGCCTACGATGGATGAATTGAGAAAGTTGATTAAATATCCGGATAGAAGAATGTTTGCCATTGTATCTTTAATGATTTCATCTGGAATAAGAATAGGTGCGTTTGATACCATGAGATGGAAAGACATAATCCCTATTTTTGAAAACAATCATCCCATACGAATAGCTCAGGTAATTTAACTTAAGCAAAATTATCAAAGAACACCTAATTCAATTATTCTAAAATTGGGTATACCCATGATTTGTTTTAAGCATTGATTGAGTTCGTAGCATGGTATTGGATAAAGGCGTTTCAATTATGGTCAAAGGTGAGTAACTAAAAAAGTAAAACATTTAGAGTGACGGCTTTTGCTCTTAAACCAGTTTGTCTTCTTTTCTTATTCGAAGTACATCTGGCAACACCAGTGAATATTTGATGTGCATACAACAATCGGATTCACATGTTTCACAGTACAAAGAGAGTAAGGCTTGATTATCAGCTTCACTCTTTTTTGATATAGCATTCCATCTTACACTTACCACAGCAATCCTTTTTAATTCTGAAACATTAATGAATAAGGCTTTAGGTGTTGCGCTTTCTAGTGTCAGGTTTGGAGGTGATAACACGGAGTCCTAAAAGTCGGCCTTGTTTGACAATGGCTCTGTGGGTGGGCTTGGATTTATGATTTAAATCGGTATTATCCGATAAGGTCGCATCCCAAATAATAGTAAAGAAATCCCACTATTTTTGGCAAATTTTTTAACAATAAACCTGCTTTGACGATTATTTGAGGACTGTCCATAGTATCGTCAATTGATAGTATTGAGTTATTTGTCATAATTGTGCTAATTTCGTTTCTGTATCGGGTATTGTTGGACGACTGGATGGTCCTGACGATTGTTTTGGATAATTATGCTAATTTCGATTAAGGAAGGTGTCAATCGGTATTCTTAAAGGACAAATTTATTCTATGTGACCTTATAACATCTCTCCTCCATAATATTAAGCAAAGAACCGTCCTACTCGTCCCATCGTCCAGTTTTCTATCCTCGGTATAAATGACAATTTATGTGCTTAAAATGACAGTATATTTAACGATTATTGCAATAACGTTTAGACGATTCATTGGACAGTTATCTGAGTATCGTCAAATCTTTCTTGCACATATGTTGTTTCATAAAATGAATATCACCAGTTAAAGAACAATTTTCGCATTCAAAGTTGTCTGAACTGCCTCTTCTATGAATATATAGATTAATGTAAGATGATAAAGGTTCGATAAAATTATCTGATGATGAGTTGGGATTGGGATTATGGCCCTCATTCTGTTGTCTGAAAGATTGGTTAGAGCCTATCTTTGTTATGATAATAACTCTTTGACCCTTGTTTTTTTCACCTGTGGCAAAATCTATACCCCGTTTTAATAAATTAGGAACTATTTCATTAATTTGTAAGTTAGTCTACCGGGCCCTTTTGGCCAATATTTGCTTTTCCTAATATTTGAATCAACTTGGGATATAATATCACCCAATAGTTGTAATAGTTGAGTCGGTGTTCCTATCCAGTGTTTTTTACTCTCCATAAATGTAATTATAGAATCTGCAATTGGACTAGGCTCCATAATTCATCGTTTTGATTGTCAATGTTTTCACGACAAACATCTATGAAAGCGTTCTCAGGATAACCTAAACATCCTGATATTATTTCACAATTTTCCGCAAAGTCAGCAATGAGAACAAGAGAAACTATTCTATTTGTAACCGAGTATGACATTAAAATAAATCCCAATGCCTTTTATATGAAATCGATTACTTAATCGATCAATATTGTCTGTAGAATATTTCTTAGGACGTAAAAAGATACTTGACCATAGAGAGACGATGAAAAGAAAAAGAGAATATTATGATATTGAAATCTTCAGATATTGGTCTCTTCATACTAGTACTGAATGTATGTGCGGGGACACTAAGAATTTGACCATCGAGAAAAAATTTGGCATTTCTAACGAGTACTTCAAAAAGGTAAATACCGAAATTGGAGCGGTCCTTAATACAAATTTGGCTTCCATATCATCAAAAATATCAGAAGATAGAAGCGAAAAATTAACTATTCATACGGAACAAAGAAATGAGGAACAGAATACTATAAAATCACCACCGTGTGGTAAAAGAAAAATAGAAATCTATCAATTAAAAACTGAATGGCTAATCAATGTCCACAAGATTAAGAGACATCTAATATTGAAGACGGAAGAACAAAATAAGATTGTTAATATAGTAATGGATGAAAATCAATGGCATTTCAATTATGAATTGATTGATCCCCTCCCTGAATGCGGACCTGGATGTATTCCGAAATTCAATTATGACAAAAAAGTAGTTTTGGAAACAGAGCATGGAAAAATGTATCTTCCAGGTAAAATAACAGATAATTCAATCTCGATTTATGGATTGGATAACACATACAAAAAAGGTGATGTTATTAAGACAACTGATATTCCCATAGAAGCATCTCCTAATTTTATTTCGAATGATTATGAAGCCAGGGTCAGAGCCATTGAAGATTATGTTAAGGAGTATAATAATCGACCACATGATATTACTTCTAATATTATATCTACCGATCCTCTCTCAACAATCCATCCAAAGCCAATAAATGAAATGAAATCTAGGTATCATCGAATAGGCCAATCTGCTATGATTAATGATACGAGATTTATGAGTTATCCGATAGGATGTATAAAATTGGATAAAAAGGATTACTCCGATAATATATTAAGGGATACTGAAATCGATTTGGAGAATAATGACTTGTATTATTCCTCATTTGCAATCGATTTTGATTTATTTAACAAATCGAAAAGAAGGCGTATTCCAAATCTCAATATCAATTTAGAACTTAACGCCATTTCAAAAGCAGGCAAATTGATGGAAGCAAATCCTTTGATTCATGAGATCTTCCCTAATCCGATTTATCCTAATGAAGATTTGTTACTCAAATCATTAAAAAACAAGGAAGTCACATCACCAGATGAAGATAAGGAGGACATGATGAATATTTCAAATCTTGATGAACATTCTTTCTCTATTTTGGATATATTACTAAAGAACCACGAATTCAGGTTCGAAGATGTTTATGTATTTGGATCAAAGGCAGAAAACGTTGCAAATTGGGAAATTATAAATAAAAAAGGAATACTCGGATCTTTCAGACCTTTTGGATTTATTTTAAGTACACCTAAGAATAGTAAAATAACCGGTAGGCTCAATTTGTCTTTAGAAATCGATTATTATTTCTTAGATAGAATTAAAGTCGGGACAACAAAGACTGATTTGATTACTAATAGAGATATAGACCTTTCCACCCCATTTCAGAACTTATATAGACGTGTAACAGAGATAGGCAGAGAACCAACCGATAGGGGAGGTTTAGAAGAAAACGCTTTGAATTTGCTGATTAGCGGAAATATTAAAGAGTTCAATGCCAGTCGAAATAATGAATTTAAAGTTTTGGATTTATCACATGTTCACCTTTCAAGGGCTAAACTTTCACGGGCTAACCTTACATGGGTTAACCTTTCACGGGCTAACCTTACAGATGCCAAACTTTCACGGGCTGACCTTACAGATGCCAAACTTTCACGGGCTGACCTTTCACGGGCTGACCTTTCACGGGCTGACCTTTCACGGGCTGACCTTTCACGGGCTGACCTTTCACGGGCTGACCTTTCACGGGCTGACCTTACAGATGCTGACCTTACAGATGCTGACCTTACAGATGCTGACCTTACAGATGCTGACCTTACAGATGCTGACCTTACAGATGCTGACCTTTCACGGGCTAACCTTTCACGGGCTAAAATTATAGGGGCTGACCTTTCACGGGCTAAAATTATAGGGGCTGACCTTTCACGGGCTAAAATTATAGGGGCTGACCTTTCACGGGCTAAAATTACAGGGGCTAACCTCGATCATACAATTATGATTGATACCAAATACAATAATCTGATTTTGGATATGAATACTCGATTCAATGATGCAATCATTGATGATTATGAATTAATTGATTATATCGACGCAAATGTCGAAACTAAAGTCGTGAAAATAAAAAACAAGAATGAACTAAAAGAAAAATTAATACGTGAAGGTATCTCTGATGCGAGCATGGGTTATTATTTATTAAGGTCTACATTGCCTGAATCATAAACAAGATCTTTTATTGGTTAATTCAACAGACCGATATCAATCAAAGAACAAAGGAATTTTTTTCGGGCTTTATAAAATAACTAGCATGAATTATCCTAATTATCGCTTATTCACTCGATGAATATCTAACAGACCAAATCATTCACTAAAAGGAAAATGGCAATATCTGATTATTTAAAGTGTGAAAGGAGAACGACGTTATGAAGCCAAGGATTTTTTATTTTTAAATTGTATAAATTTAAAAAACCTTTGGCATTCTTTAATGAATTTTCTATTCTTTGTTTAGGATAGAATCCTGCATCTAATGGTTTAACTCTATCGCATTTTTCAATCCAATTTTGTAAGATGCTAACTGATGTTTCATAAGTATTCCTTTGGACAAATAGGGTCCAAGAATTAATCTCAAGGTCTCCTTTCTGCCATCCGGTATCCCTGTTCGTAATAATTCCTCTATCCATAGAATTTTAGAATTATTAGATAAAGGGTAATTACCCATTTGACTTTTCCTTCTACTCGTGTTGTTGATAACTATTTGATTAATCTCTTCTTGATGTAGCCATCTTCTAAATTCTTTCGTTAACAGTTGAATAGGTGAATGGTGACCATTCCATCTTTGAATTATTTTTACTTTTGATTCCTCATCGCTTAACCCTCGAGAAAGGCATTTTGAGTTTAAAGTATTAGGTATTCTTACCAAACACGTCTTATATTTTGGTTTATGCAATGGATCTGCTTTACCATTTGTAAAAAAAATTTCTGCATACTTTAAGAACACTTCAGACACTGACCAATTAGAATATTTACCCGGAACAGAAAATAGATTAGGAAACTTATTCTTCGAAAAGATAGACTCTTGATCTAATACTATTGCACTGATAGGAAGATAGATATGATATCCATTGCCGGTCCACAAAACACTAGGATATCCCCGATATTCCTCCATTTTTTTCAAAGTTTTCTTTAAAGTATAATCAAGTTTTCTCTTATCATAATTGAAATTTTGTAAGTCTAAATCTATAAAGACAAAATTTGGTACTGTCTTACAATCCCCTTATATTCGGTATATTCTGGGTATGCGTTAATACGACAATCGATAAAATTAGATTGTCTACATCGTTCAAAAGTTTCTTCCTTGGAATAAACACTAAATTGTCCGTTCGATGTATTGGTCATAATTCTTCGAGGGAATGATTGAATTTGACCTTGGAAATGGGATAAAATAAAATCAACGTGTTCAGCCTTCATCTTCATTTTCCTCTTTATCATCCAAAGGATTATTTTCTGATAGCCTGCGCTTGGATTCTGCTATTAAATAATCGATCTTTCTTTCTCTGTTTCCAGATATTGGATGACTATACATATGGCTAGTTGACGGTACCGTTTCGTTAATTTCAGAGTACAAGATTATTAAATTAGATCTAACACTTCAAGAAATCATAATCCCTACTAAGTACCTTGTACAATAAAGTATTGAAATGTTTTATCCCATTTCGTCTCTAGTTCCCTTTCTGTCTTATAATCAGTAGGCACCACATAATTTGTTATTATACTCTACAATAATTCTGTGAGATTACGGGCAAATATGACCTGCATCCGACCCGGCGCATATAGAAATTAAATCGTTTTGAATAGATTTATTATTATTTTCGTGATTAATTGGCTCATTGGTTGAAGGATTTAGAGGCTTTGACATAATATTATGCATATCTCTGAATTACTATATTTCGCAGCGCCATTGTTTTGGACATTACTAAATTCAGTAGCGTGGGTCGAATTATCCTTAACAGCGAGGACATAATATCTAAATTATGACATTTTACATCTTTGCCAGCATCAACCTGAATATCATTTGACTCTAAATTACTAAATTTAGTAGCGCGCTTAACTTCGAATACTTTCGGATATAGTTCGGGAGAAATCTTTTTCTCTTGTTTTGTGGACAGCGGCAGCCCTTCATTTGTATTCATGGTTTTACAAGAGAAATTCTTGAAATTATCAGCAAATAGTTTTGATAGCAATGGAAGTTCTTTTTGTAAAACCCCTAACTTCTTTCTGATCAAGCATCTTAACTTGCGTTCGTATGACTTTGAAACTTTTTTTTGACCTTGAAGATATTGAATTTCTGCTATTGATAACATGATAACATTAAGATTACAGTTGGTGAAGAATTAAGCTTTTTCGTTTCGAGTTTAATAATAGGAACTATTGTTTATGCTATTAATGAATAGACCTGGAGGTGTGGTTTATTCGGCCGCTTTAAAGTTTAGTCGCTATATACACGCATGGTTACACTGTGTAATAGTTAAATAGTTACAATTACGTTCTTTAATCAAATGGGTAGAAGCATCCCTTCCTTTAGACAGCTTATCGAAATTGAGCGACCGAACTGGGCCGAATTTAAGAAAGAATTGCCGTCCAAGAATGAGAATGAAGCATTTAATACCATATTTGAAAACGCCAAATTGTATACACAATATCTATCTAATGCCAACAGACCGATACCAATCGAGCCTATCGTGATGGGAGCTTTGTTCCATAATTATAAAACACTTTTGAAGTTAAACCATGAGAGTAAGTTAAACTAAGACAAAATATTGCAGGGAGTAGCCGCTATGGAAAGAGAGAAACCCTTAGCCAAAGTATTGTTTGATAATACCTGCGAAAGATGGCGGGGCCTGCTATATCCCGTTATAAAGACGATAGAAAACTCACTAAAAATGTTAGTTGATTGCTGTAATAGTTTGGACAATGGAGCAGCCAAGATGTTAATTGACAGAGACTCAGGATCTATTTATCTATTTTCTTTTTCTGTCTGGTTTTGCAGAAATAAAACCTAATAAACGGGATTAAAAAGTCCACAGAGAAAAGTGCTAAAACTGATATTAATTTGTTAGATTTTATCGATTGGTCAGATTGGAAATTATTCAAGGTTCATTGATATCGTTGAGGCACCACCTCTGAAGTTGTGGAATATTTAGAATGGTTTGATAAATTTCCAGTAGTAACGGACTTTAATAGCTGCTGAGGAGTCAAACGATAACCCTTTAGGAAAAATAGAATGGAACAAAAAGAAAAATGACAGAAAGGCTTTAAGATATACAGTAAAGTTAGCCGGCCTTCTTGCTCACTTGAGAGGAACCTTACAAACATGGGAAACAAAAGAAACCCAAGGTACAGGGTCCTGCATACTCTGTTCCCATCATTGAGGGAAGAGACAGGGCAGCAACACAACTACACAATCTTGCGAGGGGCCACGCTCTTTCTCAAGGTAGAAAATATATTTCTATAGAGAACATTCCTATTTTGATTAAGGTTGTCCTATCCACAGCATCTATAGAAAGGGTGAAAGTTTTTGATTTGTTGTTAAGGTG
>CAWKJS010000016.1:0-19292 GCA_963850055.1 uncultured Nitrososphaeraceae archaeon | reverse complement strand
AATTTTCGTCAAAAGTATCTTGGGAAATCTTGGCTTTGTGTACCCTTTATTCACATTCAGTAGAGTCCCTACAATGAAATGCGAATACTATAAAGGTTTAATCTTCTAACTCCTCTTCATAAAAAACAGTATATACATATTGATCGCTTCTATTACTAATAGTATCAATTACTTTTTGGATACTAATAACTTTTTTAGTACCTGTCTTTACCTAGAAACTCATTAAGTTCCTTCATCGCAGTTTTATCAAAGTTGGCTCTGAATTCTTTTTCTTTTATCATAAGGAAACTGACAGGGTTTACTATAAATCCCTCTTGTATGGTGATTGGTGTAGGTTGACGATGATAATGTATGTACCAAGTTGTGGGGTAGTAAGCGAAAAAATTTACCCAAGAGTAAAATCAGCCGTAATTCGAATTATTAATAAACCAATCCTGCAGCCATCATAATCTCGGAGACATTCTTATAAGATTTTTCTTCCAAGCTACTTAGTGAGGATAAAACTTTATCCTTGTTTTGAATAGACTGGTGTTGTCTTATAAATTCTAGAACTTTGCTTTTTTCTGTAGGAAAATCCAAGTCTTTCAAAACCTGTCCTAACTCAGATACTGTAGAATAGCTTTCCACATTGACTTCCTTTCTTTGTCCTTCGATAGCATTTTGCTGACTTACAACTTTTCCTGTTTCACCCTCAGGTCCGTCTTCCTTTGGAATCTGATCTCTTTTTTCATTATTATAGGAGGTGTTCATATGTTAAAATGGATACCATACTATATAACATCAATATTTTTCAATCAATTGTCTTTAATATTGAAAATCCGATGGATAAAAGTAAGTGGGGAGCCAGTTATGATATTAGATAAGCTCACAAGTACTTATAATATTACAAAATATAGAGTTCTCATATGCTAATGTATTAGGAACTCCACTACTCTCAGGAACTTAATTCCAACGGATTAGCACTATGCTATTTTTGTTTTCTTAATTTCCAAACATTCCAATTTTCCTTATTTTTTATAAATTATAGCATGAAATGATGTTATCCTCTAATTTCTTGTAACTGTTTCTATCTTCCACACTACACCGCTATTAGGAACAGTAGTAGGGTAACCTTTTTCAAATGTTACATTTCCCCAGTCTACAATGTAAAGGACAGTTCCATTATGATTAAAGACCACGTCGGTGGGTCTAAAACCTGTTGTTTGGTTGTACAAGGTCAAAAATTCTGAGATTGTTTGGTTTTCTACATTGACACGCACCACATCTTGACCTATTATTGTTCCTGGTGCAGGAGGAGGTTGAGAGATTGGAGCATCAGTCCCTATTTGAGCAATAAATGCCTCACCTTCAAATCCAAAGGAAGAACTGCTATTTGAAAAGACCATTTGAATTCCTGATGAATGTACTGGCTCAAACAGCATCAAAGGTTTTTCAACAGGTGGATGGTCTTGCAACAGAAATCCCAAAGGCTTACCTTCTCCTCGAGATGGAGAATAGAATTTGGCGTCCGTAACAGGTTCGGCGTTTCCAAAAAAGTCAGGCCAGCCAAAAAAGTCAGCTGATGTATCATTTAATCTTATTTCATGGAATTTATCACTGTCATTTGCTATTGGTCTACTTCCCCTTTCATCAGCGCCGTGATTTATTGCAAAAAGCCTACCTTCATCATTGAATGCAAGCCCAGTTGGATTTCTCAATCCCCATCCTTCAAGCCTTAAATCGGTTCCATTAATATTAGCACTTACAAGGCAGCCATTGCACTTTGTCTCTCCCAGAATGGTTTGCCCTTTGAATGTACCATTTCCAAATTGAACATACGCTCCCGTGGTAGCATTATCATAAGGTTCGGCTGTAAGAGGATTATTGGTAATAAAATTCTGTCCTGTCAGTGTTATGTTCTTTGCTGGTATATCATGACCCTTGGGTTCATTTGCAAGCCAGCCTAAAACGTAATCATCTATTCCTACTATCCCGCTATTGGTGGCAGAACCGACGCCAACATAGATTCTTTTTTTATCCGGACTAAAGGCTATCTGATTGTTTTGATGATTAAGGTTTGTAGGTAGACCCACGATGACGTCTGTAACATTAGCGTCTTTTAGATTTACCATTGATACTTTATGGTTATGTGATACAAACAAGGTTGTTTTGTTGTAGTAGGCAATGTCAACAATCGGGGAGTTTAAGTTTGAATCAAGAAACACAGAGACGTTGCCTTCTGGGGTTACCTTTAGTATTCTTGGAACTTCAGGCAGCTGAGTAAATGGATAGCCAGCTTCTCCCACATACATATTTCCTTTATCATCAAATGTTGCAGTATCTGGAGCGGTTAGATTCCAAACAACTGGTTTAATTGTATAACCAGATGTAATGTTAAAATTATTTACAGGTGGAGTATTATTACCTGAGGTTGTGCCTATTACATCTATTTTCAGAGTAGATTGATTTGTTGCATCTACGCTTAAATATTCTAGACTATCAACAGGAATCAAAAGACTTGTTGATAAATAGAAGGAAAAAAATAGTACGATCGGCATTATGATTTGAGTTTTTCTTGATTTTGATATAGTTATTCTAAAGAAGTTGTTAATACTCTTAAAATTATCGTAACTTCCCTGACAATGATTGAGTTTCATGATTACAAAAATAATAACATAATACATTATAACTACATGATATTTTTCTTGTTCTATTTGATGGATCGATGCCTTTGTTACTTCTCAGCCGGGTTACAATTTCTTTAACTATTAATAGTTCTGTTTAGGAAATAACAATTGAAAATATTCTTCAACAATGATTGCTCATGCTGACCAGATAGATATAAATAAAAATATAAAAATATTTCGGATGTGGCAATTTATGGCCAAGGCTTCTGGTCATTCAAAAATAATGGCAGATAATAAGATCTATTTTCTAGGCATTGCCGCCTTCACGTGCTACTCTTTTACGGGTTTCTTCATCAGCTGTTTGTAATCCTCTTTCATTGTGTGGTGCTTCTCCACCTGCTCTTGCGACTCTTTCTCTAGTCTCCTCATCTGCAGAGGCTAACCCTCTATTGTCATTGTTTTTATTCTTATTATTTTTTTGTACCATTGTATTAATTCTTAAAAAACATTGAATTTAACAAATAGCTGGTATTTGTCAATCTGATACTATTAAAAGAATCATGTCAATTTTTCATCCTTATACTTAAGCATCAGAATGATAAACGTTACTTTTTTATTAACTATTAGCGAATTATGATAGCTCAGATATTGCTCATTAAATACTATGTTAGATAGAGTTAAGAAATGTCAAACAATAGTGAAAGCACTAAATTAAAGAACTCTACTTATAATGTCCTTTCCGCATTAGGTAAAGAAGCTGATTTTCTGTATTCAACTGTAGATAAATACATACAAGACGCCCAAAGTGATGGAAATACCCAACTTGTTGAGCTCTGGAATGAAATAAAGCAAGACAAACAAAGACATCTTGCCAAACTAATAGAATTTCTGAAAAAGGAAGCAAAAAATGAATAAATGATTGCTTAATAGGTACAGCAATATCTTTCCAAATTTTCTTCAACAAGGCCCATTATTCATACACAGTAGACTTGATGATAAACAAGATAATAGAAGCACATTATTATAGTTTGAAAGCCATGAAATAGTATGTGTGGACGTATTAATCCTGTGAAGACGGTGTATCATAATAATGATTTGAGAGTGTCCTTTAATAATTAAAAAAAGCAAAGACAAAGAGAATGTTGATGACTCTGAAATAATAGATTTAGATAATCTAAACAGTGAAGCAAATACATTTACTAAAGTAATTGATGGTTCAGAAAAAGCCGATAGAGCAATTATCGAATTTGTTAATAGGACTAGAGAAAAGATTGACTCGTGTGTTAGTTCTACTGCACCTTCAGTATTTGTAGAGATAAAAGCCATCAGGAATGCAAGAATTACTGCATTCAAAAACAGAGGAGTGAAACTTAGATATGTAATTGAGATGACTGCAGACAACTTAGAGTATTGTAAGAAAATGCTTGAATTCTCTGAAATTAGACACTTAGAAGGAATGAAAGGAAACTTTGAGGTAGCCGACCAAAAAGAATATGTGGCTGTCGCAACTCTTCATAAAGCACAACCTATACCCCAACTTATATTTAGCAATGTGCCTGAGATTGTAGACCAACAACAGTTTGTTTTTGATAGTTTCTGGGATAAGGGCATACCTTCAGAAGAAAGGATAAGAGAAATAGAGAAAGGAATAGTCTCACCCGTTACCACTGTTTTTAATGATTACAAGAAAGCAGAAAGACAAGAATTTGAGATGATCAGAGGAGCCAAGAAGGATATACAAATAATTTATTCGACTGCCAGTGCATTTCATCTTCAAGAGAAAAGTGGCACACTTGAACTTTTGAAAGAAATGTCTAATCAAAAAGAAAATCTAAAGATTAACATGCTTGTACCAATAGACTCTACAGTTAAAAAATCATTATCTCTTGAACTTTTAACTAGTACTACTAACCACAATATCCAAATCCAAGATATTGCACCAAGCATTGACATTAAAATAAAATCATTAGTGGTAGATAGCAAAGAATGTCTTATCATGGAAATAAAGAAATTAGAAGAGGAAAAAACAAATCCACCGATTGGTTTCTCTATATATTCTAATAGTATTCCAACTGTGTTATCGTATAGTTCAATATTTGAAATGATATGTAACCAAAGTATTCTTGCTCAAGAACTAAAGCATGAAGGAGAAGTTAAAGATGACTTTATAAATACTGCAGCACATGAATTGAGAACGCCAACTCAAGCCATTACAGGATATTCTGAAATGAATGATGAATTGTTTGATACTATCTTGCAAAATAGACAAAAATTGACAGATGAAGAATTATCAAGAATCATTGTCAAACTTCATGAGCACCAGGAAAATATTTCTAGAAATGCTTCAAGATTAAATATTTTAACAAATAATCTTTTAGATGTCGCAAGATTTGAATCAAATAATAGTGGTGACATTATACTTCACAAAGAGAAAGTAGATTTAGTTAAAGAAATAGACCATCTTATCGAGATTGAATTTAGCCACAAAGTCAGAGAGAAAGGCATCAAAATGAATTTTATGAATAATAATCTAGGAGAGCATTGTTGGGTTTATTCTGACAAATTGAGATTAAATCAAATTCTAGTTAATCTAATTGATAACGCTATCAAGTTTTCTAAAAAAGACGATGCTATTAATATCATGATAAGAGATAGTAATGATTTTGACCTCACTTTGAATCAAACAGAATTAGACGAAACAAACCATATTACCGAAAATGGTAGGAATACATCAGATGACCTGACACTAGAAAAAAGGAACAGCGAAGGAGAACGAAAAAAAATCGAAAAAGAAGAAGAGATGATATATATTGGTATATCTGACACTGGTAAAGGGATATCATCAAAGATTCTGCCAAAGTTATTTGAAAAGTTTACAACAGACTCTGATTTTGGAACTGGTCTAGGACTATTTATTACCAAAAAATTAGTCGAGGCTCACGGCGGTAGAATTTGGGCTTTTAACAATAATGATGGAATTGGCTCTACTTTTGTGTTTAGTTTGCCTAGATGAAATGATAAGAATCGAATTGAACTGTGTTCCTTTAAATTGTTGCTTTATAATACTATGAGACCAGTCTTGACAAAAAGTGAAATTATTTTTAAGAATTCATTTTTTTCTAATGTTAAATTGGAATGGGACTCTACGCCCTATTATAAAAACAGGGAGCCTAACAAATCATGACAGTCTCGAAAATTAGAATGGAAGGATTAGACCCTATATGTTGAGTATAATCTAGTATCACTATATGACAGTTGCTAGACGTTTTGTCAAGATTGTTTTGGCACTACTTTCCATTCACTATTCTAATACGACAATTTTATTTTATTGTAGTTACTGAAATAGGCTGTCTAATGTTTCCTCCTTGATATTTCAAGGAAAAAATACACTATTGCAATGATTTCAAACCTACCAGCAATCATGTTAAATATAAGAAATATTTGAGAAACGATATTCATATCATGAGTTGTTATTCCTGCCGTTATACCCGTTGTCGTTATAGCCGAAACTGATTCAAAGAGTGAATTTATAAAGTCCTTTCCTTCGACAATCCAAATTACAATGGCAGTAATAAAAGAAACGGCAACAAATAATACTATAATTAACAAGGTCTCTCTAAATGCTTTATCTTCCCTAATCTTTTCTAATTTTGGTTCCTGTCTATTATAGCCGTTTTGGTATCGTGAAGATATACCTGATATGGACCTAGTCGATGCATCTGCGATAAATCTTTTCCGTGTAACCTTTTGGACTATCTGAAGGATTCTTCCGACCTTTATTCCACCAGCTGTGGAGAATGCAGTACCTCCAATTAACATTATGATTATTAGATAAATTTTACCTTCATCAGATAACAAAGACATATCGATAAACTGAAAACCGGTGTTAGTAGAAGCACTCACAACGTGAAATACAGCAAATATCGGCATTGATTGTAAATCTGTAGTTGAAGCGATTATAAAATAAAAGACAACAATTGAGATGGCAATAATTCCAAAGTAGGTGTAAATTTCAGGACGCATTTTAGTTGTATGCATCTCTTTACTAAAGATAGCATAGTGAAATGCGAAGGGAAGAGCTGATATAATCATACCTGCAATGAGAATAAACAATTGTATAGTGTCATTAGGGTTTATCGATGTGGAAGTTGGAATAAAGCCACCTCCAGTTACGGTGCTAAATATTAATGAAATATTGTATATAGCAGTTTGATAACCAAACAAATACAATAAAGTGGTCAAAATTACAGTATATATTGTAAATATGACCGTTATTGTTAAAAGAAGCTGTTTTAATTTTAGACCACTTCCACCAATCATTCCTTTCATGTGAGCTAATTTCTTTTCCGGATAAAAGAAAGTGATAATAAGATAAACGAAACTCAATCCACCTATCCATTGAGTAAACGAACGGTAAAAGTCAAAGCTTTTTGGCAAATCTTCTGGATGCAATAACTGACTGAGACCTGTTGTAGTAAACCCTGAGGCACTTTCAAAGAAACTTTTGACAAATAAAGATAGAGGGTCTATTCCTTGGCCAAATGGGTTAAGATACATGTAAGGAATACTACCAAAAAAACTAAGCAAAACAAAACTTGAGACCATCAAAACTGATGCCTGTCGAAGATTAAGGGGTGTTTTTTCGCCATATGAATTAAGTACAAATCCGGTCACAAACATAAATATAATACATAAAAAGATTCCAACTGCAGATACCAATTCATTATATATAGTAGCTAGAATTGCAGGACCTATGAATAAAAGCCCGGCAAATTGTAGAATAAAGCCTAAATTTCCCCATATAGGTTTGTAGTGCTCTCTGATGACTACCCTATAAGGTCTAAACGTTTTTTCTAATACAGAGGTCCTTATTGCGTTAGCTAATCCCTCCTGTGTAACAATACCTAGTATATGTATATTATCTGTGACAGGTATTCTTTTTACTACGTTTAGCCTCATAAGTTCCAAAGCCTGTCTCACGGTGGCCTTTGCAGATATTGTTAAGATTGGAGAAGACATAATTGTCTTTATTGGATACTTGGTCGGAATCTTCACCTCTCATGACAATTTTATCTAATATATCGCTGTCAGTAATAATGCCGACATGTTCATCGTTTTTGTTTTTGACAATAATTGTTTCGGCCTTTTTATCATGCATTAGTTTGACCGCAGTAGCTGCATCTGTATCCTCGTCTAATATTATGAGTTGATGATGCATATGTGACAGCACGGAGCGGTCTAGTGGTTCGGTGACCATTAATAAATCAGATTTAGGATAGTGAATTATTACTGATGTTTAAACCTTGATTATTTGTAACGTCATTCATGAATGAGCAGATAGTTTTCTTGATTCATTTGTCAATGCCGTTTATTCGATTTATACTACTAGCTAAAATTTTCCAACTTCCTAGTGCCTCATCTATAGGTCTCGATTCAAAGGCCATCCACCGGGATATATTCGCATCCCAATTTTCAAAATAAGGATTTAGAATTTAGTTTATCTTCTAAAGTAAGCCCTGACGTTTGGTCTGTAGAGATAGAAGATTATTACTCCGCTTATGATGATGACTATTATATGAGAGACCAAAGCCGCTTCGATTGATGATGTAACTAGACCAGTTATAACAGCGGAAACAATCTCAATAATCAACCCGATTATTGTCACAATAATTGTGACTATCCATGCCCATCCTTTTCCTTTTAATAATCCATAAGATACTGCGAGATAGATGATTCCTATTATCATCATACCTATACCCATAGGTAGGAAGCTTAAGGAAGCAATCTCGATTAAACTGTTAGAAGCGATTTCGCTTAATGAAATTGAAAGAATACCGGCAAATGCAATAAACCCGAGGCCGCCTATTAATAGTGCTATTCCTCCAAGTATTATCAAAATAGCTATAATTGTAACTCCAATTGGTCTGTTTGTATTTGTGTTTGAATTCAAATTTATCAAAAAATATTGATACTATAATATAAACACTTGTCTGATCGATACCTTTATTGATCTAGTGAATTTTCGCTTAGTAAAATGATATAAAAAATTATGCTAATTAATTATTACCCTAAAATTTAGTATCTTGAAGAATGAGAAATTAACTCAAAAGACCAATAACAGTTTATTAGATAGAGCGGTGGATAATTATACTTCATTGATAGATGATCTCTAATATTTCAATATATGCTTGTTTGTTTTATTGGATTTTTCTTCCTTAATCATTATTTGTCGACAAACTGATTGCAGTTCTTATTCTGATTGATTATTTTTTCTCTTACTATTATCTTTTAGATATCGTCATTTCATTTTACAAATGACAGTCCGATTGACGTTATTGATTATCTCTTTAAGAGGTAAAAGTAATGGTTGACTGATTAGTTCATTCTACGAATGTATCATGACCTTTATATCAAAATTAAAAGAATTATAATGGATAAATATCATCTATTTATCCGGTTGTCATCAAACAAGGATGGATGAGTAATATACATTCATCCTTTTATTTGCTTGTTATGACTGTTGTAAAAGGTAACGTAATCTTTTTCCTATTGTTATAAACATTAATTATTGCAAATAATATTGATTCTTGAAGAACAAATTATTATAATCTTCCTTCATTTTAGCAGACAATAATTAGGCTAGATAATCACATATTATAATACATGTCAATAAACTATCATTTACTCCATAGTTTATAATATTTGTCGAATTAGCTGGAAAAACCACATTGAACATTGAATATTAAGTTGAAAAAAGTAAAAAATAATTACAAAAAAGGATGAGTGTTTTAGTGAAGTCCATTTGATTCTCTATTGAAATCAAACCCATTATAAATGAATTTGTGATTCCATGTATCCCGCCGTTAAAATGATCTTCTGTTTGATTATTGTCTACAAATAAATGTAATACATTGTACTTATCGATAGATATATCGGTTGGAACTGTACTCCATTTTAACTTACCATGTCCATAAATATCAGACGTTCCATTTATCCCTAATATTGCCATCATTGGTCATATTTACTAAACTATCCTCCGATTGAGTAAAGTTAGTGATAAGCATGTGATGACGATTTGTACCATTGGAAGCTATCATTGTCATATCTATACTTAATGAATCTGTAATACCGTTGATAGATTGAAAATTCCAATTGCCCCCCAATAACCATGTATAATTATTTCCTGTCAGGGTATTTACTGTTCCTTCACTTGTAAATGTTGGGCCATTACTATCTTTAGCTATATCAGCCAAGTCAGCCCATACCGTTGAGAGAGTTATCATACTCATGGTAGTAAAAATCATGAAAATATATAGACCAATAGTTTTATTATTCATCTTATTTTGCAATATTCATTTCATATTCTTAATATATTCTTGTACATTCGACTAATGTGCTATGACTCGTATAAGAATCATTATCAACCAGGAAGGTGGATCTTGTTTCAACAATTTTTGTAACTTGATTTAATTTCTATTTCGATAATTGTACAACAAAGGCTATTAATGAAATAGCTAACCATATCTTACTAAGAAATGAGATTACTCGATATTAAAATTTTAGGAGTTATAATACTTCTCTTTACATTCACGTTTGCTACTATGCAACACGATAACTTTTCCTTTGCATCGAGTCAAAATATTACGACCACCCTATCAAATATCACTGATTCGACTGTCGCTAATAATAACGAATTAAATAAATCCTCTAACGTTACACATACAGATAGTTTAGGTCAAATTATTAATGCTAGTATAAGTGATGCAACTTACTCAGTCTTTAAAAATGCATCTACTCCTGCAGTAGCTATCGATCCTAATTCAAATTCGCTATATATGGTCTATTTCAAGAATGAAACAGCTGGTGCTAATTTATATATTCAAAAATCTACTGATTTGGGAAAAACATTTTCTCAACCAGTTAGAGTAAATGATGTTAAAGATTCTATTAAAGTAGAGGACCAGTGGAGTGCACCTGCATTAGCCGTTGGACCTAATAATGACATTCATGTAGTATGGTACAAGGCAGATCACAGCAATCCTGACAAATACCCATTTGGTCAAGTTAGTATTCAGTATAGCAGATCTGTCGATGGAGGCTCGACCTTCACACCTGTCGTAAATCCAGCACCTAACGATCCAAAGGGCGAACAATCTTATCCATTTCTGGCTGTCTCAGCAGATGGTCAGGTATACATTTCATATCTTAACCTAGACTATGACAAACCCACCGATTTATCTGGAACTCCTACTGTTTTGAGAGTAGTAAGTTCTCAGGATGGCGGTAAAACATTCTCAAACAGTGCAATTTCGGATCACTCCGCATGTCAGTGTTGTTCTACTGTTGTAAAATTTGGACCTCAAAATGATGTGTATGTTACATCTAGATCCACATTCCAAAACCAATCAGTTGCCTTAACCAACGATACTAAAACAGAATATCAATCTGATAGCGGACAGAATCAAACAATAATTAGAGATATCACTGTATCTCGGTCAACAGATGGACCACTAGCTCAGAATTTCACTACTCCAGTACAAGTAGGAAATGATCGTTGGTATATGAATGGGTGTCCAGATTCAGGACCTGGATTTGACTTTGATAAGAGTGGCAATATACACATAGCTTGGTTTACAGGAAGTGAATTTGCTCCAGGAGGTCCAGGTTTTTACTACACCACATCTACTGACGATGGTGCTACTTTCAACAAGCCAATTCCAATTCATTTACTTTCAGAACAATGGATTCCCCCCACTACACAATATCTCAAGACAGATAAGTATGGAAACTCTTGGATAGTCTTTGTAAATTCTGAAGGTATTAAAAAGAGTGACACTTACACGAAGATTTTAGTTACGATGGACAAGGCACTATTCACTTGGCAATTGTAGACAAAGATGGTAATTTCATAAGAAATGGTAACTTTGCTTCTGGAGATATCACAAAACATTACCCATTTACAACAGGATCAGATGAGCTGATGGCAATTTCATGGGTGGATGGAGATGACGTTAAATTGGCTACCATCCCAATTATTTGATATTTTGACTTACCACAATTTTCTTTTGTATAGGTAAAGACGAGATAATAAACTACAAAGAGATTGGGTATTTGTAATGTTTCAATCTAAAAAGATTAATACATCTAGAGTTTATGTATGCAATTTAAGCGAGAGAGACAAATAGAAACATGATTCAAACAAAAAATTTTACGAACTTTTCATCGCTTCTAGTTATTTTATTTATGATTTCTGTTTCGTTAGCACTAGTAGATTTAGATAGAATATCAGTAACTCCTGATGCATTTGCACAGTCAACAACACCCTCGGATAATCCGAATCAATCTATTCCACAGGAAAGAATAAAAAATTATGAGGCGTTGTCGCTAGAAAATGGAAATCCAATAACTGTCGCAAATGCAACTGGTGATGTTATAATATTAAACTCCTGGGCAACATGGTGTGTTCCATGTCGAGAAGAGATGCCCGGTTTAGAACAACTGTATGAAGAATACAAGGATAAAGGACTCGAAGTTATCGGAGTAAGTGTTGATAGTTTCGGAATGGATGACCGGATAAAGCTCTTTGCTGAAAGAATAGGTGTAACTTATCCTATTTGGCACGATCCTAATGATGCCTTTACCAGAACCTTCAAAGCTATTGGATACCTGAATCGTACCTAATTGATAAAAACGGAACTATATATCATCAATGGAAGGGTCAATTTAACCCTGTATCTGCTAATACAAAAGCTTTGGTAGAAGACGCACTTTTAAAGGTCTCTCCCGTATCTGCATCTGCTACTGAAACTAGTTCTACTAACTTGGTTAATTCCACGTCGACTTCTCCTTCTTCTACTTCTGCGGCTGACATATCTACCAGTTCCGGTTCATTAGGAGATTCTAATACACAGGGTAGTAACATTGCTACTATTGGTATACCAATCGCATTCGCTGCTGGTCTTTTGAGTTTTCTCTCACCATGCATTCTGCCAATTATTCCTAGCTTTGTTGCTTTCATAACTGGTATGAGCTCTGATGAATTATTAAACAAGAATAATAAAAGAAAAGAAGGTTCTCAAAGTATGGTGACTCTTCTGACAGTTTGGATTCTAATATTAACAACAGGATCGATACAAAGACAGCTTCTGGTGTAGAAGAGGAATTTGAAAAACAAGAATCTGTTCAGAAAGTTATCTGCCGTAAAATCCACCGCATTTCTAAGAGGATGCTTATTTATTCTTGGGTTTTCACTCGTCTTTGTTGCTTTAGGAGCTTCAATAACTGCAATTGGTTCAGCATTTCATGAATATAGTCGCTGGATTGAAATCATAGGTGGAATCATGATAATATTATTTGGTCTTAATCTTCTTGGAATCTTAAAGATACCGGGAACTCAAAGAGATCGTGGATATAAATTCTCAAAAGGCCAGCCGGACATGTTGGTTCATTGCTAATAGGAATGGGATTTGGAGCAGGCTGGACTCCATGTATTGGACCCATATTAGCGAGTATCTTGACGGTAGCTGCAGTAACCACGTCATTATATGAAGGAATATTGCTATTAGTTGTATACTCTTGCGGGCTGGCGATTCCATTCATCATATCCGCACTTGCAATTGACAAATATTTGGTAACTTATAAAAAATTAAATAAGTATATGCCATGGATTCACAAGATAAGTGTTGCATTGTTGATGGTTATGGGTGTTCTGTTACTCTCTGGATACTCTGACACTATCACGACTTCTTTGGCAGGAACATTTCCAATGCTGGGATAGTAAATTTTTTTTTGAACAAATCCCATACTCAACTTCTTTCTTATTTGGTCTAGACAACCTAAAGGAACAAAGTTGGAGTCCAAATACTTCATGTATCTACTTTCATTTTTCAACCTATCTCAAAAGCATTTGTTCTATAAATGGACCTGGTTATTATTATGTAAATTCTAATGATTTGGGTAAAGACCTTTAGTGAGCAAATCCCAGTATACGCATCAAACTTTGTACCCTTAGCACATACAAATATGGATCTTGTATTGAATAATAAAAATAATATTTGGCTTGCATTCATTTCTTTACCTGTTACTGCCAAGGGTGATTGAAGGTGATGAGGACGACAGCCACAGAGGAGGAAAAGAGGAAGTTATTAAATATCGTATTTTTAGATAAACGGGAAATAAACGGGGTCAAACTTCATTCTCTTTCAAAGTATGTTTCAAACCTTGCCTTGACACCTATTTCACATGGCGCTATAAATTGAGTTTTCACAAGGTAATGACAACTTAAATATGATTACCATGAAGTCGTATGGTCAAGGGCGGGCGGATTTCAACTTCATATTTTACTAAATTTTTTTGATTGTAAATGTAGAAATTTAGTTATGATGATTTGGACATTTGGATGTATAGACTAATAAAGTGATAATCGAATAGGTCACTGACTATTGATTATTCTCAAAATAGAGAATTATCCAAGCTTATATAAAAAGATGGAGTTACTTAAAAAAAGTAATGAAAATATCTTTATTGATTACCTTGTTGTCATTTTCTGTCGGCCTTATTTTTATGGTATCTTCACTATACGGTAACTATTATTTATCGAATATCGCTAGTGCACTAGAGGCTAATAGTACCAACAAATAATATTCAAACAAATCAATCTGATAACACATCAAGTCAAAACATAAATCAAACAATCAAGATTATGAACAATTACACAATAAGTAATGCTTCTCAACCTGGCTTAGGTATCGATAAATCAACAGGGACTTTGTATGCGGCCTACTTTAAAGGAGAGCTTAGATAGAGCAGACGTATTTCTTGTTAGTTCAAATGACAGTGGCAAAACATTCTCAAATAATCCAGTAAAGGTTAATGATATAGACGGAGATGCATATATCAGTGATTATGCAATTCCGGTAAGGTTGATTCAAAGAATAAAGGAGTATATGTGCTTTGGCAGAATGTAAAGGCCAATGAGTCGGGTATTAATTTTTATGAATCTGATTTTGGTGTTGGAGATTTAAAACTTGGTATTTCTATGGACGGTGGAAAAACCTTTATGCCGTCTATTAATCCATCCATCAATGAAAAGCCCACTGAAAAATGGTATGCAGATTTGGCCGTTTACAATGATGGAAAAACTATACTTAATACCTTATATAGATAATAATTTGAGTTACTGTGAATAACGTTACTAGTTATGCAACAGATAAAATTGACTATTTAACACAGGTAAATATTTTACGCTCAGATGATGGTGGAAAAACCTTTAATAAGATAACTATTGACAAATCAGCCTGTCAATGCTGTGATATTGACACTGCATTTGGACCAGACAACGAAGTTTATTTTGCCTATAGAGATAGCGATAGAGAAATTATAGCTCCTACAGATCCATCAAACAAATACAATTATAATTATACTACAGAGTCTTATGATACAAACGCATTAAACGCTGGAGTAGTAGATGAAATTACATATTCCACTGCAAGAGACGTGGTCGTGGCACACACGAATGATAATGGAAGCGGATTAATTTATTCAGAACCAGTATATGTACAAAAACAAAAATGGCTGTTAAATGCATGTCCAGTTATTGGTCCCTCAATTGAATTTGATAATAATGGACGTATGAATGTATTCTATTTTACCGGTAATGGAACAGAAGGAACGGGATACTACCATGTTACATCAGATGACTTGGGAAAAACTTTTAGTCTCTCCTAAATCAATACTCACTTCGGAATTTATTCCAGCTAGTGCCATTCAAACTGATTTGTCAATAGATGAAAAAGGCAATATATGGTTAACTTTTGGAACTGTTCCTGAGATTATTGATCCTGAAGAGAATCCGACAAAAACAATCAATGTAGTTGTAATGGACAAACAAGGGAAGATTATAGGGAAAAAATCTTTTGAATCTCATCAATCGATATCCTCTACCCCAAGTTTAGTTTCATATAAATCAAATACTTGGTTATCTTACCCTGATGGGAACAGTACAAAGATTTTATCATTATCTTTGTAATTATTTTTAAAGTAAGATGATAAAAATGAACAATATTGGAAGAACAAGGTCCTATGTTTGACCTGTTGCTTCGCATAGACAATATTTGGCTTACATACTACAATGCGAATCTTAAATATTTGAATTGTTAAGACAATTCTGCAATGATTTACTCTATCTTTCTTTCTTGAGGAACAAGAACTTGATAAGTTGAACAATAAAAAACCAGACGAAGCTTGGGACTCGAACCCTTATGCTCAACTTGTGGGTTTGTCCATGTTAGTCCTAGTATTTTAAATTATAGTTAAAATAATCGATCTTTAGGTAACCCGTGCCATGCAAGTGGTAGATAATAGATGGTTGTATTGTTTTGGGCAGGTATAGAGTATTTATTAAATCCCTGTCAGATGTTGAGTCTTTATCAAGAGTAGCGGAAGATCGGATGCTGAGTTCTGAATATCTGTAATAGACAATTTGTCGATACTCGAGTCATTGAATACATTATTGAAAAGATGTTATCAATCAAAACCTAATAGATGTGCTAATATTCTATTGCACGTTTATCATTGTTTAATGGATATCATTTTAAAGAAATAAGTTTTGTGATCACCGTATGATGTCTTAAAACTCATCTATTAGGTCAAGGTCATATGATTAGTTATTGTATATCTATTATCTAGAGTTTTGAAATCAAGAATCTACACCATCAAAAAAAAGTGTTTGCTATTTACTTTTTCTCCAAGTCACTGTTTGCAGGACCATTGATTACTTTTCCATTATAAAAAAATCTTGAGCCATGACATGGACAATCAAAAGATTTTTCTAAAGGATTCCATGCTACCGTGCAACCTAAATGAGTACATTTGGCTGAAAACCTATTTATCTTACCGGTTTTATCTTTGTAAACTGCAATTGGATTATCTGAGTTTTCCTCAATAATTGCACCCTGTTCTAATGAAAGTGAATCTATAAACGATTCATTTTGAGACTTGTTTATTGTATTGGGGTTATCCTCTTGAGATTGATTGTTGTTGTCTGAGTTTGTTTCCGAATTTTTGGTTGTCTTTTTCTTTTGGGTAAATTTAACGTCTCTAGAAGGATTGTACAAATTACTCCATTTATTTTGTTTTCCAGATATTAAATCTGAAATCAATATGCCAGCTATAGTACCATGAGTTATTCCGTTACCTGAATCTCCAGTACAAATATAGATACTATTATTTTTATTTCCTGACTCTTCCTTATTGCCTGGGTTTAATCCAATAAAAGCTAATGAATCTAATGGTTCCATGACTTGTCCAGACCATTTGTATATTATTTCTTCAATTGGAAAACGTTGCTTTGCCCAATCTATTAGCCTAGAATGTCTTTCTTCCATATCATTTTCACATCCTGTTTTATGATCCTCTCCACCAATAATCAGCAATTCATAAGAACTGTCTATATTGTTTGTTTTTGAATCATTAGTGTTACTTTTGTCACCATTACCATAATAATCTATATTTTGGATTCGAACATAATGATATGGCTTAACATCACTTTTTGAATCATTATCGCCTGTGTCCCAAAATAATGCTTTAGGAACTGTTCCTTTTTTAATTGTAGCTGCGACCGCGTAGGTTCTATATGGAATTTGTTTATCATAGATTTTACTTACTTTATCCACAATAGGTGCATTGGTAGCTATTACTATCCGTTTAGCGTCAACATGAAATCCGTCGGATGTTTTTATTCCATTTGTAGAAATCTCTTGAACACGAGTCTCAGTAAAAATATTACCATTTTTATATAGTATAGATCTAACTAATCCTGCAAGATATTTTAATGGATGAAATTGTGCTTGATTAGGAAATCGAAGACTTGATCCCAGATCATATGAAGTTAATGGAGCTTTTACAACTATTTCGGTATTAAGACCGGCTTTATGGGTTGCTTCTAATTCTTTTTCTAAAGTGGTTTTATCATCGTTTGGACCTAAGAATAAATAACCATCTAACCTCTCAAAATCACATTCAATTTTCTCCTCAAATACAACTGTTTCTATAAAATCAATAGCACTGGTATGACTCTCCGCTGCTAATAACGCACCATCAGTTCCAAACATTTTTTCTAGATTAAAGTACCTATCATCTAATGCATGAGTAATGTGCGCAGTCGTGTGTCCGGTTTCACCGCTTCCGATATATCCGTCATCAAGTACTGCAACACGCTTGCCTGTTTTCGAAAGAATGTAAGCAATAGATAATCCCGCAATTCCTCCGCCAACTATAACGACATCAACTGAGATATTTTTGTTTAATTTTTCAAATTTAAGTGGCTTTGGAATATTTGCAAACCATGAGGAGAGATTTATTCCAGAAGTCTTTTCATAAATCTCGTTCGGGCTTATTTCACTAATATCTTTATTTTTTGGATAATCTGCCGCATTATTACTAATAGAACTAACTTCTTCAGTCAAGGTAATATCATTGGATATTTGATTATAAAAGATTTATTTCATTATTGTATTAAAAAGGACAATAGAATATCGGATGCCTATAAAATATATAATAATTGAGTAATGTCTCATTGTCTTACGACCAGTCAAGTTTAGATATATAGAAAATTAGTGATGGAGCATCAGGAAGTAATGGTAACGGAAGGTGCGACTTGGACACTGGTGCTTGAACTTGGAGGATTATTAGTAAATCTTTATTGCTTGATCTAAAATGTTTTATATCAATTTTGTTCTTCCATGTATTAATAAATCGAATAGGTCAACTCTAATGATAAGTATGTCTCACACTTATAACATTAAAAAGGCAATGACTAATCATGACATCTGGCAATAGATTCTTTGTCGGTATATGATCCATCTATGTCCAATATCGGTTTCATTTTGTAATAGTAGTACACAATAAAATTTGCACTTATTATAGTATGTTAGTTATACTTCTTTGTATATCAATGGGCGAAATTATCGATAAAGTCAAGGAAAAAGCAAAGGATGTAAAAGATGCAGTTGTCGACACCACGAAAGACGTTGCAGATAAAACAAAGGATACCGTAGACCAGTCAGAAAAAACATTGGTAAACTCAACTGATAAAGAATACGAAGAAGGTGTTGCTGGAACAAATAAGAATAGACAAAGTGATCCATTAACAGAATATTCAGATAAAGAACCAATGACCCCAGCTAAATTAAATGCAGGAGAACCCACGGCAGTAAAGAGAGATCCAAGTGATCAACAAATTACATCAGAAGGTCAGACAGGAACGAATACTGATACTGCAGCAGAGCAATATAGGAAAAAAGGAATGACCAAAGTAGATACTGAGGCTTCTCAGGAAAATCAGAATAGTTCCCAGACTTACTGATTCTTATTATCTTTTTATTAAAAATCTATCACTTACCTATTTTACGATATTCTTCTTCTAATTGTAATTGTTACTTTTACCAGTTACACAAAATAATAATCATTTTAATATGGTCTTCTAACAAGAGATGAGGAATAGGGAAAAGATGAAGCATCTATCATATGACATCTTATTCCTCATCTCTATGAGTAATGCAGACGTCCCTTCAATCGTTGTACAGGTAAATATCTAAGTTTAAAATAGTATTTAATGATAATAATAAACAGAATAATGGGATGAGGCAAACAACAACCTCGTCAAGTTGGTACATGGACTATATATTA
>CAWKJS010000015.1:0-217104 GCA_963850055.1 uncultured Nitrososphaeraceae archaeon | reverse complement strand
AATTCTAAAATAATATTAATTCATATCATTTGTCGTATATTGCCGACCAAATATCTTGCTATTTAGGAACTAATACTGATTCATTCTCCTTTTATTATCTCACAAATGATTTCCTGTTTGGTTTAGATATTCAATTCTCTCCTCCAGATTTTCTTGATCTTTTTAGGCGATTTATGTCTGTTACTAACGCTAGGGCAACTATTAAATCATTTTTTGTGGAATGGATTCTGAATAATATATTTAATTAATTTAGATATTGTTGGCAGATGGTCTTGATGGGCTTCAACAAGTGAGACCAAATATCCCATGCCTTTTAGTCCAAGTAAGTCATCATGATATTGTTGAGTTTCAGATAAAGGTCTATCAAGAATTATAGTTACCTCTATAACTGATTTACCTTCCGAAAATAACTTTAAAGCTTGCGTTGGTATTGATAATTGTCTTATTAACTGACGTATCATCGCCCAACATCTTCTTTTTTACCCTTGATATGAAAGTAAAACTCACATGGGCCTCCTTAGCAATTTCCTGGAAATTTTTACCCTCTTCTAATAATTTCATTACCAACCTTTCTTTCTCATAAATAGAGTTTAAGGCCATAACGCATATAGTATTGGGTTAGTTTAAAAAGATAATAATCCTACAAAAACTACTGATTGATACTATTACTACTTGTGTTGTTTTTTGTGTTTGTTTTTGTTGTGAATCACAATGTTGAATTAATCCTACCAATCCCGAATTGAAATTCTATCGATACAACGAAAGGAGTAGACATTCTCTATTTCTATTACGCATGTAAAAGGCGAGCCTCCTCTGTAAAATATAATATTAATCCGAGCCTTAGGACTGAGGATGGTAAATTACTATCAAACCTGTTAGACAGCCCTTAACGAGTTTTAGTTATGGTCAATGCTAATAATGCGCTCTTCTCTTTATCTTTAATCTCTAACATAATATCCATGTTGATTTTATTTTCTTTAGATACTCTAAGAAATTCATTGTACATGTCTAAAAAGTGATTTTTATCCAAGGTTTTTGCATGCTTACCTTTTCTTTCGCCTATGTTTTGGGTGCTATAATCTATGATTGGATTCCCATCTATAGGATAATTCCAGGTTTTTACAAATGAAGATAGCGCTTGTTGAATTGTCTCACCGTTATTGAGGCACTCATGATGAAACGTGTCAAAAACAATCGGAATGTCTGTTTCAGCATTAATATCTAAACAGTCTTTTAGACTGTATGAGCGGTCATCATTTTCAATCACCAACCTTTTTTTCAAATTTCCTTCTACAAATTTACTAAAATTGTTAACAAAATTCTTTTTTGCTTTTTCCTTATTTCCATATACACCCCCTCCATGAATTTGTATTTTAGCATTGTATGGTAAGTCCATACTATCAAGTAATTCACAGTGATACTCTAATTCCCTAATGCTGTTTTTGACAATATCTTCATTTTTGGAATTAAGAATGACAAACTGGTCTGGATGCATTGATACTCTCATATTGTTTTGAGTTATGAAATCACCAATTTCTCTTAGTTTTACCTTAAAGGTATCACTCCAATCTATTTCACATACCGGGTGAGAAGCAAATGGAATAATGTCTGAGCTTATCCTAAAAAAATAAATGCTATTTATTTTATTGAATTTCAAAATGGACAAAAGATGGTCAAGATTGTTTAATACAGTCTCGTTGAATCGTTTTTCTGAATAAGACTTTAATCTAAAGGTCGAGGAATTAGGATTTTTCATTGTCAAGTTTATACATGGATAGCCAATTCTCATTTATGCCATCACTATGTAATTGTTTTTACAGACTTGTAACTAATGCAATAAAATGAATGAAATTGAGTTACAATTTTGGATAGCATGTTTTTCATATAGTCAGTTAGCCCTTAATTTTTCTAATGGTATTTATCTCTGCCATTTATAATTTTTGTTTATTTATTTAGCTAATTTTTGATTTCGGATAATTGGTGTTAAGTAAAATGGTGAAATTGGATTTTGAATCATCTATATTAATAACGCCGCAGAGGGATTCATCATTTTCACTTATTTCAAAAACTGTTTTATATTACCTACATCGCACTAAGTTAGCGTAATTGTGGACCATAGTAAATTGCTTACTCCATTCAACCCCCAGCGTTTAATAACAGGATTAATTGAATAAACCACGTGATTAACACAAAATATATCAAGATTCTGACCACTTTTTTAATTGTTGCAATCTCGTTATCATTAACAGGAATGAATCTCCATACCTCCTCAGCAACTGTGGCTGATTATGAATATGGTTATGGTCCTATAGCAAGTATAAATAATGATTGGATTTTAGCTGGTAGTTATATGGGTTATGGTAACCCATCAAATCTTTCAGATTCAGGTTTTCATGCTACATTTAGTATGGTTATGAAAAATGGAACCGCCTACCATATGCATCAGATGTCTAATGCAACTATAGAAGATGTAAGAATGGATGGTAATAATACTATTATGCAGGGCTCAGTAACAGTGACTATGAGAGATGGACCTGTTTCTAATGTACCAACTACCTGGACAATAAACAATAACAATACCTTAGCTATTTCTATGGACCCATCAACAGTTAATGACCACTTTGGGAATACTCCAATTTACGGTGTGGAATCGACGCCTGAAAAGGAAATGGAGACAATAAATTTGATGTCTGAGGATTCCAAGTTTATGGATAAATGGATTCCTATAGTGTTGCAAAATACAATGAGCGCACTAAAAATTGATGCTGGAAATACTTCAGATTCATCAATAACGAATCAATCAATAATCAACGAATCTATGGACTTGAATCTTAGAAATAATTCTGGGACTTCCTAATTACTTTATTATTGAGATATAAAGAAGGTCCATTAATAACAGGTTGAATTTTGAAAAATCGGACTTGTAATATCTTAAAAATTAGCCCACTGTCACTTTATTTATTCTAACTGATTCTCTAAATCAAAGCTATCCAAATAAGCTATCCATTACGTTAGTCATAGGGTCGTCATTTTGGTTATTGGAAAATGTAATTGAATAAGTGTTGGAGCTACTTGCGGAAGAACCGCTCCCACAATTTGAAACCTTTTTAATTACTGTGAATAACCGATTTTATGTCGCTTTTATCCAAATCAGAGATACAATTCCTTCAAGGCCAAAAACATGTATCGAAACCATACGAATACAAATTAAAGTCGATTATAAAGAAGAAAGTTACGAAGTTTTTAACTAAGGAATTAAATTTAATATCTCCGTTACTTCAAGAGAATATTCTTACCAAAAACAGTAAGGAAATGAGCCCTCTCAAGGCGACGATCGCTGGTACAAATAAAGCGATTCATCATTAATCCCGACGAAGCTCAATATACTATATTCTTACATAGTAAGCGGCTTACCACAGTCAATACAGTAAAACATTAGATATGAATCTGACACAGAATTTGCATTCAATTCTTTGTCACCAGGAATGACTAACCATATTTCCTTCTCTGATTTTAAGTCATTTAAATTGGTTGTAATACGCGTGACGTCTTGGTCATCTTTTATTCCTATATGTCCTTTACCGACTAACACATTAAGGGTTGTACAGTCATCCGGATGAATTTTCTTTGACATGTGGAGCTAATTAGTAATATGATTCTTAAACTTTCTTGATTCATTAAATTGCTACTGAATATTCGAACCTTCTAAAACAAAATCGGGTTCAAATAGAGCGATTCATCCTTGAATCCGCGCAAAGGTCAACATTGTCAACATATTCTTGCTTTGCAAATAGACTATGTCCTTGTCATGCTGGACTTGGATTTCTCAATCTATATCCGAGCCTAATTGTTGCTAATGACCGTAAGACTATTCACTTCATTCCAATATTTTTCAAATAGAATCTCTTGAATCGTTACACTGTGCTCTTCGTTTGAAAATGAGGCAACTATTTCATTTTGTTGGTCATATTTTATTTGTAACACATATCTGTTATCGCTTAACATTATGAATTCATTAAATTCTCCTAACTTGTTGCTATATCCAAATTGCATTTGATTATCTTTGTTTGTTCCATTTATTTGAGCAATATGACTCATTAAATGTTCATCAATATCGTCGGTTAGAATTTTAATTGTTATACCCCTTCTTAGCAATGAGTCGAAATTATTTACAAAGTTATTCTTGTTAAGTACAGTATAGATTAATTTGAAAGACGAAAATATTAGTAATTCTTTTTCACATTGTTCTGTTAAAGAATTTATTTCATTGTGAATTTCTTTATGATTTGTTAAAATCCTCTGGTAGTTTAATTTATCACGATATTCTATCTCTTTTAATCTGTTTGCTATTGGAGTTGCAATTTCCCATAATCTATTAAATAATGCTTGTTGACTATCTACCAGGGCTTTAGTATTACTAAATAACGCCTGAGCAGGAGGTTCATTTTCCTTGTGAAATATTTGCACCATATAAGCCCTGTTATCTAATATGGCAAAGTTACTTCTTATATTATCAATATGTCTTATTTCGTAATACTTGAATGATTTTACAGAATCCATGTTTTCTTTCGTAATTTCAACAATTAGTCTAAATTTGATACCCCTTTCTTTGGCATGTTTTTCAGCAAGATAAATTCCAACTTTATAAAACTTCCATAAGAAATCAAACATTATTTTATCCCATACTATATCAAATCCTCGTTCTGTGCTATTAATAGCAACTATACCCATTTCTAACATTTTATCTGATTCAAAAATGACGTCTGTAACTTCTGGATGATAATATTTTGACTCCTTTAATTGTCGAAATGTTAAATCATCCACTATATTGTATTAAAAGCCCATTTTATTAAAAAGTTGTCTTATTTGTATTGTTAAGTGACCAATATCTATCCAATCCCCGGGTTCAAATCCCACACTTCGCACTTATTTTTGATTGATTTGAACCCGCTTATCTATATTGTGTACAAAAATTAATATCGAATTCTTCTTTCCGCTTGGTCTCCCACTATTTTACAGTCGACAAGAATGTTTCTATTATTTTACCGACTTCCTCTGGATATTGATCTGGAACGGCATGACCAGCATCCTTTATCTGTACAAGCCAGGCTCCTGGAACTTTACTTACAATGACTAAAGCATTTTGATGAGGATCTGTACTGGTTATCATCTGTACCTGTTATGACCAACAGAGGCTTGTCTATCTTTGCGAGGTCGTCACAGACACCGCTCCAGTTCTTATCCTCCCAACCCCAGCCAGCATCTGCCTGATTGTTCAATGCTTCAGCGGAAAGACCGGGCTTTGACCCTAATAAGGAACTGTTTTCTGGAATAACAGCAGATTCAGGATGGAGTTTTATCCAACCAGATCCTAATGATGCAGTTACGAGAGCTTTGAAATCTTCTTGAGGAACGGTTATATTATTTTGAGATTTGTTTACAATTTCGGCTTGCAATTTTAAAAACTCGGGTGGTTTAGGTATCCCATCTTTACCACCACAGGAACCAGCAATAAGTATAATACTGCTAACCTTATCAGGATGCGTAATTGCAAATTGTTGAGTTGTAAATGTACCCAAAGAATATCCTAAAACATTTGCTTGTTGTATCTTCAGAGCATCCATTAAACCTGCTGTATCATTAGCAAGTAACTTTATAGAATACGGTTCGGTACCAGCAGTTGTATTTCCAATTCCACGACTATCAAATATAATCACTGTGTTATTTGATGCTAGTCTAGTTAGAAGGGCTGGATCCCATGCATCCATTTGATCAGAAGCACCATTATGAAGTATCAAGGGGTCACCTTTACCAAACATCTTGTACGCCATTTCAATATCTCCAACATGGACTTTTTCTAATGGAATGTCTTGTATGTTTACCAAATTGTTAGTATTGGTGGAGTTGGCCTGGGTAGCATTCGTTTGACCGTTCACTGTATTAGTAAAGCCGTTGATCATACTTGTACTTGAGAAAATTATAGCAGAAATGAATACTATAATGAAAAGATAGCCTTTTCTTATCTGTATATTGTTATACACTAACCACACTAACTCAATTGGGTATATAAAGAGGGTGTAATCTTGTGTGAAACTACTCGATCAAATTATCCATCTCTATGACCAATAACTAAAGATAGAGGGATCGCGGGTTCTCTTCTTTCTACTTTAGGGATTTGAACCTTACCAAAGCAAAGAGCGGGTTCAAATCCCGCACTTCGCACTTCATCCTTTCTTTGAACAAAGGATTTGAACCCGCTTATCTACAAATTTGTTTACCTAGTTTCTGTTTTCTAATCATTCAGTCTCAGGATAAATGAAAAAGATAAATTATTTTTGGTATTGGAAAACTTTCGATTCCAATATCTGGATGAAATACTGTTTATAACTTGCTCAATGTTGTATCTGTTATATACCATGATGAACATCACAATTTGAAAAAAATTGAATAAAATTTTAGTAATCGCGAGTTTTATTCTGTCATTTGTATTGACCGCATCGCTAGTCAGTAATTCATTAGACCAGACGGCATTAGCGCAGGATTTATCCACTCTTAAAGATCAGGCAACAAAGTTATTGACAGGAAATGATAATAGTCAAAGAACGAATAATAATTCAGTATCAACAACAAATGATTCTACCTCATCCGACTTATCTCTAACAGAAAAAGCAACCGGCTTATTAGGTGGATTATCAAAATAGAATACCATTAAAATTCTATAACGAATTTAATTTTTATTTAAATTATTATTATATTGTCATTCAAGGTTTCTGTACAAATCTGTCTATTATCTAGTCCCATGACCTTATTACATTAAGGGTTAATGTTGAGAGGAACGAGATTGTCATTTAATAATGGTAAGTGGGTTCAAATAGAGCGGTTCATCCTTGATGCCGAGCAGAGATCGACTTCTCTTTATCTACAATTAATACTATCTCATAAGTAATAGACCATAATGGTTGAGTAGGTAACTGGATAAGCAAATCATATTTGTATATTCAATATTATATTGAATATATCGAATCATATACAATATTTAATACCTTCTTTGAATAATAGAGAATCAATTGAACATACTGGCAGTGGATAACAATCTCGATATCTTAGAAGCCTTGTCTGATTACTGCTATTTACAAAGTATAGAATGTGAAGTAGCCAACGATGGGCTTCAAGGGTTATCCAAGATTCAGGAAAAAGAATACGATCTAATCCTTTTGGACATTGAGATGCCTTATTCGGGATTTGATGTTTTAAATCAATTAAAAAAGCAAGGTGTAATCAACAAAAATATAGTGGTAATAACAGCAACAAGTCTTAAGATAAACGATTTTAGTGACTATTATGAAGTAGGTGTAAAGGAAGTTCTATCTAAACCCATACAACTTAGTCACATAGGTAAGGTAATAACAAAATATGGACGTACTTTCAAAAAAAGCCTATCCTCTTGATGTATAAAGGAGATTGCATGCCCATTATAGCCAGGCATGTCACAAATCTCGGTAATTCAATGGCAAGCAGGTTTAATCGTTAATAATAGCGATTCACAACCGCGGGTTCAAATCCCGCACTTCGCACTTGTTTTTATGACTTGTTATTTTCTTTATAAGCAAATTCATCTATAGTATACATGAAGAATTAGTTGAAAGACTCTGTGCTATTTAGAAAATTAGGAAAGTTTTGGAAAAGGACAAGCAATGACACCAAGGCAGACAAAAGATTGATAAACAACTTGAAAGATGCTGAAGAAAATGCCGATATAAACGAGAAATCACAAGGCTCGTAGAAAGCGGGGATTGTTCTCCTGATAGTAAAGACAAAACCTAGATAGAGTATTAGTAAGAATTTGTAAAGCCACTCTCAATTTATTCAATATTATTGGACTAGTCGACTTTATTTTTCATTTATATGATGATCCCGCGGAAAGATCAAACTTTGATGTTATGCGCCAACCTAGTATATTCTTGTCTTTCTAAATGTGGAGTTCCTATTTCCGTAATGAATAATCTAATGTTTCTCATCAACTTAGAAGTTCCACTCTGGCTTATTGATATGGTGTTATTGAAATTGTATTCGAATGAAAGTGGTAGTAGTAGTTGTTAATCAAGAATATCTTAATGCTTTTATATTACAATAATTGGAGAATTTTATGGAAACTACAACAAAGATGCTAATTATTGCGTTCGCAATTGTATCGATAGCATTGGTTCCATCAGCGGTTATCAATCAATCTACAGATGCCCAATCTAAAGATTCCAAACCCTGGTGTGAAAGCCAAGGAAAGGGTGACCAATGGACTTGGGGCTGCCAGGCAGGCTGGTATGATCATGATCATTGCCAAAAATATTATCCAGTTAACAGTGTAGAAGGATATAAAGCCGGTTGGAATCATGGTCACTGCAAGTAAATAATTTGTTTCATCTTTTTTATTTTTTTCACCATTACTAACAATCTAGATGGTTATAGACCAAATGGGTATATCTAGGTAGTATCATATCATTTTGCTCGATATTCCCTTATCAATTATAGCCATATCAAGAATATACACCATCCTAAAGGAGTACCTAATTAGGTAACAATTATTTACAAAAGGGAGCGGGTTCAAATCCCGCACTTCGCACTTTTAGACTATTGGCATATCATTGTTCTGAAATTTTGGCTATTTTGGTGTAAATCAATCTAGTAATAAAATACTGTTATTGTCCAACTTGCAACTTCGTTGACCAATATCAAGTACTCCTGATTAAGGGCCACCAAATTAGTGGGTTGTCCATTCGATATCGAGTTGTTCGTTTGTATAGCATGCTCCCGTCCCAATAAAACCGATTGTATATAGAATGTTGAATTCTTTATTTTCATAATTTCGGCCCCCTTATTCCCTCCTGCAACCATCACAGATATCGCGATCCAACAAATGTTAAATCAAAAATGATAGTGAGAGAATATATTCAATAATTATGAATGCGTTCTATCTAATATCATATAAATTCATAAATGGACATAGTATTGATGGATAAAAAACGCGCAATCGAGCAATAACAGAACCTCTTATATGCTTTGATAACATGGAAAGACCGTGATAAATAATATGATAACTATTAGTGCAGGTTTGCTTGCAATATCATATTTTTTGATATTTGGGGCTTCCTACTATGAATATGCAAATGCCATTTCAAGGTACTGTTAGTGCGGGAGGTAATGGCGCTAGTTGGGACAAATTTACTCCGCAAAATGTGACCATTAACGCTGGCGAAAGCGTTACTTGGATCAATCCAATGCAGGTTTCAGAACCTCACACAGCCACTTTTGTTAAGGATAAGGAGATGATTCCGCCTTTGGTTGCACCCTTTAGTGTTCCAAACAATACTGAATTCAAATCTGCAATACCTGCTCCAAATGTTGAACCAACAATATTGCCAGATAATACAAACCCAAATAACAAATTGGTGATTACAGACAATCTTAGGGCCTCTGCTCCCGTTGTTATCGACAACACCAGGGCTAATGTAACCCATCTTCCACTAAACTCAAAATATTCCTTTGTAGGCGATGAAAGTTATGTCAATTCTGGTTGGATATTTCCAATGGGGCAAATTCCACCAGGAGCTCTCGCCAATCACCTCATTCACCGTGACATTTGAAAACCCCGGCACTTATTACTATATTTGTGTACTACACCCCTGGATGTCGGGTACTGTGATGGTAAACTAGAGTTATGGTTACCTAGAACTCGATCCTTTATCGCATATCGAGTAAGGCCATCAACTCATTAGCTTAACATATTTTCAACTGGATAGCAGCGTTGTCTTACTTTATCTAACTATTTTTAGAATTTGAATTTAGTTTTAATCTGATTTAGATTATCTTATAATGTAAGATTTACGCCTACAAGGATACCGTTATTACTATTGAGGATCGCGGGTTCGTTTTAATAGTGATAAAGGGATTTGAACTATACAAAGGGTAAGCGGGTTCAAATCCCGCACTTCGCAATTCCCTACGCTATCAGAATTACTGCATCAAATGCTTCCCCTTCTTTCCTGTAGTTCTTCTTGGTCATTATGTATCAACAACTTGTCTTTCATTTGTTTAATTGCGTATTGGGCAAATGCAAGACAGCTAGAATCATCATATGTAATAGCCTGTTGATACCCTAACTCCCATTTATGCTCATCCAAATACTCTAATAATATTTGCATAGATTCTGGTTTGGCCCCATCAAGTTCAACAGGCAAATTATGGTTACCCGTGCTAGTGAACAAAAGTTCGATTTGAGTTTCTATGAAATTCAAGTGTGTCGTCATCGTCACCAACAGATTGTTCTTTGCAAGCAATAGAAGAGTTGATCCCCAAGATGACAAGAAGTCGTTCAGGTTCGTTGTTACGACATCGAGTGCCGACGCAAAAATCTGCCGCCCCGTCCCAAGAGAAATGAACACAACAGTAATCACTACCATTACGTTTTGATCGAATACAATTACTATTAAAATTGCAATAACCACTGACGATTTTCCGATGAGTGCGGCGGTAAATTCAAAGTAGTTAGTATGCTGTCCAATTAACTTGATGTGTATTCTACCACTGATTTTTTTCTTTTATGAACAAGGTATAGGAATCCGTTCAATGGCCTTGACGTACTCTTTTATGTCTTTTTCATCAGAGTCGTCCCTTCTACCTATGCTAACCATTGGATCTCGATCAAATGGGTCAATTGTTTTTCGATCTCGGTCAAAAAACATTTAAACTTTATCTCCACTAATAATCCTTAATAAGGGGCAATATTCGTGCGAATCGTTGGCAGGATGGATAGCGATGAAGTAACACAAGTCAGATAATTTAGCCATTATGAATTCGAATTAGCCCAATCATCCTGAGGAGATAAAGTTAAAAGGTAATAAGTCTAACGTATCTCGTGAAACAAGAACACGCTACACTGTATGATGTGCAGATTTCAGAACTATATGATCGAATAAAGGGATATCTTAAGTCTCTTAAATTCGAAATTATTCATGAAGAAAAAGACGAAGAATATTTGGACCTTAAGGCACACAAGGGTGGTAAAGCCAGTGTTATCGTTGGAAATATACGGGACGTGGAGATAATGATTAGCGGCTCAAAGACTGCTACTCCTTATTACGACATTGTACTTCGAACAGGAGCATGGGGTAAAGACATTGTAGTTCCTACTGTAATAGCCGGTGCCTTAACGGCTGGAATAGCAGCTGCTCCCGTGGCTGCGATTGAGGCATATCGAGCCCATTCGTTTGAGAAAAAATTCTGGGAATTTATTACCACAAATTTGTCTGAAATAGGAGAGGGAAAGGCAACTATGTCTACCATTGTAACCGTGACGCCATAAGTAAGGGATTACGGTATACTAGACGATCCTGATAGAGAGGACTGTTTTGTATATTAGTAATAAAACTTAGGGATTTGACATTTATTTTCTTTGTAAGATGAAAAACCGTAAATCGAAGCTTGTGCAAGATTGGATGAATCTGTTTGTTGAATATCACAACGAGTAGCAAGGTCACATATTAGCAGACCTGTCAAGTTAATATGAAATTGACCATATTTGTATATGAAATATTAATCAACCAGTTTCCATATCCATTTCAATATTTTTCTATCGCCTTTTTTACCCAATTGACCATGTTACTGAATCCTTATTTTGATTTGTAATGCTCTGAAAACTTGTAACCGAGTCTCTACTTACTGTCCATTTTAATTGGTATCTATTCTTGTAGTCTTGCCATTTATCATTGCATCCTAAATATTTGGACAACTAGGACAAGGATTTCATTATATGCTTCTTTTTGTCGTTAGAAAATTCCATTATCTCTGAAAAATCTCCTGTGAATAGCAAATGACGATCCTTTCTTACATAGGCTATTCTAGTTTTCATTGTTGCATGGTTTAGCCTTATTGATATCAGATATTGGCTAAATTTGTCAATATCTAACTGTTTGTCGTTAGTAATATGACTTACATCATCTATTTGTCCTCTCAAGGCGACGATCCCGGGTTCAAATCCCGCACTTCGCTCCTCTGAGTGCGATTAGATAAATCATCTATAATCTCCATATTAACAGGTTAACAATAGTCATTATTCTACTAACCTTTTTGTTATTAGATTACTCTGATTATGCTTATGAGGTATATCTAGAATTATCTTTTATTATGTTTAAGTTTTTATTCTATTGGTCATAATTAACAATATCGAAGAATATGACTACAATAAAGATAGACAAGGATATTATCACTTTGATTAATGTATTCACAGTTGATCCGTCAAAACAACAACAACTAGTAGATGCTCTTGTTGAAACCACTAAGCAAGTGTGGCGTCTGCAGGATGGATACGTATCAGCGAGTATTCATAAGAGCCAGGATATGAAGAAGGTAATAAATTATGTCCAGTATAAGGGTAAAGAAGCATTTGATAAGAGACTTGATAATCCGGACGCAATAATCCACATGAATAAAGTATTGTCTATTGCCAAAGCAGATGGTCATTTGTATGATGTAGTTTTTACAGATACAAAAGAATAGGCATACAAGTTCTGATATTTTTTATAGATACGTAAAATACTAACTACGCTATAAACTGTTCGCAATAACATATTTCAAAATAGATGCATGTAAAGGAGATTAATTGAATAAAAACTTCGGATATGTAAATATAGAATGAGAAAAAGCTTTGCTAGCTATTCCGTATGATACTTTGATTATTCTTCAAAGCTTTATTGATTGGTTGATTGTGACTGGCCAATCCCTTGAGTTGAACCGTTATCTTCATCATTTGAACTTTCATTGTTGTTACTGTCATCACCATTGCTGTCTCCATTACCATTACCATTGTCAAATACAATATTTTCTGCAGACTGAATATCAGTAACACATACAGCTTCTAACTCATCATCATCGTTAAATTGAGGTGAAAGTTTGAAGGAAACTACATCGTCAACATCGGTTCCAGGTTCTATTGTTAAATCATCTCCACTCAAAGCATCGGTACCGGAGAATGATGCTGGAATTTCTGTCAAATCAGCGTTGTTATCATTGATGTCTACTTGTCCCGGGGATTGGAAGGTTATGGCTTCTACCTTTAAATCATTTCCGCAGTTATCAGAATCTTGACCTAACGTAACAAAATGATTATGCCATACTGGGTCATTAGCATCTGTTTGTGCTTCGCTATCTTGAACACCTGCATGAGTTGTGCTAACTACCACAGCGTTTAATCCCTCGGTAGTCAATACACCATATCCAAAGGCACCGCCGTCACCATTCGTTGGGATGTGACCATGTGTCTCTAGAAATGCATTCATTTCTTCAGAGTTTGTGTCTATGGTGGCCTTTCTTATGTTTAGAAAATCGTCATCGGATGATGACGTAGATGCAAAAGCCATAGTTAGTGGCGATATCGTCAATATCAGGAGTATAGAAATAGAAATAATGATTTGATTCTTCACAGATATTCTAACTAATTTACGTTATTTATGTTTATTGCGAAATAATAGCAATTGATATAAATATTGAGATGTTAAACCAAAATTGCATAGTTGATGATTCAGATCGACTAAATCTTATTTTTCATGCAATACAGTATTTGTTATTTTTTCACCATGCCGTATCTTAAGAGCATTTTGACCAGAATTTATTCGAAAAATCAAGCATCGCTTATTGTTAGTGCTATTATTAAATACTTGACCGCGGAATGCAGGTTTACATCGTACTATATAAAACGAAGGGATAGCGGGTTCTATTTCTTTATCCCGCGATTCGCACTATACAAAACAAAGAGCGCGTGCAAATCCCACATTTCTACCTCTTTATGAGATTGATTTGAACCCACTAGTTAACCGTTTGGTTAACCTTTTGAAAAGTATTTCGTAAAAGGGTTAACCATGCCCTACTCAAGTTAACCTGTGCTCGTAATAGGTTAACCAATATGATCTTGCAAAGGATCTACAAAACCTATTTAATCTAGTTGGGTATTATAACCACCTACATCTAATATTCGAGAAATCTTGAATTGCTAGAAGAGAATCGCTGGAAAGCCGGGTCTTGCATAAGCAGCGTGGAGAGACATTGATCAATAAACAAAGACAAAATATTGATGATGTCTTATTCTGTTATTCATTTTTCCGACTGAATCCAGTAAACAAATTAAACGTATGTGAATTAAGACCTGCCAACACCTTTTTCAATTCATCATTAGGATTACCATATACGTCAAGTCTATTTAATTGGGCCGTATTGAAAATACTCGGGAGGATTGTTTTTGATGCGGCGCTCTCATTGTGCGATAGAGTGGCCTTGGAATCCGCATATGTTTCATGGACTATACATTTAGTTCCGTCTTCATTAAGATAGAATCGATACTCTAACGTATCTGGTTCGTTGGTCTCAACAACTTTACTCATTTCTCTTATCAGTTTTTTAAATCGTTCCACATTATCTTTTTCTATAATAAAATAAGCTCTAATGCGTATATTTTCGGACATAATTGTTTAATTCTAAAACAAGTATACTTTATTTATCTTATTTTTGTATTTGTATTTCAGTTTTTAATACACTAGCTGTCATAGTCTAAAACTTAGGTTCTCTGATACAAAATGAAATGCGTAATACTCAAACTCACAATTTATCCTCTCTTATTCGATAAGTTATTTATTCCCAGTACATTATCATTTTTCTAGTTCTAATCGGAATGAGTTGCAATGGAGTATTAACAATAGCAATAAATCTGTAATTGTGAATTCGACTTTGATAAAAAAAGAACTTACTATTTCTTGAATATCAATATCTGATCTATGTCTTCATTATCTAAATCCAAATGTAACCAAAAAAGGTAATCTGTAAAATGAAAGTGATTCCGGGTTCAAATAGAGCGGTTCGTTCTTGATCCCGAGGAAAGATCAACCATATTAACGTATTTTGGCTTTGTCAACAGGTCTTGTCCTTGTCATGTTGAACTTGGATCTCAATCTAGAACCGAGCCTATTTGTTATTCACAACTTCAAGACTCTTTATCTCATTCCAGTATTTTTCAAACAAGATCTCTTGAACTAGTACCGTAGACTCTTCTGTAGAAAAGTATGCTACTAGTTGGTTTGATGGTTCTAAGACTGATCTGAGCATCGATTTTCCGTCACATAGCAAAATTGATTCATTGAATCTGTCTAATTGATTGGATACGCCATATTCAATTTTATTAACTAAACCTAAACTGTTAATAAAACTAAACTTACTTTTAATGTCTGTGTCCATGGAGTTAGATAAAACTCTAGTATTTACACCACGTTTTAACAAATCTGAAACTTGACTTAAAAAATCGGACGTTAAAAGTAAACGATTCAATAATTTGGTAGAAGATATTATCAACAATTCTTTTCTACATTATTGTATGATATTGCTCATTTCCCTATTGATATCATCAGAGTTTGTTAATACTTTTTGAAAGTGTGGGTCTTGTTGATATTCTAATTCCCTATTTCTCGCAGAAAGTGGCATGGCAATGTCCCATAGGATATCAAATAGGTGTCTCTGTTGTTTTACCAAAGCCTTGGAATTACTAAAAAATATTTGGTCGGGCTGTATACTTTCTTTATGGAAAATCGCGACCATATAAGCACGATTATCAAAAATACCTATGTTACTTCGTATTCCGTCTAGATGTCTTATCTCATGGTATTCTAATGAATTGATAAAATCTTTGTTACTTTTTGTAATTTCAACATACTATATAATCTAAGTATGCTAAAAATATAGCATCATTTTAGATAAGAGATAAATGGTATAAATCATACAGTAAAATCGCATGAATAAAATCTACTTATTTGCAATCGCAAGTATTCTTGCAATAGCTTCTTTAATGGTGGGCACTTTTACATCCGCAACAATAGCTCGAGGTCCAACGACAGCAGAGAGTGAAATGGGTTCGACGATGGATACAGGTTCCTCAAATATGACGGGCGGAAATATGACATCAGGTACTGACAATTCAACTGCACCTATGTAGGTCCAAGACACGACGAGTAAGATAAGAAATACAATACAATATTTTCTTCTCTATTATTACCTTCTTATCTTTTGGATTTCATTTAACCATTTCCTATTTCATATTAAGATAAAACATATTTTTCAAAAGTAATGGAGTTTCAACATATGTCTCTATAGTATGGTAAATGGTGACATCTAGTTTATTGTGCCTGAAACCCTTTCGTGGTTTTGTTTCCAATAGTACTGGAGAATAACTTTTTTTTGTACCTGAGGGATCGCGGGTTCTATTCTTTTAATTTCAGGATTTATTCATTATGTAGTGGCAAGCGGGTTCAAATAGAGCGGTTCATCCTTGATCCCGTGCAAAGATCAATCAATCAAATTAACAACTTGAGTGGTGAAACCTATTACAATGCAGTATATGAACGTGGACAAAATCACATATTCAAAACATATTTTAATTTTACCATGTAATTATTAGCATGACAGTTATCAAGTCAATTATACTTGAAAATGAGAAATATGCTGAAAATTTCACAGGCGGAAATTTGCCTCCTCATCCTTCAAAGAAAATTGCAGTTTTGACTTGTATGGATGCAAGAATATCGATCAATGAAGTATTGGGATTAAAAGTTGGTGAAGCACATATAATAAGAAATGCTGGAGGAATAGTGACAGATGACGCATTGCGATCTCTAATTGTCTCTCACGAATTGTTGGGCACAGAAAGAATTATTATAATAAATCATACAGAGTGTGGAATGGCTACTTTCAAGGATGAGGATTTACAAAAGAGAATTTCAGAAAAGTACAAATCAAACGCTTCTGATATTATATTTCATTCTTTTGGTGATATAGAAGAAAATGTTAGAAATCAAATTAAGAAAATCCGCTCCTCTCCATTTCTTTCCAATATTTCTTCGGTTCATGGATTTATTTATGAAATAAGAACAGGCAAGATTAGAGAAGTCCAGTAATAATAAGTATTTACAGGGTAACACCTTAGACTGATAAACTAATCAGTCTAAGGTGTTCAAAGATAAAGCATCAATAGATAGGTATGTCTACCGATCGCGGGTGCAAATCTGGCACTTTGCACTTTTTGATTTTTTCATATTCGAATAGTTCTGTGATTATGGGTTATTGTTAATTACATATGACCTATTATTATCTAAGAATGGATGATAAAATATTTTATCTACATACGCTAGAGGTTAAGCTGTTTAATAAAGCCGCTGAAACGGCAATGAAGATTTCTAATAATAATTTTGATTTGAAAACAGATATCAGATATACTACCTATAATACGCTTTCTTCTGTTATTCGTTTTGCAAAGCTATCAGTCATCTTTAGAGATCAATGTTTGGAGAGAGACGATTGGTGGAATTCTAACTACGACATTTACTTTTCATACTTGGATCAGTATGCTGACAATACCCTAGGCGATAAAGAAATCATGAGGTTTTTACACCGTCAAACAATATCTGACGATTTCATTAAGACTATGATCGTAGGATTGTATACATCATGTTTCTCAATTTTGGAAAGTCGGGTCAGAGTCTTTTATAACTATTTACTAAATCCATCTGAGAAGGGTAAAATAAAGGAGGGTAATTTTAGTAAACTTGTTGAGGAAATATTAGATCTCTTGAATTTAAACTCAAAGGGTGGTTGTATCGAATTGTTCAGTAACGCCCTAAATACTATACACAATAATGGGGTATATACTCAAAGCGATGAAACTGTTGATTGCAGTGGAAGATCGTACAAATTTGAGAAGGGAAATCCGTCCAATTATGGCGATTCCTTGGACCTATTGATATTGAGAATATTACCTGAAGTTGTAGAGATAATGGATAAGATGATCTCTCGTTTGTCAGTTGAAATGATTATCACAGACCCATTTGCGAAAGAAAATTAACAAATAGGATAGCTACATAAGATAGCTTTACTAGTATATGATAACCATAATACTATGTTAGGTGGATTCTCGAATCTTCTTCATCAAGACCTATTCCATGATTGTAAACTTTTATGTCATCCTGATGGACTTGCCCATGAGAGAATGCCTTGGCTTCTCGTTATTACTGGATTGTTTGTGTATTAATAATATAAAGAATCGAGAATATATGATCAATGCAAACAGTTGCAATCAATTGTAATTACCAACATGCAATACTTTCAATATATTACCTATCTTTAATAATATCAATTTGCCACTATTGAAATCTCTTCTTTGGTCGATTAAGGAATTTAGATAAATATTAAGTATAGGCTATGTTCCGACTAAATAGTTTGATAAATTATTTTAAGCTTTTTAAAATTAAGATCACAATTCATGTCATAAAGAAAAATAGAGTAACAATTATGTTACTATTACTTTACCTGTCATTGCAGGATGCAATTGGCAGTGGTAATCAACTTCGCCTGCAGTGTCGAATGTATGCTCAAAGGTTTTTCCCTTAGCAGTAAGAGCAGTTGGACCTGTTAAGCCAGAATCGAACAGTTTTCCAGCATCTGCTGCACCAATTAACCCAGATGTTACGGTATGAAATGCGGAATCATCATTTGTCCACACTACAGTTTGGCCTACTTTTGCTTGAATTGGATTAGGACTCACAGCCGTATCGGTCAGAGTAGTTGCTCCAGGGACTATGGATGCTTGTACTTTATCTCCTTGTGCAAAAACTGTATTTAAGTTTCCACTTATACCTACAGTTACCATACTTAAAGCTGCAACGAAGCAAACTGTAAGATAAATTGCTTTATTCATCAAACTATTGAGTTCAAAATAGTATATAAGGATAAATAAGGAACAGTGTTGATGGTTTTTTAAAAGATAGTTTTACTATCGCCACCATGAAGCTTCAAAATAGATACCCAAAAGTATTGATCTATGCGTTTTCCATATTTTATTAGATATGATTAATAGGGAAATTCAATAGTCTAACCCATCAATATTTGAATAACTTCAAATATTCTTATAGTGCACAGATAATATCTTGATAAAAGTTCATACTTGTGAATAAAAGTAATAAAGGCCAAGCCTCTCCTTGTATGTTACTAATATATTATCAACTGAAACCCGCCCTTATTTCCCAATCTATCTCGCAGCTAGATTTGTAACACAGTTATTTTATAACAATGTTGGCTTGTATAGCCTATAATCTTATTTAACTCCGGTCATGTGATTCAATTTAGAGATTCAACACCTTCTTAGGATCGACACTGAAAACTACATAAGAATTCAGTAATGTAAAGAGAATACAGTGTTCCCAATGAGTGTTTTATAGTTTAATAGACATCCAAAAACATGAAAAAAAGCCCTTTTTGTTTTACCTTCTCATGATCAATTAGGAAATACGGAACAAAAAACCTGATACTGGCTTAGAATTTGACAGTCCTTATTATGAATTTACAGACAATGAGTATGTAGTTACAATCACATCCCATGCCATGATTAATTTTTACCTTTTAGTATGCATTATAGTATTAGTAATATATAGGCTCTCTAGGGATTGTCCAATTTGCTGGTAAACATCTCGAAATATCTAGCGCATACATTCTAGATAGTAAATTATTTGACTTGGTAAGCTAAAATTTCAATAATGATAGAATATTGGATCTAAAATATTTGAAGAATAAAGGTAGCTATTTTATTATATAAGAAAATATAGGACTCTAAAGCAATTATTACACCATACAGAAGAAATTCTATGACCGGTTTGAGTATGATCATTATGAGATCAGACTGTTTTGCACAACATATTTTTCAGGTGCGTTATTTCTATTCTCCATATATTAGAAAAAAACTTTAAATAAATAAATAATACATGCTCTAAAAATTGAATTTAATTTCCATCGATCTAGAATTGAAAAAATCTTCAGATCATTTTCATCTAATAAATGCAAAATTAATTTAAGCATAAAATTTAGAATCTTATATGAAAATCAAGTTATAAAATCTATCAATCCCAGAATTAAGTGTCGTAATCCCACCGAGTTTCAATGTTTGGCAATTTTTTCTAACAACCGAAAGATCGAACGGGAAGCCGACTACAATTATTGAATCAATAACAGCGGGTTTAAATCCTGCACTTCGCTCCTCTGAGTGCGATTAGATAAATCATCTATAATCTCCATATTAACAGGTTAACAATAGTCATTATTCTACTAACCTTTTTGTTATTGGTATAATTTGTAAACTGTCTATCTTATAATCTACGGGTTGACTTTATACAAATAAATGCATAATTCAGACATGACGCCGAATTTATTAGTAACCGGTGCAAGCGGAACTGCTGGCCATGAACTGGTATAACAACTTCTTGCTTCATCCCCTTTAACAAATCAAAACATCATGGCAGGAGTTCACTCAAAAGATGGTACAGAAAAATTGAGCAACTATTCAGGGCTGAAAATAGTTGACTTAGATTATAACAGGCCTGACACCGTCGCTAGTGCATTTAAAAATGTCAATAGCCTCTTCTTGTTAACTATACCGAACCATGATTCTATAGACAACTTTACAGAAGTGATTAAACTAGCAAAGATTAACGGAATATCGTATATAGTAAAACTATCAGTTCAGGAAACTATAGATTCAGAACCCAAGACAATCCTCGGACGTTTGCACAAGCAGGAAGAGAAAATAATCAAGGAATCTGGAATTCCGCATACTTTCTTATGTCCTACTGGATTTATGCAAAACTTTGTAACGTTTTACAGGTACACTATAAAAACACGAAATGTATTTTATGCTCCCACGGGGGATGGTAAAATGAGTTTTGTGGACTCCAGAGATATTGCAACAGTAGCGGCTACAATACTGTTATCCCACAGCGCAGAACGTAAACAATATGAAAACCAATCGTTTAATCTTACTGGTCCAGAAGCATTATCCTACGGTCAGGCTGCAGAAATTATTTCAAACATTGTTGGCAGGAAAATATCATATAGAGATATTCCAGAAAATGAGGCTCGGGTTAATATGGAAAAGCTAGGTATGAAGGAGTGGTTAGTCGATGCAATAATTGAGTTACATAATATTACCAAGTCAGGAACGGCTTCCCGGACTACAGACGCGGTGGAAAGTATTACAGGAAGGAAACCACATAGATTTGAAGAATTTGTAATAGATAATATTAGTTCATTCTAAGTAAACAATATAACCCCATGTTTTCAATAAAGTATTTTGTTGTAGCTCCATTCATGTATAGGGGTTTGGTACGTAAGGTTATTTTGGAATATGTACAAGATACAAAGCTAAGAGAAATCATAATATTCTATCTATATATGTAGAAGGATAGAAATGGTGTAGCATTTGTGAGATTTTTATTAAATAGGGTGAGAATCCTTTTGTGCGTGATATGCTCAATAATTATAGAATAATTCGCTTAGGATATCCGTAAAATGCTTTGACATATAAGAACTTTATTGAACTAACTATTTCATGATCAATCAAATGTTTAAGGTAGCAATTATACTTGGCAGTACTAGACCTGGTCGAAATGGTGAAGCAGTAAGTCAATGGACATATGACCTCGCAAAGAACCGAGAAGATGCCGAATTTGAATTAATTGATATAGCCGATTACAATCTACCTCTATTTGATGAACCGATTCCACCTTTAATGGGCCAATATACAAAGGATCACACAAAACGATGGGCTGCTAAAATCAACTCATTTGACGCATTTGTGTTTGTGACTGCTGAATACAATCATGGAATTCCTGGCGCCTTAAAAAACGCCATTGATTTTCTCTTCAAAGAATGGAACAACAAGGTAGCAGGGTTTGTTAGTTATGGAAGTGCAGGAGGTGTAAGAGCAGTTGAGCAATTGCGTTTGGTTATGGCAGAAGTTAAGGTTGCGACTGTTCGAGCTCAAGTACAGCTTTCTCTATATACTGATTTTGAAAACTTTACAAAGTTTAAACCTCATTCCGTACATGAAAAATCGGTCAATACCATGCTAGACGAAGTTATTGTTTGGGGAAAAGCTCTGAAGACAGTTCGAATTAGTGAAAATTAAACTATTCCCAAATACCAAAGAAGCAAGTTCAAATAGAAACAAATGTCTTAGAGGTAAGTTTTCTTAATACCAGTTTCTATTAAATTACTTTACCATCGGTATCAATAAGCTAATAATTAATAATTTCTAGTATCAGCTTCACTAAAGATTCATACGAAATTCCATCCTTATAACAAATGTTGCCATCATTAGTGATTCTAACTTTTAGTTCTATCGATTGAAAAAATATATGATCCTTTAGTTATGAAACCATTATCTTTAGACAAGACTAACCATTTTATGGTATATCACCGGATATAGTCTCGATTTATCTAATGAGACAGAAAGTGACTTATCAGACCCAGCTAATTTGAGATCATAGTTGTCTATCCTCTCGTTATTTAAATTCATTACACGTATACTGCTAGCTTTTAATTCTGGTCTCTTTGTAAAAGTAATAGCTACTTTACCGGGCAGCGTTTGTATCGAATCAATTATTTGATTAGGTTTAGGTTCATAGGATAAAGGATTTGGATGACAATAGATGGGTAAAGAGTGTGCCATTAACTATCGAGAAATTAATGGCAAACAAGACAACAACTAATAAAGGCATATTAATCTTATACAATTCTTGGTATATCTTTAATGCTTTCTTATTATTTGGCAAAGCCTTATCACCCTTTACCATATATTATAATCGTTATCGCTATTTATAAATATTGTTATATATTGTAAATGACAACCAACATTATGCATTTACGCTAATGCCTGGTAAGAAGTAGACAATTAGTAAATGCCTGTGAAAGACGCTTTGGATATCATAAAAGGTGCAGTAATGATAAAAGAAGAATCCATCGCACAGAGTTTGACTAATTGGTACCGAAGAGGTCAACTTGTAGGAGCTTTTTGACAATTATCGTTGCGCGCAGTCTTAAGGGCGGCGCTAATATCTTTCTATTTTTGTTTTGGACAAGGAAAACAAAGATAACCAGAATGGAGGTTGACTTTCGTTTTGAAATGACCTGTCTTGATCCGGCATTATCATTCGCTTTGTTGATTGGTCCTCTTTAAGGTTTCAAGTAAAATATGAAATAAAATTAATGGGTGAAAAACAATTAAAGGGGATTTTATCATATGCATAATCTCAAAAAAAGACTTTGTTGCAATTTTGCTCTTTGGAGTCAAAAGCATCACACGATGAAAATATTTTTGTAGCAATCGTGTGACGAGATCGGATCTGATTCCCTCAGTTGTGGGCCATCTAAAGTCTTCACTTGTACCCAATAGCCAAGGAAGAACGTTTATTTTGGAAACCTTTTTCTGAAATATGACTGAGAATCCCTGTATCCCTCGATTCCTTTTCTTATATTCTCTTAATGTTTCGTCCAAAGTGATGGCCCCAATACATGCAACAGTAATTCCTTGACCATAGAAAGGATTGAATGAACATACTGAATCACCATAGGCGATAAAATTCTCGGGCCATGATTTCATTTTTTCGTAATGATATTGTTTGCTGCCAGTTGTTCGGTACCCGTATATTGGGTCATTTAGCTTGGAATCCTTTATCGTATTATAGATATCTTGGGTCTCCAATTCCCTAGTGTATTGCAAAAATCCTTGTTTGTCTGTCGGTGGATATTTTTTCCCTATTCCTAGTATTCCAACCAACCATAATGAACCCTCAACAGGATAGATTACTCCCATTCGTGGATTGAAGGGAGGGTTTGTCAATATTATAGTAGGCTTAATCACAGGATCAGAAGAAACAGAAGAAGATATGTCACCAGAAGTTTGCTGTGTAGTTGGTCTAAACCAACACGTGGAATAACCTATATAAGAGTTAATAGTCGTTTCCTCTGGTTTGCCATAACCATGTTGGTCAAGCCATTCGGAGGTTTTAGATTCCCGTCCACTTGTATCTACAACTAGATCTCCCAAAATGGTATTCTCGGAGTTTGTTTCTGCAGAAATTATCGTTACCCCAGTACATCTGCCAAGTACTTTTTCAAACAACAGTCCAGTTGCTCTGGTACCTTCAAGTATATTCACATTGGGAAAATTCGCAACTATCTCATTTCTTATCTCATGTTCTAAAAGTTGTCTTGTGCAGGCAATTGTCGTTAGATCAGATTCAAATCTGATTGAATAGCCTGTACCAACATAATACCGCACATCATTTGTCAGATTCACAACATGGGCCCTTTTTGCCACCAGATTCTTTTCTAAATCGGGAAACAATTCCAAAAGTATTTCCTTGCCTTTTATTAACAATACATGAATATGGTTAGATTGAGGGACACCATTTCTGGGTCCAGCTTGGGAAGGATACTTGTCCTTTTCTATAATTATGACCTTATCAAAATGTTTACATAGAACTCTTGCAGCCAACAAGCCTGCAATTCCACCACCGATTATCACGGCTTTATGATCCTGTATTTTATGCATGGATTAGGCTTTATTATTACAGTGTGTAATTTATTTAACGATTTTCTTTTATCTGACTTGCTACATGTCCGGTCGTTACGTGTACTACCTGTATCTCTAGCTTTTCCAATATTAGAGAATTTACAAAACTTTCTCTCATTTGACGATATTATTCATTTATTATATGCATTGCAATCTTTATACCCACTTGATAATGGAGAATCAAGGCAACAACAAAAAACATATCGTGACCGAAGGCTATGAGATCTTCAAAATTAAGTCATCCTTTATGGAATTTAAACTAGTGGTAATTAAAAGTGGTTCAGTCGTATGGAAAAAGATATTTAATAATTTTACTTGTTTTATCCTTATTAGAAAAGTATTCGTTCAAAGAGGAAAATAGATTAGCGGTCATCATTTGATGACATTTGGTTTGCTCATCATATGAAAGTTCCCTATAGCCATCACGGTCAACTATTGCAACTTGTGTCTTACCCCCTGTTTCAAGGTCCAATTGCTTCACTTCATTAATAATATATGCTGCTATTCCGACATTGTTTTCCGTGGATAAATCTGACAATTTACTGTTTATTATGGAATAAAGTCTGTCTTGTTGTGTAAGAACTAAGCGTGCATAAGTGGAACCAGAACCTATTGATACATAATCATTATTAACCTTATATAGATAGGGAGATACTTCATTATTTTTCCCAGTTGTTCCAAAACCCATACGGTAGAGATAAGAATCTTCGTTTTTTGGTTTTACAGCTACTAGCGAGACAGGAGTAAAGAACAATCTTGCTCCACTATATCCACACAGGAATGAATGGTTGTAGTTGTATATTCGATGCAAATTCGCCATAATACTATACATTTGGGTTTTAAATCCTGATTCTAATTCAATTTCGTTTTGTAAGTTTTGCTTAAGTTCATCAACAAATAATTCAATTTGTGAACTATCTCCAGAGGCACCCATACCTGCATGACTATTTATTTTGAAAATTTTTTTTATAGTGGTTTTGACTTTTGATGATGTGCCTTGGCTGTCACTTGCTAAAATAATTCCATCTTTAGACTTTATGGATATCACGGTAGTCATAGATTTTGTTATATAACATGAATTGTGTTATATGGATTCCTTTGACCCCCTAAATGTTGAATCATCCAATGGATGTGATGACCATCCAGATAATTGGACATTTCTACCTGATGGCTTAAATCCTGGTTACTTTGATTGTAGAAATGATACTGAAAATTCAAACGGGTGATGTTGATGATCCCATACCTCCCTCACAAAAGGTTCAGTCAAAATATAAACTACAATAAATCATACCCACATGCTACTCTGTATCAGGTTCAATCTCTGTACTTTCCACCCTTTGTTTTTATAGTGATTACTAACTTTGTATTTCTGGTCGATTTTCTACTCGTTTATTAAAAAAGAGATTTGTAATTTTGTTTATATACTCTTAAAGTTTTGTCCATTCTGTGGAGTGCACAAAGAAGGGTGACTAGAGAGTTTTGTTGTGAGAAATTTAAAGAAGAATATGAAAGTGAATGCATTAGACATGATACAGAGATTTTTAAGTATTCAGGAGACCATAAAGGAGTTTACTATCTGATGCTAGAAGGCAATATTGCCAGCGCGCCTTTAATGTTTTGTCCCTATTGCGGTAAGCCACTGGTTGGCTCCTAAAATGCATAGGTTCATGGGTCATTAAAACGCAGCTCTATAGCATCAAGAAACTACTTAAAGAGAGTAAGGAATATGCCAGAAAACCAAGATGATCACTTTATTCACTGTTATGACAATAGTAAAGTGAATTTACAACATAGACAATTTTAGATTTAAAAAAATGGTATAAAAGTGTCATTCCTGTCATTTTCATCTTTTGACTACATATTTGATGATTGTTTCATACTTGACACTTAACACTTTGATTAATCAGTCACATTATTATTAAGATTCATATTGTTGATAGTTGTTTGTAATTGGCAATATAATTAATTTATGACAAATGCAATACTGAATATAATTGGGAAGAATCTCTCTCTCTACAATAGAAAATTACATTGTTTTGTTTGTCCCAACTGGTAAGATTTAGTAGTGGAGTAAACCCACGGTGGGGTCTACTCTAACATGAATCAAAAATCCTTGCTAAAACGCCCCTATTCAGTTACTTTTAAATTTTAACAAATATTATTAATCCATTGAATTAATATTTGCTAGATGGGATGTATTAAGCAACAAGTAAGTTCGACTGCATTTCTTTCACAAATACATGATGATAATATTTTATGGTATTTCTAAATAAATCACTAATTGTCTTTGGGTTAATCTTTTGAGACTTCAAATATTTCCTAAAACGTTTGATGATTTGGGATCTAAACCTAGAACGTTATCCATATAAGGGTCGTTCTAGCCCCTGATCGCAGGTTCAAATAAAGAGATTCATCATTGATTGCTCTCACAGAAAGATCAATTTATCTCAGATTGTTTTTCGATCGTCCTTATCATACCACCATTTTTTGGTTTATTGTCCTAGTACTCCTTTCTTATTGAAAGGGATAGGTGAGTTATGGTCGGGCTTCTAAGACCAGATTGAATGGTGTTTGAGTAGCACAACGGACCTTTGAGAATCCTGCTGTTTTCATTATCTCCATTGTTTTCTGTTCCCCAGCTTGAGCTCCCAGTGCTGGCCCATTCTCATTTAAAGATGCTGGAACACAAATCAGAGAGGATGCCGAATAAAATACTCTTCCAAGAGGATTTAAATTGTCTTCTAATTGATTATTGGCAAATGGTTCTACTAACATCCATGTGCCTGTCTTTTTCTCTAAGGTTTGGCGTACATGTTTAGCTGCACCTACCGGATCACCCATGTCATGGAAGCAGTCAAAGAAGGTTACTAAATCATAATCATCTCCAGAATAATCTGATGATTTTGCCACTTCAAATGTAATGTTCATCAAACCCTCTTCTGATGCCCGTTTCTTGGCCCATTCAATTGATGGTTTATGCGAATCAAATCCTATAACACTTGAATTTGGATATGCTTTTGCCATCATGATTGTTGATGCTCCATGACCGCATCCCACGTCTGCTATTTTACATTTTTTATTTTTTAGCTTGATTTCGACATCATCAAGGGCTGGTATCCAGCTTTGTGTTAGATTCGCTACGTAATTAGGTTTGAAGAATCTTTCAGTTCCTTCAAACAAGTAATGATGATGATCCCCCCATCCTAGGCCTTTTCCATTCTTGAATGCCTCTATGATTTTTTCCTCGTCTTTGAAAAGACTTACTATTGATTGGTAAAATCCAGAGACATAGGCAGGGCTATTTTCATCAGTCAGTGCTAATGCATGTTCTTCGGGCAATAAGAATTTCTTGGTATTACTATTGTAAATGACGTAACCTCCAGCAGCTTGACTGGCTAGCCATTCTTTAATCATCCGTGGATGTGTATTTGTCTTCTCTGCCAGTTCTTCAGGTGTCAGTTCGCCCTCTCCCGCCATCGCTTTAAACAACCCAAGCCTGTCGCCAACAAAAGTGATCAATGCACCTTCTGCAGCTCCCCAGTCATTTATGATCCTTCCAATGAATTCCTGCAACTTTATTTCATCTACTACCATTTGCTTCCAATCCTCCTATAGAATTAACAGAACCTTTTGTGGTTACGTGTCTTTTTGAAAGTTTGATCCTCTCCCATTGAAAGGGCCATAATGATATTGTTTCTTGTATCATATTATATAGATACAAGGTGCAAGATTGATAAATAAATGCCGGGAGCTTGATACCCGTATTTTACATATTAAATGATAGACATTACGTCTATCTCATTTGCATCAATCGTGAATAACAATCTTTATTTAAATTTTTTATCCAGGGAGTTCAGTGAAAATTCATGGATGCCAAAGACGTATGGATCTTCTGTGAAATAGCATTCAAAGGAATTGATTATGACTCGTTTACAGATAGGAGAGTTAGTCCTTCAGCGATTGGAAAGAAGCTTGGATTAGATGAGAAGACGGTTCGATCAAGAATAAAGAAAATGGAAAATGACGGGTTTATAAAGTACTATCAGGCGATGCCCCGGCTAGGCTTCTTTGAATTCAAAAATATTAATACCTATCGATTCGAAGCGTTAAATATTGCCACCAAACACGGAGTTATAGAATATGCCCACGGACTTCCATACATTGTTGATATAGCTGACTATTTGGGGAATATAGTATCTATTAGTATCACAGGCGGTTCCTCTGAGCAGATAGATAAAGTTGCTACTGAAATAGCTGATAGATTTGAATTGTTTAAGTGGAGACTTGGAAGTTGTGCCATAAAAAAGCCGCTATTAATTCCTGACAAGCTAGATTGGAAACTTATTCAAAACCTTCGATATAATGCACTATCTGGCATCAACGAGATCTCTGACTCATTATCAATTACTCCGAGGATGGCTCGATTTAGGATTACAAAACTCTTGGGTTCAGATATGTTAATAGTACGTGCAATTATAAATAGCCAGAAACAACAAGGTTTAATATTTTTTGAACTGGAGTTGTCAGTTGATACAGCAAGCCGATACAAAATTATTAAGCATTTAAGGGAAATTTATGCAGATAAGTTATGGTCTGTACGAACCATAGCAGAGAAGATTTTGCTTGCTAATCTTTTTGCTTTTACTCTTGCAGAGCCTGAAGAAGCCTATGTAAACGTATTAAAACTAGAAGGTGTCAGATCCTGCTCCCTTTTTATATTCAAAGAAATTGTCGAACCGAAAAGACAAAATTGGATGGACGACTTGATAGATCAGAAAATCATGACCGAGTCAAAATCTGGATAAAATTCGCAGCATATAATGCACGTTGATGTCATAATAATGTCCACGGTCCCTCATTAACTAAACATTAAACTGTTTTGATCATCTTTTCAACTTCATCCTCTGTCTCGGTTAAGCCAGGATGATGATCCTTAGCATGGATTTGAATGTGCTTTTTTATATCTTCATTTCCTTGGGGAGATATAAGTGTCCAACCACATGGGCAACTGATCATTTTTGCCATGCATACCATTAACAGATAAGTTTCGTATATACTTTTTACTTTATTTTGTTCGTTTTATATGAGGCGTCTACATAAAGATAACTAGATATCTCATACTTTTAGATGTCTATGGTAGCAACTATTCTCTATAACGTCCCAATCATTAGCACATAAAAAAAGACGTGAAATGCGAGGTGGGCGAACGTCTTCAAATCCATTTTCATGACTTTGTTATTAAGAGGCGTATAAAAGATGAAAATCCTAGGAATAGTTTCGGGTCTTAATCTATCTCAAATAATACAACTTGTATGCATTCACCTACTTCATACTTACTACTTATTGGTAATACACATCATGAATATTTAATTGCGATGTGCTGGTCGATTCTATCTTCGTCAAGAGTGCAAAGCGACTAGGTTCAAATCCCGTACATTGCATCCTTTATGGTTATGACTTGTTTTTTCTTTATTATGTCTGATTTTGATGTTAAAATTTTGCTTTTTACTATGTTCAAACAAGTGGGATAGATCGAAATAAAAATTGAATTAGTAATGTATTTTTGATCATATTACTATTTTTACAACTATTTATATGAAATTTCCTAATAATACTAATCTTACTCGCAATCAGTTAAAAATATATATCATTTAGGGAATATTTATAAAAAAGTATGATACAAAGTTGTAATATTGGAATACAATGAACTAGGAAAAAGGATATTGGGTATGGATTCTGCAGTAAGGTTTGTAACAATATTTGATACTAAGGATGAAAAGATTCTATATTCAGAGCATAATCCCGGAACTACAAATTTATTATCAAAAGAAGAAAGTCAGGAATCCTTGCAGTTGGCCATTAACGCATGGAAAACAAGAAGCAAATTGGCTTCAAAGATAGGAAAAGGGAAATATGTTTTAGCGGAATACGAAAAGATTAAGCGTATAACCATGCCATTTGACGAGAGTCACTTGCTCTATATTACAACTGATGTTGGGTCCAATTCACTTGATCTAATTGACAAGATAAGGAAATTATGAAATTAACGGGTTCAAATCCCGTACTTTACATTTTTTAGATAATTAAAATAAAAAATTTACTTATTACAAAGTTTCTGCGGCATTCTTATTGATTAAAAACTGCACCTATATCGATTTGTTCAAGTCAATACTCCTTTTGAGACCCTTAATTACTTTAAATCAGCATTACTTGCTACTCCTCCATTCCACTGTTATCTGGATTAGTGTTATCCCAGCCATCGGCATTTTCTTCCATAGCCGGTATATCCGCACTTGGAGGTTAGTATTATTATAACAACATGTACACCATTTTTTTGCAGTATCAAGGTCAACTAAACAGTGCCCTCCTACATTATTACCAACAGTAGTGCAACCATAAATATCCATATTTTGCGTATCTAAGTTAGCAATTGTTATTGGACTTGTAATGATCATTGTTGACATAATTGCTACTGCTATTGCTATTGATATAATCATTAGAATGCTATTCGAATTTGTCTTGTTGATTGTATTTTGACTCTAGCCAAATGAATTATTTAAGAATTGTCAATAATTTCCAAAATTAAAATTGCAATGATTCATAAAATAATCAAAGCAATGATCTTTGTTCATTTGATATGAAGAAAAAAAGAATCGGGTTCAAATAAAGTGATTCATCCTTGTTGATCCTGAGGAAAAATCAATACTAAAATTTACTTTGTCTATTGGACTTTTCCTATTCTTATCCTATGTTGGATCCAAACAATCGATAATAATCTAATGAAACTCATAACCTTGGGACTTCCATATCTCTTACCATATTTACAACATCTTTGAGAATTGGGGTAACAGCAGAATAACAATTCTGATTCTACAGGACTTAAAATGCTTTTATATGTCCAGATTATATGAACAATTTAATGGATACTAATTTAAAGATACTCGCAATAGCACTTGTTGCAATATCAATCGCCGTAGCCCCATCATTGGTCGTCAATAAATCCGTAGATGCTGCTTCACATTATTGTGCAGATGAAATAGGAAAGTCAAATGCATGGATAGAAGGATGTAAACAAGGTTGGTATGATCATGACCATTGCAAAAGTTACAACCCAGGGACCGGCGAGGTAGCCAAGGGATATAAAGTTGGATGGAATAAAGGAGAATGCAAAAGCTCACCCAATTATTGCACAGAATACTCTGGAAAGTCCCAGAATTGGATAAAAGGGTGTCAACAGGGCTGGTGGGATCATAACCACTGCTGGGGATATTCTCCGGGATCAGGGGATTATGCTAAAGGATATAGTGTAGGCTGGACAAAAGGTCATTGCAAGTAAATAATTTATTCCATCTTTTTTTATTATAATCAACAATTTAGATGGTTCTAGAAAATTTCTAGACCAAATGGATACATCTATGTGGTTTCAGATCACTATATTTAATACTCCCGAAGCAGCCATAACCCATCAAGAATTTACACCTTCTTAAAACAATATCTAGTTGGGTAACAAATACCTTCAGAAAGGATCGGGTTCAAATCCTGTACCCCGCATCTTTGGATTGAATAGATAGATAGGACATAGAATTCAGTAAAATTGGTTTATTCTTATAATGACCATAGAGATCGTTATGCGGATACACATAAATGAAGTCTAGTCACATTTTAATATCGTTGGCAACCTCGCCAGGTAACACAACAGCGGATGAAAATAAACCCGGATTATTGAAGTTAAATGATCTTTACAAACAACACAAAGGAGACAACTACTATGAGAATCAGTATTCAATAGTTCGTAAAGTTCATGAGGGCGAAAACTTCATCGAATCTCATAGTATTACCGTCAATAAAAAAACCTTTTTCAAATAAAAGACAAAATAGATATGGTTTTAAAAGAATACCTGTAGTAAACAAATTCTTTTACTATTTAGGCAATAAATTTTCATAGCTCAAATCCCACACATAGCATTTTTTTCTTAATATGTTTTTATGAAATCTAGTGAATTTAGCAATCCCTAGCTGATCGTCCTCAAAATATTTAATTGATCCTATTGTTTTCAACTAATCAAATTGATTCAATACGAGGAGGTTTTACGAAAAGCAATTGAAGATGAAATATTCTAGATCTTGACGGTTATATGTAAATATATGATAAAAGAATCGATGCACAAGGATTTCTAGGTGTTACCACTGGAATTGAAAGTTTAGAGTTTAAAGAACTTTTATCAAGCATTTTGGTCTGCATTTCCCGGATCACATATATCAATTCTAGATATTGTCCATGAAAATAACAAAATTGTCTGTCGATTTTCCGTTACTGGAAATCATAGTGGAACATTGATGGGTATTCATGCTACCAATAGAGATGTATGGCATAAACTATGTCTTCTGATCTAGTTCTATTTCTTGTCTGACATATCATGATTAATAGATGCCATGGAAATCTATATCTTTTTCGTTAACTTTACAGAACCAAAAAATAAAATTACAACTGGAAATCCACGCAATCCACGCCAAACACAGAATGTTTTGGAATAAAAATTTTCTAACCATAATAATATGTCATTGATAAAATAGGCAAGCTGATTGTATACCCGTATCTTACAGGATAGTAAGACAAATTCAATAAATCGGGTATGTTAGTTTGTAAAAATAAACTAAGGCCCGAATTAGAACACAATTCTAGTAGGACTGAGAAGTAAATTTAAAGCAAAACAAAGCAAGTGTCAATCTTAATATGAGTAAAGAACTACACGTCAAGTTATAATAATATACACCCATCTAGAATTATGGCCTGATCTACTGATACTGATCCATTTAGTATGTATCCAGTCATTTTATAAATTTTAATAATCATAAACTTGGATTAGTGATAAAAAAAATAAAGGAATATGTTAGAGATGATTCATTCAGTTAAGACGAATTTGTTATATTTTGAACTTTGTAAATCATCATCCAGTTGCATTAGCTATTAATCTGTCTAACTCATTATCAGCATTTTGACAATCATTTAAGGCTTCATCAGTGTTATCATTTTCTATCTGTTGAATACAACTTTCCAAATTAGTGTCTACAGTTTCTAATGATGGTTGTTCATTATCTGTTTGACTTGAACTAGTTTGATCATTGTTAGATTGATCATTGTTAGTTTGATCATTGTTAGATTGATCATTGTTAGAATCTTCTGTGCTAGCAAATACTGGACTAATTGAACCTAAAGTGGATGCTGCTGATGCACCTATCATCATTACAGAGAATGCTACAATAAAGATGCTTAAATTTTTAATTTTGTTCATCATGGGTACTCCAAGCCTTAGGTAAATAAGTATTTTCATTTCCGATAATATCATTGTAGCCGTTTATATACAATAATTACGAAGAATTCGAAAAATCAAACTACATATCATTAATTAATCTATAAACGGTTAATTTACTGCTCTCTATGGACTAAAACCAACAATTACGATGAATAAACGAATATTATTTCAAAAAAATGACATCCAAATTTGGTCATTTTATGTGGTGCTTATGGTTTACCATAGAATGTAAAAACATTTGTAGTTTCAAATGTTACCTCTCCTAAAATAGATGATTCAGCTTTTATACATCCTTTTGCAGTTGTCATAGGTGATTGCTTCATAGGGAAAGATGTACTAATGGCTCCTACAGCTGTTTGCAGAGCAGATGAAGGTGTTCCAATTCATATCGGAGATTATTCTAACATGCAAGATGGAGTCATACTGCATGCTATTGTTGCCGTTAAAGATGGAGTAAATAATGATAACAAAAGGTTCTCTCAGAATGGAGAACGATTGCTGGGAAATGATACGAGGTTTGATCAGGGATATGCTATTTACATCAGTGGCAATGTGAGTCTAGCACATGATTCAATAGTCCACGGACCTATTTGGATTGGAAATAATACCATAGTAGGAGTAAAAAGTGCAGTACTTGATTCAAAAATAGGTAATAATGTTGTCATAAGACTTGGCAGCATTGTGATGGGAGTTGAAATACCTGATAATACACTTGTTCCTGTGGGTAGCATAATAACTAATCAAACACAGGTTGCTAATCTACCTTCAGCTATTGGAAACCCAAGTCAAAATCTAAATCAAGGAGATCTATTGAATAGTCAAGCTCTGGCGAAGGCGTATGATAAAGCAGGTATTGAAAAGTAATCTTACTTAAAAGGTGAGCTGGCTCACTTTACGGTTTTTCCTACAATTTTGAACCTAATTTTATTTATTCTTAATAATGCACATATACTTCATAATCATAATAGAATAGTGTATAGTCTTGACAATTAGTGTATATAAACCCAAAAAGAGTGATGCTATCTCACATACGTTTTCCATTTATTCTAATAGTCAAGAGAAATTAGATGCTGGTTTTCAATTTTTGATTGAGGGTTTGGAAAATGATGAATCTGTTTTGCTTGTAACAGATGACCTTTCTAAAGAAGAAATAATAGAAAGATTAAAAGAGATTTGTCAATATCGATTTAATATCTCTACCTTAGTAAATGATGGGATTATTACTATCTTGTCGAGTACCCAGTGGTATTTTTCTGGCGACATGTTAGAAATGGGTGGGCTGTCGTCCTCTGGTGGGATGACAGTGAACAAAAGTCTTTCCCCGATTCATAAAGATACTAAAATTGAGAATGAATATAATAGTGAGAGTAGTCATTTTATTTTACCAATGGATGGCAAAAAAAGATTTCGAGCTTTTTACGATATGAAGCCTTTTTTTGAGAAGAAATATTACGAAGCGTTGCTCAATTATGAATCAACACAAAAGGGTGCTTCCAGTCCAGCATATACTTTGTGTGCTTATGAAATAGGATTGATGCAAGAGTTAAGTCCCGAAGCATTTAGAACATTAGTAAAGAATCATACATTAATAAATGAAATGAACTATGATGCGTTGATTACTCCTAGTACCAATATGCATGTCATTCTTTTATATGATAAACAAGATGATTTAGATAAGGCGGTTTCGGCATATATTAATGAAGGCTTAAAGCGAGGTCAGATATGTGTTCATGCCTCTGTTAGTTTAGCAAATGAAGGATATTTAGAAAACTTTTCGTCACAGATTACAAATTATCAAGAAAATCTCGAAAAAGGAAATCTGATTGTTGTTGACTTGGTACCTTATTATGTTAACGCGATGGTAGGAAATTTGGAATCTTTTAATAAATTAAAGGATGAAATGATTTTTAAGGCCAATAAAGACACAAACAGAAAAGATAAACACATACGTTTAACTGCAGACTGTGCTACCCTGCTGCTTAAGAACAAGCATTTTGAGGAATGCATCAATCTGGAGAACTGGTGGCACGAAAAACCATTTGACGGTTCATATGTGTGTCCCTATCCAAAGTCATTACTTGATCAATATCCATTTAATGCATTTCTTTCAAGACTCATTCACAATCATGATGTAATTGTAGATAGCAATGGAAAATTAATTCACGAATATATGTTATAAGTTCTTTTACACTTATCGTCATAAATACAATATTAAAGTTTATCTGACTAAACTGAGGTATGGTTTTAGATTGAATAATTCAAACCAGAGCATCAGAGAAAGATGGGCCCTAGGTGATTATAGAAGTATTGGCAAAGTAATTTCTCCAGCCTCTGCTATGCTAGTAAGACTTGTTAATGTTAAACCTATAGATTCTGTTTTAGATGTGGCATGCGGATTTGGTAACACTGCAATAACTGCACGCAGAGCTGGGGCAAAGGTGACAGGGATAGATATTACACCTGAGCTTTTAATACAAGCAAAAGAGGAAGAGTCTATAGCAAAAGTCAGCGGGATTGACTGGAGAGAAGGTAACGCTGAAAGTCTTCCATTTGAAGATGAATCATTTGATGTCGTATTGTCAACATTTGGTCACATGTTTGCCTTAAACCAAAAGGCAACAGCATGCGAGATGCAAAGGGTCCTCAAGAAAGGTGGACGCATGGGATTTGCTACATGGTCTCCAGAGCTTGCTTGGGGAAGAATGTATGCAACGATCTCAAAGTATGTGCCCACTGTTCAAAACAACCAATCACTAACACCTCCTCTGTCCCCTATGCAGTGGGGAATTCCAAGCAATATTCAAGAACTATTGTACGACATGAAGAACATATTTTTTGAAAGGGATACCATTGAATATCCTATCCTTAGTCCAAACCACTATTGGCAGGAGATGGCAACAAAATCAGGATCAATGATTCAATTAATTCGCGCACTTGAGAAGGAGAATAAAATGGAAAAAATAGAATTGATTAAACAAGACTATCTTAAAACCTTGGAACCATACATACATGATAATATAGTGCGATTAGGTTATTTGCTAACAATAGCAACAAAGGTTTAATTACAATATCTTTTCCTTGTGAGAGTTGAAAAGAAAACTCTAGAACTAAAGTATCTCTCGTTTTATCATGTTGCGATAACTAATCCTGTTTTAAGGTCGCATCAAAGCGCATTCCTGTTTCAATCTTAATTTTCTTATTTTCCCCCAACAATTTGTTTTTCTTCCTCTTTCTATCTAGTACCAGATAGATATTGTAGGCAAGAGATGAAAATCCAGCTAATTCCAATAATTCAGATGCAGTAATGGTGTACTTATCCAGTAACAATAGCTTTGTCATTTACATACACTTTGTTTTCTCTCTCGACTTTCGTTAATTCCATTATATGATATAGTAATGTGATCATGATTTATAAAACTAGCATAAGGTGGTCTCAAATTTATGATAGAGACCTAAATTGGAGTTCTGCATTTTAAATTTCGTTGGTAGACCAATTTGATAAGTGTGACTAATCGATATATCCATGCTAAATAATCATCTGAATATTTTCACTAAATTATACATCAGAAGATTTTACTGGTTAAGTATTTTGTAGAAATATAACAGGAATGAGTATCCAAACTATGATATAATAAATTTCCTCTATACATTATGATTATAATGAGTAACATAACAAAAACAAGTAAGATTGGAATCTTTGCAATAATGTTTATTGCTGCAGCTCTCGTTGGTTCAGTAGTAACCTTTGGCGATAATATGGCATTTGCAACGGGAAAAAGTAATGATGCAGAACAAGAGATAGAACAAGAACAAGAAAGTGAACAAAACGCTCAATGTGTATCTGGTGAAATCACATTCGCATCATGTAACAATGTAGGAATACAATTGCAAGAACAATTAGGCGACTTGGCACTAGGCCAACAATAAATCTTTTTTTTGTTTTTACTATATATTAAAAAACATTGAATTTTTTATCTTGATATTTGTAATGAATTAATAAACAAATAACAATTGCTGACTATTTCCATAAAAGGGAATCTAAAATGTTTGGATCTAATATGTTATTTTTTATTATTGTAATACACAGTTATTATTTCTATATTCGATTTCTGCACTATCTTCTTATTCACGTATATTACTAGTTTAAGAAAAGTTTATGCATATTTTCTTTGGTCAAATGCAATTTGTAAATCTGATCATTATTGAGGATAAATACCTGATCATGTAACTCGAACATTTCTATCATTTCTGTTGTAGAAGCTTTAAATAAATTATTCAACTCATACGCACAAAATACCAGACCCTCTAATCTATTCTTGTCATATTCTTTTTCAAGATGGCATGCTTCCTTGACTGACGAGTCTGCAATATCATTGATGAGGAAATCAAGCAAACATATTTCTCTATTATTAGAATTCTGGGAAATGTTTTGTAATATATCTTTAATATGTTTCAGGGGATCCTTTTGGGACAACTTGTACGGTGTTATTGTCCCGTCAAACCAGTCTAGTCTTTCTAGCACCTCGGTGATTGAAGAATTTGATGAACGGACAAAACATCTAAACCATTCACCTTCCTTGGCCAATTTATCTAATGACTTGACCATTCGAATAACAGACTCAGCGTTATCGTATAGAAGTAAATGGTGTCGTTTTGGGATTTCATCTTGTTTTTTTAGCCATTGATCTACGGCGTCCTTTACAATCGAATTTATGGAAACACCCTTCCTTTTTGATTGATCACCAAGTTGAGAGTGAATCTCATCGTCGAAGCCTCGGATTATCATGTTACGGGCCATATCTTTATGAAACCTCCGGAGCAATATAAGTGATGATATCTAGATATCATCAAAAGAAAACTATTTATAGAGTGATATCGTGATATCATAATATGAATCAACTAGATCTATCAAATAAAGAAAATGAAGCAAGTGACAAAGAAAGTTTGAAATATACAAAAACCGAGAATGTTTGGAAACTCGGGGATTATCGTAGTATCTCTACGATGCTTCCTTCAATATCCTCTCACCTGGTGAGATCGATAAATGTACAGTCGGGAGAGGATGTTCTTGACATCGCATGCGGAAATGGTAACACTGCAATTACGGCCAGTAGAATAGGTGCAAATGTAACTGGAATTGATATCACGGCTGAACTTTTAGAACTTGCTGCAGAAGAAGCGAAAATTGCCCAGATCGACGGGATAACTTGGAGGGGGGGTGATGCCCAGAATTTACCATTTGAGGATGAATCTTTTGATGTTGTTCTTTCAACCTTTGGACACATGTTTGCCCCTCAGTCAGACCTCGTTGCCAAAGAAATGATTCGTGTAACAAAGAAAGGTGGTAGAATAGGATTCGCAACTTGGCCACCCGAACTTGCGATTGGATCAATTTTTAAAGTAAATGGTAAACATCTAGTTAGACCAGTTAATAGTCCGCCCTCTCCAATACTTTGGGGTGTTCCTGAAGTAATAGAAAAAAGATTAAATGAAGTATCAAAAGTGCATTTTGAACGTGGAACTGTACTCTTTCCGATTCTTAGTCCAAATCACTTTTGGGAATTCATGAGTACAAAATATGGACCATTGATTAATACTATTCAAATATTAAAGAATCGCGGCGATTCTATTGAAATCAATTCACTTAGAGATGATTTCTTGAAAGCAATAGATCCATATGTCTTTGATAATAGTATAGGATTGGGTTACCTATTGACCCTTGCAAGAAGATAGCAAATTTTGTGGTATAAAGGATAGACAAATTCATAATTTTGCAATAGTAATGACAATGCCTTATTTTATCTATCACTATTTTCATTTGTTTCTATCAAAGATATCTCGGGATCTACAATGTATTTTACCAACTTTTCTTTATCTATTTTAATACCTAAAGTGCCACTTTTCTTATCATGATTGGAAATGATTATTTTTCTGTCTTTCATCCATTCAATGTTTTTGTTAAATGCGTGTAGTAGTTCCTTTCTATGATAACTTGCTTCTTCGGTTGTATCATAGGGCTCAAGTCTTGCATCTATTTTATCATATAACTCCTGTATTGAGTTAAAAGTATGATTTTTCTCAGGTTCGTTTCCTAAGATCAGATGTATATAAGTCATTATACTTTTTGTTATTTCTAAATCTTTATTCACAGTCCTAAATTATTTTGAAGGTCTACACATAATTATTTATCTTATTTTGCGATTAATTCTCTATCTATCAAACTGGGAAATATCTACCTGGAATGGAAAAAGTATCTGTTGTTGATTCAATTGATTTATTTTGATCAATTTTGTCATGATAATTGAGGTTTGGAGCAACAAAGCAGATGTTTGTTTGTGTACAATAAGAATGAAATTAAGTTCATAAAGTATTCGTAATAATGGTCGCTTGTATGGGTACTGTCGTAAATCAAATTATGATTCTTTTGATTACAAAGCCATTAATATGATGTAACCTTTTCATTTATGCAATACAACTATTCTCCGCTGAGTTTAGCACATTAGTATGCCAGTGATAATCAAATGAGGTATTCAGATGCTTATTCATTTTCTCTTAATCAATTTTGAGATTGATGTTACCTGTAAGTATGGTTTGAGAGAATATGATGTAATGAAGATCATGTCAAGAATTAGATATGGGTATTAAATGCCGCCATAAAAGCGATCCTCTGCTTTAGTAGTATATAACCAGAATAAATTAGATAATTTGGCTTAAAGCGATGTATTTAAGCCATGTTAATACCAAATTCATTTCAAATCAAGCTTGCTTTGTCTTGATCCAGGTTGTGCCGAACCTAATTTTGCCAAGGATATAAAATATACCATAGTCACGAATTAAGAACAACCATTTGAATACCCTGAGATCATTGCTAATGTCATAACATCATCCATAAGTATGTGAATTGCTAGTGTTCAAATTCTTATTGCTTGCCATGTAAGTCATGAATATATCAATTATAAAAAGATTTTAAGTCTAATGTAAGGAAGATCCTCAAATGTACGAGTAAATTAGAAATTCATGTAAGCTAATTATACTAAAATAGCTGCAAAGTGCCAAGATAGAATACATTACTTGTCGATAGATTTCTGTGCTTTTTTGATTGTTGATTCCACATGTGAAGGTAGATTCACTTCGTGAATTTCCTTTTTAATTTTGCGCTTACTCATCAAATATTGGTGGGCAAATTCGGGAGTAATTGATTTGACATTAGAAAAATCAATTATAATATCATCTGAAGGGGCATACTCCACCTCTTTTTCAACAAAAGTCATCGCACTTTTTTTAATATCTAGATCCGCTGAAATAAAATCTCTAATAGAAACAACATGAATAGCACTCATGGCTGTCATATCAGTTTAGATTTCGCCTTCTCTAAATTTGTCTATTTCTATCAATTGTATTTGATGATTGCTACCTATCTGTTTTAGATATCATTAGTGCTTTGTCGCATATCACAACATATTGGCTTAGATTTGGGTCTACATTTTCAATGGTTGACCGGCCTTCTCATGATCACTCAGTGGTTCGACGAGGAGAGATCCTCTTTTCGTATGATTTTCTTGATAGTTGGGTTTCTGAACTGGAAGTGATGAACAAAAACAAGAGCAACAATCTCAACAACAAGTCAGGAAAAAGGGTTCGATAAATTGCTTATGTTCTTTAGTAAATCCACTTCGCCGTTAAAATTAAAGTCCTTGAATCCTAAATAATCAGGAGTAAGGTTTTGAAACAATTTGTCGATCTCATTAGAGGCATTCATGGAATATACTTTATGGTCATTTACATTTACTAAACCGACTAGATAGATCATAAGCATAGAAATCATGACTAGAGATTTTATCAAATTTATTATCATCAACTGGGACATAAAATATGTGCGTCCAAGGATAAATAGTTGATCTTGCATTATTGATTGATTAATACAATATTTGTCTCTAAACGCCAAAATTATTGTGGTAATATACAAGTTGGAAGTTGCAACTTTTTCTTAGAAATTTGACGGATGTATGAAACTGAAGTATTTCTCTCATTTATTTCAGATGAAAATGAAAGATGCTAAAAATGGATGAACTTTTATCTATAATAAAATATGAACCTTGTAAGAGATAACAAAGCTGCTTTGGCATTAATGTGGGATCTTATTAAGCACTAATAGTACTGCATCAAATGACATAAACGCACCTTGCATTTCTATAACAATATTGTTCTTCATCACGTGGTGATGGGTAATACAATATATAAACAAAAGTAGGGAAAATTGGGGAACATCCGAAACTTCTATTTGATTATTCTATAAATTGCCACTGTCTGCATACTTTAGAAGAAAACCATCTTTAGTCTTTTTCTATCAAAGCAAATCCATCTCAGCATTAACTAATGGTAAATACAAAAGATTTCGTAACATTACCCGGCTGCATATTCTCTGTTAGATAATAAACAGTAGCGGTCGCTGGAGTTTTCCCAGCCTTGATTGCTTGGTATAGTGTCCCTGGAACTGGACCGGCCACCGTAACTTCTTCTCCTTGGTTTAATTCGAATGGGGTTGAAGTAGCGTTGCAGCCTTGGAATTTATCCTGTCTTATAGCCACATTTGCCATAAAGAACGCAGTTAAAGGTGAATCGCAACGCCCAGCAGGTAACATGATTGTGTCTGGTGAATTATTAACCACTGTTGCTATTAGTTCAAAAGTGTTGCCGGCCTTTACATTTGAAGGGGAGGGATGAATGTTTACCAGGTCTACACCCATACTTGTCGTATTTGAGGTTGAGTTGTTTGTGGTATTTTGAGGGTATGCATACCGATCTTGGCCCATTGGAACAAATAGGACAGTAGTAGTGATTAGTATTGCTATTAATGGTAATATGATAATTTGTTTAAGTTTGCCGTTAACTGCCGCCTTCTCGTTCTTCTTCTTATTCGGCTGTTTAGTATTCATTACCCATACTAACTGTCCGGATCTATTTTTCCTTATCTGAATTGCTAATTACCTAACCTACAAAAAAAGGTAAAAATACTTCAATGGTCATAGTAATCCTATTGGCCAACCGGTCCTGTTAACTTAAGCGAAAACTATCCATCTCCTTGTTATGATATGACAAATGGATTCTTCCAATGCAAAACATGTTTTAGTTTACAGTTTCCCTCCGACAAGGAAAGTAGTCATCAAAACTTTCAGTTCTATCCTTTATGTATTGCATAGTTCTTTCAATGATACTTTTTCTCTAAAGAAGAATGTAGATGATGTTTTAATCCAAGAAACCTGCAAACCATTGGGTAAATTTCCACCGTTGGTCGATAGAGGATGTTTGCCGTGAATCTTTACTACACCTGACAGAAACCTTTCAGCAATAGGCATGTTTCTCTCTTTGGATTTATTACCTAAAAAAGTGTGAGAACTTCCTTGTTTTTTGGTTCTATCACAATCCATAACAAAATATATTCTAAACCCACCTTGACTAATGTTTCATCAACTATGAATTGGCATCCTCTTCCTTTTAGATAATATTTTTTTAGGATGGTATTTCTGAATCCACTTCCATTTTTAAGCTAAGAAGACATGGCTTCTTTTGACATTGTTCCAAAAGAAAAGGACATTGCTTTGGAAACCTCTGGTTGACAAACCAAGAAAGTACAAATACCGACTAAATTCTAAATACAACGGAGATGTTCTGTTTCTTTCTTTCACTAATCATGATTGAAATAGAGTATCTTCAAGCTATAGATTTATAATTAAGTCAACGGCGCCTCAAAAGCACATTAAGTTTTTTAGTTTATTCACTCTAAAAAGGAAAAATGGGGTGAGATTTCAATACGATCTTGAATCAAAAATACATAATTCTAAATGTGCATTCTGAAACGCATGCAAATTAGTGAATTAGGGTCACTAAGCCTTCAGTACCAGTGAGCGTACCCGTTACGTAAGTACCATTGTTTGAAGGATTATACGTCAGTGCCAAGGGCACATTATTGATATTTAGAGTTTCTGATACATCATTATTAATACTGTCTATAATGGATACAGAATTTGATACCACGTTAGCCACGTAAATGTTGTTGTTAGCTGGATTAAATTCCAAAGCAACAGGTTCGGTACCGACCATCGTATTGCCCAGTAATGTTTGATTTGATCCTCCAATTACCGAAACTGTTCCGGAATCCGTAATTTGCCACGTAAATATTGTTCGTTAGCTGGATTAAATTCCAAAGCAACAGGTTCGGTACCGACCATCGTATTGCCCAGTAATGTTTGATTTGATCCTCCAATTATCGAAACTGTTCCTGAATCACGATTAGCTACGTAAATATTGTTCGTTAGCTGGATTAAATTCCAAAGCAACAGGTTCGGTACCGACCATCGTATTGCCCAGTAATGTTTGATTTGATCCTCCAATTATCGAAACTGTTCCTGAATCACGATTTGCCACGTAAATATTGTTGTTAGCTGGATTAAATTCCAAAGCAACAGGATCACGGCCAACATCAACTTCCTTTATAACTGTATTAGTATTGCTGTCAATTATTGAAATAGAGTTAGAAATCGTATTTGCTACGTAAATGTTGTTGTTAGCTGGATTAAATTCCAAAGCAACAGGATCACGGCCAACATCAACTTCCTTTATAACTGTATTAGTATTGCTGTCAATTATTGAAATAGAGTTAGAAATCGTATTTGCTACGTAAATGTTGTTGTTAGCTGGATTAAATTCTATTGCTTGTGGTGACATGCCCACGTCAATATTGTTGATTACAGTATTATTAGTACTTTCAATAATGGAAACAGTTCCTGAATCACGATTAGCTACGTAAATATTTTCGTTAGCTGGATTAAATACAATTGCTTGAGGAAATTTTTCTACCGGAATGGTCGAAATTACACTGTCTCCAAAGACATGGTCCACTCCTTTCGATAAAGTTAGAATCATAAGCGTAAAAATCAATCCTGCAAAAACTATTGAGAACATGTCTTATGTTGTGTTATTACAGGTGATATATATCAATTTCACAGATGTTTATGGCTCTTGTGAATCGGCTTAATCCCTGAACTAATAAGTTTGTGCCATATGTGAACTTTTTATTTTGTTTTCTCGATGCGAGTGTCAACTTACTAAAGGATCTAAAATGGCCCTAGGAGTTCCGCTAGAGATTTGATTATTAAATGCAGTTCATGAATAGTTTTATGGCTCAGAGGAATCAGAAAACCTATTGGGACAAAAAAGCGTAGAAGGTTTTGAAATGAAAGTCGAGGGAGAGTATATGGGCAAAAGAGATGAGATGATTCTAGACATCTCTCAAAAAGAATAAAATAAAAAACTCGTCACAAAACAAACAGAAAGCCCATTTCAAAGTTGGGAAAGTATTCAAGAATTTCAAAGCAATGATGGTAACACTACAGCAGTAAATCAGACCATAAACTACAAACTACCCACAACTGGAAAGATTACTAACTTTTGAACTGGAAGTCAAGCAGAAGATAAAATTAGACAAGGAATACAGCAAGTAGCACAAACAGTAGAGCAAGAACTAGAATCTAGTTAATCACCATACTGAAATCTAAGATGTCAAACAATTCCTTAAACACAATTAACTATTTTGAATTAACACCGGATAATATTGAACAATTAAAAGGATTTTGTTCTTCAATTTTTGATTGGGAACTTGTAGAAGGTAAAGATACTTCAGACTATCCTTGTTTGTGGTTATCATAATCGTGAATCGAAAATGCTTGAGTGAACAGAGCCCAATTAATAAATAACAATATTTATATAATTATTCTTAAGAACAAAATTAGACTGTGTATTATGACTGCAAATGAAAAATTCAAGAACATATATGAAAATGCATATCTTCAGCATATACAATCGATCGAATTAAATTATACTCAATTCAGAAACATGATTGAAAATGCATATCTTCAGCATATACAAATTATCAAAACGAATGCTTCTATAATGAAAAGCTATTCTAACATGTTTGGAAATAGCGAGATAGCAAAAAATATTGAAAAGATGGAATCAGATTATTTAACTCTAAATGAGCAGTCAAAAAAATCAATGATCAACCAATTGGACCTCATTAAAGACAATTACCTATCTAATGCTGCTAGAATAAATGAAGGATATTATAAGAAGTCTAACATTGATAAGTTTATTCCCAATCCTGACGGCTCAGTAGAGTCTAAATAGAAATTTAATGAAATAATATTAGTTGAATAGTTTATTTTGCTATCAACTTCATAGGTTTTTAACAGGTTACTGATGAAAAGAATGAAACTTTTTTTGCACATGTAGAGTATTCTATTTTAAAACAACTCTATTACATGTCAAGTTCATCCAATTTTCGAGTATTGTATTCATCAGCCTTTTTCTTAAAGTAAGAAATAGTAAATTTTTTTGGCCCTATGTAATAATAGAAATAAGACATTTCATAATTGAATAATATCTTAGACTTTTGTATCAAAATTTTGTTAATTCTTTAGAGCCGAGAAAAAAGATATCTAGTATGATAATTTTAATCCATAGTCTTATTTTGACCTTTGTCAGTCATATTAACTCACAATAAACGGAACTAAAGAATTGAAGTGAAATTTGACTCTTTATTAATATAACAGAAGATAAATAGAGTCCAATAGTAAGTAAAGCAACTAATATTGATACTAAAGGCGCATTTATCTGCTTTTACAATACTTTTAATCCTTGTATTTATCGCAGGCCTTACAACGATGTCTATGGAGTTTGCTGCTAGTAGATTATTAATCCCCGTTTTTGGAAGTTCAATATATACTTGGGGAAGCTTGATTGGAGTTGTTTTAGTTGGCCTGAGCGGTGGATATCACCTTGGGGGTAGATTGGCAGACAAAGACCCCAATCTTGAAAAATTCTGTTCTATACTGTTCTCCGCTGGGTTATACGTTCTTTTTATTCCATTCATTTCTTCTTTAATCATCGACTTTACCACTACGATTCTTGACACGTCTTTAGATGACAGCAACAATAATTATATCAACAATCTTAATTCATTATTTACATCATTTCTTCTAATTTTAATTCCAACTCTTTTGCTTGGAATGATTTCACCATATGCAATAAAACTGGCCACTACATCTCTAGATAAACTAGGAAATATTTCAGGCAATCTTTATTCAGTATCTACAATCGGTAGTATCGTTGGCACATTTCTTACTGTGTTCGTAGTAATTCCCTTAACTGAAATTGATCATGTCTTTTATGGTTTAGGCATTTTGTTGATAGTATCGTCTTTAGTTGGCTTAAGGTTGATTCCAAAAATACTTGCTCTCTTTATTTTAATAGTATTATCTTTTTCATTAGTGTTCAACGATATGCAGATAGTATCCTTGGACTTCCAAAATTTCCACCTTCACCCGGGTCATCTTGTCTATGAAACTGAAACATTGTATAGTCATTTGGACATAATAGATAATTACAATTCAATAAATAATCGAGCTTTGTTCCTGAATGGGTATCCTCATAGTATAATGGACAAATCAGATCCATATTCTCTTGAAAGTGATTATACAAAATTTTTTCCACTTGGTCTATTATTGAACGATAATACTACCAGGGTATTATTCATAGGGGGCGGAGGGTTTTCTGGACCAAAATACTTTATGCAGCATTATCCGAATATTTCAGTTGATGTGGTGGAGATAGATCCTCAAGTAGTAGAGGTTGCAAAAAAATACTTTTTTTTAGATGAATTAAATCCTCAACTAAGGATCTATATTCAGGACGCACGTAAATTTCTAGATGATAACCAAGGAAAATATGATATGATAGTTTTGGATGCTTTTTCAAAGACTTATGTTCCCTTTCATCTTATGACCGTAGAATTCTATAATCTACTGTTTGATAAATTGGTAAAGGGCGGAGTGGTAATATCTAATCACATTGGTTCACCAAATGACAAAGAATCTACTTCGGATCTGTACAGGGCGAACTTAAAGACATTTTTAGAGGTTTTTCCGAAGGTGTATGTTTTTATGACTGACTATTCAAAGGCCATTCAGAATATCATAGTGGCATCAGTAAAAACTGAATATATTGCTGAGAACAATATTTCTGACAAAACTGAGATAGCCAATATTCAAGAAATAAATACTAAAATAATAGATGAAGTTGATTACAGAGATTACGCTCTAGAAACCTCTCAAATTGCCCTGAATGATGTTCCGATATTAACCGATCAACATGCACCAGTTGAAAATTTACTTAATCCTCTCTCAGATAAACCATATAGTAAAGAAGGAGAAGACAATATTAGGTCATCCCTACTTGAGGGAACAAGAGATTCGCTTGCTATGAACTTTTCTCTTCCTATTATGTTCATGACTGTTGTATCTATAATCTGGATTTTATTGCTAATCCGTATATGGAAAAATAATCGTTTGATCGTTTGAAGCGCCAAAAAGAAAATTAGTAAAGATCGGTGATTAACGCCCACTGAATCGAAGTACATTTTACTAAAGGAAACTTCCTATGACCGAGACGAAGAGGAACATCTGATTGGGAATAAGAAATATGGTGACCAAAAAAGGTAATAAAATAATTGTCGTGGCGCTGAAGTGACCACATGAACTAAATCCAAAATTGAAATTAATTATCATGGTGATATCGCTAATTTAGTATTATAAAAAATATGATTTTGCTGTCAAGAAACATTCATGAAAATGAAAATAATAATGATTACAATAGTTCAGGCTTTGAAGCAAAACTCTATCGAATGTATAACATTTGGAATGTTTTACTGATCAAATTGACGGATTTCGTATAATTATTTTTTTGATAAAAAGGTCTGGGATCGTAAAATATTCATAAATTGTACTTTCTTTCACTGATTGATATCTATAATTCGATAAATTATTATACAAATTATGTATTTAAAAAAGAGATGAGTGGCATTGACAGTATCGTAAGGAAATTTGATGAATTTGAAAATTCAATGATATTAGAACTTCCCAAAGTAGACCCGAGATTGATTATTGACATGCTTCATCGAATGAAAAAGGATGATTCACCAATGTATACCATTGAAATATTTCTTAAAGAGAAACCAGACAAAGATGAAATAAAATTAATTATTACCTCGGGCTTGGGAGTAATGCCTGCTTTTTACGATCAGGGAACTCATATAGTAGTGGCTCATCGATTTAATCTGCAAATGCTTAAATATTTATCAGATACTATGGACGTTGAAAAGATTAGAGGAACATTTACAGGAGATGGCCGCGGTGCTTCTATTGGGCCTGTTTTTGATAGGGATGATAGACCTGATTATTAGTGTAAATACAGACAAGAAAAAAAGAAAACTAATATTCATTGAATGAGAATATGTTTCTATTTTTGGTTTTATGCAAATTAAACTATACTAGTTTTTGAACACTCATTTTCATTGTTTTTCGACTAACAGGTTCAGTATAAACTGGAAAATAATATTAAAAGGTATAAAAAAGGAATTAGATATTCAAACGTTTGACCACCATCCATCGTAGAAATCCCACGGCTGAAAACCGCTACCAATGATTATAAAAAATGGTTTTGAGGATATCTAAACTTGGGACTTTGAAAAAAATAGTTGTATTGGAGTTATTTAAGCCAACGATGTTTGTGATGGTTAAATAGATTGAACGTAATAAGGTGCTATAATATACAAAATCTTACCTCATTAACAATAATAAAATACCTCTTAGCTAATCCCTCCTGTGTAACAATGCCTAGTATATGTATATTATCTGTGACTGGTACTCTTTTTACCACGTTTAGCCTCATAAGTTCCAAAGCCTGTCTCACAGTAGCCTTTGCAGATATTGTTAAGATTGGAGAAGACATAATTGTCTTTAAAGGTACTCGGTCGGAATCTTCACCTCTCATGACAATTTTATCCCGTATATCGCTGTCGGTAATAATGCCGACGTATTCATCGTTTTTATTTTTAACAATAATTGCTTCGGCCTTTTTATCATGCATTAGTTTGACCGCAGTAGCTGCATCTGTATCCTCTTCTAATATTATGAGTTGATGATGCATGTGTGACAGCACGGAGCGGTCTAGTGGTTCGGTGACCATTCCTATATCAGATTTAGGATAGTGAATTACTTACTGATGTTTAAACTTTGATTATTTGTAACGTCATTCATACATGGAGCACATAGTTTTTTTGATTCATTTGTCAATGCCGCAGCCCTAGCACTAGTAAATAACATTGGATATTTATCTATAATAACATATTGAGGAATCTGACAATAGGCTATTCGACACACAGGTCGGTGTTAGACAATCCATTTTAATAACATCCTCTCCATCATAATCCAAACAATCGTGAGTGCAAAAATATCTGATTGAAAAGAGTCTCAACTTTAGAATAACATTTGGAGAAAATAGCTTAGTTTTGAAAAAATTTGAATAAATTGACCTTATTTGACTGGGTAGGTCCCAGTATGGTTATTTCAATTAATTGTTATCGTCACTGCTGCTGCTGCTCTATCGTCACTGCTGCTGTTATCGTCACTGCTGCTGTTATCGTCACTGCTGCTGCTATCGTCACTGCTGCTGTTATCGTCACTGCTGCTGCTATCGTCATTATTTCCGCCAATATAAATTGGGGCAAAACAGTCTCTTATCTGGTCTTCAGTAGCGAATCCCGCAGTCCCAGCATCCTCTTCAAGACAGCTCTGGAAGTCATCATAATTCTGTTGGTCTGAGTTGTTGTTATCACTGCCAGTATTCGTTTGGTTTTCACCGCCATCGTTTGATTGGCTTAGAGTGTTGGATTGAGCAAACGAGAGGCTTAATGCGTTGCCTGAGGAAAGTAATATTGCGGCCAAAAAGAATGAGATACTAAAAAGCATCATTTTGTTTGTATTCATTGCATATTCAATAACTAATAAACTATAAAATGCTGACAAGGTAAACTATTAAGACAATTTGCTCAACAATTTTAGATCCAGTCAAAGTCAAACTTCATTTTTTGACATTGAAGATAATCAAACTAATGGTAAAATAGCAAAAGCATGTAGATACTGTAATTGATTTTATATTTATAGATATTTCTCTTTCTTTTATTTCGAACCTGGGCACATTATATTCTTTCAAGGAAACTGGAGAATTTCAAGAAGTGGTGGTAACTCCTAAGATGGTGGAGGAGGACGATGTACTGGGAACTCAATTGAAGGGGAAAGTGATTGCGATGTATACTGGTAGAGATTAGATAATTAATCACTCTCAAATTTTCATTTTTTTAATTTACATGTTTATTGGTTTTACGAATATTGCAAGGTCGCATTTTTATATTCACATTTTTTATAGAAAAAGGTGTTAGATAAAAATGGACATCCTAATCATGAATTGAAAACATATCCAAACTTGGGCCATGTTTTTTATCCTTCTTCGAAATGGCAAACTAAGGTCGGTCCGTTAGACTCTAATGTATTAGCAGATGTATATTCATGGTTAGAATCCCATACGAGATAGAAACAACAAAAAGATGATTCTATTTCATTATTCTCTGAAATACCTCGATGTTTGTAAAGCATATTTTCTGGTTTTATTAGGAAATGTAATGAATTTTGATATTCATGTGGATTCATTAGTTGGATCCATTTTTTCCTCTATCTTTACACCACAGAACGGACAATGTGTTATATCATAATTATGAAGTTTTGGATTTGTTCCCAATTCCATTGTGCCATCATGTTCTAGTACCTTTATCCATCCTTTTTCACTGATATTGGATATCCAGAATGTATTTTCTCTAATCATAGTTTTCATTCCATCACAACATTCTCGTATCTTCATATCTACATATTGAACAAATTCAGATTTAACAATTTTCCAAAATTATGTTATAGAATATTGAGAAGGTTAAGTATAACTTAGCCTAAAGCTTATTAAAATTTAGTATATATTATTTTATTTCCACTTGGAGGTTTTTTACTATAAGTAAATATTAAAAAATTCGAGATTAAATGATCTATACTGGCTATTTAAGCTATGTTGATTATATCTTTATAGCCTAAGGTGAATGAAATGGTTATGAACTTTGTAGAATGTGAAATCCAACCGGAACAACCATTACAAGAACCTGTGGAAAGACTCTACAAAGATTACGCTGAGATTGTAGGGTTTAAAGAAAAAACATCCAATTCAGCTACAACTATTGCAGATTCCAGCTTATCCAATGATTACAAAGGAACATCAAACAAATTAGAAACTAGTAAGCCCAATTATTTCTTATCAAAAGAATTCGAACCTAGCAAAATCTTAATTGCAGAACCCGAACCCGATATACTATCCTTGTTTAAGGCATTTCTAGAAACTCTGGGAGTAAGGTCGGCTACAGTCTCTGATGGCGAGGCTGCCCTTAAAATTTTTCTTGAAAAGGAAAACAAGGGAAAACCGTACGACGCGGTCATTTTGAATACTCATCTAAAAGGTTTAGGTGGTCTTGACCTGGCTAAAATGATACACGATAAAAGTCCTACTCAACGAATAATTATGGTTACGACAACTCCGATGGAGCACTTACCAAAGAATGTCTTAAAGTCTGCAATGATTGATGAGGAGGATATTCTAACCATGCCTTTTAGACTATCTAATTTCATTTCCAGACTGAAACAAAAAGAATGAATCCTAAATTTTGTATGTTTTTTGCATCATAATCTATAATAGATATTGTTTATGTGAGGAAGCTCAAAGAGAATCATAATACCGCATTTCATTTATCAAATGGAATAATTATTTGGAATCTTATGACATCCACGCATGTTGGAAACATGTCAATATAATCAATTTCACAAGACTTTCTAAAAAAACATTAGCTTGCATGGTTTATTTAGCTGAGCTATTGTTTGGAAGGGACATATACTTATGACCCTTTAATAAAATAGCAGAAATATTCTGGTATGGATTTTGAACTAATAACAATGTCCTTGGACCTACATGCATAAACATAAAATTTCATTTTTTAGAGATATTTTATCCAGTTCCAGAAGGAAAAAATCTCTTATCGGTTGCCATCAATTTTAAATATTGGCATATGGGTTTATTTGTATAATGAATAGTCCAAAAATTTTGGGGCTTGGCCTTCTGGCAGTCGTGACATTGTTCTCAATAGTTGCAATAACCCCGGGAACAATCAATGTTTCTTCTACAATTCAGCAAGTCAATGCAGTAGAAAGTGGTGATGGTGCTCAGAGAGAGTGTTTATCTTCTTCGTCGGCTCTCTTTTTTGATAGTCAACCTGCAGTAACTACTGCCTCCGCATAACTATTAGATCAGAAAAAGCTTTTAGATCTAATTCCTTTTTTTAACTTTTTCCATACCAATAAATCATTATTTATATCTCTCGTTGTGCCTGTGTCTACTACTTGTTCTGTCTATTTGAGTGGAGGAATGTCATCCCGGCAAATGTCCCAGGCATTCTCTTAGCGTAATGTTATGTTTGTCTAAATCTTGTAAAAGAAATGCGGGTTTAAAATAATTCTATACGCGTATTGATTTTGATGGATTTTTTGCTATAGTTGTTAGTATACCTGAGGAAAAAAAAGTATATTTCTTAGCTCATGTTTCCCATTTTTTCAAAGAATTCTTTAGCAGCACTTTCTAATTCTTTGTTTGTCATATCTTTTTTGTGAGTGGCAACTTCCCAAACATGTCCAAATGGATCTTTAAATTGACCATATCTATCTCCCCAAAACGCGTCCATTAAAGGCATAATCACAGTTGCTCCCTCCATTTTAGCTCTTTCAAAGATATCATCAACATTCTCAAAATACATGTTAAGAAATACTGAATTTCCTCCTATCGTATTAGGTGCTCCTATTTTCTCGCCCGCCTTGACGTGCCCATCACACATTTCTGGGAATTCATCAGCCAGCATGATTTTTGATTTTCCTATGTTTATTACCGCATGAACAATCTTTTCTTTATTTCCTTTATTCTTATTTCCAGGAATCGAGTGACGGTACTCTTCAACTGCACCAAATACTCTAGTATAAAATTCGATGGCAGCTGCGGAATCATTCACAAAAATATGAGGAATTATTCTGTCGTATCCCATTGGAATAGGGTTTACATTTTCCATAAAGTGTCATATACTTGACATCTTAAAATTCCGTTTGTCATATTATTTTCACAATGCATACTCAACTCTTAATAAAATATTGGCAAGAGAATATTTCTCCTTTAGAATCATCAAAGCTATATCCTATTGATGGTGTTTGAATAGTTAGGTGATGACCTAAAGAAGTCAATTTTCTTGAAAGAAAACAAAGTAATGGAGTCTGACAAGATTGAGGAGAGAATCTAATCTTGGAATCTGACATATATGCGATTTATCGAGCAAACATTTTTTTAAGCAAGTTCTATAGTCTATTTCCTTTTAGTATTCTATCTTTAAAAAAAATAAAATAGATCAAGAAGCTCAATGGATTGGTTCAAACATAAACCATATGGAACAATGATAACTGAAAGATCTTTTAGTAGGTGGTAGAGTGTTATTATGATATGAAAATAGTATGGGCCAAAATTACTATACCTTTGATCCTTTACTAGTTTTTATAGTATTGAATTTGTAAAAATCGCGTGAACAATTCTTCACTATGTACAAAGATAATTTCAATGTCGATTGTAAAGGAGACAGAACTATAGATACCTACTATTCAACACTTTGAATTCCCTGCTGATGATGTAGAAAGGGCAAGGAAATTCTATAAAGAGGTATTTGGATGGGAAATGGAGAAATGGAGAAATCCTGAAAACCCTGATAAAGATTACTGGATTGTTGAGACAAAAGATGAGAATGGGAACAAAGGATTGAGCGGAGGAATGATGAAAAGACAATCTCAGGAACATAAAGTTACCAATTACATTACTGTTAATTCAATAGAAGAATATACTCGAAAAATTGAACAAGCGGGAGGTAAGATCATCGTACCAAAAACAGAAATCCCGAATATGGGATATTATGAGATATTTTTAGATAGTGAGGAGCAACATGTTCGGACTATACCAGGAAAACAAGTAGGAGAACACAAGAACAACCATATTTTTTTTGGTTTTTTGGTCTGTAGTTCAATTTATGGTTAATAGAAAATACTTTCAGAGTAGGTTACACCTGAAATGGTTATACTTTTTATAAAATAATAACTAATCAATATGTATGAGCATTAGTAAACCTGAAGATTTTGTAACATGTAAAGCATGCAATCATCCGAAATCTGTTCATGTGGCTATGGGCATGGGCAATGCTCCTCCTTTTTGCAAGGTTGAGGGGTGTAATTGTCCTAGTTTTGCATTATGATGTGATTCATCTCGGTCAAGAATTGCTAATACGATAATTGTTCCTTGATCTTGATATAGCAAAGACAATGAAAGTCAAGACAAATAATAAAAAAAACGTTCATTATTTGAGCATTAATTTGTCAAACACTTGCTTATCATGAGATTATTTTTTGATCTCATGATAATAATAGAGAATGCTTACTGCAGTCGTCAGACGGGTGAGGCTGGTAACTCAAATGTATTTCTAGATTAATCTGTATCCACTACAAGTATATGATTTATTTTTGGAATCAAATACTCCGGCTAAAAAACAGACCATGCCATCAAGATCTTTTAACTCCTCATTATGAGTAAAGTATGTTCTTAGTACATAATATTTGCCATTCTTACTTGTATCTTTTCCAACAAACGAAATCTCTTGCCCGTTTTCTATAGTCCAAATACCTTGCCAGTTAGAAATAGAGACACCATTTTCAAAAATAACTGAGCGCCCATGACCCACTACAGTACCATTTGGAAAGGAGTCTATTCCTTTAATCTTGCCCGTCCAGCTACTTTCTCTTTCGATTATTGATTTATCTTTATTCTCTGAAACTATTCTGCTATTGGTTGGAACATCTACCTCCTCAAATATTTTTTTTCCAATATTGATCATTGTTCAAATATCTTTTTCACACCTTTTAAAAGATGTTGTGCTAGAATAATTAAAATCTTTAATCCCATTATAGGCATGTTGGTAAGTTATGAATATCAAACAATATTTTTTTAGAATTGACTTAACAATTGATACCAAAAAAAAGAAAAAAAGAAGATTGTACGCATCTATTAAATGAGTTGGCTTTGTCTCTTATCCTACCTCTTTAATTTCGAGGAATTGGTACTGTTGAATCGGTGGGGGGTTGTTCAAAGGTTGGTAGACACTCACCATTTTGTTGTGTTTCAACACCAAGATTATTTCCTGTTAATGCATTAAATTCTGGCGAAATAGATTGTGCTCCTGTGTCTCCGACCTGTCCTTGTTCTGATTCCTGCTCAGTAGCACTGTTACCTGCTTGGGCTGCTGCGCTATTTCCACTACAAATTTCTAATGGTGCGCCCATTGTTGCCAAAGCATTTGGGATATAAACACCCAATATGCCTGTTACTATAAAAACTGAAAGAATTCCAGTAATTAATTTACCCATGTTTTCCATTGAAAAAATATGATATTTACCGCTTGCCTCAAATAGTTACTAAGCTTTCTTATTGCGAAAGGGTACTAAGACTATGACTCTTGGTGATTTTCACTAATGCACGCTTATTAACCCTGTTACCATCAATGGTGGAGAAGTACCGGAAACACCAACAGGCTAAATACCATTGTTTAGCATAAACACCTTTTATTGTTTGATTATTATTTTTGAATATTTGTTCACTATATCAGTTTCATTTGAGTTCCAATCATTATAGTTCGATCACCTTCTTAAATTTGAATTATTAGAAGCCTCGATCAACCCAATTACTCAACCATTTTTTCTTTTATAATACAAAGTTGCCAGTATGAGTTTCATTTTTGACTGCCAATTTTAAGACTTGTATTGATATATAAAAAGAGTTATTTTAAAATAATTAAATCGACTGCCTATAGATTCTTGTTTTATGATGTTTTCATGCTATGTTTCTCTTTTTAAGTATATTTGCATTAACAGAAAGTGACGATGATAGTATGCTACTATATTGTACTAATAAAAAGGAACAAACGGCCTATTATAAAAATTAGGAAATAGACATTTATTGAAAAAACAGTAGAGTTCAGAAAGTAATGGTATTTTTTTTGGACATGATATTTTGTTATAACAATTGATACCATTTACTGCTATTGTAATTGGATGATAAATAGTAATTTCGACTGTGATTAGTTCTCACCGACCATATACCTTTATCATTTTCTTCTCTCTCCTCTCTCTTCTCTTTCTCTTCAATTCTATCCTCAAATTAGTGATCTCTGTGTTCAACGTCTTTTATGATAATACCGATTCTATTTCAGTAATAGAATAAATCTTATGTTGATTTCGTCTTAAAAAAAAGAAAAGTTATTTTGTTTGATTCGTTATGGTTGTGGCGTTTTGTAGCGTTTTTGTAAGATTTTGTTGCCAGTCTATCATGCTAACTGATTTTGTAATCGCTATATCTTTTCCGTCTACCAGGTTTTCATTTGGTAAAGAGACATTGAAATATCCCATAGATCCTCGTTCTTCAGGAATTCCATGCATATGAAAGAGAAAATTTCCAGTCCACGGCCATTTCAATTCAAAAACCGCCGCATCACCTGATGCAGTGGCCCAAGTTTGAGTATAGACAGGATCATTCATAAGAATACCCGAAATCCACGTCTTAAATAACGTTCCATGCACATGATATCCATATGCCGGAAGTTGAGCTAAGTTTATTAAATAAACTCTTGCTGTTTCATTTTCATATACTGGAAGGGGGTTGTCATAGTGAATGTTTTCATATCCATTAAAAAACATGCTTTCTGGATCATAGGTGAGTATATTGGTTGAATCATAGTCTCCAAATACAAGCAAAAATTCCTTTGCTGGCGGCAATGGAACTTTGGGATCCACAATAAATGCTCCGTATAATCCCATTCTTACGTGTTCAACCACTGGCATGACGTGACAATGATACATCAAAGCACCAGCCGGAGTAGCTATAAACTCGTAAGTAAATGTCTGATTTGGAGGGACTATTTCAAAAACTCCATCCACGGTTCCATTATGCCCACCATGAAAGTGGATCGTATGTGATATCTTTAGATTGTTTATGAAATGCACAACAATCTTATCTCCTTCAGTAACACGGATAGTCGGACCGGGAATGGTACCATTATAGGTCCATGCATTAATTTTTTTACTCGGAGAGATGTTTAGTGTTGTTTCTTCTGCTATCAATGTAAATTCTTTTGTTTTTTGAGTTTGTTGACTCGCCATGGCTATTCTATTTTCCAAGTTGAAACCCGAAACAATTACGGTTGAAATAGAGAGTAACATTATCATCGCTAGTGCTTCTAGGGTCTTTTTGGGAGGAATTATTTTTGCGAGGTCTATACTTTCCATATTAACTTTAGAAAAAAAGGGGTAAATAACCAGGGCGTTTCTCGTGTAATCGAATGCACTATTTTGTGATATACTTGTCCATTCTGCGATTTTGATCTTGATGAAAAGTACAGCTCTAGAAATTTAATTTCATATAATATCAGGATAGATGTAAAATATGCCTACCACCTACCACCTACCACCAAAAAAATCATATTATTAATTTTACTAAACTATTACCCTATTTTTGAACTCGATCTCAAGATGACATTACTTTAGTTATCATAGAAATAGTATGAATCAAGATAAAATGCAACTTATTGAGAATCTGTTTTTCAAAAGATGATAGTAATACTTTGATCATCTTCGACATTATTTTATAAAGAGATTTGAAATTATTAAACGAGAACCAAGGTTTTGCATTTATAGTTTATCGCATAAATATTTAGATAACCAAACCTCCTAATGAGGATAATCTAAAAGAAATCGGTCTGTTTTATTAACTAGAATTAAAAAAATTGTATTAGTTGTCTTTCAGATCTATCTTTCTCTAAACTCGAATATCTTGGAAGTAACTTTGTCTATTCCCATAACCATGATTTTGTCCAGTCGGTACCGTTAGTATCTTTCCAGTAAAGATAAAGTCCTACCCTTCCGTCAATGCTTTCCATTTTTTTATCATCCGATTGGAAGAACATAGTTCCTTTCAATAGTAAATTGCCGTCGTTGTCATATTTCCCGATATCCTCAGCAGTAAATGTTGCTACATTATCATTTTGAACTATCATTCCTTTACCAATGCTGCTAATTTCAGGTGATGAATAAGTTGATATATATGTACCATATTCAGTAACATTGCCTATGCCTTCCATATTGCCCTGAGCTATGTAAGAGTCCTTGGTTTGCTGTGGATCAATATTTAGTACTTCTTTACCTGTATCTTTGGCATCCGTTAGTTCATAAAATGGTAATCCAAATGCCGATGTTAGTTTATTAATTTCACTGACGGAATCATGATGGAATGTATTATTCAAATTAGATGTCGTGGCCGCCGTTGTGGTAAGAGTGGAAGTGGTGATGTTTGAATCATCTTGTGTCAAGGTTGTCGCACCTGCTTCTATTGCAATTGAATTTTGAAACATCAATACCATTCCTGTTCCTATAATTATTGTGACTATAAGTAAGGGATATCGAATAAAACTATCTTTGCAACTCATTACACATAGCAGACTCAAATCTATATTTAAGATTTTACCATCTAATGATTCAAAACTCGATTCAGTTGAAATCAGTGCCTTTTGTAGTTCCATGTCCGTTTGCTAGTTTCAATTAAGATGCCATCATTTATTTATTATTAAGTTAAAAAAAATAAATGAAACCTGATTTGTAAAAAATTTCTAAAATTTTTAATCCCTATTCTTTTGGTTTAAATTGTATTTTCTTTTTCAAATCATACGTGTGAGAAGCATCCAGATTCTTATCTTGTAAATTGCACATATAGATAAATATCGAGGGCTAATAACTACAATGAAATCTATTTGGTCGGCTGGAGCTATATTGTTATTTGTGAAAAATGTGGTTATATTTCAACAGAAAAATTACCTGAGGAAAATGCAAAAAAGCTTTTGCACGAACATGAAGAAGGTTCAGAAGCCTGCACTACTGGTCATATAAAACTAATGAAAGTTAGAACCTAAATTGCGTTGACCACGCCTGCACTCTTGTAGAGCATTTTAACCACTTCAGAATAAGTTCTATATTTGAATTTAATTTCATTAACCGGAATATCCTCATCAAGCTGTTCTTTGGATGTATCGATTTGGTACTTTTTAGATATGTCATCCAAAATTGTGTTTATTGTCGAGTTGGTGTAGGATTCGACTATCAGGCGGTTCATACTAAACTATTAATTTCCTACTATTTATTCTTCTATATTACTCTGATATTTGTTCACCTATGACGCAGTTTTTTGCTTATGCTATTGTTTCTGATATTACTTGTGATGATATTTGATCATAGTCAAAACCTATTTTTCTAGGGTTATATGTTTTCAATCCTTTTATAAAACCTGCTAGATACCAATAGATTGTTTTTTTGAAAGCCCATAGTACTATTAAGTTTCTGATTGTGGTTATTTCTGTTGTAAATACCCTATTTTTGATAATATGTAGAGACTCTATCAAACAAACATGTGCGATTTTCATAGGTGCGTTTGATTCCAATGGAATACCAAACATTTCTCCATGATTTGTTTTGGTGGGCTGGGCTGGGCTGGGCTGGGCTGGGCTTGGTGATTGATAAGGGCAGTTTTCTATTGCCGATGCATATTAAGATAAGACCACTTTATATTCTGGTTTGAGGATCGATATATCATTCAGATCCTGCGTATTACGATCCTAAATAACATTTACCGGAGTCTACTTGCTTGCTTGCTTGTTTTCTATCTAATGCCAACTAATTTGTGTTCTACATAATACATTATATTCCATATAACCGGGGTATAATCGCATGGTAGACTATTTTTCCGTGTTTTTAAGTTTATTGGCAGGGTTATTTTCTACACTGATTATGTCTATATTCGAATTTCCTTTTTGGAGAAAGTGGGGACTAGAAGGAGTTCTTGAATGGCATGAAAATCAGGTGTTATATAGTAAATTTTTTAAAACTGATAGAACGCAGATTAATTTTCCTGGACTTTTTTTTCTTCATTTTGTAAATGGCGGATTGGGGGGAATTGGTTTTTATTTTTTATTGAATTTGGTTCCATTTTTAAGCACTATGGTGTTTTTCGTAGGCATCCTATATGGTCTAGTTTTATGGGTTCTAACGCTACTACCAATTCACAGACCCATAACCGGAATTGATCCATTTAAACATCCATTAGGACTTGCTCCGGCCATCACAAGTTTAATTGGCCATTTATTGTATGGTGTGATTCTATCTGTTCTTATGATGCTGATTTTCTAATCTTCTTTTTCATTCTTGCTTTCTTTAGAGTATTTCTGATCCTTTTGAATTAATCTCTGCCCAAAGATTCCTGTCTATGAATACACTTATTTAGAAGTTTGTGATCGTATGTATCTTTCTTTTTCTTTTTATACATACTTTTTGATATCGATACTATCTGCACCAGGTATTTTAGCAATCTCAAATCTCTCTCTATCTTTGAGAAGAGAAATCGTAGCGTCTATTCCTAATTTTGTAGTTAATAGATTGGTTTGATCACTAGAGGGATCTAAACTTGAACCCTTTGCATTGGTTATTATTAAAAAATCTTTATCTGCCTGGGTTCTAGTTGAAACGGCATATTCTACTTCTACAGGATTCCAGGGATTAATATCTTCATCAACTATAATTGCAGTCTTAAGAGACGGGTGTGCTGCAAATGCAGTTAGAATTGCATTTTTTGGTTCACCTTCTAGTCTCTTCTTAATTTGTACGACTGCGGTTAACCAATTACTACCTCCATCGGATAAGTGTACCATTCTCGTGGAGGGAACAGTATTCTTAACGTAACTAAAAATTTTGGCTTCGATGGGCAATCCCATTAATAACCTATGTTCTGTGTATCCCGGCAATATGTCATAATATATGGGATTATCTCTGTACCAAATTTTATTAATTTCAAAAACTGGTTGTTTTCGTTTAAAATCATATGTCCTCAGCATCTCGACCATCCATTCTTCGGATACTTCGTCATGAAGTATTTTTCCTTCTATTACTATTTCGCTGTGTTTTGGTATCACTAAATCAGAATAATTATTCTTTGCAAGCTTTAGATTACCATTTAAGAGATAATTTGCAATTGCAATTTCATCAATTCCATGTGCTGCTTGATATGCTGCTGCAATATTCAGGGCTGGATGCACTCCAACTACAACATTAATTTTCAAATCTTCTTTATGCTCTTTAGCGTAAACGAAGCATTTATGAAGGTGCCTGCCCTCTACCATTCTTATCGCCATTTGGCTATTATTAAGCAGTAACATTCTGTGAACTGAAGAGTTTTGATTTCCATTCTCCTGATCCTTCACATATACTGTAGATGAAGTTATAAATGGGCCTGCATCTTTTTCAAAATGACTTACGATTGGAAGATCATAAAGATTTTTGGTACTGTTACTATGGAATAGTGCGTCATTAGAAAATTCTTTTGGGTAATATTCTGATCCTATGATTCCTAAGTTAGATAAATCGATTTTGCTAGTTGGAGTTGAAGACTCGATCCCATAAAAAAAGCGCTCCCTCGTTCCCAAGATGTTTGAAACAACTTTGAATTTAGATTCGTCAACGTTGGTAAACATTACCGCCTCTTTCTTATCAAACTTACTTAATATTGCAGCAAGTTCAAACTTCTTTTTTACTTTCTTGTGTATTGTTATTAATTCGCCTCTTTTCTCGAGGTATGATAAAAAGCTTCTTAAATCATATTCATGCTTTAATTCTGAGTCCTCTTTTCTGGTGATATTTTCAACATTCTTTTGCTTGGACATTGAATCAAAGTTTCTAGTATTGTTGTTTTTCAAAATACCTTTGCGATCCTTGTTGCTGTGTTCTTTTTTTACCATTTATTTCTCCTCTATTGCTGAAAGGATCTTTTCATTAATTATTTTCATGTCATCTAAATGTAATTTATTTTTTGTGAACATTGATATAATGCAGATACCATTTTTCATCAGGGAAATCCTGGTAGAAAGGGTGTCAATGAATAATTGATCATTCTTGTCTTGAATCACTCTAGCCGTGTTTGATTTGTTTGTCACAGCTAAAGATACAGAGATAGAACCAAGCTTTGATTCATTCTCTGATATTGAAATAAAATAACCGTTATCAAATCTGAGTATATTTAAGAGAAATTTTCTACCCAGTGTGTTCGATAAAATCTCTATAGGATAATCAATCGACATTATTTATGTTTTTAAGGTAAATCATATTACTGTTAAATCTTTCTTTGAATACGCGCGCAAATCTATATCTATAATTAAATTCTCAAGATAGTCTGGGTAGAAATGAGAAATCTGCAAGTAGATGACATTACTTATAAAAGACTCCAATCATTGCTAAGCGAGTATATTTCCTCAAAACAACAAGATAAGGATATCAATGATTTGTTAAATGAGTTAATTGATAATTATCAAGAAGTTCAATGGGGTACATTGGGAGGTGGAGCAGGTGGCGGTTAAAAAGTTAGAATGCATTTTTTTAAGAATGATTTCAATTAATAAATAAAATATGGCATTGATCTTTTGAACCATAGTTGCTTATATCTCATATTTCAGATATTCATTTAGGCTATGCTCAATTCAATCTCCAAGAGCGAGAAGAAGATCTATACGAAGTATTTGGAGAGGCTATTGAAAAATCCATCAGTGAGCATGTAAAAGCTATCATTTTAGCAGGTGATATATTTCATAATCCTAAACCAAATGGTGCGGCCATTATTAGGCTTGCCCGAGAGCTAAAAAAACTAAAAGAAAAATCAATACCAGTATTTTTTATATTAGGTGAGCACGATATAAGTAGGTCCAATGATGTACCTCTCCCATACCTATTTCATAATTTGGGATTAGCAAGAAGACTCAAACCTGATTCACCGGTTCAAATTGACAATCTACTAATCTATGGATTCAATAAGGAACGTCGTTCAAATATTGATAATGGATTGATCAGACCATTTAGAAAATTAGAGTCTATTCTGAAAAATGACATCCAAAAACCTGCAGTTCAAAATCATTGGTTAAAAAAGATACTTGTTCTTCATCAAGGCCTCTATGATTTTAACAAATTTGCAGGTGAAATTTTTTCTAATGATTTACCAATCGGGTTTGATTATTATGCTATGGGTCACTATCACGACCACATTGAAAAGAGATTTACTTCTCTAAACGAAGGTTTGGTGGCTTATCCTGGTTCGATTGATCTAGGGCATAACGAAGCCATCTCAGACGTGGAAAAGGGATTTCTGTTAGTAGACCTTTCAGAAGTCTCTGCAAACGTCAATACCCATTGGATAAAGCTAGAAAAGAGACGACATCAGTTTGAATACCAAATAGAATATCCCGAATTGGATAATAAACTGGGTAATATCGTACAAGAATCGACTCAATATTCAAAAAAACCTGTAATTGATCTAAAAATAAGTGGAGCCGATATAGATCTCAAAATATTATCTAGACAATTATTGCAATTAGAGGCTTCGTTTTTATATTATAATTGGAGTATTTTAGACAAAGATTCCGCTACTGGATTTTCTTATGATAATGCCGGAGATTTTGACATGGATAAAGAGATGTCTTCATTAATTCTAAAATCTCTCCATTCTGAACCTTTGACTCATCTATCATTGGATCTAATCAGTATGTTTCATAATCAGGATGACACCCACGACAATAAGAATATTGATAAAGATAAAAATAATCAAATTGCCAATTATGTTTGGAAGTTTTTTGAAAATAATAAATCGATCTATCAAAAGTTGGACGAATCAAAAATAGATGGGAAAGGCAATTAGAATTGATAAAAAGAATAGTTTTAAATAACTTTTTATCACACACTGATACTTCTCTTGAGTTTCATCCTGGAATTACAGTTTTCGTAGGGCACAATGGTTCCGGTAAATCCAGTATTATTGATTCTATAACTTTTGCACTATTCGATGAACACACTCGCAAATCTCACAAAAATTTGCTAACAAGAGGGATGGGTGGATATGTTAATAATGAAACGGGATCGTTTGTAATTTTAGAATTCTCTATAGGGCCCACAAATTATAGGATCAAAAGACAAATAGATAGCCAAGGCCGACTGACCTCGGTTAGATTAGAACAGAAGGTTAAAAATAGCAACAATCATTTGAAGATGGATCAAAATGATAAGTCCATCTACAGGTCAATCATCTCTGGTGAACGAAAACAACTTGGTGAATCAGTTATCCATGAAACGGAGTCTATCATGGGGATTAACTATACTAAATTGCAAATAGCAGGTATTATTCAACAAGGTGAAATTAGTAAAATAATAGATTCACAGCCAAAGGAATTTAAAGAATTACTAAATAACATGATCGGATTAGATAGATTAGATAAATCTTTTATTAACATGCATATTGTAATAGAAGAATTTAGAAAAATACTACGAGAAAAGACCCAAGGTTATGACGATAATCAAATAAACATTCTCATTAAGAAAACTAAAGATAATGAATCTAGACTTTTGCAATCAAAACAAACATTAAACACTGTTCTCGTACAATTATCTCAAAAAACAGAAACATTAAATGATTTGGAAAAGCAAATCGAAATTCTTGAGCCAAAAATAGCTAAACTTTCCGAGATCAGATCCTTAGAAAATACATTATTAAAATATTTCCGAGAACGATCGAATTCTTTGAAAACAGAAATTGATAAATCACAAAGAATGATTGCGGATATAAAAAATGCTGTTAGATTTTTGAGGGACAAAGATGAAGTCTTTATCACTATTCAGATGGTCAGTTCCGAATTAGATGAATTGAACAGTAAAGTTATCAAAGTAGAGGGGGAGATAGGAAAGCTAAAAGGGTTTACCGAATGTGCTCAAAAAATCCAAATTAAAGATGGCAGGTGTCCTGTTTGTAACTCTGAAATCATTTCACTTAACCAAATGTTTGATATTTCTCATATCAATTTTGAACTCGACAAGAAGATTAAAGAGAAACAGTTTCTACTCTCTGAAATTTCCAAACTAAACAAAGAAGAAATGGAATTCAAAAGAAAAGAGAAAAATATAATATCTGCAGAGCGTACTCTATTAAATTATGATTTTGATATTGATGACGGTATCGATACCTTAGAGCATAAACTAGAGAATCTAAAAAAAGATCACCAGAGCCTATCCAAACTACAATTGGATACTTTAATAAATATCAATCTATCCGCGTACAAACTAGATGATTATTCTGCGAACTTGATCGATATTATTCAAAATATGAGAAATGATGTAATCGAGGTTGATTTAAATTCTTATCAACAAAAAAAATTAACCAAAAACAAGCTTTCAGCAGAAATGGTTAATATTCACAATCAAAAAGCGATATTGGAAAAAACAATTGCAGACATTCAAAGAGAAAATTCAGAATTTCAAACATTGATTACAGAGCTATCGTCTGCCGCAAGATTTATTTCTGATCTTGAAAATATTCGCTCCACGGTCTTTAACAGGGATGGTATCGTGAGTTCAAGTTTAAGGACACAGGCACTAAACTTGATTTCTACTAAAGCCTCTGAATACATCAACATTTTCAACGTTGGACTGTCAAAAATTACATTAATTGAAAAACCACGAGAAATAAAAGTACTTTGCTATGGAAAGCGAGGAGAAATTGATACTGTATCATTGAGTGGAGGCGAGAAAGTCGCTGTATCATTGGCTATTAGGATGGGAATTGCATTCTTGATGGGATCATCAAAAATTGATTTCATAGTTTTAGATGAACCTACAACCAATTTGGATGAGGAAAGACGTCGATCGTTTGTAAAAATTATTTCAGATGTCTTTAGCAAAGGAATGAGTCCGTTGTCCCAAATGATAATTATTACTCATGATGAAGAGATATTTGAAAATTCTGAGGTTGAACAAGTGTATAAATTCAAGATGACTGAGAAGGGTTCCAGTGTGAGTGTTGTCTAAAAATTCGTTAGCGGATGTATGTATATACTCATTCGCATTTGCAATATTGGAACTCGGTAAGATTACACGTATTAGAAAAGATTAATAGATCATGAACAAATATAGTAGATGTCGTAAATACCATGAAATTATCTCGTTTGCCAAGAGAGGCACGAAGAACTCGCAAACCATTGCAAGAAAACTGGTTGAAGGGTCCAAAAAAAACATTTTGGATTCAATGTATGTACCAAAAGTGTAATTATTATTGGAGATACTCTGGAGGAAAAAACTGGGCTGAATGTCCAATATGTCACTCTATAAGCAAGGTTTCAATAGCAAGAAAATGTTTTAGATATAATAATCCTGAAACATAAAAATAAATGACTTTAGTATTCTCTCATTCTTTATGATCCTTTGTCAAGTAAAAGAGTTATCTATTCTTGTATAAAATAGGAATTCTCATCCTTGGCCAGTAAAAGTTTTACATTGTAGTCATAACCTTCTAGATTTGCATCTTTATCAGGTAGGTCCAAAACGCTGTTTGTTCTCTCCAAATCATTAAAAATCAAAAGCGTCTTGTCTTGACCAAAAGTTTTTGGGATAGTTTGTAAGAAGAAATTCAATGTATATATATCCTCAAAAATCTCGTTAGTCAAATTTTTTAGATTTTCATCATACAGCTTTAGAATCTATCCTTTCCCTAGTTTTGGTAATCATAGCGATGTTCATTATTATAGATAGGGGATAGAATCTAACAAATTTATGTATTTAACTCTATCATCTTATTCTATGTATTCCTCTTCTATGTAATCTTCTCTGATATACATCCGACTGTCCTCGATTGACATATCTTTTTTCTCTTTGATGTTTTTCCACTCATTTACTGGTTCTGGATCCTTTCCCATTGTTCTTTCTACTATTTCATCAATTCTTACAAACGAAGGTAAATTTACCCACTGTCCTACTAACAACGCTTCTCCGGGGTTAAGAGATGGTAATTGCTCGATAATCTTACCATTTATTGATTCACTAGATGATTCAATTTGTGATTGGTCTTCTTGTTGAACCAACTTCATTATTGCTAAGGAACCCATTTGACTTAATACATTTGGATCCAAAGTCCGTGGTCGTTGGGACACTATTATTAGTCCTACCCCAAATTTTCTTCCTTCTCTTGCAACCTTTGAAGCAATATACTTGGTATCTGTATTCTCATTTTTAGGCATGAATACATGGGCTTCTTCAATTACCACAATAACTGGACTATGAAATAATATTTGGTCAGTGCTTTCATAGTTTGATTTAAAGCTCTGGCTCTTTGAGAGCTTTCTTTGATATAGTATTGATTCGAGGTAAAACGATATCGCTACATTAGCTTGTTTCTCAGTAAATTCTATCAGATTTATTATATTTATACAACCTTCTCTAATTTGAGAAACAGGATCAGATGCATTTGGAATCAAAATACTATCAAATCTCCTCCTAGCCTCCTTGATCTTGTCTAATACTCTGTCTGCAGAACTTGCAAATCTCTTCTCCCTAAAACCTATGTCTTTTACATTTTTCTCTAATTCCTCCCAAAAGTCATCCCCTATTTTCTTTTTCAGGTCATCGTTATCATAGGCCTTTAGTAATATTGTGTTTTGAATGTCTGCGTTTTCTCTTATTTCTATGACTTCTCCAAACTTATCGGATGTTAATAATCTTGGGTTTATCTGAGCCTGGACAAAATTTATGTTCTCTCCCTGTAGAAAGCGATATTCATCGTGATAGTCAAAGATCACCATCGTGCCCGGAATTTTTGCTATCGATTTTGCAATAACACTGACTAAATTACTTTTTCCCATACCTGTCATTGCCAAAATTCCTAGGTGTCTAGTTGTAAGTCTATTGATGTTGACTCTGACATTTACATTTGCATTTCTCAAGAGAGTACCTATCTTTAGCCATGATTCTTCCTCGGAATCAAAAATGTCCTTTAGATCATCTTTTTTTGCTCTATATATCTCGGTTCCTGGTAGTGGTGGTATTTCAGGTAAGATGGCTTTTGATTTTTTTAACATATCAAGCATACCGAGAATTTTTACATTAACCTTAAAACTCTTATCTCTCTTGTTTATTTCAGCTACGACCTTACTCTCTAGAGCTTCTTCAAAGTTGGAAATCTCATCTAGTGCATCACTCTTGATGGAACATGATTCCACTACGCCAAGAATCCTTTTTTGAAAACCATTCGTTATTGTGATGTATTCTCCTAAGCCCACGGGCTCTTTACCTTCAAAAGTAATGTATCCTGGTTTAGTTACGCCGATGACCACACCTAAAAGCCCCTCATCTGTCGTCGTAGTCAAATCATTCTGTAATTTATTCAGCTCCCTGTGCATTTATACAGTAGATAGGAGACTGGAGTTTTTATTATTTGTCATTAGGTTCTAATTAAGATAATTTTTATACAAAACCGATGACCCTGGGGGCTCAGCCGTTCATAGGTTCAATCATTTGATAGAGTTTAGACCCTTGAATATTATCGGAGAGATGAAATTTACAATTTTATTCTCATTTGACGTATATAGTACAATATAGTTATCGATGCTAAGAGTATTTTATAATCATGGGATTAAATAATATATGATTACAAGTCTTGATCAAACTTATATTCTTGTATATAATCTTCTAGATTTATTGTCTACACCCTGAATCCTGATTTCATAGTTTTTATTTGCTTGTTAAAATAAGATCATTGTGATTCAATATGCCGATCCTAGATATATTAAAAGAATGTGCTATTAATGTTTATAAGAATACCCATGATTTGATTGGAACCGTTGAGGGACAAGAAAAGTTTGGAATCGGTGCAGGCGGTGATGTATCCACCAAGATTGATTTACTTGCCGAAAAATCTGTTTTTGAGGTTCTAAAGAAGAATTCTTTTAATCCTGACGTTGTGGGAGAAGAATGCGGTTTTATGGAAGGTAAAGATAATGGGTTAGTTGTTATGGATGGGGTTGACGGTACAACCAACGCTAATTGTGGATTGCCATTTTACTGCTGTTCGCTTGCTTATTCTCCAGATACTAATTTAAAATCCGTTACTGATGCTGTGGTATTTAATCTAGTATCTGGGGATTTATACCATGCTTCCCTGTCCACAGGCTCATTTATGAATGAAAAGAAAATCCAAACTGCGAAGGAGCCTTCACTTTCTATAAAAGAAATGGTGATTGGATTAAATATTTCTGGACTATCGGAAGACCATTTTTTATCCATTTCAAAATTGGTCTCGTCAATTAGTCACGTTAGACACCTGGGTGCAAATGCATTAGAATTATGCTATTTTGCACGTGGTTCTATAGATGCATACATTGATATCCGAGACAAGATAAGGGCAATAGATATGGCCGCCTGTTATCTAATAGCTAAAGAAGCAGGGGGGTTAATTTTCGATACTTCCGGAAAGGAATTAAATACTAATCTTTCTGTGAACTCTAGGATGTCATTCATAGCTGTTGCTAATATTTCTATGTATGATTGGATAATTAACCTGATAAGCTGATCCTTTATCTACTCGTGTAATATTTTAGAATATCATGAATTCTTAGTCTGATAGATACTTGTCTTCATCTAGAAATGCTTTTTATTCTCATTTCATGGATTTGACAAATCCATTATTATAAAAGAGATTCTATTTCATAAATTGAAATATCATTGATGATGATTTTTTCTTATTGTCGCTATGCTGTTACAAATACGCAATAAAAGAACTTAATAATATCTTATGACTAGAAGATGTGTGGATTTCTTTCATAAAAAATATTCTTGCGAAGTTGATGGAGAAAAGTTTAGTTCTGAGGAAGATTTGATGAATCATTATAGAACAGCTCATCATAAGTTGATCTTAAAATGCCATAAATGTGGGAAAGAATTCATTCACGAAAAGGATAGATTACATCATGTACGTGAAGAACATGAAAAAGAGATGGACGCTAGGGTTCATAAGAGTGAACATAAGCAGAAAGGGACTGGAAATCCTCAAGACCAGGTAGATTCCAATATGAAAAATTTTGGTGACAATTTCTAATATTTTGTTTGTTTTTAGCTGCAAAATATTATTTACGAGTAATAAGAAAAAGATACTGAAATATCGATACCTGCAATACTAATCCGTGTATGTATTTAGACGTTTTTTATAAATTATATGACTGATTAGTATGTTCATTGGCCTCTATTAATAAAGAAATGTTTATTAGTCAATTTTTCGTTCGTTTGACTTTACTTTTCATTCTATTGTCCCATCAGTGTCTTACTGAAGGGGTGATTTTTTAGTTAAACTACCAACTCTTGCTCAAAATTCTTGATATTTCTTGTGTTATTACCCTTGGCTATACCTTTAATAGTTTTTACGATTGCACTTAATGGCGAGTTTACAATTATTCTAACGTAAGGACTAATAGCTTCTATATTTTTTCTTTCAATATCGCTACTATGATTTATGGCTAGTCCTCCCACCAAAATAGGCATACTAAATATTGTACTGATCTTTTTTACGAGCCTTACTGCCGAACCTATGTTATCTTTAAGGGTAACTGAAATAAGTATCATAAATGGTTTAGTTTCATCTATATAGTTAATCATTGAATCAGTTGGAATTGAAGGTGATACGTTATTAACTTGAAACCCTTTTTCAAATAGTAAGGATTCTATGATATTGCAGGCTATATTATGGAGTTCTCCATCAGGAGTACATATGATAATATTCTCCATTCTATCATTAGGTCTTATTGAATCTGTGATCTTGTGAATTGTTTTGTTTGCCGTGTTGCTGCAGACATGTTCGACTCCAATATCTAATTTATTTTCTTGCCAGAGATACCCAACATCATATAGAACGGGTCTTAGAATATCATCATAAAATTCAGCTAAGCTATGCCTGTTCTTTGTATTTTCCTGCAATATCTGCTATCTTTTCAATATCGCCATTCTTTAATGCATCAAAGACCCTTTTTTTCAATGCCGCTGTTACGACCACTTTGTTTTCATGTTCTTGAGAAACTGATGCTAACAGGGATAAGATTCTTGGATTATTCTTATATTCTAGAGGAATACTATCAATTGTTACATCAGCAGCCTTTCCCAAATATTTTATTGTATGTTGCATAGATATCTTTCTTTTCGAATCCCATTGGCTCTTTACCAGATAATAATAATCCAAGCCTTTTACTTTTTTTACTCGTATGAAAACCATATTCTTAATTGCTATTACAAAGATATTAACATAGTGCTAAATACTGTAACTAGTGCTAACTTCATGTAGTCGGGGATGATTATTATTGAGATGACGATGCAGGATAAACCCTGATATATATTGATTCTAAAACCTCAGTTGGGATCCAAAGTTTCGGGAAAATGAAATTAGCTGTGTAGTCTAATCTTGTGAAAGATATTGTGGGATGATAAAATAGTAAACGCTGCAATTATTATTCCAATCATATCTCTCCATGTTTCATCTGCTCCTGGTTTTTGTGCTATTATTGGATGTCCAAATACAATATATGCATTATCTAAGATCCAGAAGAATAGTGTTCCCCAAGCGAGTATTCCAGCAATCAATGCACCAAGCCTAGCCCCAAAGCGTACAAAGTAAATGGCTGTTAGAATTAGAATATACCAAACGATTGCGATAGATAGCCAAAAAGGTTCCAAGAAAGTCTTTCTATCATCCAGAAAATAGTAGGTAGTTCCTATAACTAGTAGTAATATTAAAGAAATTAGTAGAATCTTGTAGTTTATTGATAGAGATGTTCTTTCTTTCTTCAAATTTCTTGTACCCTTTTTCTTGTACTTTTTCTCTTCCTTCATGCAGAATTCTAATGATTCTTTAAATGGCTTTAATTCAGTGGGAATAATTTTGAGAATTGAATCGTCTCTTACTGTTGATTCGTGTTTTAGACTGTCAATTAAGGGTCTAGCTAATGATGCTTTTATAGGCGTTACTAAATCTACCCAGTATGAAGACAATCTTGGAGTCAAAAGAGGGATTATTAGTATCTTGATAGATTTGTCAAGAATTTTCGCGTAGATCTTCATCATGTCTAAATACGAGAGTATATCTGGACCTCCTATGTCAAAGGTCCTTCCTTCCGTTCCTTTTATCTCCATAGATTTTGAAAGATAAGTTATTACATCGCCTACGAATATTGGTTGACACTTTGTCAATACCCATTTAGGACATACCATTAATGGCAATCTTTCCACCAAATATCTTAACATTTCAAATGATCCTCCGTTACTACCTAAAATTACTGCTGCACGGAAAATTGTTACCTGAGATTTTGATGTCTTTAATATGTCTCCTACTTGTTTTCTACTTTGCATATGTTGGGATAGTTCAGCATCTTTACCATAGGTTAATCCACCTAGATAGATGATCCTTTTTACATTACATTGATTTGCTGCGTTCTTAAAATTTTCAGCGGTAATTTTTTCTCTTTCTGAGAATTTTTTCCAATTTCTGGATGATCCTTCCATTGAATGAACAAGATAATAAGCTATATCAACACCTGATAATGCCTTTATACAATCCTCGTAATTACTTAGATCACCTTCTATAATTTCAACTGAAACTTGAGAATTCCTTAATTTTTCATTATCAAATTGATTTTTATGTCTAGATAATCCTCGTATAAAATAATTAACATCTTTCTGTTCTTTATTTTCAATCAATTCATTCAACAGTCTGCTTCCTATGAACCCGCTCGCTCCGGTAATCAGGATAACTGTTTTATCGTTGTTGAAATCCAAACCATTGGGATTATTATTTATTTTATCTATGATTTCGTTTTGAGAGTTTTCAATGTCGTCTCTTTTCATAATCCCCGTTCACTACTATGATTAGTGATGATGTGCTAAACTCTTAATAAGATTACGACATTTTTGTTTTTGTTACCACTAGGGACTAAGTTTTGATACAAAATGAAATTATACTTATTCGTCTTTTTCTGTATTATTGGTATATTTCATTTCTTCTTCTTTTCTTGTGCTCCTTAAATGGTCTGATGCATTAACATTGGGCATGAAATTATGATTCTTGGATGTTTTCCTATTCAATGAGATTTGATTATTATATGTGATATATTACTACTGGCAACTAAAATACCGGTTTGATAAATTTGAACTTATTTGATGGATCTAAGTACGCCATTTCATGATAAATCATGATCTTATTCTTGGATTGTATTCTGATCAGTTTGATTTTGATTCAAGATATATTCCTTTAAGGAATTTGTAACTACCGGTAGTATCCTCGGATCGTTTATTTTAGGAATGATGAATTCTTCGTTCAAATGCTTAATATCAACCAGGTCTGCTATAGATTTGGATACAGAAATCAATATGTCTTCATCTAAATTTCTTATTCTTAAATCTAATAATGCTCTAAATATTGAGGGGAAAACCACCGCGTTATTAATTTGATTTGGAAAATCCGATCTACCAGTGGCAATAATTCTAGCCCCTGCACTTTTTGCTTCATCGGGTAAAATTTCTGGTGTAGGATTGCTCAATGCAAAAATAATTGGATCTCTGTTCATCGATCCTACCATTTGTGAATTCATGAGATTTCCGATCCCTGATGTTCCAATAAAGATGTCTGATTCTTTGATTGCTGTTTCTAGATTACCTGATATCTTGTTTGGATTGGAGTTTAAAGCTATTTCTCTCTTAAAGGAATTCAAGATAACACTAATATCGCGTTTTGGATCGTTTTGTTTGTTTGATTCGAGATTTCCTAATTTTTCGTTATTACCTTTGTTATCTCTTCCGTCGTAAATGGCTCCTTTTTTATCTATTACTATTATATCTTCAAAGCCTGCCCTAGATAAAATCTTAAAGATACCATACCCTGCAGACCCTGCACCCGCAATCACGACTTTAACATTCTTTGCGTTCTTTTGTACTATTCGTAATGCATTTATTAAAGCTGCAAGCGTGATGACTGCTGTACCATGCCTATCATCATGAAAAACTGGGATCGACATTTCCTTTTGTAGTCTTTCTACTATTTCTAGAACCTTGGGAGATTCGATATCCTCTATATTGATGGCACCAAATGAAGGTTCAATAGCTTTGACAAATTTGATAATTTCTTCTTTATCCTTCATAGATATGCAAAGTGGAAATGCATTTACATTACCAAGGGTCTTAAATAAGACTGCTTTTCCTTCCATTACGGGTAATGCTCCTTCTGGACCAATATCGCCTAGTCCTAGGACTCTAGTTCCATCACACACTATTGCTATGTTATTCCATTTTGAGGTGTATTCGTATGCCAATTCTTTATTCTTTTGGATTTCAATTGAAACATACGCGACGCCCGGAGTATAGATTGAGCTTAATGTTCCTGTGCCTTCTTCTTTTGAAATTTCAAAAATATTATCTGAAGATATCCTGCTCGAGATCTCTATTTTCCCTCTAAGTAATCGATGTAAATTTATTGCGTCTTCCTTTAATGTCAATCTTTCTTATGGATATCACGAAAATTATTTAAATCAATGGCTAGTGTGCTTGAATGAAATTTTTAGTAGACAAAACAAAAGAAACTACTATTAAAAAACCAAATTCTGTCATAAATATTATTTGTTGTAATTGTTAAAAAAATAAGATTATGTCACTAGTAGAAGATGCTAATTAAGAAATGATGCATTCACAACTACATTTCTGACTTCTGAAAGTCTTTTTCTTAGAGTCATTATGTTAATATTAGCAGCCGAAGCGATTTTTGCCTGTGATATTTTTTGTTTGTGTTTTCTACATACTACGTAAAGAATGGCTGCTGCGATTGAGAGCGAGTTCTTACCCGAGAATACATTCTCATTTTGTATGGCCAAAAGCAAATCTATAGATTCTCTTGCTGTTCTCTCGCTAATTTCTGCCTCGTCTGCTATCTTTCTTATAAAAATAGCTGGCTTGACTTGTACATGGGTAATTTTCAACTCTCTCATTAAAAGACGATAGCATCTGGCGGCAAAGATTTCATCAGCTTGCACTATTTGGGAGATTTCTGGCAATGTTCTTGGAATGTTGGTTCTCTTACAAACTAGATATACACATGAGACGATCATTTCCTTTATTGATCTTCCTTTAATTAGTCCCTTTTCTAATGCCTTCTTGTAATATGATAGTGCTTCTTCAATACAGAACGTTGTCAAGGATAATTTATCTTTTATACGATTCAAAAGATCTATGACTATTTTCAAATTTCTCTTCTTGTTTGAGCAACTAACGATTTTATTTAGGAACTCTATCTTATTATGTTCTTTCCTATTTGAAAACCTTTTGGAGGTACTGGTATCATAATCTGCGATTGCTGTTGACATTCCTTTATCATTAAGAATAATGGAATGAGGCAATACCGTATTAGTATCGCTTTTATATTTATGAAAATCTGTATCCAATTCGGCATCATATATCTTATCTTGAACAATTACACCACATGACTTACAAAGCTTTTCACCTTTTTCGTAGTCGTAGATAACAGCGTGTTGGTGTACTGGTGAATATTTTTCTATATTTTTAACTATTAAACTATTATACATCAACGGATGATGTGTTGCAAGATATAAGACGTCTATGTATACTATGTCGCATTTCTCTTACTTCGATTACAAATGGTTACAAATAGTTACAGTTTTATGATATTAGTGCCAAGTAATGTCATGGGTGGCCCATCGTCTACTGTCAGATCCTTTCGTATTGATAAATCCCTTTCTGAAATTCTAAATGCAGAGGCAGAACGAATGGGTATATCAGTAAATGCTATGATTAATTCAGTCCTTAAGCAGTATGCTGAATTTACGCGATTTCAATCAAAATTGGACATGCTTATTCTAAATCGCGAAGTTTTCAAATCTTTATTGTGCCGTTTAGGTGACGATGATGCATATAACTTTGGCCTTGAAATGGGCAAAGACATTCCAAATGATACTATACTATTCTGGAAAAAAGATATCACATTTAATGGTGTTTTGGAATATATTGAAAAAATAGTATGTACGTATGGATATATTGGAACCTACGATGAATTGAATACCAATGAGTGTAAAATAATTGTAATTAGACATAGATTGGAAGGAAAGGGTTCAAAGTTTCTATCAGGATTTTTTAAATCATTACTCAACCAAACTTTGGGGATAAATGCTGAAATTGATATTACCGATTACTCTGTAAAAATAAAGATAGGTTTATCGAAATAAATAGATCTGTGATTTCAAAAAAGCAAAAGCAAATCTTGCCAGTCGTTTTTTTATTATAAATAAAAACTTTGTTGCATATGACGTTGTAATGTCGGAAGAACCTATTAACAGAAAAGATGACGTTGAACAAGATGTGAGAGATACAGCAGATAATGTCGAAGAAGGCTTTGATGAAGCAGGAGACAGGACAAAAGCTGGCGCTAAAGCAATAGGAAACAAAATAAAAGATCCAAACACAGACATTGGTACCGAATACAAAGAAGAAAAGATAAAGGAAGAAGTAAAGGATACTTAGATATTCTACATTATATATTATCTCATTTTTAATAGAACTGTCTTGTTGGCACTCTATTTGGTAACCTCTATGGCGCGTCAGAAGTATTTCCCATGTGGGGAATTCTTTTTTAAATTCTTTAGATAAAAATATTTATGTTCTTTCTTTATATGATCTATTTATAGTTTGAACAATAGACTTGTACAATGTCAAAAACAAACATATCATTATTTGGATTTGTGTTTGCAACTATATTTTCAATGATTCTTGGTTTACAATCAGCCAATGCCGAACCCGTAACTATGGATATTAATAAAGCGAAAGATCCAGGCCCTGGATTTGGTACGGAAAAGATAGGAACACTCTCAATGGACCCCCAAAATAAAACTCTAGATATTTCAGTAAATATGACTGCAATGCCTAAACAGGATAAAGTCTTTGAAGCATGGCTGGTCGACGCAGATGGATCCAACTATAAATTAAGCCTAGGTGCATTAGATGGAAGTAACTTGAAAGTTTCAGATAACATGGTAAATCCATATACCTATACTCAGTTTATTATAACTGAAGAGCCAGTTGATGATGCTGACCCTAATGCAGCAGGTACATATGGTGGAGCAGAATTACAGGCACCATTTGGACAATAATTATTTCTTTTTTTGGACCATCATAATTTTCAAAAATTCTGTTTTTTAGTCGGATAAAGCACCTTTAGATAAAATGACATTATCTTTTAGACCTTTAGTCTAAATATTTAAAACATAGTATAACTATGGATGCGATATTTTAAATAGATATTGATTTTTTGTTACTTTACTTTAAAGACTCAAAATGTACTCGCATAGGAAAGTTGACAGATTCATGAAAGTGAAGTTTCTTGAATCCTCTTTCATTTGATAGGAAATCTTCAATCTTGCCGGAATACTTTATTATGTTTCCAGCCAGTTCTGCTTTTATTATTTCTGTGACATTTAATGCAATTCCGTTTTCATAGTCCACTTCCCATAATTCGTTTATAAACCCATCCAAAAGAACATATTCCACAGATTTCGAGGCAGCAGGTGTAGGAATATTACTTTCTTTTTCTGTGTTCAACCAATCTATTATTGTATTTGAAGTTATTATATTTATTGCTAAATATCAAAGTCTTGGCTAGTTGAGTCGAAAGTGCCTCCCAAATAATATGATTTCCAAGTCAATTTCAAACTTGACAATCCTAATAATTAAGTTAGTACACGTCGAAAATCATGCCAAGGGATATTGTTTGGATTATTGTGGGACAATTATATTGTTATTATTGCAGAAATTCCCCTTCTGAATTATTTAAGAATTTGTAATAATACTAGACGATAATAATATTGGAGTAAATAATATTCTTTATTCCAATGCCTTATTATCTTTCAATCTCTGGACTAACAATTTCTTTAGTTAATTTGATCTGAATGCACGTAAAAATATAGTGCGCTATCTGAGTATTGATTTACCTTCCGGCGAAATAAATAAGAAAACAGTTATTCAACTATATGATCTATTTAAAACTTGTTTTATATGACCATGTATGTCAGGTAATCTGAATATAAACTGGTCAGATGTAATTAAAAAGGAAGCAAGAGGAATTAATGATTATGATTTAGGAGAGGTCCAAGAAATTAGTGAAGACTATGTTATTTCAGAGAGAGGTGTAGTCGATAAAACTAGATTTATGATACCTAAAATATTAGTTTCTAATTTCGATGGACATAATTTGCATTTTAACGTCTCTGAGCAAGACGCCTCTAAATATAAACAATAGGTAGAAATTGTAAGAAATTACCAAACCCTACGTGTTTTATTTCAAACTCGCATTTTGGCAGCATGGCTCGGTTCTATCAAGGTCGCATGATGTAGTATATTTTTCTGAAATGTAATTTCCAGCCTAAATGTTTGTCAGAAATGAATAGTAAACGCGTGTTGCTATTAATGGCCGACTGAATTATGTAATCATTTAAGACGTGAGTTGATGGATAAATATTTTTAATCTTAACTATGTAAACCGAATTTGCGATTAGAATACTCTATAAAACATAAACATTAGGATTTATTAATGTATGTTGTACTTGATAACTTACAGAAGTGATAAAGATAATGATCATTGAAGATGAACAGGATTTGTTAAATCTTTATAAAGATTTTCTGATAAACAAGGGATATCACATTTCTGTTACAAACACCACCGCTTCAAATGTTCTAGGTGACTATGAAGAGTTTAAACCCGATCTTGTTATTTTGGATTACAAACTTCCAGATGGTAAAAACGGGCTTGAAGCGGCAAATGAGATTTTTGGAAAGTATCCATTTGCGTCCATTCTAATCATTTCTGCGTATGATTCAGTTAAACAATCTTTTAATAGTGAGAAAAAATTTGTAGCTAAAAACATTAAATTGTTGATTAAACCATTTAAGTTATCAAAGCTAAATGAATTAGCAATTGATTTAGTGAACAGACAAACAAATAAACAAATCAGAACCTAATATTGTTGTTATCATGAATTGGATTGTTCATAAAATAGGGTTTAAATTATGTCAAGGATTCCCGTTCGTACAACAAATCTGATTGCGTAATTCCTTTCTACATCGTTACATTGGGTCCGCAATCTGTGACACTGGCTGGAGAAGAAAAAAATGGATTAATAACAGATGATAATAACAGATGATATAAACCCTGGTAAAATAAAGGATGGTTTGATACCTGCTTTTGAGCAGAGATCAAAAAGGGAAATGAACTCCATGATAAAGTAAAGGGGAAAAGGGACTGGAAAAGAAAAAGTGTTGATTATTCCCACATCCTTTGATGAAGACGAAAAGTAAGCACTAAACGAAGTCAGATTTTGGTAAGGCTCAATGATTAAGGCATTTTATGAGATAGAAATACATGATCCCAGAAAAATAGAAGAGAATGGATTAGCCATAGAAGATGAGTCTTTGAAAAAGTGAATGTTTTTGATCACAAAAGAATATGGGGTCAAACAGGTGACCAGTTCTGAAAAAGTAAAAACTACAAGATGGACTTGACAAACTCAAGTCTATATAAGAAAAAGCTAATTGATTTGGTAGATGAAAAATGATAAACGATACATGTTATACGACAATGATCATGTGCTACATCTTCTCATTTCATTAGTAGGATTGATTTTCTTACCCTCCACCAGCGTCTTTTCCACCACCCGAACTTTCTACTTCTAACTCCTTTAATTCTTCGTCTACTTCGGTTTTTGCTTTGGTTATAGGTTTAAGCATTTCTTTTTTTAATTTGTCGCTATCCAAAGTTTCCTCATTTTTATTATCATTATTGTCCATAGACACCATAGTACAAGAACAATAAATAAACTTTAAAAATTATTGATAAATGTGATTCCTAGGAAAAACAATAGTAAAAGTATCCTAAAGGGTTTATCAGCTGACTACACATGCGGTTTAATTAAACGTTTGAATTACTATGATTTCAGTAGTAAAAATTTAGTATCAAAAAAATTTTTGCTATGTAATGTTACTCAGATAACTATCAATATCTTTTACAGTATTGTTTGACCATTTTGATGTTTCCATCAATATATGACGATTAATCTAATTACAAAAAATAGAAAAACGACATAAGAAAGTACCTTTGTAGATTTTGATATTTGATTTACGTTAAGATGGAATAGATCTTATTTAGGAAATCAAATGGGTTCAAAGTATGATATAATAGTTATTAGTTTGATAAAAAAACTTAATTAATGGAGACGTTTACTGCATTGAGTGATTTTAGGAATCCGAGTATGAAATAGTTTGGCTACTTTGTGGCACATCTTAATGATTTTATTGCCAACTGCGTTTACACGTGAATTTGGGTATATTAAAAAATATTTCTCATTCACTTTGTAGAGATTCAAATCGATTGAATTTTCTGAAAACAATATACAGGTTAGATATGAAATAATCAAGTTCACTTTTCTAATATTATCAAAAATATTCTTTTATTACTTTTACTAGGCGAGAATGAGCAATTAACTAACACACATACAGTTTTTATATTATAATGCTGGTAAATCATTGGGTAGTTAGATATAAAGTATCTAGCATCTGGTCAAGACCTTTGTTTAACTATCCAATGAAATAGAGTTATATTTATATGGGAAAAAATGTAGTTCTTTGCATGGTCATGGTCAGTTATAAACCAATATTAATAGCTGGTTTAATCATGGTAGTGGTTGGGGTAATAGGAATATCGATTACAGCTCCTGTTGTAATTAAAGATTCCATACCTGATACGGAATATAATATACAATCTCCTCCTAATGAAGTAGAATTCCGAAATCCTATGGTAGACGCAGAAGTTGTATCTATCATGTTAGTTATTGTTGGATGGGCCGTATCGCTCTATGGGTGGTATACCAAGACGGACAAAAAGAATCCATCAATTCCATCCTAAAACTAAATCCAATATCTACGAATTGACTCAAATTAGTTTTGGTCGATGCATGGTTATTTGTTTTAATCTTCTCTTTTTGTCTTTCTGTGTTCAGTATCCTCTGGACTTGAATTTCCACAGAATGATATACTTAGTAAACCCTAAAAAAATATGTATCTGCAACAAAGTTCCTCTGGTATAGTTCATTGATACTATTGTTAAATATTACTTAACGATTGATAGCACAAATTCAAAAACTTCTATTTACGGTGCTATCAAAATTATTAATTTACTATCGACCATTTACAAATGTCCTATTATCAAGAACCTTACTATTAATAATGAGGGTAAATCCAGATGCGGAAACAAGAATCATATAAAGCGCCCGGGCCGGGATTCGAACCCGGGTCAAGGGAGTGACAGTCCCCCATACTGGACCGGACTTTACAATGCAATTAATGCATTTCTATACTACCCGGGCACTTCAAATTTTATCATTACCAAAACCAATTAAAACGTTTTGTTTTATACTCTACGTAGGTTTACTTCATTCAAATTATCAAGTTTAAATTCCAGTTCTCTCAATTTAACGTATGCTCAGCCAGGCCGACGATGACTTTCAATCAGTTTTCTTTGAACTTGCAGGAGACCTGCGAATATACATGCTCATGAAATTATCCATAAAACCCTGTCGCTTATCTCAGCTGGCAACGGATTTAAACGCCACCATGCAGGAATCACATCGTAATATTAACCGATTAATTGATTCAAAACTTGTGAAAAAAACAGGAGAAGGCGAATTGTTATTGACTCCGTACGGTGAGATTATTGTTTCTCTTATTCCAAACTTTAACTTCCCATTTAAACATAAAGACTATTTCCAAGAACATACACTTAGTAACCTACCATTGAAATTTATTCAGAGAATTGGTTCTTTGAACAATTGTGAAGTGGTCGTGGGTGTAATGGCTGTTCTTCAACGTTGGAAGGCTGTTTATCACAACTCTCAAGACTATATCAAGGAGGTTATCTCCCAAGTCCCAATCGATTTAATCGAAACCATTGCTGAAAGAGTGAATAATAATGTTAAATTTTGTTATATCTTCCCGGCTGATGTTGTGATTCCCAAAGGGAGAAATGAACTATTAAAAAAACTTGGATGGAAAAATCTTGTATCTAAAGGAATAGTGGAACGTCGGATGATGGATAAAACAAACATGGTGACAATATTTAACGAAAAAGAATCCTGCATATCCTTTCCGACGTTAAAGGGAGAACCTGATCTTAATATCATGTTTTATAGCAAAGATACCTCATTTCATGAGTGGTGTGAAGACTTCTTCGATTATGAATGGGCCAGGGCTAAATTATTTGATGAATCAAAATTAAGTCCAGAAATCTAGTATTTTCAAATACCATTGAACTAATAAATTTGAATCTAAATCACATTTTTATATTTGTTATAGGTACTAATCTGGTATATGCCAGAAGCTTTTGTGCTTATGAATGCAGAATTGGGTAGTGAGGAATCAATTGTTAATGAATTAAAAAAAATAGATTTAGTAAAACATGTTTATCAGGTTTATGGTGTCTACGATATAGTAGCTTTAGTAGAAGGCGAAAGCATGGATAAAGTGAAAGAAACTATAACATGGAAGCTAAGAAAGCTGAATGGGGTAAAGTCTACTTTGACTATGATAGTAATGGAGTAATAACATTTCATTCATTCCTTCATTCTGGTTTGGTAGGTTTTTGGTAAAAGATGTTGATAGCAACTTTAATTTATATCCTCATTTTGTAAATAATTGTGAAATTATTTTCTAAAAAAAATACAAAGGATAAAAATAAGAAAAATGAGAAAGATGACAATAAGAAGAAATGCAAATATTGTGACATGATCTTCGAAGAAGATGATCGGCTAAGACGACATATTAGAAAAGCTCACAGCGAAACGAATAGCGATATGCCTAATTTCAACCCTTTTGGCACATGAAAAACACAAATATTCTTCTATTTTATGATTGACAACCTGCTTTAATTATGTTCCCAATTCATGACGATACTCCTCGATTAAATGGACGGCCATATGTAAACTATGGTCTTATTGGCATGAATATTGTCATTTTCATTTATGAAGTCATTGTTACTTCTAACTTTTCAAATAGATCGGCAGTTATAGCATTATTTTACAATTATGGTTCTATTCCAGATTTGATTCTTTCGGGTCAAAACCTGGGATCAATTTTTAGTTCAATGTTCATGCATGGAGGCGTAGCACATCTTTTAGGTAACATGTTCTTTCTTTATGTTTTTGGTGATAATTTAGAAGATCGTTTTGGTCATTTCAAGTATTTGATGTTGTATCTTTTTTGGGGGGTTATGGCTGCTTTAGCACACAGTATTTACGCTGTAGCCACAGGTCAAGGAGATATACCCGCAATTGGTGCATCTGGAGCAATATCGGGTGTTTTAGGGGCTTATCTAATTTTCTTTCCTCATGCCAAGATTCATACCATCATATTTGCATTTTTTATAACTACCGTCAGAATTCCTGCGATAGCGTACATTCCATTTTGGTTCATAATGCAGCTAGTATTTGCATTTATCGGTCAATCAGGCGGGGTTGCATATCTAGCTCACATAGGCGGATTCATTATCGGCTTGGGGACAGCTTTTGGATGGAAATTCTTTTCGAATATGTTTTTTAAACAAAAACAATACCCTTCACAAAACTATCGACGAGGGTCTTCCATATCCTCACCCTCATCCCCATACGACGCAGATAGAAATGACCGTTCAAAATCTATGGATACAGATAAATTGGAAAAATCCTTAACCCCGGAAATAATAATCGGAGACAAATTCATCGATGTAATAGTAGAAGATCGGAATACTTTGAGTGATTCTCAAATTCAAGCAAATTTTGATGAATCCATAAACACCTTATCCGTACTTATTACTGATACTAACAAGAGATATGATATACAAGTTCCACATCCAGCGAATACCATTCTCCGTGTCTCAAATGTTTCTGCTAGAAATGGAATTATTAGAATAAGACTAGATGTGAATTGAAATATATGTAATTGTAATTGTATTTGTAATTGAGAATTGTCCGCAAAAACTAACTTTTTTTGTACAATTGCTTTGATTTAACAATTTTTAAGCTTGCTACTGGTAAGCATTAGTTTCTTTTTGGAAAAAACAAAACCAATTAAAAATTTTTTGGTGAAGCAAATCATGGTGTTGGATATGCAAAATCTAAATAAAGATTTATAAGATATCTTTCCACATTTTTGAATATAATGTCTCAACGACAACCTCCAAAAGTTGACGGAGGCAAGATTTCACGTAGAGATTTTTTAAAATTGCTTGCAGCCGCAGGTACAGTTATGACCTTCACTCCATTCGTAGATTGGGGAAAATTTTTGCCTAATCCGAAAGAAAGTTCGGAAGAGCGATCAAAGGTGGTTCTGCCTGACGGAAGTCAAGCAAATGTAAATACATTCAAAATAAATCATGCTGAAGCTGTTGTTTATCCATTATCGGAAGATCCTGTATTAAATGAAGAAGCATTCAGGACCTGGCAATTTATTAGGCTACCACCAGAACTTGGAGGAGAAAAAAATGATGCATCAGCCTTCAGAATGTTTAGTATGGTTTGCTTGCATTTGTGGTGCTTGTGGAAATATTGGCCTGAAGACGGCAGGAAACGTGGAGAATGTCCATGCCACGGGTCAATGTACGATCCTTTGACCGGGGAGGCTTTTGCAGGACCTGCCGCACTTCAAGCACCACCTTCTAATGTCTTACCAATGTTAGATCTAGAGGTTGATGATGAGGGCAATGTTTGGATCAAACCTCCTAATTGGACTCCATCTGGAAATGGGGTAGTTGGATATGGGCGTTTCCTTACATAATCAAGATAACAGCCTGGTAAGGCTATTCAAGTGGATTTACGCCGGTTTCGATAGAACTATTTTCATGGGACTAAAATTTACATTACCCACCAAGTTTGTCAGCCCACTTGGATTCCTCGGTATGTTGACTTTTGTAGTCTTTATCATATTAGGTATCACAGGAGCTTTCTTAATGTTATGGTATGAACCTATACTTGATAGAGCATGGGATAGTGTAAGTAAGATTAACGATACGATACCGTACGGATTCCATATGAGAAATATACATTATCACGCCTCCAATGCGATGGTTATGCTTGCAATACTGCACATGTATTACCAGTTTTTCAGTGGTAGATATAAAATCCGAAATGAGATGCTGTGGGTAACAGGAATCTTGTTAGGCGTATTGACTATTCTCGAGGCTTTTACCGGATATGATATTATATTTAGCGAAAGAGCTGAACTAGCTATTTCTATAGCGGCGTCGCTGACTAATTCTATACCTATTTTGGGGCCCGACATGATGAACGCGTTCTTCGGGTCTGGGTTTCATGACTTTGTACTCAGATTCTATGCATTCCATGTTTTCTTCTTGCCCATTGTGCTGCTGGGATTAATGGTAGTACATTTTCCTCGATTTTTGGTATTTGATGTTCCTATGGTGATGGCTGTTGCGGGAGCGATAATGTTGACCGGAGGTGTATTTCCAATTGATATGGGACTTAAATTTGATCCAAATGTGCCGCCAGGAATCACCGTTCCAGAATGGTATCTTACAGGGCTGTATTCTTTCTTAAGAAGTGCATTCGATAAGTTTACTACAGGTGTACTCTGGCCTGGACTATTCATATTTACCTTGTTAATAATTCCATTCATAGATAGGTACAAAAAATTCTCTTGGAAGGACAGGCCGATTATAACCGCGTTAGGTATAACTAGTATAGCGCAGATCATAATCACTACTTATTGGGGATTTTATATCGATCCAGATAGGACCAAGTCTTTGTTAGAACGATTGGTAATTGACCCGATTTTCCTATACACCGTAATGGCTTTGCTAGTTCCCCTGTCATTTGGCTTTACGTACTTGATGATCAAGCTGGCGAAAAATGCAGAGGCTAATGCAAAGAAACAAAAACCCGCCGAGAAGAATCCAATACAGCTTCCAGCTAAATGGTTGTATATTCTCTTTATAGTGTTAATAGCATTTCAAGTTTACTTGAACATAGCTGCATATTACGCTGTATTAAATGGTATGAAGAACTACTCCCTCTTCTTGATAGGAATACTAATGCTCGTATTTGCAGGAATGTTCCATCTTTATAGATATTCACGGGGACTTACCAAGTCTAATGTGGAAGTTGTAACTACCAATAAGCGCAAATTCGTTTTTCCTTCTTTTGGTGCAGCTTCCACAAAGTCATTACCGTCTAAAACTGCCAAGGTTGGTGAGCTATCTGATTCATCGGATCGTGTCTTTAATGCCCCCTCGGATAAGTCACTAGAAGACAAACAACCTGTCCCGGTTCCTGAAATATCCTCATCAAAAGCAAGTTCTTTGCCTTCGTCCTCAAAGAATTCCGCAACAGGTGTTGATGCTGGTACTGGGTCTAGACCAGCTAATGACTATGATCCGAATTTACGAACCACTGCTGGATCATTACATTCCATCAAGAATGATCAGAATAATGGAAAATTACGCCAACAGATTAATTCCACTGAATCGACCAGTACTACTTCAATTTCGGACATGGGGGAATCAAAAACTACTAATCCTGACAAGAATCGTACCTAATTTTTTTCTTATGCAATTGTATCTCTCTATTTCTTTTTATTTACAGTACTTTCTATTTTCATAATCTCATAAAAAAAATATTTATTATCGTATCTAGGTATAAAATCTAATTGGAAAAAGTAAAAAAACAGTCCCAAATTGGCGGGATTAGTATTATTTCCTTTGTAGTAATAGTCACCATTAGTTTAGCATACTATCAATTCGTTTATACTCCAGCAATAAATGCAAAACCTGAGGTATCCGAGGAAATCTTGAATCCATCTGGAACTACTGATATTGCAATAGCTGAAGGTTCTTCGCTACCTGCAAATCCGACTTTCTTTGTTCCCAAAGAAATAAGAGCATCATTGGGTGTCTCAAATAAGGTGGTTTGGACAAATGATGATGTTACTGCACATACGGTAACGAGTGATAATAACTATGTAGACCCTGTCAATGGACCATTCAATTCTCTAGATACAATAGGTCTAATTCCTCCTCAAGGTACATATGACTTCACTTTTACCCAACGGGGTGAGTACTTGTATCATTGTGAACCTCATCCTTGGATGACTGGTCAGGTATCAGTTGAACCTAGCTTCGGATAAATTTATTTCATTTTTTTATTTTGATGTATTTAATATCTGATGCTATTTCTTTATGTTCTTGAATTAGTGTGGCTCTAAGCTTGACAACTGATTCAGTACTTTTAGGAACATGTTTTGTAATAGCTTTCAATCTTATACTACCAGGGTTTTGAAGTTCTTTTTTCATTATAGAAAGCCTAGCATAGGGGTGGTTAATTTTTTTACCATTAATCTCTGTGTATGTAAAAACATCCGACGAATCTTCGATCTGGGAATTAATGCTTATGCTGTCGAATCTACCAGTATAATTAATTGTTATTATACACTCTAGCTCCTCTCCAGCGTTGATTTCTTTGTTCTTTAAATCTAGAAAAATATTCATACTTTTTTCGACACCACTTGTGTCATCCTTTCTCCCCATACTTTATCTTCCTAAAGATGGTCTTTTTTAATTCTATGGGTTGAGCAATCGCTCTATTATGTTTTCTTTATTTATATTAATACCGATCTAAAGATTTTTCCAAACCCTCTTTTTGTCATCAAATAAAAAGATCTGCATTTGGATCTCACCTTCTCTATTAACTGTAGTCATGTCATAGTTGTTGCGTTGACTCTGGTAATACCCGGCTTTGCCGTATTCATATTTTTTCTTTTCATATTGATCCTCTGAAATTGAGGATTGGGATACTTTTTTGAATAATTCTGTCAAGTTTTCAATCGCTACCTCGATTCTTTCAAGCCCCTTAATAAATTCCGAGTCAATCTTATGACCTAGCAAAAAAATGGTTCTCTTAAAAAATAAAAGCTCAACTTTTCTTTCAGTGTCTATATCGTCACTATTTTTGATGTTCACATCAACATCATTGGTATCTCCAGATTCAAAATAATCTGCTATAGTTATTTTTAATTTCAACCCTTTTCTTCCACGTCTTTTCTTAATATTCTTGATAACTCCTACGAGATCTGTCCATTTCTCGATTGTTATGCAATCGAAAAAATCTGTATCTTTGTTTTTTAAAAATTCGATTTCTAAAGTACTTGCATAGCCTACATTTTGATTAATAGGATTTTCTAAAATATCATAGTCTTTGAAAAGATTATTGATGGTCTCAATTTCACCAAGCGATAAACCCCACTGGCTAACCATAATTTGATACAAGAGAAACAAACAATAATTAAAAATTTATTATATAAATAAAAAGGACTGATCCTTTTTATTTATTACCAGTGGTGTTTCTCGTCAGGCATTAGTCCTATCTGTTCTCTTTGGAAGTATTTCTCTAATTCTTGAGTCCACTTCTCCTTAGCAGATGCACCCCCAAGACCCTTCCTTCTCAACCAAAATGCAATTACACTCAGCAAGAATACTCCAAATAACATAGTTCCAAATATGTATATCATTACATCATAGAACAATGGATCATATTGAGGCCCGATTTGTAAGCCAAAGTTTTGGAACATACTACTTGTTTGAGACAGTAACGTTTAACAAGCTCATTATAATATGAGCCTGACAACTAAGATATATACATTATGGTTGCTATATTTTGCAAAACAATATTTCATTAGCGATTAATATTTCTCCACATATATGAAAACCAAATTAATTGAACACCTTGATATACGTGAATGAATTTTTATAGAACATGGATATGTGATATTTTTACCTTATTTGCCTATTTCATCTATATAACCCATGTATTTTTTCAAAGCCTCAGGAACTATGATAGTCCCCTTACTAGTCTGATAATTTTCTAGTATAGCGACCAGGGTCCTCTGAATTGCTACAAGAGTACTATTCAATGTATGAACTAAGGATGTTTCATCGTTAGGATTGTTTCTATACCTTATCCTTAAACTTCTTGCTTGATAATCGGTGCAATTTGAACATGAGCATATCTCTCTATAAGAATTTTGAGCAGGAAACCATGCTTCTATGTCGTAAGTCTTCGCAGACACCTTTCCAAGGTCTCCAGAGCACAAAATTATTGTCCTAAAGGGAATCTCTAGAGTTTCATAAAATTTTTCAGTAATTTGCAAGAGTCTTTCGTGTTCCTTCCAAGACTCTTCGGGTTTGCAAAAGACGAATTGCTCTACCTTTTCAAACTGATGTACTCTAAAGAGCCCTTTCATGTCTTTACCGTGTGCGCCTGCCTCCTTCCTAAAGCATGTACTAATCCCACCATATCGGATGGGAAGAGTATTCCCATTCAGTATTTCATTCATGTGCATCGATGCTAAGGGATGTTCTGAGGTACCTATCATATACAAGTCTTCATTTTCTATCTTGTAAATGGTTTCCTCAAAATCACTCAATATGACCGCTCCTTCCATTGCATCTCTCCTAATCATAAAAGGAGGTTGCACTACTGTATATCCTTCCTTAATCAAATAATCTATTGCAAAGTTAGATAGTGCCATGCTGAGCTTGACCATTTCATTTTTTAAGAAATAAAAGCGGGAACCTGAAATTTTTCCGGCCCGTTCTAAATCGATTAGACCAAGTCCATTCGTAAGGTCTATATGATTTTTTATTTGAAAAATCCCTGGAAGTTCCTTATGGACTGTGATTCTGCTCTCTGATTTTTCAATTCCTTCAGTAGGTTTTTCTAATACCTTTAGCCTTCCTTTGTACTCTCTTGCTATTTTATTGTCGTTTTCATCTTTGCCTAGTGGCACAGTTTCATGAAAGAAATTTGGTAAGCTACGGATGTATTTCGAGAATAATTCTTCATTTATTTTGCTTTCTTCTTCAAATCTGCTTATTTCCGTACCGATCTCACCCATTTCATGGATTTTCATAGAAGCATCCTCTTTTCTCTTCTTTCTTTCTGATATCTCCTTAGACAGTATGTTTTTCTGATGCTTTACACGCTGTAATTCAACTATCAAATCCCGTCTTTTTTTGTCTGCATTGAATAGTATATCCAGAGGAAAATCCATATTTCTATTGACTAGCATTTCTTTTACTAACCCTTGATTTTCTTTTATGATCTTTGGATCAATCAATTTTGGTCACTTCTTTGATAATTGTAATATGCTCCATGATCTCTTCAATTGTGTTTATAAGCGTATTAATATTATTTTTCCTTCCATTATTATCTCTGAATCCGACTTTCAACAAAAACTGTGTTCCGTTTGCCTGCACTTCCATTTTTAGCCCCTCTGGAAATTCTTTATTATCGGGATTTAGAGTTTTAAAAATGGTTTGTACATCTTTTTCTTCTTTACATTCTATCACTATTTTTGTATCAATACAAATATCAGGATCTTTTTGCATCCAAAACTATTTTTTTAATATTCGATAAAAAGACTTCTAAATTAATTATGGGAACTCTGATCTCTATCTTGTCAGCAATATCTACTATAACACTTGTTAAACTGGATCTAGTATTATTACTATTCAAATCACCATGGATTTCGGTAAGCTCATAAATCATTTTCTTCATTTTAACAAAGTCTACCTTTGCTAACTTTGGTTTTATTAGAGTATATTTGTATTCTTCATCACTCTCTGTTGACAGGATTCTTAGACAAATCAATCTATCTGAAAATGAAACAGATTTTTCGAGGATTGAAGTGAAAAGATCAATATTTTTTTCATCCAGTATTCCCTCAGCATTAATGTATATGGTTTCCTTGTCATCATAGAATCTCCATTTTTCATCAAAAATCCTATTACTTACACTTTTTATGAGATTATCATAGTCTATAATTTGATTCTTTACCTGTATCATTGCGTCGTCCCTGTCACCGAGGCAAATTGATAAACCGAGTCCAAAAGTTTGATTTCTTACACACAAATCTAGAGATTTAGAAAATGAACCAATATTTTTTAAGATACTATTTGCTTCTTCATTTGTCAAGATGTAGTTATATCCGAGCAATAAATCTCGATTTCTTTTTTTTGTCTCTTTGATATTGTCATCGCTTTTGTTTTTAAGATAACTGTTTTCTTCTATGTACTTTTCAATCGCATTGAATATCTTATTGAAGTCTTCATCCTCAAGCTCATTCCATGTTCTAATTCTTTGATTATCCATAAATTGAATGCCCGACTTTTCTAATATCATGATTGAATTTTCTTTACTCCATGTAACTCCTTTGATAAAATGGGCTGTATTATTTTCTATGGCGTCTATAATTGATGTAGTTTCACTTACTCCAAAGTTTAGTCCCTTCTTTCTCTCGATTAAGTTGAGGTCCAGTGCAGATTGTAAAATTTCTTTGAGTTCCATTTGATCAATATTGTTAAAATCAATGTTCTTTGAAAATGCAGCAACGATGGGTAGGAATGAACTATGAATTATCTTTCTATCAAAGTTTTTGGCTATTAGATATGTCAAGCTGGACGAAGTGTGTTTATTTTCTTTGTCATTATCCCTTTGCCATATCCACGGATTCACAAAGGTTAAGGTTTTATCTTTTTCTATAATTTGATCTAAATTGCGTGAATCTGAATTGACAAATAAGTAATAGCTTTCTTGGATGAGGCTGGTTATAAGATCAAAGAAGTTTGAATCAAAATCTACAAAAACATAAAAATCATGCTTCTCATCAACCACCTTCATCAACTCTATTTTAAAGTCTTCAAATTTTAATGAATTAAAGCATCTAATTGTCGTATTTCCGTTTGAATTATGAATGGAATTTAGTAAGATGGCACTACCCACTAAACCATCTACGGTTGAATTAGAAAGAATAAAAATATCTTTTTGGTGTTCTATTTGATTTAATAATTTTTGACTTGCTATACTTAATAAATGATCGCGATCAGTATATCGCATTCTCTACTCTAGTTTAGCGATTACTGCTGCATATTTCCAAGATTTAGTTACTTTACCTGTTTTTTTATAATATCTGGATAGTCTATGTATTTTGGATTCTATCAACTCCAACGACCTGACATTTCTCTTATCACTGTTGTGGACATTCAAGTGTTTTTGTAATCCCAAGGCCTTGCGAAGGAGCCTTTCTAGATCTTCAGGCATTGATCTCTGGATATCATTTTCCTGCATAATTTGAGTAATGGTTTTTCCAATAATTGGTTTAACTAACGGGACTGCAAATTCATCTCTTAATCTTAAACCTATCTCACTAGCAGACATTCCATCCTTTCCAAACTCCACAATTTTTTTTATAATCTCTTGACTATCAATGGTCCAAGAGGGTGCATTTTTAGAAGTTGGTCTAATAGAATGTGATTTTCCATGTGTGTGGGCATGAGTTCGCGCCATTTTTCTCTGTCTTAATATGAAAATTTACATATCTTAAATGTTATCATTATTCTTTAACATAAAAGTTATATAATTCCTATCTGAGTAATTTTTAATATGAACAAGGCATACTCAATGGTAGCGGCTTTTTCATTGGTAATGGGTTCAATACTATTATTACCAGTATTAAATATTGCATATGCTCAATATAGCGGTCAACCTGGTTCTGCAACTTTGGAAGAACAACTTACCTTGGCTAAAGAGAAAATTAGTAATGCTCAACAACAAGGTGCATATGGTTCTGGTACTGCAATGTTTGGGACTAATTTGGATAGCACAGTATTGATGATAATTCTAATCACTGTAATTATTGGTGGAGTTAGTGCTGCATTCTTTGCTGCAAGTGGAGTTAGTGGTAAAAAGAAACGATTGGCTGTAACAGCTGATGGTACTACTACCAGTGGCAAATTCTGTACAAACTGTGGTACACAAATAGGCGACGGACAAAAGTTCTGTGGAAACTGCGGAACCAAAGCCTAATTTTTTTTGTTCTGACCATTTAACGGTTCTTATTGGAATTAAATGGGTAATTCTGGTAAAGTTTATAAGTCACCTTGTTTATATATAACATATGAGTAAAGAAGTTAATACAACAAATACAAATGTCTCTACTAACACGGAAAAAAAAGTAAATTCTTATATCAACCTCACAGAACAATCAGCAGAAAAAACACTTGATACTATGAAAGATAATATGATAAAATCATTCGATGAATATGTTAAAATTCAACCACGATTTTTACAGTCTGTTTCTGATTTTCAACTTGAAGTGATTCAATCTTCAAAGGATGTTATCAATAAGACAATTACCCATCAAAAAGAATTGATAAGGGAATATGTAAACGTGTCTCAATCACAGCCTAATGAAACATATCAACAACTCTTCAACAAGACCAACGAAAATGTAGATAACTTTGTAAAAGCAATCACCGCCGGTAATCAATTTAATTTTGATGCAATCGATACTACTCGTGAAAATGTAAGGCTGTACAATAAAACATTAGATGCATATACCGAATATATCACAAACGCCTTTAATGCCTGGAACGCGTTTATTAGATCTTTTTATCAAAGTAAGTAAACCTTTTTTTACGACCTACTCGTTTAGCCCTTATTTTTTTTTAGATGGTTTTTGCAATATTAAAGAGATTTATTACACCTTCCAGGCTTTTAGTAGGATGTCTTTACATATTTCATATGCTCAACAGATTGAGCCAAAATTATTAGTATTTTTTGTCTGAAGATTATCAAAATATGTGATATAAGTTTGGTATTCGTCACGCAGGGATTCATATTATTTTTTTGAGATATTCCCTTGAATATTGGCTTTGCACAATTTGTATAATAGACTGATTCAATCGATGGGTTTACAGTTTATTGGAAGAAAATCCAAAGGTTTTCAAGAACAATCATACGTTAGATTGAGATCAAGTTTTTACAACCTTCGTAGAGACTAAAAATCCGCTAATTCAAGATCATGGTAAGGGTTATTGATAAAGAAATTGTGACCATTAAACATTCACTTTGAAATATTCAACCACAATACTTGAGATGCTACGTTGACCATCAATAATTTTCTTTTTGGATCATAAAAGGCTCATAGACGTATATTATTACCATGTTAAAGTAAACATAAATAATTAAATTTACACGGATTTGAAAACGGATGAATATTGTTTGATTTTAACACTTTTAACTTGTTTGTTTGTATGCTGTACTTAGCGCTTTGGTGCCTACATGCAATAAATGTAATAAAAGACCAGTGGTGTTTAACCGGCTGTACTCTGGTGAAGTTCTTTGTAAATCTTGTTTCATACATTCAATTGAAAAGAAAACTTTGCACACCATATCAAGATATTCCATGATTAATTATGGTCAACGAGTCGCTGTAGGAGTATCCGGAGGAAAAGATAGTCTTGTTCTTCTTTACATCTTAAAAAAAATTTCAAAAAATAACAATAATGATATTATCGCAATCACAATCGATGAAGGGATTGAGGGCTACCGTGATGAATCTCTCACCATAGTGAAAGATTTTTGCAATAAATTAGGGGTGCCTTTTAAGATATTCAGTTATAAAGAATTATTTGGTTCGAGTATGGATGAAGCGATTGTAAAAAGGCCATCAAAAAAGGTTAGTTCCTGTTCCATCTGTGGAACATTTAGGAGAAGGGCATTAGATGTTGCAGCTCTTTCAATGCAATCAGACATTCTTGCAACTGCACATAATTTAGATGATCACTTACAAACATTTATGATAAATTTGTTTTCAGGTGATGTTGGGAGAATTGGTTGGATGTATCCTCAACCTATAACATATCAAAATGGATTAAAGAAAATTAAGCCACTTGTAGAGTTATATGAAAATGAAATAGTATTTTACGCCTTCCACATGGGTATTGAATTTCAGGCAGATGAATGTCCTTATATGAACGAAAGCATCCGTAGCGACTTCCGAATATTTTTCAATGATCTAGAAAAAATCCACCCGGGCATAAAATACAATTGTTTCAACTCCATGAACAAACTATCTAAAATAATAAAAAATTCTGATAATGATAAACCAATCAAAAATGCTTGTCTAAATTGTGGCGGAATCTCAACCGACGAAATTTGTTCCGTCTGCAAAACCGTATTAATGTTGGATATGAATAAAAAAAAACTAAAGAACTAGTGATCGTTCTTCTTATCTTTTTTAGAAGATTGCCACCAATCTAGATAGTCGTCGCTTTTATTCCTCCGATCAATCGTATTTATTTTCTCATGCAATTCTTCGAATTTCTCTCTGGGAGCATAAAGACCACAACCCCTACAAATAAAGTTCTTTGTAATTGTATCAAAATTCAAGCTACCTCCACATTCGGGACAAAATTTGACCAATATTATAACTTGTAAAGATTTATACTAAAATGTTTTGGATTATCAATCAATCCGCATTATAATATCGTGAATATTTTTCACTGAATAAAAATTCAATGCAGGAGACACTATGCAGTTTTAATTATATACTTTGAGCTGCCCGATTAAACCAAACCAAACTAGTATTACCCATTATAGATATTCGATGCCAAATTAATTCTCTAGATTAAAAAAGTATTTACCTCTCGTCTCGACATATGGACTTTTATCTTCATTCCATTCTAAAATGGTCCGTTCGCCCATCGAAAGCCATATGCCGAGACACATTAGTTGAAAAGTATAGATTATATAGATTTTCTCTAATCGATAATAATCTTCCCTTCTTCTGTATCTAATGTGATTTCTATTTCCTTGTTTTTATCTAGAATTTTTATACAATTGACTAAATCATTATACCTCTGGTTGTCGATAAAAGCTAATGGTATATTTGAAATCGCACAACCTGAAGCAGTAGTTATATCCACATTGTTAGTACAAATTATTCCATCAGGCGCTACATTGTTGCTCTTTAGAGAATAAATTGTATATGCTCCTACGCTACTACCAATTGAATTAGGGAAAACGAGTATTTTTCCCTTTAAATTTTGTCTTTCAAAATCATTACTGGTGCTTGTTATTTCTCCTGATTGGGTATTAACCATTCCAAGAAAATTTATGGGTTTTTTTGACAACAATAATTTGCCTTTAGCTCTCCCTCCAACTATCTTTTTACATTTTATTTCCAGATCAAATCTCAACTCTATTGCATTTAAAGTAATTCCAAGCTAGCTTATACCGTATATCCTTTGATTATTGATTTAAGACTCTTTAAAGCTACTGAAACCTTATTTGATGTTTTCATATAATATGATGCCTTGACACTGTTAGTAATTATGCTATCGTAATTTTTCTTATTTATGAGAGGTGTTAAGCAGGTACACGCATCAGAAATAAATTCTACTCCTGATTTCTGTAATGAGTCGATGATTCCATATTGTTTAGCCTTGCAAAATACTGATTTTGGACAAAAGATCTTACAGGGTTTAGTAAATTTCTTTCCATCCAATAATGTTTGAATTTTACTTATCTCTTCAATTCCAAGCTGAGGACTCCCAAATGTGATTAATTGACCATCCTCTGAGGTATTCAATTCATCTCTAGTCTCATTCATTTCCCTTTTTCCATAATTTACTTTTTCGATGAATTTAGATGGTTTTTTGGGTTGAAACATTCCGCAGGAACCAGAGGTTCCTATCCCCGCGGCAAGTGACTTCAAACTCCACATATCGGTATTTTCGGAGATATTGCAAATACCGGTACAACTCTTTTGAATTGTCTTTCCCGTAAAATATCCTAATAGTCCGTAATCAAGTTCATTTTCTAAATCTGTCTCATTAACTATTTCAACCATTGGCGTTCTGTTTTCATCAATCCTTAAATCCGAATAAGGAGATTTTCCGGTTAATGCGCTTGCTAATGCACTTAAAGCGCTTTCTTTATTTGTAATAATATTAAGGTGCGAATTAGCCAATACAGCCGCACTGCTTTCAGCAAAGCTTACTTGAGTGCCCTCTTGTGGTATAGGTAAAATTTCGTATGGAATACAAGAAAAGGTCGGTATTACTCCGATCTTTTCATACGCCATTGCTATTTCGAACTGTTTTTCGATAAATTCAGGTGATAATTCCGGTAAATTTTCTCTATCAAAGCCCATTGGGTTAAGTGATGTATTTACCCTTACTTTCCCGTCTTTGCTAATTTCTCTTAAAAACTCTAATCCACTATCTCCGATAGTGTTGTAGTTAACTCCTGAAACATGTGCCCATTTGATGGGTACAAGCTTTTCTGCATCTGTTGCTTCTCCTATTGCTACTAATATCCTATAAGCAGTAGAAGTAGCCTCGCCATATTCTCCGGATAATCCTTTCTCCTCATCACGCGTAAGATGCATCTTTGTTCTATTATTAGGACGATATAATATTATTTTATCCCATTATTTGATAACCTATTTTTTGATAAGATGGTTCTATCAACTAACTTAGATTACTATATTGGTAAATTATAGATGCATTACTAAGACATTATCCAGGGTTTTCCAAGAACGTCAGAGAGAATAGTTTGTGACAGAACTTCATTCAGGAATTATCGGTGATGTTATTCATGGTATAATGTGTTGGATATGACCTCTATAGATTCAACGGAAAGACAAAAAGCAGTTGTTGATATACTAAAAGACAATCAAAATTGTTTCGATTTGATTTGTCCAAACAAAGTAATGAATCCGTGCTCACTATACCATGCCAAAACATGTTGATTGGGCGAGCATACGTAAAATAGGTAAATGCCACCATAGGATTACCGAAGAATTCCTCTCTATCAAGGTCGTTGGTTCATCTACAGTTAGAGCAATACCATTGAAAGCAGGGATAATTTTTGGGACAAAATCTTCGTGGTAAGATCATGCTAAGTATTCATTTGTCCAGGAGGAAAGGATGATATCACTTATTTTGTTGATAGAAAAAGTTTCAATGACCTGTCTAATTCCTGCAATCTTCAATTGAGGTCGCGGACAGTTCAAGAATCGAAAGAATTACCGACATCAAAAAATTGTCTGACTATGACTCCAATTTACTCTATAATGGGGAAAAAACATAGAGTTAATGATCGCATATTTGTCTCTAAGGTAAGATCCTCGTCATTGTTCTAGGAAATAATGTTACGTTTTTAATGTCGTCAAAATCTAAAATCCATCTCAGCAGTCTCTCCAAGCCTAGACCAAATCCTCCATGTGGTACTGACCCGTATTTTCTAAGATCCAAATACCATGAATAATCATTTGGATTTAGATCAGTCTCTCTTATCCTGTTTGTTAATTTTTCAAGATTGTCCTCTCTAATCCCACCTCCTGAAATCTCGCCATATCCTTGAGGAGCCAAAAGGTCTACCGCCAATCCTGTCTTCTCATTCAGCGGATCTTGTTTAACGTAGAAGGGTTTTATGCTCAAAGGGTAATTTGTTACAAATATCGGATTAGATCTATCCTTTGTCAGTTCTCTTTCTGATTCAAGATTTAAATCGTCTCCCCATTCAATTAGCCTTTCTTTCCCATCATGATCTCGGGTTCTGCATTCAATGGATCTCAAATTATCTATTGCTCTGTCATAGGTTATTTTTTCAAATGGAATTGAAATTTCATCTAATTTTTTTATTGCAGCAGTATTCAAAAATTCTAGTTCCTTCTTGTTATGTTCCCTGATCTGAGTTATAATGCTGAATATTAGTTTCTCTTGAATGGTAATAAGATCGGTCATATTTATCCATGGTGCTTCTGCTTCTAAATGGGTGAATTCTGCCAGGTGTCTTATGGTCCTTGACTTTTCTGCTCTAAAGGAGGGGCTAATGGTCCATACAGGACCTAAGCAATAAATCATTGACTCGAGGTATAATTGAGAACTTTGAGACAAGTATGCTTTTTCATTGAAATATTTTACCTCAAATAGGGTAGACCCACCCTCTACAGAGCTCTGAACGAGTATTGGTGGAGTTACTTCCATCCAATCGTCTTTAGCAAACCACTCTCTGGAGTATTTTAATAATGAACTTCTTAGTTTTCCAACATTTATCATTTTTCTTGTCCTTAGTGATAAATGCCTAAAATCTAGTAGGATTTCGTCACTCTGATATTCTCCTATAGGATAGTCCTCATTGGCTATATTGAAAATCGATAATTTGTCCACTTTTACCTCGTATCCTCCTTCAACTGCTCTTGGATCTTTTTCCAATTTTCCTTGTATCTCTATGGAAGATTCAATCATCAAATCCTCACATAATTTTGAAGGGCATATAGCTTGAATTATGTCTCCTCTATCATCTCTTAATATTATGAAGGTTTTTTCTTTCTGCTTTCGTAGTCTATGGATCCAGCCTCTTAATAAAATGGTCTTTCCTATATTATCTTCTATTCTTAAATCTGCGATCCGCTTAAACAATACATGCTTTGTTATTGAAATATTTTATTTATCTTTGCTCTGTGGCATTGAGTTAGTAGTGAGAGTTTTAAAGTAGTCGACTCTAGGTCGGTATGAAATATCGTATTAATATATATCCATGCCACAATTAAAAATGTGCAATGCATATGTCTTTTATGCAGAACCTTTCTTTATTCTGTACTTACTAACCAACGCACATTTTCTCTCAGGCTTGATAAATTATTTTCTCTACTATTATTATAAAGGAAGAAAGATTTGGTTAAATGTAGGAATTGTTAAATTTTTTCCAGCAGATTTACGTTCTTTCTCCTAGTCAAATTCCTACTTGCCATCTTTTTAATATTAAACTGCTTGTTTGAATGATTAGTATCATCTATATTATATTATCAATACCATCAAAGCTAAAAAATCACTAAAAGATATCTATTGGTCTTAGTATTGCTCCGTTTTTATTTTTTAAATTTCTTAATAATTTGGATAAAATGAAAAATAGAAGCCGCCTAGAAATTATAGCAATGATCCTTGAAACAGTAGGTGACAATGGTGCGATACAGGCTAAAATCATGTACAAAGTATATCTTTCGTTTCTCCAAATGAAAGAATACTTAGCTAACCTTATGAAAAACGACTTGATCATTTATGATGATGGGGTTCAAATTTATAAGATGACTGAAAAAGGAAGACGCTTTCTGATACTGTATAAACAAATGACAGAATCAATAACCATGACAAAACCAATACTCTAATTTTTTTATTTTATCGACATACAAGACTTTGATCAATTTATAAAGAGGATTTTTTCAATTGTATTCGTGATTTTTGATACCGGTTTGAAATTGAACGAATTAAAAGAAAATTACTTTGAGAAAATCATGATAGAAAGAGAAGAGATTTTGATTGGAAAAAGAAATAATCGAGTATATGCCTTTAATAATAGGTGCCCGCATAAGGGAGCTTCTCTATCCAAGGGAAGCTTTCTTGGAGATAATGTAGTTTGCTATATGCACGGATACGAATATAATATTTTTACAGGAAAACTAGAAAACATGAAGTCATGGAAAAAAGATGAAACTTGGATTGAACAAAATGAACAATGGAGGCATTCTGACGATCTTAAAATCTACAAGATTCATTTGAATGATGAGAAAATTTTAGTTGAAATATGAAATAAATTGATTTTATTAAAATTCAAGTCATTAGGCCTAAGATAGGTTAACTCGCCTATCATTCTGGTACCGAATCAATTATCAATTTTCCGTTTTCTGTTTTTACAAATAAGAACCTGTTGTCTTTGAAAATTAATGTCAATTCGTTGTCTTTCTCTTCAACATCTAGGAGTTCTTGTCCTTTGATACCATCAAATTTAGCCATAATAGATGGCAATTATATGTTATATTTAAATTGAATTATTTTGCTCAGTGAGTCTAATCATTTTCTATTTGTTGGATGTTTGATTCTTTTTTCAAACTGTTCTTCTCTATGAATTCATGCTTACCCCATGACAATTCCACAAATACTGTAATGTTGTTTTTACCTTTTCTTAGCGCTTCAGGTTTTATTTCTACGTCTTTGGTAAAATCAAACAACAGCTGCCTAGCTTCTTCCTCCTCTAATGGATAAAATGGGGTGTCATCTTTAACTATCATAATCCAAATCCTATGATCAATTTTTGGATTTCTGGTCCAGAAAAAAATAGCTTTTCTTATTAATTTTATTGATTCAATAATTTTTCCGTTATTTTTGATGTCTAGTTTGATAGTGAGTCTCAGTGAATTATCGTGTTTATTATAAGCTTTCTCCCAATTCTTTTGTGTTAATACTTGTCGGATAAATCCATCAATGGAAAAACTTAAGGTCAACATATATAATTTCTCATTCATTGGCCTTTCTTGTGCTCCTCCCAAGGTTAAAGCACTGATTCGACTTTCATTTTCGTCCAATTTAGATACTGAGAAGGTATCATTTATATCCTCAATATGTAGTTGTCTTTTATATATGCATGCTGAAGTTACACATGCTAGGGACAAAGAATTAGAGTTTAAAATACATGACATAGATATATCTATTTTGTATATAATTCAACATGAACTACAAAAGAATGCTGATAATAGATTTGCGGGTGTTGTATTAAAGCATCCTCTAATCAAAGAATACATGTTAAAGATACTAACCAATAAGAACGAGCCATACAAGGCACTAGGTGAATCCGTAGAGTCAGCTATTAAATTTACAAATGATCTTGCCGGCATGTTGAAGCTCACGATAGGAAATTGAATGCGGTGATAATAATTAAATGAAGTTTTGTCCAAAATGCGATGCACGTTTAAGGAATAGGCAAGAGGAAAAAGTCCTAACATGCCTAAAGTGTGGACATATAGTGGCGAGCGAGACAAATGGTACGACTAACACTGCAAGTGTGATCCAAACTGTTTCTAATTATGACTATTCTGATGATCCTCTAAAGATAATGGACTCTGAAAAGCCTATTGAGGCACTGCCTACAACCAATATGGAATGCCCAAAGTGCCTCAATAATATGGCCTTTTGGTGGATGTTACAAACAAGGTCTGCTGATGAAGCCACCACTCAATTCTATCGGTGTACAAAATGTAGTCATACCTGGAGAAATTATTCTTAAGAACGATTTTAGACATCCCATGGAATTTATAGATGATTGTTGTTTTAGTTGATTAATTTGATGTTTGAAGCGAAAACAAAATCCCCAGAAGAATGGAAGGTTGTTAATTCAGCTATATCTACTCTCGTAGATGAAGCCACATTTGAAGCCACTTCGGAGGGAATTTCCTTCAGGGGAATGGATCCATCCCATGTAGCATTAATTGATATTTTTTGGCCCAATACTGCATTTGAATCCTATAAATGCGATTCTGAGTTAAAATTTGGGGTCCGGATTTCTGAATTTTCAAAATTGATAAAGCGAACAGACAAGAAAGATGAATTGGAGGTATCTATTATTGATGAAGATGTCTTGAGGATAAAAACGATGGGTAGTTACAAAAGAGAATATAAAATGCGTCTCATAGAGAGTACAACTGTATCTACACCGTTACCAAAACTATCATTTAATTCTAAACTCCTGCTTTCTTTATCTTCTTTTGATAAGATCCTATCTGATATAGAGGTCGTATCAGAATACGTTGAAATTGAATCCTATCCTGATAGGATCGAGTTTGTAGGTAAAAGTGATACTGGAGAAGCTGTTGTTACGATGGAACCAAACAGCGAGGGATTGGAAGAGATCAATGTAAAAGAAGAATCAAAGGCAACTTATAGTCTTGACTATCTTTTGAAAATTGTAAAATCGGTGAGCACTGTTGGTGTGTCAGCTGCGATTGAATATTCTACAAAGATGCCAATACGTCTTGAATTTAGGATCGCCAACATAGGTAGAATTCATTTTTATTTAGCACCACGAGTCCAAGATTAGATTTGGAGGAAATTGTCTAGACTGTAACTATATTTCAAATGTTCTACCTGGTTATTAGCCTAGAAAAACATATTCGAATTTTGGATTTAGAATACTCTATTAATCCCATTAGTTAATAAACCATGTAATTCGTTGATATGAGAATAATAATGAAGTTCGGAGGGTCGGTCTTAGACTCATCGTCAAAAATAAAGACTCTTGTAAATATTGTACATTCTTTTAAAAACTTGGAAGGCAAAGATAATGAAATTGTTTGTGTAATATCTGCTATCTCTGGAGTAACAGATAAAATTATCATGCTTTCTGAACTGATAATAAAGGGAAAAAGGAGTGCGATAAAGACATTCATAGATGAAATGACCCGTCTTCATCTTGATCTAATTGAAAATACTATAACTGATCAGAAATTGCAAGCAGAAGCCAAGAAAGTAATCTTGGATACTTTGAAAGAATTCCAAGCCATCTTAGAGGGATTAGTTCTAATTTCTGAAATTACACCAAGGTCTTTGGACCATATGTTATCATTTGGAGAACGCTTAGCATCTCCAATTGTGAGTTATTCATTAAGGAATAACAACTTGGATTCTGATTTTCTTACTGGAAAAGAGATTGGTATCGTCACGGATTCTAATTTTGGTGAAGCAAGACCTTTGATGAATACCACAAGGTTCAGAGTAAATGCTAAACTGATTCCATTGATTCTAGAAGGTAAAATTCCTGTAATTACTGGCTACATAGCAGCAGACCAGCATGGATATATTACAACCTTGGGTCGAAGTGGATCTGATTACACTGCCACGATAATAGCTTCCTGTATTAATGCTGACGAGGTATATTTATGGAGTGATGTGGATGGATTATTAACTGCAGAGCCTTTGATCGTAAAAGACTCACAGGTACTTGATGAGATATCTTATAGCGAAGCAGCTGAGATGGTCCTATTCGGAGCAAAATATATTCATCCAAGAGCTTTGGAGCCCGTGATGGATTCAAATATCCCACTAAAATTAAGAAATGCTTTTAATTTATCTCACCCTGGGACTACAATAACTCAAAATTTGAGAATATCTAACAATATCATTAAATCCATAATCGCAATAAGAAATACTGCATTAATAGACGTTAGTGGTGGTGGAATGGTGGGATCACCTGGAACAGCTGCAAACATTTTTGATACTCTGGCAAAGAATAAAGTAAATATAATGATGATATCTCAAGGTCCATCTGAATCAAGTATTTCTATGGTATTGAGAAAGGATGATTTGGGCAAGGCCATAACATCCCTGGAGTTGAAATTATTGGGAAAAGTGATAAAGCATCTAAATGTATTAGAGGATGTTTCGATAGTTACTGTAGTGGGTTCAGGTATGCGTGGAATCAAGGGAATTGCAGGCAGAGTTTTTTCCTCCATAGCCAAAGAAAATGTCAATGTGATTATGATAGCCCAAGGGTCGTCGGAATTGAATCTGGCATTCGTTGTAAGGGATGATGATTGTGAAAAAGCAGTTAGATCATTATATAAAGAGTTTAATTTAGGCAAGGCAGTTTGATTTATTTGATCATCATGGCAACATATTTGACAGGATAGAGTATTCGATTTTAATCATTTCATTCTTTCAAATAGATATCAGCTAAATTATCTCATTAATCTTCATATGATTCAACGATATAGCATAATTAATTTGAAGAAAAGAAAGTAAATAAATGAATACAGACGATTAATATCTTGTAATGAGTTCAGGAAAATTATATGTTGTAGGAGTTGGGCCTGGCCATCATGATCATATGACCTTTCGCGCTAAACAGGTAATTGAAGAAAGCCAAATCATCGTGGGTTATGAAACTTATGTATCATTGGTAGAGGATCTTATTAACGGTAAAGAAGTTTACAGATATCCAATGACTCAGGAAGTAGATCGGGCTAATCAAGCCATAGATTTCGCTGAAAAAGGGGGCATCGTATCACTAGTTTCATCAGGAGATCCTGGAATATATGGAATGGTGGGTTTGATATATGAAATCCTCGCTGAAAAAGGATGGAAAAAAGGCAAAGGAATTGATGTTGAATGTGTACCTGGAGTCTCGTCTTTAAATTCATGCAGCGCACTTATTGGATCCCCTTTGATGACAGATTTTGCAGTTGTGAGCATGAGTGACCTCTTGGTACCGTGGGAGATTATCGTGAAACGAGTTGAAGCTGCTGCTCTTGGAGACTTCGTTACTGTTGTGTATAATCCATCGAGTAAAAAACGAATTCACCAACTTAAGGATGCACGAGATATTTTTCTAAAATACAGGAACCCCGAAACTCCAGTTGCAATAGTAAAAGGTGCGTTTAGAGACAGTCAGTCAATTGTTCTCACTAATTTAGAAAAAATGTTAGAATATCCTGACATGATGGGCATGATAACTACGATTATTATAGGAAATTCATCTTCGTATAATTATGATGATATGATGATAAATCCGAGGGGGTATCGATCTAAATACCAATTAGTTAAATAGAGATCAACTTAATTTCATATTTTTGATTTTCGTTATCTATAAATTTGTTAAGTATATATCATATTATCAAATTGTCTGATAATGCTTTTACTTACGGTAATCTGATACTTTTATATTGTAATTTTAATAGGGATGGTCTCCCAAATAATGAAATAGGCGATGAATCTGCCAATAATACTGTACATGAATCACTTCCCGATTTTGTCATTGGAAGAATCGCATTATGCATCCAAACATTCAATATCATAATGAAATCTAAACCTGACAAGTTTAATACCTCTATAATATTGATCTCAAAAAATGAATATACCCAAGTTATTACCGATCGCTTGATAGCTGGCGGTATTTCTGGGCAATATATAGAAAATGATAATAATTCTAAAACTATTGAAGCTGTTATCAATAACGTTCTCTTTAAAATAACTAATCTTACAAATCCACCAACTATTTATTTTATAGGGTCAGTTTGGCAAAAAGAAGTGTTTGATTCAATTGTAGTTTCAAAACTCAAGAAATTCAAAGTTCATTTTGAGGGCGCACTCGATCATAGACCATATGAGGTTATACAAAAAGATAAACTAACTGAAGAACCAAAAAAAGGATCCAACTATTATAAGCATAAATTAACCAACAAAGCCATAGACACACTCCTAAACTATATTTTTTCTAATAAGAGGAAGTAAGAAATTATCAATATTAACTTTTCTTTAGCCAAATATAATGATATTGGAAAAGTTTAATATCAGAATAAAATAAAGAATTTGTGTTGCGGTCATCGTCTAGTTTGGTTAGGACACTGGCCTTCCATATATGATTTCATATGGAGAAAGCCCGTAACCCGGGACTTTGTCTTTTAATAAAGGCAGGGCGGGAATTCAAATCCCGGTGACCGCATTAAGTATGGAAATTCATATACTTGTTATGCACAAATATAAAGTGAAGGAACGAAGATCGATGTATTCCAATATATCTATTAAATACACGAGATTTTCTTGTGATTTATCTGTAAGTTATATTGTGTTTAGAAATTGGAGGAATTGGAAAGGTCATGTCTACTAAGGTTACCACTCTTTTAAAGAAGATTGATCTATAAAATAGTAAAGAAAATACAGCCCTTAAACTATGACCCGGACGCAAATTTGATTGATAGAATAGTTCAAGAAATTGTTCACTTGGTAGGATATGATAAGAAATTTTTACCTATAAAGACATCCGATAATTATACTGTTACCTTCGTTGAATCGAATGCTTTAATCCCAACAGAACAATTGAATGGGCTTTACCTCCTAATAGCAGGTATATTTACAACCTGGTTAGTACCGAATTTGTCTAGAGTGATATTTTCTAGGAGGAGATCCAAAAGACAGGTCAAAACCTTTTCAAAGTACTTAATAGATATCGAGAAATTGAAAGAATCCCCCGAAAGGAAGAATGTCAAAGAATTAAGAACTGAAATGATTGGCGATTTATTCTCACAAAGGAATTAAAGATATCACTTAACTCGGAGGGTGGGAGTAGTCATAATTAATTTTATCGATTTTACATCATCTTACGCTTTACCTAACAACTTATAATATACTCAAGTGTCCTTTCGTGGTCTATTACTCTTATTTTGTACCTTGTAGTTGTAACAAACAATTAATTGATGGGGTAATATGGCTAACAGAGGTTATATGGGATGTTAATATACATCTAATTGTACCTTTTAGATCAATCAATTTTCAAAGTCTTATTAGCTATTACTACACCTATTAGTAACATTGTGGTAGCAAAGATTAAGAGATAAGAAAAATACAACCAGTTAACATTAGCAATATTACCCGAAATAATAATTTCTCTCCCAAACGTAGACGAAAATGAAACTGGATTTAGGTTTGAAATTGTTTGCATCCAAGTTGGAAAGTTTTCGTTCGAAAACAGGGCGGTACTCGCAAACATCAGGGGAAGGTTTATGAAATTGGCTACTACGGTGGGGATTTGCCAGTCTGAACTCTTCATAGTTAAAAATAGATATAGCGAAGAAAGACCTAAACTTAGAAGGAATAATGATACTATAAAAGCTGCTATTCCAATTATGTCTGGAACTTGTACGCCAAATAACATTACCCCAGCAAAGACGATTGGAATTTGCAGCATCCCACGGGTTGAAGCCCCTAATACTTTTGATAGGAATATGGTATGATTTCTAGTAGGTGTGACCAATATTCTTCTAAGATATCCGGATTTCTTATCTTGAATGAGGCTCAATGAACTAAACATTCCTACAAATAGCATCGAAGTAGAAAGCTGTCCAGCTAAAAGAAATGCTATATAATTATCCGTATGAAAAAAATCTTCAAGAAAAGCTCTTGGCGCGGATGCAAAACTACTCCCAAAAAAAATTATCCATAATAAGGGTTGGACGATGCTTAACACGATTATGGCTGGACTTCTAAATGTGGTTTTTATTTCCCTTATATACAATCCACTAAGTTGATTTAATATTTTGATCATTCTTGTCTTGACTTTATTACTAGATTCTAGCCGATTCTATTTTTGATCATAGGTGGTTTCTTCTATTTCTTCAAATCGTTTCCCGGTAAGTTCTAGGAAGGCTGATTCCAAATTTGGTTTTTCTATCTTGATTGATTTAATAAGGGCTGGTTTAAACTCTGTTATTTTAGAAATTAACTCTGGTAATATAGTTTCTGCATTTCCGACTTTAATACGTAACCTCAAAGAGCGCTCCGATCGTGTTCTTTTTTCTTTATTATTATTTTCTAAACCTATTTGAATTATTTCTAGTATCCCACTAACACTTTCCAAAACCTTATAGTCGAAATATGAGAAAAAATCAATTTCCACAATGTCGCCGTTGGCTCTAGACTTTAGCTGTTGTGGTGAGCCGCTAGCTACAATTTTACCATTATTGATTATCGCAATATCATCACACAATACATCAGCTTCTTCGATATAATGAGTAGTTAATAGTATTGTGACTCCGTATTGCGCATTTATTTTCTTTATCAGTCTCCAAAGCAATTTTCTAGAATTTGCGTCTAGCCCAATCGTTGGTTCATCCATAAACAGTACCTTGGGATCATGTAATAATGCCATTATGATTTCCAACTTCTTTTTCATCCCAGTCGAAAATTTTCCAACTTTTTTATTTTCTCTTTCATCCAATTCCAGGTAATTCAATAAGCCTATTGCTTTTTTCTTCCAAGTATTGTTAAGATTATGTAACTTAGCTTGAATCCAAATATTCTCCATTATTGTAAGCGAGTCATCTAAAATAACTTCCGATGAAATCCAACCTATATTTTCTTTCACTTTTACAGAATGAGTAGTAACATCATATCCCGCAACCAATGCTCTCCCGTGAGTTGGTTTAGATAAACCAGTTAACATCTTAATCACTGTGGTCTTACCTGCTCCATTTGGGCCCAACAAGCCAAATATACTTCCACTTTTGATTTGTAAATTTATTTGATCTACGGCAGTTTGTGACCCATATACTTTAGTGAGTCCGTTACATAATATAGCATTTTCTTGACTACTAGAGGTATAATTAACCAGAGGTCAAAATCACACTTTATGTTCAATCTGAGGTGATAAATATGTTCATGCTTGTATTTTTTTTGTAGTTGTACTGCTAACTATAAACCAACGATTAGGAATCTAAAGTTAGTAAATTTCTATATTTAGTATTAAATAATGAATTTTCACCTTGTAGGGATTATTCAAAAATGGTATGTTAACAGTATTTGATATATTCTATAAATGTTAAAGAGGGATGCTCAATTGAGATCGAACCTTTGTCTATATCATGGAATACTCCTTTTCTTAAACAAATGTCTTTACTATTTAGTATATTATTCTAGTTCCTAAATCGAGGAGTGAATATTGTGAAACTTGTACTCATAAAACTTTGTATTATTAGTTTTCTTATTAAATCATCACCTGACTTGTTCGAGATGTTTAAACAATAATCGATGCTAATGATTCTTCAGAAAACCATTTTCTTCATTTTTAATCTATCATGGGGGATATATCTGAATGGTTAATGCTCTTTTTTTGCCAAAGCTTCTGGAAACATGAGAGAAATAGTTGACTTTGGTAATATTGTGGAAGTATTATAATCTTCTGACTTTATTTCTAAGAAATTAACTATGTTAAATATTTTTTCTTGTTACTTTTATTTTTAGTGCATTATTTCGTCGCTATTTCTTGGAATTATTATTAGATTGTTAAGCCATCATACTCTAACAGTTATAAATTGGAATCATTCAACAAATAAACTATAATTGGAAATATGAATGGAAATGATCTTAAACAGAGCATAGGTGATGGATGGTACTTTTTTATTGATATCGTTGGCTCTTCTGATCCTAATTTATCCATATCGAGTCAATTAGAAAAGATAAATCGAATTAAAGACTTGATTTCAGGATTTCTCGATACTCAAAACCATCCTGAAATATACAAGTCATTCACAGGAGATGGGATGTTGATCGTTTTCTTAAAATGTGATCATCCGTTGGAACTTTCAATTTATATTCATAAAAACATAAAACAGTTCAACATATCCGTAGAAAATAAAGAACAAATTTTTGTAAGGATTGGAATAGGATTCGGATCTTTTCTTTCCTTCCAAGACGGTGTACATACAGAATTTGCACCCTGGGGTCATGAGTTAGTTCTCGCGAGAAGAATAATGGATATAGCCAGGCCCAATCAAATATTATTAACTGATTATGCTTATCAAAAAATAAAAAACGATTATTTGTTTGACAAGAATAAATTCGGTTTGACTTTATATGATAAAGGTAAAATCATGTTAAAACATCACAATGAACTAGAAAATGTATATTCGTTTTATGAGAGGGATGAATATGGGAATAATTCTGATATCGAATTTAATTTGGATCTTAAACCCTTTATTCAATATGAAAAATTTGCTGATAACTTTGTAGCCCCTATACAAAATTTCTGTGAAGCAAGGTTTGTAACTATTCTAAATAAATTCAAAGAATTAACCAATCCTTCGAAGGGATTAGAAATTGGATTACTTTCTACGGGCTTGATATATAGGGTTTTATTTGAAAATGGCCAGGAGTATGTTTCTGCTACCTACTTGCCTCCAGGACAATACTGGGAATTACAAAATAATGATCCTTTAAATCTCTTAAGTCATCAGGAAAAATCGTTAGGACGACTAAAACACCTTGCTTCGAACAAGAAAAATTATAGGTTTCTTATCATGGAAAAAGAAAAGCTAGATGACGATATTCGAGCGAATCAAAATAGTTCATTACTTTTCATAAAATGGCATTCCGAAAATAATGTAAACTTATTCTATGTCGATCTTTCGGATATAGATAATATCTTAGTAAAGTATCCCAAAATAGTACATAATGTGGGACTTGGGTTTTGGTTTGGAAAATACGTACTTCAATTTGGCCCAATCATGAAGTATATTAATCCCAAGGATCAGAATCATCCATTGACGAGGCGAAGGTTCTGGTTGCATCCTTTTGGTAGTGAAACCTTTAATCAAAGTAGTCAATTTTTTGATGAACTAATCGAGTTAACGGCGACCGGTAAGATGATAAAAATTGATCATAATTATTACAATAAAATTATAAATGGCAAATAGAAATAGCCAACCAGTAATTTTGTTATTTCTTTTTCAAATTTCCAGATATCCCGACCCTCTACTCTTTACATCATTAATTAATTTACTATTAGGTAATACTCTTGCTGCCCTCTTAGGTTTTTGGATTTAGTAACGTCTTTAATAATAGTTATCATAATTAGATGGGTCTCCACGAGTTGATGATTGATAGAGCCACTTTTTGACTTCACTTTTTCGCTATTGACTGACTATTGGTGAAATGAAAAGCCCCTTTTTGCTCTGTTATCTCTTCTGCTTTTGCCATTAAAGACAGTCCTGGTTCTGCTAAGATGGGAATGTACTATCCAAAGCTAAATCATGTCCTCCATGAAAATTCAATAAAAAAATACTTTTATTGGATGTTAAATTTACCTACTATATGGATTTTGTAAATAATAACATTAAGAGACTTGGTCCAAGATATCCTATTGGTCCCAATGATTTATACCAATTACCAAAGAAGAATCCGTCCGAGCTGGAACTGATACACAATCAGATAATTTCATCAATAAAGTTTCGCATGCAAAATCTACCTAACGAACATAGTAATCAAAATTTTGAGAAAATGGTAAACCAGATGAGAGGACAAGATATTTCTGCAGTTTCAAATTTAACCAAAGATTTCTTAAAAACAACAAGAAAAAATTTAAGTGAATGAAATGCATGTAGACACACTAATGTTCGTCCCAGTATAATATTTACCATAACTGGTGGACCTTAATTTTGCTCTTTTTATGAAATATTGTCAATTACAATTTCGCTGCTATATCTGATGTATTTATAAATATAGTGTTTTAAAAAATCCCAAAAAAATTGAATTTTTTTTGTTATATACCAATACTAATTAATCATAATTTATTAATCTTCCATGCTTTTTCTTTTTTCTTTTTCAAATCTTTCTTCTATATTTAGGATAGATCTTAAGGTCTTGTCATGCTGTTTATCTAATTTTTCTATTTTTTTGAGTAAAGTGAGGTGCAATTCTTCCAAATCTGCAATTTTTTTTATTACTTCATCTTGTTTTTCAGTAGTTTTCTTCTGTCTATAATAAATCCACCAGGATATTATTACACCAATTAGGGCACCAATAAGGACACCTAAATACGTACTTGATGAGTTTGTCATATCTACACATCCGGAAGAAAGTTCGGGTATGCATCCATAAATTGATAGAGTGAATAGTAGGATCAATAGATTAGTTAAAAATAAACAAGTTCTTTTATTTTAAGTTCCTTTTTACTTGTTCAAGATTTTATTTTGAATCTATTTATTATTTCCTATTTCTTATTAATTAGGTGTTTTATTAATTTGATTGTTCATACCTACTCAATTTTTGTAATTTTTCATAAAAAGAAGCTATTCTACCAGTAAAATATTTGATTCTAGATACCACACTTGGTACATAAACCTAACCTGCAAGGTAATTGTAGGTTCATTCGAAGATCCGTTTTCGTGTTTTATAAGTTATCCATTTTCACTATGTGGTGCCATTTTGTAATAAAGACATTTATATCATTTTGTTGTTTATAATATGTTTTGTCATCTGAAATTATTGGTTCAAAATTATCTGTCCGTTCTAAAAGTGATCTTATTGATAAAGTGTTCGACGCTATAACTGTAAGCGGCGAAGAGGGTGTTTTTCAAACCGAATTATGCAAACTTTTCTCGCTAGATAGTAGAGATGGTTCAAGACTAGTAGGAAATTTGGAAAAACAGTCATTAATTACACGAGAAAAAGCACTTTATCGGGGTAGATGGACGTATAAACTGGTCGTGAAAAAGACTATTTCTATTGATGCTGAAGAACAAAAACCTATTGATGTAAGTATGGTCGAGGGTGCACCTTGTCTTTGTTGTTCCTATCAACATCTTTGCTCAAATGAGGACGAATCAAATCAATACAGTCCTGCTAAATGTCAGATCATTGAAGAATGGATTGTAACTTCTTTTGATAAATTCATATTAACTCAGGAAGAGCAACCATCAGAACAAGATCTACTTTAGAATAGTCTTTTTTTATTTTTATCCAATTCAAACTCAAACTCAAAAAATACTATATTTGAAATGGAAATGGAGATTTACCATGTTGCATTAAATATTTTTGGAGCTGAACTAAATCCTGACTCTATTAATGCATTTCCATTAATTGTCCATTCTATATTTTGTAGTGATTGATTATTATTCCTTATATCCGACCTAATTTTTTCATCAAGAACCGGTGCTTCTATCACTGAACTAATGTTAGTATCTGTATTTGACAAGAGTTGCGGTCTACCATTAAGAGGTATGTCAATATATGACTTTGTATATTCTCCAATTGATTCTCCGTTAGCATATAATTCATAATCAATTTTTGAGGTAGTTAGCGCTTGACTTGTTGGATTCTTTATATTGAATACTACCTTTAAGGTAGCAATATTATCTTCAGAAATGTCTTCTAATTCTATATTCTTTACTATTATGTCAACGGCGCTTAAGTCAGGTAAGGTTATTGTTAATATTAAAGGTAATAATACAATGACTCCTACGATAACCGTAACTGTTCCTATCAATACTAATCTGCGTCTACTTAAAAACAATACTCTATCGAATTAATCTGTAAAGTATTGGTATTAAAAAACTTTGTTTATAATAATATATTATAGGATAAAGATATGACACTATCCAATGTTTATTCTTGATCCATTAGTTACATGGATTCATCTAGTTTTTTCTTCAATATGGGTGGGTGGAGCTATTTTTCTAGGGATTGTTTTGGCACCTCTTCTTAAGAAGACTATGCCTGATATCAACAAGAGAATTTCATTCATGGTTGTAGTAGGACGTCGATTCAACTACCTAGGCGGGGCCTCATTGATTATACTAGTCATTACAGGGGTGTATAATGCTCGATCGTTTTTGGGTCAGCCATACTTTCTATTTGAATCTACATATGGATATTTTCTTTTAGCTAAAATCATATTAGTATTTGTGATGGTAATTGTGTACGTTATTCACATTTTACTTCTAAACAAGAATGTTGAATCTCGTATTCTACAAAGAGAAGTCCCCGATGAATACTTTTCCTATTTAAGAAATAAAATAATCCTACTAGGTAGATTAACTGTTGGTCTATCAATAGGAATACTGTTCTTGGCTGCATTACTAGATAGGGCTGGAGTAGGAATCATCTAAATATGCATCAAAACATTGAAGCCTCAGTTATATCTATTCTGTAACATCACGGTCTTGATAGTTTCTCCAATCTTTTCATCATTATCTATTGAAACCACCACACCATTTTTAGACTTTGGGAGAAAATCCAAAATTACTGTTTTTTCATCCACGAGCATTTCAATATTAAGAATTTTTCTAGAGACCGAAATATCTTTGATTTCAATATTTCGACCACTTAGACTACTGGTATTTACGCCTGATTGAGTCATCAAAAGATATAATGTTTGGATGAATGAATCCAACAAATAGAAAGTTAATTTGGCTTCCTTCTCAATCAATTGAAGATTTGGGTCATCTTGAGTATTTCTCTCTTGATCGTCTCCAAACTTAATCCTATTTGTTGAATGCTTACTTGTATTCCAGTTGATTTCATTCGTATCTGTGCTTAGTTTGTCAAATGTTTTCACAAAATCTGGGATAATTGACTCTAAGGATATGTCTATTGTATACTTGTCAATAATCTTTATCTTGACTCTTACTGTATGATAATTGAATTCATAACCAAAGAATTTAGTAAATATCATGGGCTTGCCATACTTTATCTTATGAATATCACACCCTTCAATCCTGCTTATTACCTCATTGAAATATTTCAAAGATGTGAGGTTCTTTTCAAGACAATTTAGTTTGGATATTATTATCAACTTCATAATTTTTGTAAAGTAGCTGTGAAATTGCTCAGGATGTTCTCTAAAATCATATCTTATTTCTTCAATTGCCAACTAGCTAATTCAACTTGTTAGAATTTTTCTTTTTAACTGTTTGGTTTATGTCTTAATTTTAATTCAACCATCATGTATTGTACAATCTTGCGCATAATTTACAAGCAAATAGTAGCCAGAGTATATATTTTACTTATGGCTTGTACCATTTTGAAAATCTGTCCTGATCTGTCAATCTATTTTTAAATCGTCTGAGTATGAACCCGATTACTACATGATGTTTATAGACAAAAGCTATGGCGATCGTTACTATGCCTACTATTACGAATCTACTACCTATTAGTCTCAAACCTTCTGTAAATTCGTTTACAACCAAATCAATAATTATAAATGCTAAACCGAAAAATATGACTAATATTCCTATAGTTATGAATGCTTTGAATAGTGGTAAATCATTCTTGGCCGGAATCTTATCCCACGCTCACTAGTTTATGTATCTATACATGTCATAATTATTTCTATTTATTGTCCTCTTTCTTTTGCAAAAGCCTCCGCAACTCCATTTTCAAATTGTCCTAAAAACCTGACTCGATAGGATTAGCGGGTTTAATTAGTTCCCTCAATAAAATAGTTGCGTATGATCCTTTTGGTACGGAGAACCCAACCAACAATGAGTTCTCTTCTCTTTTATATTTGAAGTTTTTACATACATAACAAGCTTGTCTGAATCCGCCTGATTCACTTAATTCCTGCATTTCCTTGATAAAAAAATCTTTGGCGGTTATATTTTCGTGTTTCATGAATTCTTTTAAGATCTTGTCAAATCTATTTTTTCCAGGTTGGAAGGAATATCCTGGTAACCTAATAATCGGCAATCTCTGCATTCTACTGTCCGTAAGTTTTTCCTTCTCGTATTTGCGAATTTTTCCAAAGATCAAACTATCTTCAAAAACGTCAAAACAGAGATCATTTTCTTCAGGTACGGTGAGGGAGAAGTCATCCCTAATAGCGATACTTAGGGTCTTATTAAAAAGGTATGCCTGAAATGCTTGGACAAATAGCCTCCTGATATTAATGGGGATAGTTCTCAAGGTCGAAATAGAGTCTTTTCCCCTTAATATTGCCTGAGCTAGATTTTTCTCTATATCCATTCCAGGAGGGATTTCGCGTAGTAAATTTGGATTACTTTTGATGTCTCTCAATTTTTCCCTGATTTCACGACTAAATTTTGAATCATATTTTGTGGTAAAAGTCATTAAGATCTCTGTTGCCTTATCAAATTTTCTTTCAAGAATGGCTTTTCCAACTAGATGAGTCACCAACCGTTCACTTCCAAATCTTTGTAATCCGTAATAGTTGCCCAATCTATTAATATCCAACAAAAATTGTGAAATGTTGTCTAATTTGTCCCTTTTTGGTTCAACAATTCTTATATCAAACGTGTTTCCCACCAAATTGTTCTTTTCAATAGGTTTTTTTGAGAAACCAACCAGTGTTAATTTTATTTTTCCAAGATCGATATTTTTTATGACCTTTCTTGTGCTGCTGCTAGCGTATTGGATTGTAGTGGCTTTTGCATCTTTTATGCCCACTATTTTAAGATCAAGGCCGGTTTTTTTTCTCAAAGTCAGAACTGCGTGACTTGAATCCATCCCCTTTTTTCTTATTTCATAAACTGGGAAAATATTGCTTGTAGTTTGCTCAGGAGAAATCTGATTTAAGAAAATATTATTTATTATTTCTTGTACATGAAAATCCTCCGTATTTTTTTTTATAGTTCCGCCTATTCCATCAAACTCTGTTGCATAATACTCAATTCCTGCGAGTTTATCAATATCTGGTGATGATTGCTTCATTAAACGATCATTCATTCTTATATGAAAGGAAAATACCTACGGATCTCAAATACCACTAAAATCATTTATAATTATTTTATATAAGAAAATAAACTAATATAAATCCCTATCTTTTATTCAGTAAAGCATAAATCATATTTTGCATATATGAATTATGAATTATTAATGTCTAGTGAAAAAATCTATAGTTTTAATATGTTACAAAATCATAGTAATTTTGGTATCCATGTAAATAAATATAAGTTCATTTTCCTTATACTCCCTATCTTAATGGTTTCGACCTCTCTTGCTTTTAACATTGGGCCTGCAAATGCACAATTAAATTTTGATGATTTCATGAAACAGACTCAGGATAACATTCAATCAACCATTGAATCTAACAATAATGACAATAACAATAACAATAACAATAACAATAATAATTGTAATAACAATATCTCCGTTCAGTCTCAAACTAACGAGAATGGTAAAACAACGAGTACAACAAAAAATACATGCGATGATGGGACAACTACAACTACATCTACTAACAACATTAACTCTGGATCAGGCAAGGCCAATCTAAATGGGACAATTGCGGGGTCAGAGTATAATCAAGATAATGGTGTTATTATAAACACTATGTTCGGTAATTGGTCTTTAATAACTAAAGATAATGGTTCAAAGGACTTTAATGCTAGCTTTATCCAAGAACCTGTTTATTATAACTTGGCGACATCTAATGACTCTGGAAATGATACTGCGGCAAATAGTAATAATACCGGCGTTAGTACCCAATTAACTGATAACCACAACGATATAGGCAATACCACATCATATTTTCTATCAAATTTTGTGGGGAATTCTGTTCAGCAGCAGAATGAAGATGTAACATACTCGGGTAAGATAGATGTTATTCAAGAAATAAAGTCCAATAATGCAACTATTTCTGATGAGACAAATAACTTTAAGGGTGTAGGTGTGTCGATATCGGTTATCGACAATAGCGTGTTGTTTGTCAATTTCGACAGTCAAACCCCCTTATCCAAAGAGTTTGTAAACATGCCTATTGTTGGCCCCGTAAAACAATAGATTGCGAGATCGGATTAACCGATCTCAATCATTTCATCAAATCATAGTCATATTTTTTTGGTTCTGCAACCAAGTTCTATCGCCTTATTGATGTGTCGTACCATGGCTCATAAAATACCTGTTTTTGCCAGGGTTTGTTTTACAAAAGTGTATAAGTAGTATGTTATCAAATATTAAGTAGTAATCATGTCTCAGAGTAATACTCTTTCTTTAAAGGTACTTGAAGCTTATACCCGAGATGTAGGCCGTGGTGTTGCTAGAATTGATTATGATTCTATGGATGCTTTGAGCGCATCTACAGGTGATGTCGTGGAAATTAAAGGTAAACGTAAGACAGTTGCAAAATGTTTACCTCTTTATCCTTCGGACGAAGGTAAGGGTATAATCCGAGTTGATGGTCTGGTTAGAAATAATGCAGGTGTAGCTATAGGAGACACTGTAATTGTTAGAAAGATTAAAGCTGTTCCTGCAGAAAAAGTCATAGTTGCACCATTAGAAGCTATTCCTCCAATTGATGAACGATATTTAGCTGATGCTCTTGAAAGTGTACCATTAATCAAAGGCGACAATGTAATGGTGCCATATTTTGGTGGTAGACTTACATTTCAAGTCATAGGTGTCACCCCAGGTCCTGGTGTTGATGCCGTTTTAGTTACTCAAAAAACTGTATTTCATATCGCTGAACGGGGAGAAACTCTCCGTGGAGTACCACAAGTTACATACGAAGATATTGGTGGCTTAAAAGAAGAAATTCAAAAAGTTCGTGAAATGATAGAACTGCCATTACGACATCCAGAAATATTTGAAAAACTGGGTATAGAGGCACCAAAGGGAGTGTTGTTGTATGGACCTCCAGGTACAGGTAAAACCTTGTTGGCAAAAGCAGTGGCCAATGAAAGTAATGCACACTTTATCAGTATCTCTGGTCCAGAAATAATGAGCAAATTCTATGGTGAATCTGAAGCAAGACTGCGTGAAATATTTAAAGAAACCAAGGAAAAGGCTCCTTCTATAATATTTATCGATGAAATAGACTCTATAACTCCAAAGCGAGAAGAAGTAACAGGAGAAGTTGAACGAAGAGTTGTATCTCAGTTATTATCTTTGATGGATGGATTGGAAGCAAGAGGTAAAGTTATAGTTATTGCTGCCACAAATAGACCAAATGCTATAGATCCAGCTCTAAGAAGACCTGGTCGATTTGACAGAGAAATTGAAATTAAAGTTCCTGATAAGCGTGGTAGATTGGAAATCCTACAAATTCATACAAGAAATATGCCTTTAGAATCAGATGTAAATCAAGAAAAAATAGCATCTGTAAGTCATGGTTTTGTTGGTGCAGATTTGGAATATCTCTGTAAAGAAGCTGCAATGAAATGTCTTAGACGATTGTTACCTGAACTTAACTTGGAGGATGAGAAAATCCCGCCCGAGACACTTGAAAAATTGATTATATGCATGTCTGACTTTGAAAATGCCCTTAAAGAAGTGATGCCATCTGCCATGAGGGAGGTTTATCTGGAATCTCCTGATGTTGAATGGAATGATATAGGTGGATTAGATGATGTTAAACGAGAGCTACAGGAAGCAGTGGAATGGCCATTAAGGTACCCAGATCTTTACACAAAACTAGGTCATTCTGTACCCAAAGGAATTCTGATGCATGGTCCATCTGGTACCGGAAAAACGATGCTTGCCAAGGCAGTTGCTACAGAATCTGAAGCTAATTTCATTAGCGTGAAAGGACCAGAATTATTGTCAAAATGGATAGGCGAATCTGAAAGAGGGATCAGAGAAATTTTCCGACGTGCAAGACAAGCCGCACCATGTGTTGTTTTCTTTGATGAAATAGATTCCATTGCTCCTATCAGAGGAATGGAAGGCGTTAATGCGGGCACCGAACGAATGGTTTCTCAACTACTAACGGAAATGGATGGAATTCAAGAATTAAATGGCGTAGTTATAATAGCCGCAACTAACCGTCTAGATATGATTGACAGTGCATTGCTAAGACCTGGTAGATTCGACAAGATAGTTTTTGTTCCAAAACCCGATATAAGTACAAGGTTAAAGATCTTGGAAATATATGCAAAGGAAAAGCCATTAACAAGTGATGTTAATCTACAGAGAATTGCCGAGCTAACTGATGGATTTAGTGGCGCAGATATGTCTGCAGTTGCAAATACGGCGATTTCACTTGTGTTGCATGAGTATCTTCAAAAATATAGCACTCCTGAAGACGCTGCAAAACACGCAACGGAGGCACATGTTACAATGAAACATTTCGAAGATGCTGTTAAGAAGATAAAAACTCAAAGAGATATGAAACCAGGAGAAAAGCTAACGCTTTCTCAATACCGATGATAAGCTAATCTGACCTATCTTTCTCTCCATATTTTCTTATTTTTCTCTAGGGCCTTTATGCATAGCTTTTATGCAGAAACTATAAACAAAAAATTAAATAAACTATTTTTTTGTAGTTTTTATTATAGTTGTATGCTGAGTCAATAGAATCTAGGAAAAAGGAAAGTCTTGCTATAATAGATCTCGGATATAATTCCATAAAAATTTCTACTTATGATATTTACAAGAATGGGCATTACAAAAAACAGTATCAGAAACAGGATTATGTTCAAATCGGTTCAGAATTAAATAGAAATGACAACATAATATCTGACAGAAATGTTGATCGAACAATCAAAGCACTAGATAATTTTAAAAAAGATTTGAAAGAAAAGAACATAGATGTAGTTATTCCAATAGCTACTAGTGCAGTAAGGGACGCATCTAACCAGAAATTCGTAGTGGATACCCTAGAAGAAAATACTGGGTTTCTATTTAATATTTTATCAGGACCAGAAGAAGGATTTTTTTCATATTTGGGCGCTCAATCTTACATGCATATCCCTAATGGCTTGTTCTTTGATCTTGGTGGTGGTAGCCTAGAATTGATGTATGTTCAAGATTTTAGAATATTAAAAACGATTTGTTTGGATATGGGTGTATTGAGACTGTCTGAAGAATTCGTAAATTATAATAGTGGTATAGAGGAGAGCAAACCCTGGTCCGATATTATCTACAAAAGATTGGAAAAATCTCTGATTGAAAATATCCCATCAAATGATCAATTGAGTTTGGAAAGATCTCCTGACACAAAAATGATTGCAATAGGGGGAACGATTAGAGCGATTTACAAGTTTATGTCACATATGATAGATTTAGCCCCCTCTGTTTATCATAGTCGCGCGGTACTTGATAAAAGAATGATAACTCTTGCAAACACTATTTTTAGAGGACTATCTATTGAAGAATTGTCAAAACTAAAATCTATTGACTCTGAAAGAGCTAAAACAATTACAACCGGTAGTTTTATCGTAAAAATATTGATAAATAAGCAAAATTTTAACAATTTATTGGTATGTCCTACCGGGGTTCGTGAAGGAGTGCTGGAATATTATCTTTATTTCAGAATGGACAAGAAATATCGCAGCAGGAAGAAATTCATTAAGGTAAATTGCGAACCACTGTTTGCAATTGAAAGTAGTAGAAAAAATCCTTTATCTACATTTCTGATTCAACTTTATCTACATCAGAACCTGATACTTTTGTTTTTCCGAGAAAGCTCAATAGCATAAAAGTTAACAAGTTAAAAGATTAGTTCAACTTTTTTACTCATGACCTGATTCGGTCTAGTTCAATATAGTATGTTGAATTAAACAATTTATAATAATCTCTATATTAAAATTTTGTAATGGACGTTGAAGAGAAGATCCGATTAATTGAGAGGCCTCCAACAGAAGAAATAATAGCATCAAATGAACTCGCCACATTATTTGAAACCAAAACAACGCCTCGACATTATATAGGATTGGAAATTTCCGGAAGATTACATTTAGGTAGCCTTATAGTTACAGGTTTTAAGATCAATGATTTTCTGAAGGCCGGCGTCCAAGCTAATGTGTTTCTAGCTGATTGGCATACTTATATTAATAACAAACTAAATAGTGATTGGGAATTAATTTCAAAAATTTCAGAATATTATGAAAAAGCTTTCAAATTTTTTTGCCCTGGCGTTAATATCATTCGTGGTACAAAGCTTTATGAGGAAACTGATGATTATTGGAAAAATTTTTGTACTTTTCTCAAAGCAAATTACACTTGCTAGAACATTAAGATCGTTAACAATTATGGGAAGAACAGAGAAAGATTCACTTGATTTTTCCCAACTTCTCTATCCTTCTATGCAATCTGTGGATATCAAAGCTCTAGATTTAGATATTGTTCACGCAGGAACCGATCAACGTAAGATCCATATGTTGGTGAGAGAAGTTTTTCCAAAACTAGGCTGGAAAGTTCCCATTTCCGTTCATCATCATTTGTTACCTGGTCTATCTGAGCCTGTTTCCACTAGTGCTACTTCTAACGCCATCGCCACAGAATCTGGCGATGGAACATTAGATGATGATCATAAGATCTTTAGTAAGATGAGCAAGAGTAATCCGTCTAGTAGTATACTAATTCATGATACTTTTGATGAGATTTCTAAAAAAATAAGAAAAGCTTATTGTCCTGCAAAGATTTCAGCGAACAACCCAGTCTTAGAAATCATTAACTATGTAATATTCCATCAGTTCAAGGAATTTGTATTGGAGCGCCCCCAAAAATATGGAGGTAACGTGTCATACTTCTCTTACAATGAGGTTAAAAATGATTATGAACAAGACAAGATTCATCCCATGGATTTAAAGGCGGCAACTTCCAGATACCTAGACAAAATAATTTCACCTATTAGAAGTTATTTGCAAAATGACAATCCAGTTACCATTTGATTATTTTTCATTTACCTTTCTATTTTAGAATCAAACTCATTAGGCGTATTTCATTTGATATCTGTATTTCTTCTTCCAAATAATCTGTGTTCATCTTATTCTCTGATGTCTAGGACAACTTATTCTACCCATCGATTGTGTTTCTACACATGGGTTCACTTGATGGCACTAATGTTTAGTCTTGTGTAGTCTATAGTATAGTCGGTAATAACTTCAGAAAATCCTTTAATATTCCTCTTTTGATGTTTAAAGAAATAATCCATAAAAGAATCTATGATTTGATTGTCATGATCAGAAGGCAAATACGATAAATATGGTTTCATTACCACTGTTTTCATAAAGAGTCTATATTCTTCAAAACTCGAAAATTTTGCTATTTTTTTAATTAAACCTGTTTCAATCTTCTTAAACCCCGTCCTTTCCATTATTGAAAATGTCTCTTCAGCAGTAGCAAAATTCCATGGATCTTCCCAATCAAGAAAATAGCCTTTGAATTTATTACTTTCTCTTGTCAAATTTAACAAAGGTATGACTGTACCTAGATTCCCTTTACCACCACATTGAATTAAGATTTCTCCGGATTGCTTTAGTAGTTTCCAAAAGTTACAGAATAGTTTGTAATGATTTTTGATCCAATGTATTACTGCATTAGAAAAGATAATGTCTACTGGTTCTGGTAATTCTACTGTAGATAAGTCTGAATTGACAAAAATCACATTTTCTTGATCCTTTAGATTTATCTTTGCCTTTTCGATCATGTTTTGATCCAGATCGATAGCGTAGATTTTACCTTTTTTCAAAATATTTGCGATGATTCTGGTAACCCTGCCACTTCCACAGCCTGCATCTATTAATACCTCATTTCCTTTCCACTTTCTTTTAGATAATAGTTCTATTGCCCAGGTTTCTTGTATGGAAGAAACTTTGTGATAATTTTCCGCATCCCATTTCCCTTTTTCATTTGTTAAAGACCTCATTTGGTATAGTTTATAACATTACCTGGTTTCATTCTTAAAATTTTTTCTAAACCATTTTATAGGCTCAAACAATAAATTCTCATATTTATGAAAACAAGGGTTTTATATGCAGTTGGGATAGGTATAATAATTATTGGAGTAGTTTTTTATTTGTTTAACATAGGGTTTTTATCTCAAAATTCAGAATCAAACAATAATCCTGAGTCCGTAGTCAATGATACGAATGACGTACCCGCCCAACCTGATCAACCTTCACAATCTAATTCGCCAGCAACAACAGAACTAACCCCTCAGCAACTCAACAGCCAAAATTTATCTTTATCGGTCGATTCGGTGAAAGTGGTACCAGTAAACAACGAATCTAGGTTGGAAACTGTTTTCAAAGTATATAATCCAAATAGGGGGTCAGCGATCCTTGAAACTGTTACCTATAATGTTTATCTTGACAATGAGAGGATAGCCTCTGGAGATGTAGGATCCAGAACAGAGGGATTTGTAGATTCTCTCGAATCAGTGTATACAATAATAGGAAATCAAAGCATCGTTCTTCGTGACAGAGAATCATTGACCGAAGACGCGAATTCACTTTTGGATTCTCAAGGAAAAATGCTAGCTGCAAGTGCAGATAATTCGAATTCCTCTACTTCACAAGCATATGACGTAAATGGAACCTATTTTTATACGCTGAATAGGGGTAGTGAGGCACAAGTGAGGGAAAATGAGTTCAACTTTCAATATCCCCTCAATTAATTTTATTACTTACATCAAAGACAATTAATTTCACTATAAAATAGACTAATATATCTGAAAAGCAATCTAAACGATTAAAATATAGATGGTCAAAAAACTAAAGGTACCTTACTATTCAATTAAATCATCTAAATCGGAGTTGACAAAGAATAATAATTTAATTCGATTTATGGAGAAAAATAATATTGATACGTTGGAGGATTTGTTGCTGAAATCTATAGAAAATGTTGAATGGTATTGGAAGGCCGTAAACGAGGATCTTGGAATTAAATGGCGAGAGCCGTTCAATAAAGTAGTTGATGTAAAAAAGGGACTACCTTGGTGTGAGTGGTTTGTTGGAGGAAAATGTAACATTATCGATAATGTTATTCAAACTAATATCAATAAACACCCAAATAAGACTGCATTTATCTTTGTTAACCAGGATGGGATAAAGAAGAAGCTCAGTTTTAAGGAGCTGGAAATAAGGGTAAATGTATTTGCAAGTGCCTTAAGAGATCTCGGAGTTAAAAAGGGTGACGTAGTAGGAATTTATCTTCCTATGAGAATGGAATCATTTGTAGCGCTATATGCAATCTCAAAATTAGGAGCGGTTCATGTACCCATTTTTTCCGGTTTTGGTAAGGCAGCACTCGAACAGAGGCTCGTTGATTCAAATTCTTCATATTTGATTACTAGTGATTTTTTCCAACGGAGGGGCAAAGTGATTAATTTAAGAACACACTGGGAAGATGTTTTATCCAATACATTTGTAAAAAAAATAATTGTGTCAGAAACTGAGGAATCTATGTCTTATAATCCTTCTAATGGTAGGGTTTTTTCCTTTAAACGAATTTATGATAAGGCATTTAGGAAACATGATTCAAACAGGAAATTCGAAGCAGAGATGATGGAATCTAGTGATCCTTTGTTTATTTTATACACTTCAGGAACGACTGGAAAACCAAAAGGTACAATTCAGACACACGGAGGATTTTCTATTTTTTCTGCTCATCAATCCTCATACTTGATAGATCTCAAATCTAATGATACTATTCTTTGGTATGCTGATATAGGTTGGATTACTGGTCAAACATGGATAGTTTATGGATCTCCTATAATAGGATCAACTGCTATCATTTTAGAAGATACGTTGGACTTTCCATCTATGGATTATTGGGCAAAACAAATTGATGATCTGCATGTTACAATATTTGGGGCTGCTCCAACGGCAATAAGGCAATTTATGAGAAATAAGATTGATTTTTCAAAGTTTCACTTTTCTTCTCTTAGGCTACTGGTTTCCACCGGCGAGAGATTGAATAAGGAAGCATGGGATTGGTATTTTTCAAAAATAGGGAACAATCGTTGTCCTGTAATAAATTTGTCAGGGGGCACTGAGGTAGGAGGTGCGATTCTAAGCGTGCTTCCATTCTTGGACAATGTACCTACATCTGTAGGTGTACCTGTACCGGGATTGGATGTTGATATCTTAGATGACCAAGGTAAATCTGTTGATGACGGATATCTCGTAATTAGAAATCCGTGGCCTGGGATGACCAAAGGTATCCTAAATGATGAGTCAAGATACCTACACACATATTGGTCAAAATTTCCTAATATTTGGAATCATGGTGATAGGGTTCGGACTGACTCACAAAACATGTGGTATATCTCTGGCAGAATAGATGATGTCATGAAAATTTCTGGACACAGGATTGATCCTAGTGAAATTGAAGAAGTGTTAACAAGCTATTCGGGAATCGTTGAGTCAGCTGCTGTTGGCATTCCAGACGAGTTAACCGGTGAATCTGTATGTATTTTCTGTGTTTTGAATAATGCTGATATGACAAGCCAAACAAGCCCCTTAATAAAAAAGGATCTTGAAAAACTCCTGACAAAAAGGATTGGCAAATTTCTACTTCCTAAAGCCATTTATTTTGTTAATGAATTACCAAAGAATCGATCGGGGAAGATATTACGAAGATTGATGCGTAAGAAACTCTTAGGTATTGACATTGCAAAAGATGACCTTTTGTTAGTCGAAAATCCCGAATCCCTTAGATCCATATCCTTAGTTAAATTATGACTTGCCTTGCACTAAAAAGTTAAATTATCCTACCCTTTTGACTTATGGTTTGTTTGTGATGAATAATAAATAAATTTAATGCTTGAGTTGGCTATAATGTTGCTGTCCGAACTTTATTTGGATGCTATCAAAAATAAGGAGAAAAAGCTTTCATCGATACATGGAGATGAATTTGACGATCTTTTAAAGATTGCATCTACAAAGTGGGTGGAATATGAGCCTACAAAAAAACCATCCTTTAGTGTGGGTATTGATAGTAGCTGGAATAAGAAATCCTTTCAAGGAATCGATCTGTTTGTTATTGATAGTGCTGCTGTAAGCTCGCATAATCACGTGTTGGGATCAAAATGGGATTATGGGATTTCTAACATTACTGGTGATGCTCTGAGTGCTAAAGCTATGAAAATGGAAATCGATCTAACTAAATCTGTATTGGATCAAAAACCAGATTATGTTTGTGTCGATGGATCCTTAATATCTAATTTAGTTCATAACAAAAATGTAACTTATAGAAAAAATGTTCAGGGCCTCTTTGCTAGTGATGAAGGGAGTGATATTTTGTTTATTTCAAAAAATTCTACATCAAAGAACCAGTTCAAGGAATATGGATCACGAGCAGCTGATATTTATTATTATAATAAATTGGGTTACAAGACGGGATTTAGTCTTGCAAACAAAAATAACTTTATCTCTGATAATTTAGATGTAGTTGAGATATATGTCAGGCTAACTGCCTATGTTCCCCTTATAAAGATTGAAATTATTAATAGGGCAAATATTACCCAACCCGAAATTCAAAATTTGATTGATAGCTTGTGCTATCACAGCATCAAGGGATATCCTTATTGTCTAAAGCTTGCCCACCAGTCTTGTAAAATAACTAACAATGATGTGAAAAGGCTGGCAAGTCTATATGGATTTAAGAATGAGTTTGGATCAAGAGATTCTCTAAACGAATGAGATCAAAAAATGAATGGAGATACAAGTTTATTAAAACTTGACCATTGATACGAATGGTTTATCCATATGTATCCCAAATAGACTAATTGTTTAGTTAGTTAGAAATAATGCTTTGCTGCTTTACTTCAGTCCACTTGATTGATAAACGAATAGATGATATCAACGTGGGAAAGGTAAAACCCTATTTTCAAATCAAAAAAATGTTTATTGGAATCTAGATCTTTTTAGTATATAACACTTAATTGCGTGAATAATATCTATCAATAAGATATGGGGCGTTGGGATGATGAAGGATCGCCTGAAAATGGTAGATCGCCTGAAAATGGTAGATCAGGCAAAAAGCGAAATTTCTATAAATTAATTCGCAGAATAATCTTTGTTGGTTTTGTTGTGGTTGCAGCAGTTGTCTTGTTCGTATATTTTTCAACAGCAGGATTGAATATCGAAATAATTCAAAGGGGAGGTCCTGTCGAGACAATAAGCGTAAAATTAAGTAACAATAATTTCAATTCTATCAATAACGTCACTGTCCAGTTTGACGACGATCAAATTCAACCATTAGGAAATATGGGGCCATTTGCATCAATCTTTGTATCTCCTGATGGGGGGGATTCTGAATTTAAAAAAGTAGTTGTAAAAGCTAATAATGGACAGATAGAAGCAATAAAAAATAGATAGTAATTCTACATTCAAATTTCTGCCATTCCATAATCCTCTTGTAATTGACTGTTTCAGCATATTCTTAATATCTGCTATACAATATTTTTATCAAATTGATTCATGCGTGGGATTACTAGTATACATGTCAATAACGCTGTCAGAATGTCTTCAAGTTTAACATACTATAATCCATCGTATCTTAACAGCAAGCTAATTCTTGCAATACTTCCAAACAAAAATACGAAAAACAAAAGAATTTAATAATTTATTTAGTATCCAGAAATCTCTATTTTCCTTACCAAATTAGGCATATGCTTCTTGGATCACATAATACTTCGTTAATAATTTGATGGTGTTCTATACTCTCGCTGTTTCCAGAGGATTCTCCTATCTTATTACAATTAGCCAAATGAATTTGCAAGTGCAAATTGCAGTAAAGGGTTAGACACTTTGAACATAGACATCTTGACTCGTTCCTGCAATCAGGGAAAGTACATACCGACATAGAATTGAATTGATTTGTCCAGTCGTGGTTTGCCACTTCCATTCTAATACACAACTATTGAATTGATAAAGTAATATAAAAAAACAATGATTAGCATGATATTTGTTAGTAGTTTGAAGCATTTTAATCAATAAAATACAAGTAATTGGTGATTATTGTGATAATTGTCCAAACAAATATAGGCATATTTATAGGGGTTGATTTCACAATTTTGAACAAAAACGGCATATTTTTGATAAAAAATTCTGATTTTCGCTATATTGATACGTATTGGTTGATTTTTACCAAGTAAATGCCGAAATCAGTAAGTAATATATAGAGGTTGCTTACAATAATCTGTATGGAATTAAATGATACATGTGAAAATTACGGGGAACAATTGTGTGACTGCGGAGATTGTTGTCAGGATGGCTAGAAGAACACCTTAAAGAATTTCATATTTCTATCAAAAATCGGTGAACTCGTTGAATATCGATGATAACAAACTAGACAAACTAGAACAAGAGTATCCTCTTTATGATCATTAGGTGGATAATCCAGGATAGTTGGATTTTTTCATGATCCTTATCCTGATCATGTCCCACTTATTGTCCAACCATCGGCATTATCAATCAAATCTATCCTAATTATTATTTTAGTTAACTAAATCCAAAATTTTGATTAGTTACTCTGGAGTGTTATAATACTTGTTGAAGGGGTTTCTCAGTTCATAAGTGACGTAATCCATAACTTTTAATTGCATTTCTTTTAAAAATTTTATCTCTTCAATTTGGTTTGGTTCTTCTTATTTCCGCCAAATCAAATTTGATATTTATATTCAAAGATTCTGATTCAAAAAAAAGGAATATTTCTAGATGGAATTTTACAGATTACCTCTATTTTGTGCTTTCATTCTTGCGTATTCTAATCACATGTGGGTAATATTTCCATGCTAGCCCCAGGTGTGTCTGAGCAGGGAGTCAGCGAAGTAACAGTTCCGACAATTGGTTGTCCAGCAAAATGATGATCGGTATCTTCATGATCCACGGATATAGTTATAGTTTTACCTCCGCCTCCAATATTGATTGTTGAATCAACGCCATCCCACGTAATGACTCCATTAGAAGCTACGTCCATTTCTCCATCTATTGTCAATATGTTATCAGGAGGCAGTTCTATATCGCCACTGGAATCAAAATTCAAGAAATCATGTGTATGACCAGAAGTACCATTAAACCATGCCATGTTAGTGACAAAATTTATCAGTTCACCATTATCTACTACCATGCTCCAATCTCCAGTTGCATTCCAGGGACTGACTGACGTTACAATGTAAGAATTGATTTTTCCATTTGCTTTAAAACTATCGATGTTACCATGTTGTGGTATTTGGAGTTGGTCTTGTGTGATTTGTTGTGTTGGTTGTTGTTGAACTGGTTGCTTGTTGTTGCTGATCCGTAGTAAATAACTGGGTATTATCTCCTATTACTCCTGTTTGTGGTTGATTCGAATTGCCTGCATCGGGAGTGTTGACATTATTTGATTGGAATGTCTCGCCTGTCGATGATTGCAATGGCTGTTGTTGTTGAACTGGTTGCTGTTGTTGCTGTTGTTGCTGATCCGTAGTAAATAACTGGGTATTATCTCCTATTACTCCTGTTTGTGGTTGATTCGAATTGCCTGCATCGGGAGTGTTGACATTATTTGATTGGAATGTCTCGCCTGTCGATGATTGCAAAGCCCCGTTAGTCAGGGATGTCTCATTTCCTGCATTTGCATCGTTACTTGTTGTGAAATTATTACTGGTAAAATTTCCTGTTGTCCCAAATCCTGACTCTGTATTGTTCTCACTCACAATTGTAATCTGGCCCCTAATATTTGTCCATATTGGATCGTAATAGTCGATTACACCTGCTGAGTCAAAAGTCCTATTATATGCCTCATTTGTGGCAAAAAAATCTCCATAAAAGACATTTGTTGGACCAGCCTCAGGGGTTCCAGACACTATTTGATGATAAGCGGAATCCTTGTTGAGCCAAGCAACAGTAGCCCCGACTGGTATTGTAATGTTAGTTGGTTCTATCGGGTTTAGACTGTCACTATTAGTTGCACCTGGGTTAATTGTAAGTGTGAATTCTCCTCCTTGGGCGTTTGCTTCTGAATGAGCAAAACCTATAGTGCCAATCAGAAGGAAGATTGTAGCCAAAGTTAGTAATTTCATATATGTTCATTTTCTAGATAAAAAGACAGATATATATCTATGATCCTAATTGCCATAGGTTTTAAACCAATGAAGTCGATTTCTAAAATAGTTCCAACTTGAATCTCAAAGTCTCGTGGCCCGGTGGGTCTTCATTTTTTACAAATAAAGTCCGTTAGAATAAGGACAACTACCAGATCTAACTTTAAGTTAATTTCTATTTTCAAATGATGGTAACGACAGGATCGATCATCAGAATGATCGAGATTATTTTTTTCGTTTCTATGTTTTAGTTGCTTATTGAGAAGGAGTATATTCTATGGTAAAATATGGAATATGGGTATTCATCTTATATTTGCAATTGGTTTTAAAAATCGAATCCTATTCTTAAAGTGATTATCTTAAAACCCCGAATAGGGAAACTAAGAATGTTTTTGCTTGGACCAGAAATCGTAATCGCGTCATCATATGTCTTATCCTTATCATCATCCTCGATCAAATCCACATATGATGCAGACTTTATGGGATAATGGAATTTTATGTCTGCAGTGACTGTTTTACCTTCAGTTTCATATACCCGTAATATTACTACTTTAGCGTCGCTATTATGACTAGAATCTTGTGGGAGTTTGAGCGTACTTAAGATCACATTCTTTGGTGATATAGACAAAAATGAGAAACCATTAGACATGATTGTATCAACCACAGCGCCTGAAGGACCCGGCTCGCTTCTATTGTCATCCCATTTATGTTGTTCTTTGTTTGAAATATGAATTGCTGTTGGTTTCATGTTAAAGGCTATCCCTTCTTTATAGCTAGATGCATCGCGCCAATCTCCGTTATGCGGGAGCAACGAATATTTGAAGGTATATGGTCTCTTTTCTGCTGCATCAGGGGTGGCGATACAAGGACCCTTGGTCCCATCTCCAGAAAGTGTCTCTACCCCTCTTAATAATGTGAGGTAAATGCTATTGTCTCTAATTTCATGAGATGGTATTCCAAAATGGGCTAGTGTAACGCCCATATCTTGTTCTTTGTTGGAGAAGTCTATCCATTCTACTGAAGGAAATGTACCGCTGGGTATTTCTTTCCATTTCTTAAGTACATCAGGATCTTTGTTTAAGTAAAATAAATTAGTTGGTCTTTGGATAGCCCCGAACTGTGTACCGGTCCAATAAGTGTATCCTTTAAATGGTACATCAAATTTGACCCTAATTCGCACATGGGGATGATTATTTTCTAAGTATGTTGTACAATCTATTCTAGACAGCCCCTTGTAGATGGATATCTCTTTCCTTACTGTCAAGAAACTGTGTTGGTAAATAATAGTCGGTAATTTTTCATTAAGTCGATATGGCCAACGAATAGCGTAGTATTTGTTTTGAAACACTATTTTAGTTCTGATCTTCCCATTCAAAACACTGTATTTTTCTTTTTTGAATACTCCGAATGGTATGCCTTCACCACTTTCTGATTTTATTATACCCGTTACGTCTTTATGGTAGTACAAGTCACCTAGCTCTTCTTCTATACGTACTTCATTGCCAATGAAATATAGGCGATCAGCCTTCATTAATGTAAATATTCCGGTCTCCGCATCAATTTCTAATGTGAAATCGTCAAACGTAAATTTTGTTTCATAGGATCTTGGGTATGCAAGCAGGGGTGATTGATCCATATTGTTATTCTTACCTTTTTCTTTCTTCCTTAATATTATTTCATACGCAGAAAAACCAAGAGCTGGTATTCTTGCAATGAACCCTAATTGGACACTTTTTATTCCTCGATCTTTTTCATGTAATTCTAAATCTAGTATTTCTACATCCACTATTTCGTTACTATTTACAGTTCTAAGTTCCATTATTTCGATTGTCTCATCAATATCAAAGTTGATTTTTGCTTCTACCCATTCCTTTGTATCCCATGACACAGAATTGAACACTAAGATATGATGTGCTTTATTGTCTTGTCTAAATAGTATCTTTGATATTTTATTTATACATTCAAAGTGTGATTTTTTTAATGTATTCTCTAATTTATCGAATGCAGATCTCATCTCGTCATATACTGCATCAATACCAGTACCAGGTAAAGAGTCATGCATTGCAAAAAATAGTGCTTGCTTCCAGTACTTTTTAAGGTCATCTGCATGATCATTTTCTTTTGATATTAAATGAAGTATAGTATTCCATCTTTCAAGCATGAGTAAGTAGGTTTCAAATTCTTTAAATCCCTGTTTGATCCATGATCTTGTTGAAGTACTATCTGGGAATACGAATGATGCTTTTCCCGAATACATCTCCCCTTTTTTGGTGGACATGTGGATGTTTTTCTCTTCAATTTCTTGTTCTAACGCTTCAAAAAATTCTGAAGGGGTCGACACTTTCATTATTGGATTTTCAATGATATTTTTGGCGGATTCATTATACTTGTTGATAGTGTCGCATAACTCTGGTTGAGGAGGTGTGGAACCACTGCCCGAAGGCATAAGAACATGTCTTGTAGATGATTGTCTTCTAAGTTGCTCAAAAGTTTCATGTAAAAGTGACAGATCTAATCCTGCTCGATAACCTAGGGGCATCCAGTGAGATAGTATAGATGTACCGTCTATGCCTTCCCAATAGAATTCAGATACTAGTGGCTCTGTTACGCCCCTTCTAAAGGCGAAGTATTTATAACCACTTCCTTTTAGAATTTGTGGCCATTGTGCATTGTAACCGAATTCATCTGCACCCCAGGCAACTAAAATATTTTTTCCAAATTTCTCCTTTACATAATTTTTGCCTTCTAGAATTTCTCTGATCAATACCTCACCTGATGGTAGCATTACATCTGACATGAGATATTCTCCTCCTGCAATTTCTATTCGCCCATCTTTGATAAACTCTTTAATTTCTGAAAATAATTCTGGATAACTTGTCTCAATATTTTCTAAGAGATAAGTCTGTTCAATAATAAATTTAAAATCTTTTTCATTTTTTAAAATTTCAATAGCTTTTTTTATAATAAAGTTACAATTAATATCAAAATTTTCTTCCTTGCTGAAAATCCAAATAGCATCATAATGACTGTGAGGAACGACATGTACAATAGATTTATTCAATTCTATGATGTGTTACTTGGAGATATGTAAGTTTTACCTACCATTGATAAATTCCATTGAAATAGAAGATTGTGTAATATTTACAGGACCTCTATGCAAATTATATACTCTTTTGAATGAAAGACGCAATATGTGTTCTAAAATACATGATGAATAGAAACTATGTTTATAAAAAAAGAATTCAGTAATTTATGCGCTTACACTTCATTTTTTCCTTCATATAATGGTACTATAGCTAGTTCGTTTTTTATATCAACCTAGATTCATAATTAACGGGGTTGATTATCACGATTAATAAAACCCGAGTAATCGATCCCAGATGGTCATCATTAATAGGAATCATATTCAAGGCCAAATACCAATCCATCATAATACAGCGAGGTTTAAGATAATCCCCTCAAGAGAAAGGATTAGGTCTAAATCTCTGTCCCTTCATGAAATTGAAAGAAAAATCTAGGTCAGATGGATGAAATGATGGAAGGGATAAACTTTATTGAAGTATAAGTGGTTATACATCGATTCACATTCTAGGCTTTAGTATTGAACCCCCTAACGCCAATCATCAATTATATAAGCGGAAGGAATGTTGTATCCTTGTTTGTTTCCTTTATGCATGGATACTCCTTGGAACTCTGATTTGAAACCATAGTTCATCATTGCTTTGTAGGCCAGATGTCGTTCCATGTTACTACCAGCAGTAATTTTAAATATGCCCTTTTCTAATGCCATTAATTCTACAGAGTTTAACATGCGAATAAAATTTGAGTGCGAATTACTATTTGTTGATATAGCTGCAAACTTGATATAACAAACATTGCTGCCTGCCTCCGTCCCCTTACCGTAGTGACATATTGCAATTCCAATTAGCTTACTTCCAGAAGGATCATAAACCAAAATTGTGTCACCTAACTTCTGACTGTCTACAGCAAATATTTCTTTTTGCAAATCTAGTCCTGGAAAAATACCGTTAGTAAGATATTTGCAGTCATCTAAAATTAATGACTTTACATCATTTTTTATTTCAGAAAATCTGACTTCATGCTGCGATTTATGTTTCCGAGATAATTCCAATCTTTTCTCGTTATTTTTATCAGTAATTATTTTACTCATTATAGATGTGAGAAATCTTGGCCAAAAATCATATTTTTGATACAAATAGACATGTTTTGGGCTTTGAGCAAAAGTAAACAATCCGGCGTACTGGATTTCCAGTTTTGATAATCGTTCTAATACAGGGATAATCAAATGCTTAGCTATTCCTTTGTTCCAATAGTTCGGATGGATTGATAGGGGACCAAAGAACCCAACACTACCCCAGTTAGTAACAAAATTTGAACCGGCTAGGTTCCCATCAACCTCTATTGCAAATGCAGAGTTAGGGTCTGTAGCATATCTGGATCTAACATAATCTGTGTCGCCAAAAAAGGACATGGGATCATTTAGACCAATAAAGGTACCAAATGAAAGTCTGAGTATAGTGTCTGCTTCTTCAAGATCATCTTCTCTCAAATTCCTCACATTGACATGCATCAAATAATCTCTAATACAATCGTACTTGTATTATTTAATATTATTTTATTATCAGAAACTACTTGGGAATTGATTACGATATTTTATTTTGCAATTAATTTGGAGAATGAGTGGATAGGTCGGTCGCTCGGCTATCTCCCATCTATAAAATTCAATCCTAAAACAATCCCTTAGTCAAGGTTCTTAATATTTCCCATTAGTCATGATCTTATAGGAAAATCTACTTTTTTTGCAGTAATTGATCATGTAATCTGGTGTTCTTATCTAGTTATGCGGCTTACTTAAATTGACAAAAATATCTGTAGGACTTGAGTTTTATGCATATGCATGTATACATCCATTCAGGTAGTATACCAATTGAGATTAAATGGTGCATACAAACATCATAAAAATAAAGTGACGAGTTGCTTCTTGTGTAAGGATAGGTACGTTCAAAACCAATGGAAGTCTTTTGCATGAATTTGAATCGCCCTTCTGTAAGCTGTAATATCATGTTTTTGCTTAGTTCATGTTGCTTTTAATTTAGGTTGTCGTTGAATTTCCTATCAATCCATATTAAGTGAGAGATACTGTATTGCAACATGATCAATGATATGAGTCGAGCAAAATGGGGCAATCGTTTTATACTCTCAGCTATCCTTCAGGGCGGTCTACTTACCTCAATAGCCCTTTTGATGGTGGGATCTCAATTTATCTATTCTAATAAAATAGACATGATCCAATTTCTATCATTGTCCTTCGACGGTCCTGCTAAATGGTTCTTCCTTGGGATAATATTTTATCTCATATTCATTGTTGCCATCGCAGTTACCGCGGTGTTTTATATTCAATTGGAGATCAATCTTGCAAAAAAGATCTCGGGTTTTGTGAATATTTTAGCTTGGATCCACCTGTTGGGAATGAATATTGGAGGTCCTCTAGCAACCATACTCATGATATTTGCCGGATTGGCTGGCTCTGGAATTTTGTCTGTATTTGCAGAAGGGGATATCGGCCAACAGAATATTGAAATAATGAATTCTTTTATTACACCCATAGCTATTTCAATTGGAATCTTGAGTGTTGGGGTAATATCTGGTGGAATAACTTACATAAAGATATATTTTTATGGTAACAAGATGCAAAGAAAATAAGGTGGTTAGTATGATAGAATGATTTTATTTTTAATATACTTGTACCTAAATTTGAAAGCCAAGGGCTAATAAAACATTTAGAACCTCAGACATAGAAACAGGATGCGATGGTAGCAGAACACGTTGCTTCCCATCTACTACATCCCATTCCTACGAAAATCTTATCCGTATCAAAGTTTATGTTGATTTAGTATACCTAAAATAGTATTTATATCATATTCTTGTTTTAGACAGAATAATAGCATATGATAATATTAGATATTTTTATAACTGTTATCCTGTAAAAGATTTTTAGATGAACATGAACTATAACAGATGTTAATTCTAGGCTAGGCAATGTTTCATTTGGACCGATTTGTTCGGTCTTGAGTAAATCTATTCTCTTATGAGCATTCAATATATTATGTTCCTTTGTTTTCTACTAGTTGGCGAATAAATCAAACCAATTTTTGACGGATTTGAGGGTTTGATGATTTTGTAAGTAAAGAATGAAAACAAAAATAGAAAATGAATTCTATTCTCTGATCAATATCTTGTTATTTTCTTCATTTGACTGGGGTTTAAAACTAAAGATATAGCTGGGTGATAGATATTCTAAAAGTAACTTTTCCATTCAATCCTAATTCTTAAATTAACAAAAATTTGTTTATTAGGTTTTGCTTATGGTACAAGAATTCGAGAATGAGATAATTTATTGGATGGAGTAAGAACTAATATTGTTGAATAAAAATAATTAATCTACCAATGTATTTTTACTAGTAATAACTTTAAAATATAAATGTTGGAGGGGACTAACCATAAAGATAGATTCCGTTGACTTTATTCTATCCCATTTCAGAAGTCTTACTGGTATATTTCCACGCAAAATGATGACCTCGACTTCTAAAGGCCTCATCTCAATAAATTCAAAAGAGGAGATCTTACAAAAATGTAGAGAAGCGGATTATAAAGAATGCCTGATAAATGCCTATCCTGAAAATTTAGAAATTAACGGAATGCTTATCCAATCACCTAATTTTGTTCTCATTGATTTGGACATATCGCTTTGTAAAACATGCATCTACCCAATTAGGAAACTCGATTATCTCTTAAAACAAACTTTAATGCAAATAAAGGAAGATATCCACGGCCAACCTACCGTACTGTGGACCGGTAATGGATATCATATTTATTTACCCGTACAGGTTCCAATTCTGGATACCAAATATGAATTTTCTAAAGGAAGATTTCAGAATCTATTTTCATTAAATAGTCGATACTGTGATTACTATGTGTCAGAAGTTTTTATGCAATTTGTAGAGAGATGTTTGACAGGCGGAAAGTCTAATCTTTCCCATCAGACCAGATATTCAAACAGTATGGTCAGAATCCCTGATACTTACAATATAGATAGTTTAAGAAAAGGAATGAGTCTAGAAAAATCGCGGGTTAAAATTCTCCAAGCGTGGAATGGGAATATAATTGATATTAACCCGCTAATACAAAAGTTTGAGGTATGGTTAAGCCAGCAGTGAAATAAATAATAAACAAAAAAGAAGGGAAATTTAAGTAAATCTGTGACAGTACCTAATAGAAGTAACGACATGACTGTGTTCGTTACAATAAAGATTCATTTTTAACAGTAACATATAAATTCAATCTAAATATATTTCACTTTTGTTTTTCTAATAGAGAAGTTCAAACATCATTACCAGCCGCTGCAAAAAGAGATAGAGGGAGAAAGATGGAAAATTGAGACTATAGGTTGGACATAACATAAATAAGTAATATCATTAATTCTTGTAGTCAATACTTAGAAAGTAATTATTCCATGTCATGAAAATGAGGAAGTACCCTTTTACAAAATTCTTGCACAAATTCTACTTCGTCGGGACTTGTGCTTTGCACATAAATTTGTGTAAAACCTACATCGAAATACTCTTCGAGTGGTTTTATCAAATCTTCTATTGAAGTGACTATTAGTGTGGATTTTTTTAATTTTTCATTAGAAACTTGCTGTTGAGCTTCTTGCTGTAACTTCAATGGATTGTTTATTTCAGTATTAAATACATCTTCTATTTCCGTAGCTCTCCAAAATTCTGAAGATTTGAACGCTTTATCATAGTCCTCAGAATAAGATATTCTAGGCTTGCCTATTTTTTCAAGTTTAATAGGGTTCTTACCTGCTTCACGAGCAGCCTTATCAAATCTACCTATTACTTCCTTTGCTTGGTCTGGTTTTGAAATTGTTATTAAACCATTAGTATAATTTGCAGCTGTTTTGATCGCCTCCGAACCTGAAGCAGCCATATACAAAGGAATGTTTCCAGAAGAAGGAGGAGTATAAAGTTTAGAATCCTTCGTTTTAAAATATTGTCCCTTAAATGTAATAAAATCGTTATCTAATATTCTACCAGCATTTGCATCGGGTTCATTATTCTTTTTTATCTGCCTATTTTCATCCTTATTCCATAATTTCCTTATTATTTGTAAAGCTTCTATGGTTCGATCTAATCTGACTTTTGGAGAGGGCCAATCAAAACCAACAGAGACTTCGTTCATAGCTTCTCCAGTTCCTATTCCTAGAGCTATTCGTCCCGGATACAACGTATCAAGAGAAGCAAAGGCCTGGGCGATTATTGCAGGATTGTATCTGTAAACTGGAGAAGTAACTCCAGTTACAAACTTCATGCTTTTTGTCCTTTCTGCAGCCACTGCTAACCAAACCCAAGTAAAGTTTCCGAATCCACCATCATGGTGCCAAGGATGAAAATGATCGCTTGTCATGGTAGCAGTAAATCCACCTTTTTCAGCCTCGAGTACAAATCTAAATAAATCTTGCATAGAGTATTGCTCTTGAGAAGCCCAGTATCCAATAAATTTCATATTGGACCCTGTTCATTATAGTATTTATCAACATACAAAGAATCCGTATAACAAAACCTCGGTATCATTTCCGATCTTTTATATGTTCTGCTAATTCCATTAATCTAATCGTGAGATATTATTCTCAAGTAGCCACCATCAATGTTCTTAAAAATAGTAAAATGATCTTACTCTTTGGCGCCTTATCCGACTTTTCGAGATACGTCTAGGCGGTTGTCTGTTCTTAAACTATCCCCGTATTTTATATCAGAATTAATTCTTTTTGCCGTAAAAGTATATTAATCAAATTGTTGCTATGATATGTGGCAAAATAAAATAATGATCTATTTAGAACGTCACGTCATATTACGCATCTTTAGCCATGAAACCTAAACCTAATTACATTATAAAGGATTCAGAAATCTTTGAGGGGGAATCGAAAGTAGATGCGGTAATCCCGTCATCTACACAAGCGTTTTTGCCGTCTATTTCGTCGTTAAAATTTCCTTTCGATTTAAAGGATGATCAGATAGCCGCAGTAGATGCATGGATGGAAAACAATAACAGGGGAACTATTCTCTACAGTACAGGGACAGGAAAAACTGAAATCGCATTCGAATGTGCAAGAAGGCTAGTGGGTCAACTTCTCTCACCCAAAAGGATGGAATCACCCTCGAAAGCGGATGAGATGTTTTCCACCGATTTGTTATTAAATGACAAAAAAAATACCACTTCTGTTCCTGAACAGATTGAAGGTACTGTAGAGCCCAATATCAAAAAAAATACCCTGTCTTTTTCATTTTTCAATATTTTGTTTTTGGTACCACGGATATCCTTAATAGATCAAACTCTAAGTAGATTAGTTTCATATGGCATCCCAAAAGAGAAAGTTGGGGTATATTTTGGAGAACGCAAAGAAAAAAAAGAGATAATGATCTGCACTTACCATAGTGTAATTAGAAATCCATTACTGGTTCGACGTTCTAATATGGTGATATTTGATGAAGTGCATTTGATAAGAGACACTTCAAAATCGTTTATTAAAATTTTTGATCTTGTAATCGAAGACCCAAAAAAGGCAATTTTAGGTCTTACTGCCACATTGGATGAGAAGGATTTCAAAAATAGCACTATACTTGCAGTATTACCGCCTGTAAAAAGATATTCCATTAAAAAGGCAGTTAAAGATAAAAGACTAGCTAAACCTGTAGTAATTCCAATAAAAGTTTCTCTGACAGAAAGTGAAATAAAGGAATACAATGGCTATTCCATGAAGATAAAGAATATTTCAAATAAATTCAAAAGATATGATGTCAGTTCAATGACTAATCTTTTGAAAAAAGGTGGATTTGCAAGTGGAATGGCGAAAGCTTGGTTTGCAAACATTCGAAAGAGAAAGTTATTGTTAAGCTATGCTGATAATAAATTATCCGCGGCAGCAGATATAATTCAAAATAAATTTCCAAATGAAAAAATTATGGTATTTAGTGAAACAATAGATTCCATTGAAAAGTTGAGGGATATTTTGAAAGGTAAAGGAATAGAATCGAAAATTATTGATGCTAAGGTAAAAACAATAGACCGGAAAAGGATTCTAAATTCCTGGGGTAGTACTTTTAACGTCCTTTTATCTGTACATACTTTGGAAATCGGTTATGATGTTCCTCAAGTTAGGATAGAGATCATCTTGGCTACCACATCTAACATAAACCAAATAGTCCAAAGAATAGGCCGAGTGCTTCGAAAATATGAGGGCAAGAATATTGCGTTAATATATGTAGTGTACGTTCCTGATACAAAAGATGACCATGTGATTGGAGTAGTAAATAAAGCCGTAACAGTTGAAAATGAAGAGATTAAAATTATTAAGAAACAAAACCTTAAGACCATATCAAAGGGAATGGAAGTAAAAAAGGGAGAACCAACACCAACACCAACACCTTCTATATTACTTCCGAAAAAACTATCAATTACCCCCTTATCAAACAAGACAAAAAAAAGGTCAAAAAACGTAGCTAAGAAAAAGATCCTTAAAAAAGAAAATTATGAGAATAGAATTCACCGAGCATATGGTATTATAGAGTCAACTCTTAATGAAACATCTCTAATAGTTGAAGAGGTTTTCAAAACAAAAGTTAAAAAAGATAAGAATGACACCAATCTCGATAGTGAATCTTTAGAATCCAGTAGGAGAATTTACAAGGTGAAGAGTTCTACGGATAAAGAAAAAAATTATCTCGTGAACTTGGAAGAACAGAGTTGTACTTGTAATGATTTTATTTACAGACATGTAAAATGTAAACACATTATAGCAGCTGAATTTATTTCACCATAAATTTGGATTTAGTAAACAACTGCTTGTCTTGTCGATAAACGACCTAATCTCAGATAATACCATTTGTTCTCTCAAGCGGCTTTAGATTTTGCAGCGATTGTTGACAAAGACATCCTTGTCATGCCGTTTAAGCTTGCACAATTGCTTACAACATTAAATGAGTGATTCTGTCACCTACAATGAATGATGTTTTCATGCAAATATGGTTTAAACTCTCGTAACAGGATCTACTATAATATATGATAATTTCTTCTAAATTCATATAAATTTGAATAATAAGACTGAGAATGTTAGTTAAATGTAATCCATTGATGAATATTTACCTGTTGAATCTATTGTAAATTTGTAATTTGTAACATTCGCAACGAATGGGTCAAAAATTAATGAAGGGGGATACACATGCAAATTCTATTCAATTACTATATGTTTAAAAGCCTTCCAAACATTAAAAGAATGAACCATGTGTCAAGAAAATCTCTAAAAAATAGTGTCATCAGTCCCAAAACTGGAAAAATCGATAGAATTGAAAAATATTCTAAGGTAAAAAGTAGTGGGAAGCTAAAATATACAGGTATAGGGAAAACTATTGTATTATCAAATAATGTTGCAGAATATAAGAATGAAGATGCTTTTAATATCAAATTAACTCAGTCCCAAAATAATGAAAGAAACATAGTTTCCATCCTTGATAATATTAACTTAAAAATTATAGAAGAACTCCTCAGTAATGGAGACATAAAAAGTTCTGAAATTGCTTCAAAGCTTGCAATCCCACTTTCAACTATACAAAGAAGACGGACAAGAATCGAGAAAACTATTATTCGAAAAACCTATGAAATGAGTTTAATTCAGTTAGGATTTAGAACTGCCCTTATATTTGCAGATGTTCAAAAGGGTAAGGCAAGGGAAACTGGAGAAAAATTGCTAAAGAGATATGACAAATATATTCTCAGAGCATCTACAAGAATAAATAGTTCCAATAATCTATGTCTTGAAATTGTTTATAATAATTCAGAAGAACTACACGCTCTACTAGAGGAGATTAAGGCCATGCCTCTGACGACTAATGTTGATTGGTCTGAAGAAATTTATCCAATTGGTGACAATATTTCTAGTGTAGTTAATTTCGCTTTAACTAGGAAAGTAAAAGAATTAGAAACCAGGAAAAATAATTAAGTTAGCAATTTCTGCTTAATCAATTAAAAAGCAAATGATGCAAAAACCCATCCATCCGATATCTAATCCTAATTAGGTTACTATAAATTATTTATGAATACACACTTATGATTTATTTGTAATTTTTTGGTTCTTTTTTGATTCAATGCATCATAAAACAGTTAAAAAAAATATATTTAAACCCCATAATTGACAAAAATTAAATGTATATTGCCAGAGAGAGTAAAAAGGTTCAATATTGGTTAAGTAACCAACTCTAGACGGAAAGACTTAAACGGCGATTCTACTAAGGATGAAACATCCAAAAGTAGTGATTTATCAAATAAGAATGAGATGGAACAATTATCCAATACAAACATCGCTGATACTAATTATACTAACATACATGTTGATAATATTAACTTAAAAATTATAGAAGAACTCCTCAGTAATGGAGACATAAAAAGTTCTGAAATTGCTTCAAAGCTTGCGATCCCACTTTCAACTATACGACGGAGACGAAGTTTGTTAGAAAAATTTTCTGTTTTGGAGAAAACATACACTCTGGATCCCAAGAAATTCGGACTGAGAATTTCAGAAATCTCAATTAATACTAAGAAAGGAAACAGTCAGGAAGTAATGAAAGAAATTTACAATAACCATAGAAGAAATATTGTCGATATGTCTTTGAGGATAGGAAATCCTGATACCAATGTTTCTTTTAGAATAGTGTACAAAAACTCAGTTTTTTATTTAACCTTTTAGAAGAAATAAAGGAAAATGAAATGGTAAATGGGGTAAGCTGGTCTGAATATATTAATGAGAAAAAAAATGATCAGTCTTCTTTTGTAGATCTATTTTCCTCTTAATGCTTTTGATTTTCAATCGTTAAAAAGTCATAAATAGATTTAATCAATTTATGCAAAAAATCAAGAATGAAAATGTGGCAGGGGTGATATTACCTGATTATTCTAGAGTTGCTAGGGGTTAGTAGATTAGAATTATATCACTTTGTTTACAGCCGAATCATTTGGGATTTTAATATTTTGTATTAGTTTGACTTTAGAAGGTGGTTAGCGAAAATACTGATAAACTAAATAATCTATGATTATTGATAATTGTATTATTTTACTCATAGAATCGATATTGTATTTCTAAACTTTTTCCTTTTCCTATTTTGAGAATAATAATGAGAAATAAACTCTATCACTATACAATCTATTAATTAAAAATACAAAGCAAATTTGGAATCAATCCTACCCTATGCAGATAAATCAAAGTCAATATAGCATTTAATGACAAGCGCTATTCTCTATCTGATCGCATTGCGAAAGGTATGAGGTCACATGGTATATGTCTTAAAAACCCGCCTAGAGAAAATTAAATGAATCTAATCGAAATGAGTACGTTAAATAAAACACTAAAAGGAGGAGGACATTTGATGATCCATATTGTTGAAAAGTAGAAAAAAATTTGAAAATCAACCTTAATCAAATTTGATGATATTCATGATTTCTTGACATTTTAAAGTTCTGACCAATACTTTTTCATTAGATTAGGCCAACGATTGCTACCTAATTACCATAGCATCCGTTTCGTCAAAGATTGCTATAAAATTGACTCAAAGGTACAGCACAGAGAATCATTATAGATATTAGTATTGCATACAACAATCGGCTAGCATATGGTACGAAAGAAATTCTTTTGAACTAATTTGAGGATTATCCTGGGTGACACTCAATCTTTGTGAGTAGAATTCGTAATCTGAAATGAGTCAATAATTTCATTTACAACTGGCAAGTATAAACTATAGTATTTGTCTTGAGCCACAAACTCAATGATGTAGATTTTATCATCCTTTATGGTCCAAATTTCTGTAGCGTCTTTACTGTTTTTGTCATAACTGTAATCTAAAAATATTTGATGAGCGGGGTTACCTGCTAAAGTTGTATTCTGATTCCAACTTTTAAGGTCAAAATTATGACAATAAATCCCTATTGCGCCTATTCTCTTGGTGGCGACAGTCATAAGTTTATTTTTGTTATCTGTTTCAGAATCATTTTTTTCCATATACTTAAAGATATTGTTATTTGTGAAATCTCCAAAGGTATCATAATCTTCAACAACTAATCTGATACTATTGTGAGAAGCTCCTATTTTGGGATTATAGTACTCACTCTGAATAGGAGCTAAAATTTCAGCTACAACATTAAGTGTTTTACTTTGATTATGAAAAATTGTTGCTGCCCCTCCCTCCTTTATTGTCCAATCGGATGGATAATCTATTTTTATTCCATAAGTTGCATTAGAGTATGAGACTGAGGGCACGGATAAAGCTAAATTATTCTCTTTTGTAAAATTTCTGATATTACTAGTATTATCTTGAGTATTTATATCAAATTCGAGTGCTTCTGTTAAGGCGGAAATATTCCAAAATTTGTTCTCACTATTTGTGAATGATAAAACAGACATCAGGATAATAAGAAATGAAACTGAAACCGAAATGGATACTGATAATGTTAAATATTTAATGACCAAGTTATTCTGATTTAAATGGAATACTATTTAAGCTCTCTAATGATAATCGTCCTTGCAAAAATATTAATTTCAGAGCAGAGTAATGTTGATAATTAATTGGATATTTCCTTTCTTGTGTGAATATGAAAATATTGAAGTCGCAAGTGAGTGTTGGTATCTTTTTACTGGCTTTTTTCTATTCTATATTAAGAATGAATTTCTTAAAAAAAATTAGGATGATGGTGTATTTGCTGCGTTGGCGTTTGTAGCATTTGTTGCGTTGGCGTTTGTAGCATTTGCTGTAAGTACTATGATGTCACCAAATGTCTGTCCTCTGTCTTCACTTATTCTCAATAATGGTGTGTCTGTCCCATCAGAGCCTTTATCCCACCAAGTAACGTATACCCTATCATCTAATGCACCTATTTCTGTACGTTCCGACACAATTCCTTTTGATTCGCTTAGATTGATATCTTTGCCAAAAGTTTTTCCACTATCATTAGATACTCTTATGAAAACATCTGGCTGATAGGTCGTGTCATTTTTGTCACCTCCTGTTGCAATTACATAGACGTTGTCACCCTGAGCGGCAACCTTGAGTTCATATGGAGAAGTTTTGACGTTATCATACGACTTCATTCCTTGAGATAGTGATGAAGATGCAAGATTAGATTCAGTATTGTTGGTCAATTTAAATTCAGGACCAAAAGTTTTTCCATTATCGTTAGAGACCCTAATATAAGCATCTGCATCTCCTGTCTTGTTGTCTGCGTACGTAACATATACATTATTACCAAATGCAGCTACATCTGCTTCTACTGAAGTTCCATTTGTAGAGTTACTCAGGCTAATCCTATCACCAAAGGTCTGACCACCATCGTTAGAGGCCTTGAACATTACTTCATAATTTCCAGTATTATTTCCCCACCAAGCAACATAGACATTGTTCTCAGATACGGCGATAGGGGCCTTTCCGTCGCTTCTGTCAATACAAGGCCAAGAGAAAGCATGTGCAGATTGGAGGGGTACTGCGATTACCGCAGTGATTATTGTTACGAAACATAGTGATAAAGTTATTTTTATCCCTAATTTATTTTCCATTAATAATCCTATAGAATGGTATTATAAAAACAAATATTGATAACAAAATCATATGAAAATCAATATTTTTGTTCAAAATAATAAGAATCAGTGGTAGAGGCCTGGTAATTTTGAATTTTGTAGTTTAGCTGAAAATATCTGGAGATAATAAAAAGCATTCATACTTATTGGTAGAGTAGTTTAGCTCAACCATACGAATGTCTCAAGTAGTTAGTTAATTACATTATGAAGTGAAATCTGTGTCTTTGACGACTTAACAAGATAGAGCTAATTTTCTCAAGATATGGTGTGTAGATGGGATTAATATGCAATATGCTAAATTGTCTCCTATTTGGTCATTTCAATCAGATAATTTTTCAAGGCCCTTAATGACGAGAACTATTAGCCACACTGGTGTCTATCAAACCCCATGACGAATGGAATGGGGATGATTTTCTTACATGAAAACAAGGCGTATTTTGAGTGGTCCTATAATAGTTCTTAAAAGGTAAGACATCAAGCCCACGTCTCCAGTACAAATTTTGTCAGCATAATGAAATACGCATATCAAGAAAGTTAATAACTATAACAGAACCCTTGTCGAGAATTCAATATTAGTCTATGTTAGAGGATGGTCTAATAAAAGGGAGGCTTGTCTATTTCTTACCTTATTATTCCTGATACATTCAAAAATGTTTCTACGATTTCAGTAAAGATTTCGGGATGCTGATACATCAAGCCATGTCCAGCATCTTCGATTTGCACAAGCCATGATCCGGGGATTTTATCTACAAGAATTAGTGAGTTTTCAGAAGGAATCGCTTCATCTTCGGTGCCTGTTATGATTAAACTAGGCTTAGTCACTTTTTGAAGTAAATCGCAGACTCCAGACCAATTAGTAGAAAGCCAATCTTCATTTACCTCAAACTGTTTTTTTACGGTAGATGAAAGGATAACTTCAGAGGTCTTTGGAATCAATTCTAAAAAGTTTGGATTTTCTTTAATCCATCTAAGTGGGAATGTAACTTCTAGGAATGCAGAGGCATCTTTAGTGCGATTATTTACAAAATCTGTTAATACGCTAATTACTTTGGGATTTTGAGGAATGCCTCCTTGCCCGCCGCATGATGATCCATATAATATTAATTTGTTTACCTTTTCTGGGTACGTAATAACCAACTGTTGAGCAACAAAAGAACCCATGGAGAATCCAAGCACGTCAGCTTTTTGTATTCCTAAAACATTCATTAGACCCAGAGTATCATTTGCAAATTGTTTAACTGAGAAAGGTTTTGTTCCCTCTGTAGTATTTCCAACGCCTCGATTATCAAAAATAGTTACCTTATGACCTTTCGCCAATTCATTCAGAAAATGTGAGGGCCAGACGTCCATTACATTCCCGCTGCCACTAATGAGTAGGATAGGCTCTCCCCTTCCAAAAGTCTTGTATGCAATTTCTATATCTCCTACAATAACTTTTTTTGGGTTGACTTTCTCAACAGAAACAAACTTAGAATTAATATCAGGCAACGTTGATTCATTATTACTAATAGATTCTACCTGGATACTAGCTGCTATCGAATTTGATATTTGTAACTTTTGATCAAAGACAAAGCCGGTTAATCCAACCACAATTATAACTGTGACCGCAAACAAGATTTGGTCAAAGAAGCATGATTCCCCTTTCATTAGCCTTATTTGTTTAATTCTGTATATAATAAGATTAATCGTTCAAATTCACAACGACAGATTGAATAGAGATATTTTTAGATAAAACTAATTACTAAATGTATCAACTCGTAATTTAGTTGTAGGTTTTTTTGACATCCTGATCAATTACAAAGTGCGGGAGTGGTCAGATGATAGTTGACTTGACAAGTATTATAGGTATACAAACATGGTTTCAGGTTGGAAAAAACAAGAAAAAGTAATAAATCACGAATGTTCTAATGTTGTTACTATATGGTTGTTACTATATGCGAATTTTACAAGTAATATTAACATCATAGGGGTATTAAGAATAACAATAACGCTAAGCTCCTAGCAAAGTTGGTAATTTTAGTCAAATACAGATCACCATAAGAAGAGAGACTACTGGATGTTTTGGTAACCAATTGATCCATAAATCGATCAATAATTTCAAAGAGGTTGATGGAAGAAGTGAGTGTAGAGGGGGAGAGAGGAGAAATGGATGTCTTACTTGCAGTACGTTATAGTCAAAGCCTCTGATTAGCGATGTGGAAGAAGTACAAATTCAGCTTTCCGAAGGTTAGGAGGTTAATATGCTTACGCTTGCTTTCTATAATTGATACATATGGTATTAATATTGACTAGTTTTAAAGAAACATACACGTCCAAATAAGACTGAGTAGAAAATATTCCAGCCTAAAATATTTCTTCTTATCCAATAGTATTAATCTTAAATATTCCACTTCTACTTTACAATCTAAGCAGAATATATCTTCATCTTGTACGTCTTCCACATAGATAGCAGTCGAACAAATATTACAAAATACAAAATCAATAGACACCTCTCTCTTTCTGGTTTTGCAGCGATGGGAGAGTCAACAGGATTATTTATGTCCATGTTAATACTTTCATCCGTTATCAATATAATCTGTCAATTTCCTATGCTTGTCAATAATTACAAATAATTTGAACTTAAAAGATTTTTTTTATGATCTGAATTGAACCTGTAAATTTAAGCTTGCAACTTAAATTATCAGTATCCATAAATTCATATTCAAATTCATATATATTTGACCAAAGGCAATCAAGTCCGAATGAAATGTTGCGAAATTGGTTGATTTTAATATATTAGAACATGGTTATTCTCTAATCAAGTTTATGGTAGATGACCTATTTGTTACGAACAGTAATTGGACTCAAAATAATGGTAAAAAGAATTATTGGTAAAAAAATATAAAACTCATATGGGTAGAGCCAGCTATTTCTTAGCATTAATATCTTTTATTATTATTAGAAGGTTCAATTAGAAACCATGTTAAACTAGCAAGTAGAATACAAATATGCTTTTTATTTGCATAATCTGTTAGGTTGATATATTTTTTCTTATATTGAACATTTTAGCTATGCAATGAATTCTTCGTTTTTTGGTGCCTCGTTATATGATTTACAATTAGGACATTGTAATATTATATTGTGATAATTGTAAACCATTACATTTTCTGCTAAAATAAATCCACAACAGCCACAAACGTGGGATTCCAGTTCGACCCCTTTGACTAACGCATCCTTATCATCAGGTACTAAAAATTATTCTTTTCTCTACGTTTGATGGTGATATGACTTGAAGTTTAATTATTTTAGTCATATGACATTTATTTGCATTATCGAATTTAAGGTATACTAGGATTTTTTACTATGAAAAATAGTTGAACAATTCTACTATAATATTGAGTTTATATAAAACAAATATCTGTTTCATATAGTCTACACAATGTGCCGGATATTTCAATTTTTTTTCAGAATGAGACTTTTAACATTCCATATTGAATAGTTAGGAAATTCATTTGACTATTGAGATATATTCAATGTGTAGTCTCGTGTGTTATCTAAATGTGTATGTAATCTCCAATAAGGGTTTAGTGTCTATCATTTGAAATATTCTACTTTTATCTTGTGATACTTAACTGATTAGTCAATATCCATGGTTCTTTCAACAATGAGCGGCATATCTAAATAACAGTGACAATTCTTATTAAGAACAAGAATATTTCATAAATAATGGTAAAAGGATTAGGTTTGATGGTAAGGCCTTTCTTGTTTCTGACAATCGGAATTTTTGCTATAACATTCATATTCATTCCTATCATAAACACGTTTTCTCTCATGACTGAAAACCAAAATAGTAGTGATACAAATCAATCACAATTATCCATTACTACTAACTTTACATTATTGAAACAGCTGGATCTTTATACTATTTCCCAACGTCTGAATAATACGATATCGGATTTGATGGCTATCGTAGATCCATCAATGAACGGATCTAATTCTTTTGGAAACTTGCCTCTGTTAAATGTTACAAGTGAAATGAAAATGAAATATCATGGGATACCTAGCGAACAAGACCTAGAGAAGAGAAATGAAGCTAAAAAACTACTGGCTACCAACAAGGCTTTACTATATGTAGGGTTACTTCTACCAAATGGAGATCGCTATTTTGGTGAACCATATTCGCCATATCAAACTAATAGTTCTACAACCAACTTTGCATATAGGGATCATTTTATTGGTGCCGTGGAAACAAAGCAACCATACTTAAGTAATACACTAAATGCGGTATCTACAGGTGAACCACTTGCAATACTCGCTAACCCAATTTATTCAGATGCGGAAAACAACAATTCATTGATAGGAGTACAAGTGTTAGGTTTAAACCTTACCTACTTCAATGATCTAATAAAATCAACAATGCTACCAGAGGATAGTAATAAAAGGTTTGTATTACTAGATAATAACGGTACAGAAATAGCTGATTCGTCTTCTGACATCAATAACATGGAAACATTTAAGGAACTTCAAAGCTTTCAAAATGCAAAAAATGGTGAATCAGGGTTATTGATAGAAAAAGTAAATGGCAAAAATATTTACATTTCTTATACTCCTATAAAATTTGCTCAAACAAACTGGGTTGTATTGTTATTGTCATCTAAAGATTGACTCACCATCATGTGATACTAATCTGGAGGGCGAAGACAAAATTCTTAACCCTCCAATAGATTTCATTTTATCCCACTTCGATAGTTCCTCTTGCCAATTTCCTCGTAAAATGATGACCTTTAGATCAAACGGACAGTTTACGGTTAATACAACACAAGAAATCTTGAAACGATGTGAGCAATCTGACTTTAAAGATTGTCGCATTAACGCATATCCTGAAATTATAGTGAAGGAAGGCATACTAATTCAATCGCCAAACTTTGTATTTGTCGACTTGGATCTTAGCAATTTTGATAATGACATTGATAAATTGAATAAAGTAAAGAGTAGTACCTTGAGAAAAATGGAACAAATGCAGGGTTCGCATCCGACACTTTCTTGGACTGGGAATGGTTATCATATTTACCTACCTATAGACGTTCCAGTTCTGGACAATGAGTATGTTTTTTCTAAAGATAAGTATCCAAATCTATTTTCTTTAAAAGGAAAATACTCACAGTACTTTGTATCTGAAGCCTTTATGCAATTTGCAGAAGACTTTTTCACAAGTGGAAGGGCTGATCCCAACCATCGACCTAAATACAAAACTTGTTTAATTAGAATCCCTGATACTTTTAATTCCAAATGTCTGAATAGAGGATTAAGCTTAGAGGACTCCAAAGTAAGAATCCTTCAAAAATGGGATGGAAAAAGAATTGACGGAGAGGCCATCACACACGAATTTATGATATGGTTAGCAAAACAGGAGTCTAACCTGAACAAATCATCTTCTAATAAATCACATCCTTCTAAAAAAAATAAGACAAAATACCTTGGCAGTGGAGAGAGTCATCATCATCAAAACAAATCTAGTTCTAGAATTGAATGGATTGAACGTCTTTTACAAATACCCATAGAAGATCAAAGAAAATACTGCTTGTGGCGAATTATTGGTCCATACCTACTGAATGTTAAACATATCTCAGAAGCAGAAACTGCGAAAACGATGGAAAAATGGTTAGACATGTGTAGCAATCTAAAGAAATTAGACTTTGAACCTAAAATTAAGATATATGGCATAATTAAAGGCAATAAGGGATTCAAGCCAATTTCTTACACTAAACTTAGGAATGAAAATATAGAACTTTGTTTATTCCTACAAAAGAAGAATTTAGAAAATATTTCGAAATAGCTTTTTTATCACATACTTTGCTTTAATATCGATGAAGTGAAATTTAGACAATTTATAGAAGGGTGCCAGCCTGATTACGGTTCTCCTTGTAACAACATGTAAAACTCATACGGGTGGGGTAAGGTGTTCCACAATAGCGAACATAATTAGTTGTCTACAGATCAGGATGCTGAATTTCTGCCATAAAAATAAGACTATAGCCACAATTCAGATAAACATAATGAAATGATGTTGTCTATTAGATGGAATCGACTTATTCTTAATCGAATGAGATCTTGTGATCAAACATTGTAATAATATAATTAAATCATAATTGAAACTAATTCCATATAGTACTAAGGCATAGACTGACAATAATACTTGAAGGTTTTTGTTAAGGCTTTATAATTTGGCCAGCGAGGATACAGGATGTATGTTGTCCATAATGCTAGACCATATCTAAGGTATCATCATAAATTGAACCAAAAACCATCATTACAACGAACATTCAGATAATTTATCTATTACTAGTATACTTTTGATCCCTTTATTATTTTTATATCATCATACTTTACCGATCTTATGAGTAATTTGGATAATTCTACAAACCAAAAAGATTCTCGGGGTCAGGTAGCCATTTTCTTATACCGCGCTCCAAAGAAAAACCATGATGCTTTAGTAAAGATTAACAAGCACTCCCATGATTTTTTTATGAAACACGGGGTATCAAAATTTGAAGTCTTTAACCTCAATTCAAGAGAGAACATGATGGATTTTGTAAATTTATCAAAGACTATTACTGCTAATAATGATGAGGATGTGTGGCTAGAAATCCAGTCCTATAGGGATGCCAAGCATGTACAGGAGTTTATGAAGTCAATGGAAGGTGATAAAAGTGGGGATGAAATGTATAAGGAATTTATGAAACTTATTACTCCAGGTTCAATTGTTACTTTTGGGGATTTTGGTAGGTTGGAACAAATATCTTAGATGTCTAACCTATCGAATTTTTTTATCCTTTCGTACTTTTACACTTATGTAGAATAAACCCACTCAAATTATTTACTATAAAAACAGATGTCTTGGAAACGACAATTTACAGTAGGACAAAAAATGTATCGGGTTTACTTCTTATTCTATTTTTATCTCCATACCATTTGACTTTAGAGGTCCCTTTAGTTTTATCTTTAGTTCTAATATGCCGTTAGTATAGTGAGCCTTGGCCGATGAATCCTCTAATCCTGTTTTAACTGGGATTTCTGCATGGTATTTCTTATTGCCCTTTTCTCCAGTACAATACAATAAGATTGTTTGATGCATTTACTCTGATGTCTTCCTTAGATATTTCGGGCATTTCAGCGTGATGATTAGTGAATTGTTTTTTCATCAACCAAAGAATCCACCAATGGTTCACTAATATTGGATTGTTCTACGAGTTCTTTGGCTCCTGGTTTGACGTTTCCAAATTCTCTAACGTGTGGTTTTCCATTGGGACCTGCAGTTATTTAGTATCCATAGTAATAGGGAAACGCCAAGCATCTCTAAATGAATTTGCTGTGGATGGATCCATTCCTTTTGCGGTATTGAAAATTCTATTTAACATTTCTTCAGCTAATGAAAATTCCTTATCTAGATCTCCAAAAAAATCTTGAATCTATACCTTCTTGGAATTATTTCTCATTCGTCAATCATTCAACTCAACTGACAAGTTGTAAGATATATTACTTTATTTTTTCTGACGTTTAGTGTTAAAAAGGATAAAGAGAAATTATATTACAGCACATGGATAGGAGTTAACCTGTCATATTCGAAGTAGACTTGTCTTATTAAATATACACACAAATCAAATGACCGACGTCAATAGCAAATCATCGCAATTATAAGAGCTGCTAAAGATAACAAGAGGTTCACATATTAGTAAGGACATTTTATTTCAAAATTGAAAATTTGTTACTTGAGGATATCTGATGGAAACAATATCGTGGAGTGTATCAAATTAGGAATCGAGGTATGCACTGATTGTACAAATTTTGAGGAGTTCTTCTATTAATGTATAAAAGCGGGCAACATCACCTCCCATTAAGACGTCTGTTTCCTTACAAGGCAACTTAATACATAAGTTACCTATCATCATAATAATTTCTTCTCATGTTATATCCCTTCATGATAATATCATGAGTATATCGTTTTAGATTTACCTTGGTTTTACATTCTTACTGAATTAAGAACTGGTTTACAAGATATTTCTAAAATTCTTGATCTCTATTGTATCAAAATCGGTCCAAATATTATATCCCGTGTAAACATATACTTGAAAGTGTAGATGTGGAATATATGTATACCCGGTCATTCCAACTTTAGAAATCTCTTCACCGGCATGAACATTTTGATTTAATTTGACCTTGGAGCTCTTGTAATCAAGGTGGTCATATCTAGAAAATTCTCCATTTGAATGTAGGATAGTAATAAAATTAGTATAAAACCAATACGATGCATCAGGTCCTCCAACATTCGAGTCATCATTGATTTGAGTTACTACACCTTCTGCTGCAGCAAGAACGGATGTACCCTTAGGAGCAATAAAATCCACCGCATTTCGAAGCTTACCAACATGAGCGGGAGAAGATGATCTATCCATTCTTTGCAACATTTCTATAGGCACAGGGATTGTGTATGTGTTTTTTGCCATCATATATAAAAAATATCCAAAATTTGTTTAAAACCTTTATCAAAAATAAGATCTTTCCGTTATAAAAAAAGATATAATCAACAGGAATAATTTGTTCGTTGTTGTTCTTAATTTTTTTTTTATTATAACAAAAAACATATACCAGCAATAAAAAAATTATAACGTCGTATATCATGGGGATCGAAAAAAAAATAATCTATGAAAAGGAAGGAAGAGCCCTATGAGAAAAAAATCATAGTGTTTGAAAAACAAAAAGATTTGTATTAATAATAACAAAGAACTATTTAAGACTCACTTATTATCAAATTTTGAAATCATGAATCAACTTTTATTAAAAAATGATTTTCTATATCAAGTTTGTGTTTTCATCTACTGCATTCATCACTACTTTTCCTTTAATTTCCACTTTTTAAATATTTTAGGTCAAAGGTCTCATTTTACTTCAATTTATCAAATAAGCAAAATATAACAAAATAAGACCAACAATCAAATAATTAATTGTCATTGAGAAATAGTTCATGTTAGAATTAAAAATGTAGTTTTGATCACCTAAACATAACAACACTACAGGCTATTGTTTTGATATGGTTTTCATTATTTAGAACAGAATATAATGACCTTTACTATATTATTCTGAGTGACCAGGTTTATAATTACCAATTAAGGCTCCGATTACGCTGAGACTTTTCCTTTTCCTAGACTCAAATTGTCTGTAGTAAATATTCTTACTTAAATTCAACAGTTTCAATCCAGTTGGGGTCTTTGCCTGTCTCATATCTATTCAAAAGTTTTAATTCACCAGTTTCTTGGTTAATTGCATGTACGGATACATGACCTGATTCCTGCCCCGCTGCAATCACAAAATTACCTCTAGGATCAATGTTAATTCCGCGTGGCATCTTTTCAGTATCATAACTACCAATGTATGTCAAATTCCCTGAGTGAAGGTCAACACCAAATGCAGTAATTGAGCTGGTAGCTCTAACACTTACGTATAGCCATTTACCATTAGGTGTAATGTGAATATCTGCAACTCCAAAAGTAGTAACTTCCCCATCTTCTATTCCGAGCGCTCCATCTCCATCTCCACCTCCGCCTGCAGGAGCTGATGGTTCAAGATTTAGATTAGGAGGTATCGCTGAAATTCTCTGCATTTCATTTAAAATCCCAGTCTTATTGTCTAACTTATAGGAATAAACCATCCCATCCATTTCATTCGATACATACACAAATCTGTTATCTGGTGAGAAATCAAAATGCCTTGGCCCAGAACCATATTTAGTGTATACAACCTCGGGATCATTTGGTGTAAGTACTCCTGTGGACTCATTAAACAAAAATTGCTTTATCTGGGAATTTCCCAAATGAGGTACATACACAAATTGATTTGTTCGATCAACTAAAATTGAATGGGGATTAGGACCTGTGGAAATAACCTGAACAGGTTCTGAATTAACAACCCCATCGAGCCCTATTGGATTTACCGCAATTTTAGCATCAGTATATGATACTGAAAAAAGATAACGTCCAGTTTGATCTACAGAGATGTAGACCATGTTATGAGGTAATAATTCTTTAGATAGCTGATCCAGGTTACCAGTTGCAGGATTGATAGAATAAGTAACCACCGAAAAAGGTTCTGAACGAACAGAGGCATAAAGGAATCGATGATCTGGACTCATTGCCATGTGCTTTACATTTGGTCCAGCAGGCACCTTTTCCACTATTTTCATGTCACCGGTTTCAGGATCTAGCTTCATGACTGTAATATCTCCATCTTCGCCATTAGAAACATACACAAACGTTTGCTCTGAATAGGATTGATTTATTACCATCGATAAAGCTGGAATTATTAGTGCCGCCATTAAGATGGGAATCCTGAAAGCAAATATGGTTTTTTTCTCTGTCATTAATAGATCGTATTGGTATCTATAACTAGTATAAATAAATTCCTTGCTCAAATAAGAATCCCAAAGTGATATATCAAAATCTCTAATTGATTTCATGTTACATACGTGGGATCTGATTTAGATTGTTAGCGGTATAAATTTTAGCCAAAATGTTAAGTAATAAATAGTTCTGATTATCTTGTGATTATTTGATTGTTGTATTGTCGGATCTCTTTGCAGAACCTTACCTGATTATCTACAAACATTTAGATCATGCCTTATACCTTTTTCTAAATTTTTTGATTTTTCTTTTTCCAATTAGTTCTCTTTTCTGTTAGATTCTCAAAATTTTCGTAGATGTGCGGCCTTGTTTCTCTCATTCCTTCTATTATAGGTTTTGCCTTAAACCAAAATGGGGTAGGATTAAAAATATCAAAATATATGTCTGCGGTTATTAGGCTATGACTAATAAGTGTACCAGATAACTCAAAGAATCCACATACTGCAATAAAATGCGATCTTTCTTTAGATGTTCCAGAATATTTTTCATGATATTCCTTGTAACTAATAGCATCTAGTTCATCTAAAAACCATAGTCTGGAATCTCTATGAGTATCATAGATTTTGTACAAGTCTAGAATCAGGTTTGCTTGATTATCGGAAGACATGTTATACTACATATTATTGTACCTGATAAAGATATGACATTAATATTGCTATATTAATAATATTTTTTTTATTAATGAACGCCGTGGGTTGAGTCTTTTGTTGTTTTGAGACTATGTTGAGATGAGTTAGTTAATTTTGTAGAATTAGTCAAGGTCCTTTACAATAAAGATGCTCCTCTCATTTCTTCTTGTGATTTGGAGCGAGAAAAAAATAATTTCAAGACCATAGAAAATATTAATCATAATAATAATAATTATTCCATGATTACTAATAAGGGAATTGGGTAATTGATCTTTGGATTCTACTACTCATAATTTTGATCCCATTCAATACAAGAATAATACAAGGGTAAATTGGAATACTGTTGCTCCTAAATACCATGAGGATTGGGCAAGCACTTACACAGGACCTTTCAAATCAACAGCTGAATTAGTTAAACTAGCTCAAATAAATCAAAATGACATGGTTTTGGATTTAGCTTGTGGAACAGGTGCAGTTACAAATGAAGTAATTAAACGCATTTATAATAATCGTAAAGGTGATCATAATATTAGTAGAGCCGCTCTGGTGGGGATTGATATATCTAGGGTCGCTCTTTCAATAGCTAAATCATCGATAAACCATGGATTCCCAAAGTCATTTTTTATTGAAATGGATTCGGAGAATTTAGGGTTTCGTAACGCCTCTTTTAATAAGATCTTGTGTCAGTTTGGCTTGATGTTTTTTCCAAATACAGTCCATGTTCTTAAACAGCTAAACGATCTTTTGGTCAAAGGAGGAAAATTGGTCATATCTGTACATGGAACTTCTGAAGGCGTTCCCTATTTTAGCTGTATAATGAATTCTATTCTAAAATCTATTCCTGATATTAGACCAAAAGGGGCCCCATCAGTTCATACATTCGGTAATCCGGACGATTTATACAATGCATTAGAAAATGCAACCTTTCATGATATATCAATTAAAAAATACACATTTCTTTATGAGGCAGGGACTTTTGATGAATATTGGGCCGACTATATGTCATCCACTGCAAATTCAATACATTCAATAATTGAGTCAAAAGGCACACATGTTCTTTCAACTATAAAAGAGGATTCGAAATTAAGCGCTAATAGATTTATAGATAATACTGGGATACTTAGTTTTCCATGGGATGTACTAATTGCAACGGCTCACAAGTATTGATCTATTTGTATTCGATTGATGATCGTTTGATGAAAGGTCTCTTTCACTTTTCAATGCTTAATTGTTTTACAGAATGAAAATCTTTTGGATAATCAGTATTTGATTCTGCAAAACTAGATAGAAAGAGAAACGTAAAGCTACAGGGATTTTAGGAAATACTCAAATCGAGTAAAAAATGAATCTGATTCCTATTTTTCTATTACTAATCTCGCGATGCTCTTTTAATTATACTCTGAAAGTTCTAACCAATGAAAGAAGTGTTTAACATCAAAGCATTCTCAAAACTCTCGCCATTATTATGACTTGATCTTACAAATGGTTGTATTTCGCCGGTCTTGTTATCCCACCAGGAGACAGAAACATGATTTTCATGAGAAATTATCGTAGCATTGGCTGAAAAAGACGTGTTATTACTTATGTTGATTGGGACCTCAAAATTATATCCTCCATCTACACTTCTAGTAAAAAATAATTCCCAATTTCCGGTCTTATTATCTGGCCATACAATATAGAGATTATTTCCTGAAGAGGCCATAGGCGATAGGAGCAGGGGTTGACAACAATCCTTCTGAAATGAAATTCCTAGGATTGTATTATTGCTTACGAAGTTGTTTGATGTAAAAAATGAAATCAAAACAAACAAAGACAACAAAGCAAAGTAATGAAGAAGCATTATAGTTATCTTATTACCACCCATCAATTTTAATATTTATTCAATCCATTTGATATCCCTCAATATGGGTTATTTACTATTATATTGAAGTATTTACGAAAATGATTCAGAACTCAAATTGTCTTCCATCTTTAGTCACAGGATGGAAGAATTGATCCTAGATTAATCAAATCTCATTAGTTAATCTTGAAATAGTGTGCATCTTTTCTGTGGTTTATTACTACAGGGTTGAATTTCAGCGGTAAGTTACAAGCAACAAACAAATAACTTTTTCGTCAACCTTATGCTTGTTGAGAAGATGCAGTCAATAATCCGTGTTGTAACTTGTCTAATTCCTTGCCTGTTATTATATTCTATTCTAGTATCCATTGACTCAGTTTATTCTGATATTCCAAGAAAAGAAATAATGGACGAATTGAAGGATGTTAAAATAATAAGTTTAGAAACCGGAAAAGTAGTTCAAAACAGGTCATTTAATGCCCTCTCAACGTTGGCACTAGATGTACAACGAGTTGCATTTTTTGAAAAAATGAATCAATTAAATTCTACAATGTGGATTGGTGATAATCTCCTGAAATCGAATGGCATCAAAAATATCTCTTCCGTAGCATATGGAATATTAATTGATGGTGACAGAGATTCTTCAACAGGTAAAGAAGGCGTTGACTACCAGTTAGAACTCCAATGGATTAATAGCACTAGCTCACTAAACTTGCAAAATTGGAACAAACTGTTACTGGAATATTCGTCTCTAGGTCAATATAAAATAATAGATCTGCAGCAAAACTACAGTGGTTACAATAGCTTTGAGGGGAATAACAATTATGTAGTATTTTCACTCGACATGGGAAAGATTTCTGTTAGCCCGTCATACAGAATGATGTTCTATAACTTAGTATCATATGATGATGGGACGATAGGAATCGATTTAACCAATTGGATAAATATTCCTAATGATGCATTCACAATATTTACCTCACCTGAAGAAATTACACTAAGAAAGGGTGAAACAAAAACCATAGGATTGCAAATTTTATCAAGTAGTGGCAAAATATCTGCGATTACCGATCTATCTGACTTTGAAAATTATACGTCTCTTGATATAGAATTAATAACTCAAAACTATAATCTTACTAATTCCACAATCGGTGGTTCAACTACCGAACCTGTCCAAATCGGAATTAGTGCCCCAGAAGATGCTAAAATAGGAATACATACTATTCCGATTACGGCCAATATTTCATTTGGATCCAATTTTCCTTCGAACTTTATCGAATTTCAGAATAAATATCCAATATTTATTGATACTAAAGGATATGAAATCAAAAACGGGAATTTCACAGTTAATGTAATCGAGCCATTAACTTTTCAAGAGGAACTGAAAAGCTTTTGGTCAGCCTATGGTTCGATGATAACATTAATAATGGCAGGATTTGCTGGCGGGTTGTCAACCTTATTCTTTGAATATATAAAAGAAAGAAAGAATAAGAATCCAGGGCACTAATCGGCGTTTATTATTTGATCCATCGATGTATAAACTACTCCAAAATTGATACGTGCAAAAAAGTAAGCCGATATACTCCCATACAATATATCTTAATAACGTGATTACATGTTATCTGTGATTTTCAACGAACTGGGCCTAATTCAAACTGTTAACGATTCAATTTTGGATATAATATTTAAAACACAAACCATTAATTACATAATTAAGGAAAAATACAAGAAATACCAATTCAGTAGTTTCCATTATATCTCTCATTAGGTCAAGGATTGATACATCCTTCCGTAAACCTCTCATTACAACTACTTGTTTGGTTTAGTTTGCAAATGATTCTATTTTATTCATTAACCTTTTATATTAAAATTAATTATATATACTAACTATCTTGCGGATCAGGGTCAAATTGTATGTTACCTTTATTAGTAACATTTGAGTGTTAGGAAAAAGCTCGCTAGCACGACATGAGACTATTGAGCAGCAGTTAGTACAGTTAGATATTCTAACTTGACGGCTTTATTAACATAAATGACATTTTACTCCAGTATATGAATATAATGGTGTTTTGACAGAGCGATGAGTCGGAATTTAAGGTCACAAGTTTCCCTATAGTCTCCTCCTTCATACATGGTTATTGGCGACTTTTTTTGCTCAGCATTCCACGAACACAGTTGACATCTGTATATAGTGATTTGGAGGATCATCGCCGGCGCTGGAGAAATGTCGGCGCTGGAGAAATGTCGGCGCTGGAGAAATGTCGGCGCTGGAGAAATGTCGGCGCTGGAGAAATGTCGGCGCTGGAGAAATGTCGGCGCTGGAGAAATGTCGGCGCTATGAAGACAGGCCTGTCCAGCAATCTAGTATTTTGCAGAAACCGAATTATCAGAAATTTCATATGTCGTCAGAAGTCAATTGGGGTTTATGCGATTAAAGTAAAATCATTCGCTACCGTTTATCCAGGCTCCATTCAAAGAATAAGAGTCGGAGATCCTAGCACAGTTGGATGAAAACAATAGTGGACACAACCTATCAATGGACTCTACCATTTGAACAATGAAACGCGCCACCTGTTGCTCTTAATGACATCACCATAGTAAACCCTACTTTCACACTACCTATTTTCTACCACTAACAACTCTACAATTCAAATTAGAAATAACAAACGAAAAAGGTGTTAAATTCTATAGTGATATAGATGCCGAATCACGTAGTATAGTCAACTACAGCAATCCCTCCCTCCATTGCAAGACATATTTTGTTCTGATAACAACATGAATATACAGATTCAGCAAATACGTCTAATAATGTACTAGGATAATCATCCTCAGATGATGACCATGACTCAGATGAATCCTTTTTACACTATTTTCGATAGACTATTGTCTAATGAGCCCAGTCGGATACAAGTCATATTTGCTCATAACCTATAATTCACGTTTGAATCTATATTGCATAAACATAAACAATTTTAAATTTCAAACAATGGTTGGGTCGAATTAGTGCGGATTAAAGCCGTTGTGGTAATAAGGTTTGGTTGGTCATAAGAAATTGGTGATAAATCTAACAATGGTTTTATCTCATTTACTATATGAGCCAAAATTAAAAGTACATTACGAGAAAACTCGAATCATATTTCGTAATTCCTTGATTCTTATTTAGTAAATCTATAGAAATAAAGGATAATATTAATAATTCATTTATTAATTTGGTTCTTTTCATTCAACTGCGTCATTGGTAGTATTGGTTGCCTTTAGACTATTAGTCTGGTTAGGGGAATCATGTTGGCCAATCAACTGCTTTGCCTGGTCGATGTGATTTTTTGCACCACCGTAGTCGCCGCTATCTATTGATTTCTTTGCTTCATCTAAATGAAAGTTCGCATCAGGACAATCAAAACAATAAGTTGCATACGACACTTGATATAAGTTAATTTCAACCATACTAAAGAGGCCAAAAGCGATTAGTGCGAAAACAAAAGATGTTTTAGGCTTTAAATTCATTGAATATTCATGATCTGTCCAATATAAATAATTTCCATGAAAATCAATATTGTTTTACTGGACATCAAAACTATGAATATCTTAAATAAATAATTTATGGTCCATATTTTTTCAATATGTACAATTAAACTTAAACAAATTAGTCAGGTTGGTCCAATGGAATTTGATTATGGCAGAAAAATGTTCGTTTTATCATTGGATATTAAAACTTCTTGATATATTAAAATTGAGGGATAGGTTCAAAATAAAGTATGAACAAAAGCCATGGTTTGGCTGGATTACGATCCTGTATGTTAAGAGATCCGATATTTTGATTATCATTCATTAAGGTATGGAAATGGATGAAGCATCTTATGTAATATAGAATTTTGTTAGATGCAAATAATTAATATGTTCGATTTTCAATTGAACGGATTTTACTGAATTGTATTACAGCTATATGATTGGTCTAACTGCTTATTTTGAAAGCTATTAAGAGAATTTAGATACACTCCTCAAAATGAACTCAGAATGGTCCAGTAATAAGAAAATAGTTTCTTTTGAGATGCTGTTAATAATGCCATTTATTGTGGTATCAAAACACTTGTGTGTATGTTGCTAATTATCTTCCTTGCGTTACTGAATAAGTGATTCCATCCATGAATTCAAATGAGAAGATGTTAGTATAACTAAGTCATAATTCATTCCATTAATTTCACCTACTATTTCATCTATAGTGTTACCCTGTCTTAAATTTATATGAGACTTTCTTACACCCAGCATCTTCAATCTTCTTTATTTTCTCTTCCATTGAATCTATTAGGTCATCCTCGATGTTATTCATATAATCTTGTTTATCTTGAACCATTTGACTGGGGGTTTGATATTTTTGGAGAAGATGGTTGATTATTAGATGTATTTCCTGAAGTATCTCTTAATTGTTTTGCATCATTAATTATTTGTAGAATTGTTATCTCGGCACCAGACAGTTTTGATAAATAAATAGCATAATTAATTGCCTTATTTGATTTGTCTTTTCCATCATGGGTTACTAGAATTTTTCTAAAGGATGGGAGAATAAATTCAGAAATAAACTCTGTCGGATCAGGAAACACTGTCGGATCAGGAAACATAAATATATTATCAAAGTGAATTATTTAATAATATCTAAGAATTATTTTACAATCGTCAAAACAGTTGTTTTCAGTTTAGAATTAGAAGAAAAATCAATAGGTAAATAAGACTTTTAACTATATTATTACCATAGTAAATAATAATACGATTCTATCACTAGAAAATCAAGATGACATATCTGTAGACATAAAATTTTCAAATAATAATAACAAATCTAACAAACACATAGAAATTCCATATGGGCCGGGTCGGATACAGGTCATTCGATATGTTCTATGCTATAGACAAGCAGAAAGTAGAAATGAAAAAGTTTGATAAAATGAATTTCAAAGATGCTAACTCTCAAAAATTACTTCTTTCAAATTGGGTTTTTTGTAGTCATGAATGTTCGATTTTGCGATTTTCAATTCTTTTGTATCTTATCTTTTTCAGGAATCTAGTAAAATGTTATATTACATTTTTCTCGATAATTTTACGATAACGGTTTTTGATACAAGTTATATCGTATACTGTTAAGTGATATTTATCAAATTGACCAATATCAATATAATATAAGAAACAAATCTCCATTTTGGCTGTAGTCACAGCAATAGCAATTGTAATGACTGTCTCTCCAGTTGGAATGAACTTTTCTAACAACATAGCATTTGCAGGTGGAAAAGACCATGACAATGATGACGATGATGATGGTAATAGTGCATCACAAATTATAGCACAAGTTCAACGCTCTATTCAGAACAGCCAGGTAGTTTCTGGTGGCGATACCGAGGATTCTGGCAACAATTTCAACTTCCAAAACCAAGAGAATGAAGGTAACAATGCTATAGCACAGAGTAATGATGACGATGATGACGATGATGGTAATAGTGCATCACAAGCAATTGTTCAATCTCAATCATCAAGACAGAACAGCCAAGTAGTTTCTGGTGGAGATACAATAGGCTCAGGAAACAACATTAATGTCCAAAACCAAGAAAACTCGGGTAGTAACGCAATAGGCCAACAATAATCCATATCTTTTATCATTTTCTATTTATTTGTTTTAATCATCTTCACAAGACCTGCACAAATTAATCTACCCTGCAAGAATTAACTAGATCACAATTCTACATAAAATATCATTTTCATATTCGAATCTAACATATCTACCTTAAATGATTTTTATTTCTGATAATCCCTACAGAATATAATCATCAATCTATAGATTTATCGTTATGTGAATAAAGTTCTTTTTTGTTCTTGTAAATAGACATTGTACTAACTGAGTAATAATCTTAAAAACAGATAACTCCTGGGCAAATTTTCTTGATGCCAATATTCTAGTAGGCTGATCAACAAGATGAACATGATTTGGACATTAGAATCCGACCAATTCGCTGTTTCTAATTCTATTAACTGTATAAAAGAAGGGATGATCCTGTTAACGCATTGACCCCTTTTCTTGCGATTAGAGTCATGCTATATATGCATAGTTTATAAAAACGTAGAAAAAGCACAACTACTTATAGAGTATCTATTAGTAATAGCGAACTACTAATTCCTACGACTGTTTTCAAACAACATTTTACTTCACCAACACGAAATCAACTGATGAATAAAATATCTGACGATGAATAGAACCAAAGTTTTAGAAGTTATTGAAAAGAGTTTAATATTCAGACCACAATATTTTCAATATGGGTTCAGATCCAGGATCAGATTTACCACAAGTTCAGGGTTTTTCACAAAAAGAAAATTCAGAGGAGAAGAAACCTAGCGGAGAAAGATGCAGTATATGTGGACTTGTTGCACGCAATAAGGTTGAACTAGATGATCACGTCAAACATGCCCATAGACAGGGAGGTGCTAACAATACAGATGATACATATTCAAACGAACAAAAAATTGATCCATTTGTAAAAACAGAAGGTTAGTTTTTTATAAGAATTAAGGCATATAGACAAATCTGTAGGATCCTTTGATTCCTCTGGAGAGATTCCTTTCTGCTCTAGTATTTCTCCGAGAGTCATATCTTCGAGATCTCTCTGAATTTACTGATTCTTTTTTTGGATAAAAATCTCATAGCTAACTTGACCATCAGTTTTTATCAATTCCTATTGGCTGTCACTATGTCTTACTTCCAGATATCATGTTGCATAATCTATTAGAAATTTAGTTTATGCAAACGTTAGTTAAGACGAGGAGCAAGTCTTATTAATTTCAGTACCTTTACTTGGCCATGAAAAGGAAAATAGGACCCATTCTAATTGTTATCCTTAGTATCGCGGATATAGTTGTACTTGTTGGAATGCTTCTTACTTTACCTACGAATGCCACAGGGGGTATTATTTATTCCTTTGATTTCTTGGTAGTCGGTCTGATCGTTTTCAGTTTTTGCCGAAGAATGAAGGAATCCAAGCAGAGGAGAGGATTTTTATTCAAATATTGGTATGAAATACCTGGAATGATACCAATTGTAGTCTTTGCTTTGGTTGCTCAAGGCTCCGACATTTCTGACGGAATCATTACAGTAGGAGTGATGTTGAGAGGATTAGCAATAATAAACGCGTTTAAGCTAACACCTAATTTGGAGGAAAAATCAAAAATGCTGGGCGGACATGTACTATTACAGGTATTCATAATCTTCTTTTTGACTCTGATTATCCTAACATTTCTATTCTATTCTGCAGAACATAAAACGGCCAATTCTCAAATTAAAAATATGGGCGATGCCCTCTGGTGGACGATCCAAACTACATCAACAGCTACATTCGGACCCAATCCAACTACCGATGTAGGGAGAATAGTGGGAACCATTACTATGTTTGTTGGTATTGGAATTACTAGTTCTTTTATATCAACCCTTGCTGCCGGATTGACGAAGTCAAGAATAAAGGATACATCTAATAATGAAAACGACCCGGAACAGATACTCAAAATACGATTAGCAAAGGGCGAAATTACCAAGGATGTTTTTTTAGATCTTAAGAGGTTGATATCATCTTAAGGAAGGAATTAGTTTAGCGCGTCGGGGAGAAGCCTGCTGAGATTGTGAATGCCTTTTCCTCTTATCCATAATTCACGCAAATGATCTCGGATCAGAGTATTGTTCTAATATGTTTAAACCTTTATCATAAATTGTGCGCCTTTTTTAAGATATCTCCCTTATGCCGATTTAGATATTGTAATATCAAATTATTCCTCCGAATCCACCAAAACAAATTGATAATATAAGATCCTACGTTAAGGACTGTGCTGAGGAGATTGATATCACTTTAAAGTTCCTAATCTGTTTGTGTAGGCTGTTTGAATGTGATCACTACTAGGATGGGTTTTATTTATTTTATTGATTTGATTAGTATACCTAATGAAAAATCGCCACTAATATCTTAAATTGGAATCTTGATTATTCCTAAATACATGTCTATAGAAATGGGATTGAATTCTTAATTATCTTTTTAATCCGGTTGAAATAGGAATCACCGCATAGTGATATGTGCAATGTTATTTATTGTATAAATAAGATTTTTGTACATAAAACATACTATATAACCTAAATGTAATAAAAATATAGTAATGTTTTAGGTAATAAATATAAGTGATAATTTATAATTAAAAAAACCATGAATAAAATCTACTTATTTGCAATAGCAAGTATTCTTGCAACAGCTTCCTTAATGGCGGGTACCTTTACATACACAGCAATGGCTCAAGCTCCAACGACACCAACTGGTGACGCAAGCTTAACAACAGACACGGCAGCCTCAAATATAACAGGAACTAGCGGAAACACCACTGGTACAGACAATTCAACTGCACCTTATTAGAAATAAGCTACCATAAAAGCATCAAAATTAATATTTTATTTCCTTATTTTTTATACTATCGATACCAAATTTAATCTCCTCAAATGAATAACCAGATGCGAAGGTCTATTATCCTGAAAACCTTGATGATCTCTAGAAGATGTAGTCAAAAGTAAGGTCCAGAACATCATTCTATAAATCCATCATTCAAGCCATTAAATACTATATTGGCGACCTTTTGGAACAGATCAAAGGGGCTTAGCAAACAAAATGAGAAGGTACCTTTTACGAAAGTTATTCGACTATTAATATAATATGGAAGTTACTGCTTATATGATCGTTTATTATCGCAGCAACGATAATTGACCTGGTTAAACTGTTTTCATAATTTCAACATTATCCGATTTACTTCAGGGTGTAATTCTTTCTACATAACATCCAATCCTTAAATTCTAGGTAACTTAACTTGTTCGTCGACTTAATTCCAAACTGTCCTTTAAAATTCATTCTTACTTCTTTGCGCATTTGATGTATGTGTGTGTTAGTATGATGTATTTTTTTGATATGTAGTCGAATTCATATAATTCAAGATCAAAGATTGTAAATAATTCAATATCTTGTATTTAAATTATGCAATAGGATTTAAGATAGTTTTATAACTCTAACCTACCTTTTTTTATATGTTCATTCTTTCTATCGCTTAATAAAATTATATCATTATTTTAACCAGTAGTATATAATATTTATAATAAATTTAAGTGAAGCTATAGAAATTTATAACTCTGAATTACGTTTCCATTTTTTGTGATAAAATAATCCTTATATATTAGCGTTCTGTTACTGAAGATTTAGGTTACTAAAATTAAAAACCAGATGAAATAGTTGGACACGACAATACAGTTTTGTGTTCTCATAGTAGGGACTATAGGTCTAGCAACCATTTTTGGCACATACCTTGCTAGAATGATAACCTTCGAAATGAGACCATTGGAAAAAACTTTAGCAAGAGTAGAAAGCGGATTTTATAGAGTAATTGGAATAGATGCCACTAAACAAATGAGTTGGAAAGAGTATTTTCTTGCATTATTTCTAACCAATATGGCAGTAGTTGTATTTGTTATTCTCATTTTAACATTTCAGAACTATCTACCATTATCAGATGGTAAGGAGGGATTTTCTTTTGATCTTGCGCTTAATACCGCAATTTCCTTTATCACCGATACAAATTTACAACATTATGCTGGAGACCAGCAACTATCAATAACTTCTCAGATGGTTGCAATAACTTTTACAATGTTTATAGCCCCTGCATCAGGAATTGCAGCCGCATTTGCTTTCATTCGCTCATTTATAAGGAAGAATTATGGCCTGGGAAATTTTTATGTAGATTTAACAAGGATCATAATAACACTGTTACTTCCAGTGGCAATCGTTTCGGCCCTTGTATTGATGGTTATTGGTGTTCTACAAACTCTTCAACCTTCTATAGAGACAAGCACATTAGAAGGCGTTGTAAATAATAATTCATCAAATACTCAAACAATCAATATGGGGCCAGTCGCATCTCTTGAATCCATTAAACTGTTAGGTAGCAATGGTGGAGGATTCTTTGGGTCTAACTCTGCACATCCATTTGAAAACCCAACAGGGTTATCAAACATGTATGAGATGTTTTTGATGCTTATAATTCCGCTCTCCTTTCCCATAGCTTATGCTCGATTAATGGGAAAGGGAAGAGGAATATCAATTCTTGTAGCAATGCTGATTGGTTTTGGAACTCTCATTGTAATCGCAACCTCCGTAGAAAGCGGACCATTACTCCTTGAAACACGCTTTGGAAGTTTTGGGAGTATTTTATTTGATACTGTTTCTTTAGGAACAAACACAGGAGCAGCAAATTCTGCTTTGGCTGGAATGTCGCCTGAGGCCACTATTTCATTTTTCCTAGCCATGTTTGTGCAAGCAATTCCAGGAGCAGTAGGAACAGGAATGATGACGATGATTATCTTTGTGCTATTGACCTTGTTTATTGTAGGACTCATGGTAGGAAAAACACCAGAGTTTATGAGCATGAAAATACGACCCAAGGACATTAAAATGGCGGTATACATCTTTCTCTTACATCCTGCAATAATACTGATACCAACTGTTATAGCCTTGGGAACGGGAAATGCTCAAGCAATAATAGGTGACGAAATTACTCCCATGGGATATACTCAAACATTGTATGAATATACATCGTCAGCGGCAAACAACGGGTCAGATTACTTTGGTGCATCAGCCGATACTCCATTCTGGAACTATTCTACGGGAATTGTGATGTTTCTTGGCAGATACTTGCCACTTGCGCTGATGTTGGCAATAGCTGGGTCATTTACGATTAAAGATCGGAAAGAAGTGATAGAACCAATTAAAACTCAGGGTCCATTATTTATAACGGTATTAGTTACACTCACATTCTTATTAACCGCGTTGACCTTCTTTCCATTTCTAATTTTGGGGCCATTTTCCATTTAGGAGGTTAGGGAGGTAAGATAACGAGAAATGAATATATCAAAATCAAATAACAAAGAAGGAAAATACAAAACGGTAAAAACAATAACCAAACAAGCAGTATAGTATCAGCCATTAATACCAAAGTAATACTAGATTCAATTAAAAAGCTGGACCCAAGGTATCTTGCAAAAAACAATCCCGTTATGTTCACTGTAGAAATGGGATTTTTGGTAGTTCTTTTTGTAGCAATGTTCCCAAATATATCTGAAGCATTTGTATCCCAAAATCAAATATTCTATGTAGAAGTAGCAATTATCCTTATTCTCACTGTTTGGTTTGCTACATTTTCAGAATCCCTTTCCGAAGCTCAAGCTAGAGCCCGCGTAGATTCGTTAAAGAAGCTGGAAAAGGAAGTGACTTGTAGGAGGATAGAACACGGAAAGGAAGTAGTCATAAAATCATCTCATCTTAAACCAGGTGATGAAGTAAAAGTTTACGCTGGTGAACTAATTCCTAGGGATGGATTAGTAGTAAACGGAAAAACATTTATCGATGAATCCATGATGACTGGCGAATCCAATCCTGTTTTTAAGGAAAAAGATGATCACGTACTGGGCGGAACTATAGTAACCACAGATAATATCATTGTAGAGATAACTGCAGAAGCGGGAAAAAGCTATTTGGACGAAATGGTTGGCTTGATTCAAAATGCAACAAGACCCAAAACACAAAATGAAATAGCCTTAACCATTCTCTTGGCTGGTTTATCTATTATTTTTATTACCGTAATTGGAACTTTGTTGTTTTCTGCCTATTATTTGGGCTACAACATCGACATAGCTAACTCTAGTAGCCCTATTAGTTGCACTAATGCCTACTACTATCGGAGGTTTACTTCCAGCGATTGGTGTGGCAGGTATTACTAGATTAGGTAAATATAATATAATAGCCAAATCAGGTAAAGGAATAGAAGCAGCTGGAGATTGCGATATTCTTATCTTAGATAAAACAGGAACAATAACAGAAGGAAGTAGAAGTGCCGTTGAATTTATTCCAATGGCAAAATTTACAGAAGAGGATGTAGGCCAAGTAGCATATGCTGCTTCAATTCAAGACAATACTCATGAAGGAAAATCAATTGTAGACCTATCTGAGGAGAGAAAGTATATTCCACCAATGTTAGAAAAAATGATCTCTGCCAAATCCATCGAATTTACTGCAGAAACTAGGGTAAGTGGTATAGAATTCATTCCAAATAAAGTTGCTAAGTTGGATAAAGACGATGAAGAAGAACTACGAAATCTTGCAAAAACAGTTACAAGTCAGCAAGAAGCAGAATCATCGACACTTGAGAATCTGGAGGATGTTATAGACAGGTCCAGTCATGGCAAAATTCATGATATGTTACTAGATATGGAGAAACACTCATTTGCAAATCCAGTAAAAATTCTAAAAGGTTCGGTGGATGTAATTATTGAATTAGCAAAGTCAAATCACTAGTTTAAATGCTGCCGAATTGAAATGGAAAGCTCAAGAAGTATCCAAGAAGGGAGAAACCCCATTGGCAATTGCGATTAACGACGAAATAATAGGATTAGTAGTTCTAAAGGACAACCTCAAGGAAAATATCCGACAAAAACTAGATGAAGTGCACTCGGCAGGAATTACTACTATTATGATAACAGGGGACAATCAGGTAACAGCTCAAGTCATAGCTCAAGAAGCAAATGTCAATCAGGTGATGGCTGAAGCCAAACCCACTGACAAGCTTCAGAGAGTGCTAGAAGAACAACAAAAAGGCCATATTATAGGAATGGTTGGAGACGGAACAAATGATGCTCCTGCATTGGCAAAGGCTGATATTGGATTAGCGATGAATAGTGGAACGGCTGCAGCAAAAGAAGCCGCTAATATGGTTGACCTTGACTCTGACCCTTCTAAAATACTCAAAGTAGTAAAATTAGGAAAACAATTGTTGATGACTAGGGGTGCGATTACGACTTTTAGCATCGCTAATGACGCTGCAAAATATTTCGCAATTCTTCCTTCAATGTTTGCAGAAGATAATCCTAAACTAGACGCATTAAATATAATGCAATTTCATAGTCCAGAAACGGCAATTCTTTCTACATTAATTTTTAATGCTATAATAATTCCTGCACTTATCCCTCTTTCGTTAAGAGGAATAAAGTTCAAAGCTGAGCAAACACAACAGCTGTTTATTAGAAATATTCTTATTTATGGATTAGGGGGCGCAGCATTACCGTTCGTAGGGATCAAGGCAATAGACATGTTACTTTCAACATTCATGAGTTAAAAAAGGTGAAAAAAATGAAAAATAGAAACTATGAAAAAGAAAATAGGTCTAATAAAGAAAAACTAACAACAGGGCTCGTACTATATAACCTGAAAACTGCAATTAGAGTTTTGGTTGTCATGGTGATAGGTCTTGGGATTGCCTATCCACTTATCCTGACCGAAGTTGGACAGCTGACCTTGCCTTTCCAATCTGGTGGCAGCATTGTGGAATTTAACGGGGAGAAAATAGGGTCAAAATTGATAGCTCAGGAATTTAACTCCGCCAAGTTCTTTCACCCAAGGCCATCAAGCGATTCTGCTTCAACAGTGGATCCACATATCACTCCAGAAGGGGCATATGCTCAAATCAAAAACGTAAGTGAAGCTACGGGCATACATCCAAATACTCTGAGGACCTTGTTGAACCTAAACATTGAACAGAATAAGGTAACAAATGCACTGTTCTTTGCTCCACAGTATGTGAATGTATTAGAAGTAAACATAGAGTTGGTAAATCAGTACCCCGAGGTTTACAATCTCTCGAGGGTGTCTAATCCTAATTGAAGAAGATGGAAGGAGGAGAGGTGAGTAAAAAAATGGAAGAATTGGTTGTTGTTGGTGTATTTATCTCTTTTTTGGTTATATCTGCAGTTTCTTTAGGATACTCATTAATAAAAGCAGAAAAATAGTACTTTACCATTACACAACACAACTAGCGGCTAATTGTCGTGACTCAAATCTTCTGTAATCTTTATTTTCCACAGATTGTCATTTACTTTCTAATACATGATTTGGTATAAGCTGACTGCAAATGCTCTCCAGGAGTAATTTCATCTGTAATTTGGAGTTAAGAAATGTATTAAGAAACATTGCCTTTGTATTTTGACACATACTAATAAATTTAATCATTGGTAGAATTCTTACGTTCTCCATCAGATATCTTAAACCATAAAGGAAGAGAACAATTGTAGATGATTTAGGAATTGATGTGTTCTGTATTATTTGTATCTGAAATAGGAGAAAATATTGAATTATAGATTTGGGTATCAATTTGTACGGTGTTGCTTTTGCATATATTTTGGGTAGAGAATGCGATTACTCTGAATTCAACAACTGCAAAAGTCCAATACTGTAGGTTATTAAGGGCAAAGTTACTCGAGACAATTAATTACTATCTATTATCAAGATAAAGATAAAAAACAATGTAAAATACCGACCTCAATCGATGAAAAGAATAGGTGCATTCTCACCATGTATTGTTTCTCTTATTTCGTTATTAATGATTTGTGGACTTTGTGGTAGTGGTGGAAGTAGTAGATGCGTTTACGTTTGAATTGGCGGCTGCTGCATCTTTAACTTCTGCTGCTATTTGTCTTGAATTTTGTTCAAACACTCTTGCGGTGTTTACTCCCGTGTTTGATATGTGTTTTGAAACGTCTTTTGCTTGTTGTAGTACTGGTTTCCATGCATCAAGGGTTGAGAAAATAACGTTGTTTGAAAGTCTAATAGTTGATACCGTATTGTCTGCAACATTACTAACAAATCTTGTATATGCTCTCATTGCTGCATCAGGAGAATAGAAGTTGGTAACAAATCCATTGTAGACCTCATTGTATGGCCTCCATGCTGATTGGAGTGAATTGACTACTTCTTTTTGAGAATCAAGATATTCTTCTGAAATCTCTTTTGCAGTTTGTATTGATTGCTCTTGATAATTATTTACACTTTCGTTAATTCTTGGAATTTGTTTTCTTGATTCATCTAATGATTTTTTGATATTATCTTTGGTTTCATCAAATGATTGGTTAACTGAATCATTGAAATCATTATTGTTATAGTTATTGGTATTATTTGAATAACTTTGGTTAGTTTCTATTTTCTTTGACATACTATCTATTAGGTAGCATACTATATAAAGATGGGTATCAAACGGTTTTTAATGCCTAAAATTGACAAATCAAGACAACTATTGGCATGCCATTATAGAATATCAATCAAATAATGACATGGGTACCCATTTTTAAGGGGAAGGGGCTCTAATAGGTAATGAAATTGAACTATCTATACGATTTTTGTCAGGTAATCAAGTTTAAGAATGATCATTAAATCTGTCGAGTACGGCGGTCCTCTTCCTAATTTCAAAATAAGTGTTTGCAACCTAATATCTTATTAAATCCAACGCCAATTTCAATTTGGTCATTTCATCCCTTAGCACGAAGGCTTCAGTATCATCCTTAGAATATTTCAATAATCTTTCACAAGCTTTAATCTGTCCCAGCATTAATTCGCCTTTATTTAGACAAAGGCTATGAGTAGACTCGATGAAATGATACGAAACACTTTTCCCATTTTCAGTACAGCCGCATGTTTTTGCCTCTACTAGATACGGCACTTCATTTTCAATAATATTCATCATTTATAGTATCACACCAGCATTAATAAGGTATGATCATATAGATATAGCAGACGCATTACTATTGGATTGGACTATAGTACGGAGCTAATATCGGGCCTTTTAAAATTGAGATAGCTGTTTTCAATAGACGTGGAGGCATTTAGATAAATATGAGATTTCTACTTATCATTCTTTTCTTTGGTATCGCCAAAGAGATATTTAATTGTTTTCCTTATCTCTCAATTTCAAAAATTCAATCATCATACAGGAAATGATAATAGATACTTCAGCTTAATTTTTGGCACCCTGGGCTGTATTTTTTATTAATTCAGCTTCCTTTATTGCCATGATCGTTATCGTAAATAGGTTACCAAGAAAGTCTGATGTCTCACAAAATCAAAACTCTCTGCCCCCAGAGAATATAATAAGATCTATTCGAGTTCAGATACGGTATATACGCTATTCTAAAGCTGCATGTGTATTAATTGTACGTGCTGGTTTGTTTACGTTGTGTAGTAGTGCATTATTATCTCTCTTACCATTCTTAGCTAGGCATGAATTAGGACTTGATTCTACCGGATTTGGACTATTGTTAGGATCATTTGGTATGGGCGCTATAGTTGGCGGAATTGTAATTTTGCCAAGGTTACGTCCTAAGGCGTCGGTAGAGTCTCTGATTACAGGTTCTGTAGCATTACTTTCAATTGTAACCTTTGCAATAGGATATATACAAGATTTCATAATTCTTTGTATAGCCATGGCTCTAGGTGGAGCAGGTTACATCACAATATTATCAACATTCTACACAATTGGAATAAAATCTGCACCAAAATGGATTGGAGCTAGAGTATTAGCAATCTATCTTCTTGTACTAAATGGTGGCTTGGCAATAGGCACTGTAATATGGGGTACAGTGGCTAATATGTTTGGTATCCAGATCACACTCTCAGTAGCTTCATTAGCCTTAGCTGCAACAATTATTGCCAAGAAACGTTATAGCAGTACTTTGTTGGACGACCTTGATTTTATACCCGTAAGTGATCATTGGTCGCTCCCCCCTCAATCTTCAATTGACCCTTCACAATATGAAAATCGAGCACTAATAACAATTGAATATAACAAGATTAATCCTAATTTGTCTGATAAGTTTGAGCATAATATACATGAATTAGGACGTCTTCTCAAGAGTGAAGGAATGGCTTATTGGGAATTATTCCAAGACCCCGCAGATACCAGTCACTACATCGAAATCAGAATAGCAGATACTTGGACTGATCATATCCGTCAACATGAATTTGTTACCAAGAATGTTAAAGTTATGGAAGATAGAATCAGTACACTTATCAAGGATTGCCCCCCACCAATAATATCACATTATATAGGAAAATCACCTCTCAAATAGTTTCTCTATAGAGTTCTCTTCTGTTTAGATGAAATTTTGTTTTTTAGCATCAGTAATGGGTGTCTTATCGTCAATCTGTTCTCTAAATATGGTATCCATTGTGCTGTAAGAAAAAATACTCCTTAGCGTACATTCTAGCATATATAGATAGTTAGTCAATTTGCATATGAATGAACAACTAAAAAGGATAATACAATTCTGGAAACACAGGTCAAGATTCGAGATACTACAACTCTAACTTAAACAATCTAGATACAACAAAAAAAAGTGGTGGAGGCGATGGAGAAAAAACCAAAGTAAGCTAAATATCAAGACATGTGGGCTATCATCTCGATACCAGAAACTCTTCATACAATTCTTGATATTGTTTGAACTAATACTTTATCATTCAGTTATTCCGCAATCCCGATAATATCCAACTTACCTCCACAAAAAGGACAAAACTTTATCTGTTCAACAACTGGATTAGGACTATTTTCAAAATAGTAGAAAAATTTTCCCATAACTTCAAACACTCTTGGATTTTCATCAATATTTAATTCTTGATTTAAGAAATCTTTAAGACCTTCACAACAAAGTATCTGTTTGTTCTCAGCAGCCTGCGCCCCACCTACCATCTTTCTCTCGTTTACACCACAATTATCACAACTAATCAAATACCCCTGCTCTTTTTTATCTAGCCATAAATAGGCCTTTTCATTACCACACTTGTCACAAGTGACAAAGCTATCCGAATAAAACTCATAATCATTCATGAATTCCCAACTACTTTAATGACTTCATGGTTAATAGCCTTCACCAAAACTCCACCAAATTATCAGGATCAACACTCTTGAATATAGACATTTTTTGGTTATCTAATCTCAGAATGCAAATGCATTTACTTCCATAATCTTCTATATCAATGAAAAGTTCTGTGACGTTTCTGTCTTTGTTCATATCCTGTTGAACTCTTGCAGCTGTCATGCTTTTGGTTGGGGTGCCAAAAGCATGAGGGCAGGAAGCGACCCTAACGGGGCCGCCGCCGGCTGCGGCCTCTCCATGCACACCCTCGCAAAAAAACCTCGAGTCACCCAACCAGCAAACTGTCAAAAGTCCAAAATTGTGTCAGTCTTGAAAAAAATATCAATAAATTTCTTAAAAAGGAAGAAGTAAAACGATTAATTGATGTTAAGTTTACCGCTATTAGTCAAAACGATGTTGAAAAATATACTGCTTTGATTCTTTTATGAAGAAACTATGATCCCCGGTATAGAAGATCCTCAAATCTATGAATAAATATGGTAGGTGAAATGGCGTTTGCGGTTGCGGATGGTGATGTTGTATGGAAAAATATCAAATCAAATAAAAGGTCAATAAATAAAAAATTGTTTTTTGTTATTCTACTTATAAGGTAGTTGAATTACCACCTGTACTAGTAGAATTGTCCATTCCCATTGTCATATTACTATGATCCCTCGGCATTGTTGAATTATCCATAGACATTGACATGTTATCTTGTGCTACTACTGGTGTTACCATTGCTATTCCTGCAAATAACGATGATACTGCTACTATACTTAAAACTATAAATATATTTAAATTATTCATGTGTCTATAGTTACTTTTGACTAGTATATAATTCCTTTGTTTGGTAATATTTACCATTAACAATAGAAAAAGATCCACTAAACTTTAGGTACATAGTCTAATTATACGAGCCCCCAGGTCACTCAAATGTATCCGCTTTAGCAATATCTCAGAAATTTTAGCCTCCCTGAATTCATCCTCAAGCACTGTGTCATCAATATTATATCCCGATAGCATAATAATATGAACCTGAGAATTGATTTTCCTTATCCTCTTCGCAAGGTCCAGACCATTCATATTTGGTAGAGCGTAATCTAAAAGTATCAGTGTATATCTGCCGTGATTCTGTTGATAATGATCCAGAGCCATTAAGGGATTATCGAAAATGTTCGAATCAATTTCCAATCTTGCTAAATACAATTTATAGAGGTGTGACAGATCTCGTTTGTACTTAACTATCATCATAGATAAAGGCTGGGACCTCTGGTGGAACATTACCATTATGATATTTAACATTCGCAAAATAGTGGCTAAATATTATTCAACACTTTTGTTTAGTAAATTTCAAATTAATGTCAATACTTTTCTATAATGATTGAGCTTCCATGATGTTGTTCCAGAAATAAAGAAATTACTAATGAACAAAGAAGACATACTTTTGACAGCAAAACAGGCCAAAGGTGTACCCGGCGGATCTGTAAGCACTCGTAATTCCATCTATGTTACTAATATCCGAGTATATTCAAGAATCCAAAGCTATTCGGTTTGAAGGCCAGTATCATTCATTGATGTAAATTATCGTGATATCTCAAATGTGCATTTAAAACGTGGAATGTTTTCCACTGAAATTTGCCTAAATACTAGGAACAGAGCAGAAGAATTCAGCCTTCCTGCAGTCGATAAACAAATTGCTCAAGAAGTAATTAATTTGATTCAAAAAGGAATACAGGGTGAACTTTAAAATCAAAATCGTATAAAACGTAACCGTCCAATCTCAAATGTACAAAGTATCCCACATTCTAGTAAAGAAAATGTGGATGACCTTGGATGACTTAACAAAAAATTTCATGATTATTTTCATATTTTGGTCTTACTTACCATGATTTCATATCGGGTTGGGTAGGTTTTCATACTATAGGAATTAATACGAAATATTTCCATTGCAGATGAGAAAAAATATTCGTGTCTGGTTATTTTCGTATTTATTTAAAATTGTAAAATTAAATATGTAATTAAACCTTTGAAGATATCCTATAAGTTTTTCATCATGTTGTAGAATTCCTCATCTGACATTTTCTTTTTAGCCTCCAGCCATTGCTCCACATCCTTTCCAGCCGGATACCTTAGCTTTGGACTTTTATCTCTTATTGCATCAAATATTACATGTGCGACATATTCAGGCGTAGAACCATTTTTTATCATTTTATCAAAATTAGTTTCCATTGATTTCACTAATTGGATATATGGCGAATTTGGATCCGTACCTTTTTTTGCAACCACAGTGGATTTGACAAAGTTAGTTTTTATGACCCCCGGTTCTATAATAACAACTCTTATTCCGAAAGGTTCGAGTTCATATCCCATAGATTCACTTAGTCCTTCTAATGCAAATTTTGTACTTGCATAAGCGGAGCCCGTAGGAAGCCCAAACCTGCCCACACCTGAGCTTATATTTACAATTATTCCTGATTTTTGTTTTCTCATAGTAGGTAATACTGATTGTGTTGTTCTAATAACTCCAAAAAAATTTGTTTCATATTGGTTTTTTACCTCTTCGATAGACGAGTCTTCAAACGCTCCTACCAAACCGTAACCGGCATTATTAACCAAAATATCTATTCTTCCTGTCTCTCGCAGTATTGAATCTATTGCATTATTTACTGATTTATCTTTTGTTACATCAAGCTCAACATATCTTAAATCGATTTTTTCATTTTCAGATATTTGTTTTAGATCAGCAGTCTTCTCCAAGTTTCTTACAGTTGCGAAAGTTGTATATCCATTTCTGGCTAAAATTAAGGCGGTTTCTCTTCCTATTCCGCTACTACTACCGGTGACTATGGCAACCTTTTGGTCATGCTCATTGATGTTCATATCATGACAATTGTCATTTAATATTACTTTAATATTGCGTATTATGTCATATGGATGAAAGCCCGTGTTAATTTGAGCCAGAACGATTCTTTGTTATACACGTTCACAAATACCGTGGTCCAGACCTTAATGTACTTTAGGTCGCATTTGGTTCAGATGGCCTATCTAGATTGAACAAGCAGAATATAGATTTTAGGATCGAACCTGATTGCAAATACGTACATTATTGTTTTTCACATCCTAAATTTAGTTGCTAAAATAAATGCAAAGGGCCAGGTGGTTTAGTAATAGACATATTATGAGTCTAATTTTATTCTAGATTTTATAATAGATCAATATATTGGTAAAACAAAATATTACATACAGTCCACTGACGAATAAATTTAACCTTCAATTCCTATTACTCCTCTATTATTTTCCTGATTCCTTCATTAATGGATATAGGAATTTATTTTATTGTTAAAGATGAGGGTAAATTTTGATTCGAATCAAATTTCTTAAAGAATCACTTAATCTAGATCAAATAGTTACATATATCTAAAGAGTAGATGGTTGATGGTTGTACCGTGTTATCCTGATTTATAAACATCATCGATATGATGCTTTGGATTATCGGATCTAATTCACTAGCATGATTCACAGAACTCCCGCATTCATCGTAATAAGGTTGTGAATATTCATAATATTCAAAAGAAACTGTACAGTAATGAATACTATCTTCTTGTAGGGGGTAATTCTCATTTATTCCAAACATTCGGATCTTCCACCTATCCGTGTATGAGAATTATTGATAAATATCCTAAGAAAATCCTTAACAATACGTCTCTAGATATAAATTCATATTATGTCAATAACAATGGATAGTTCGGACGTCATTATTGTTGGAGGAGGGTTAGCAGGACTTACTACAGCAGCACTACTAGGACGTGCTGGAAAGACAGTAACTTTGTATGAGCAATCATCTAGAGAAATAGGGGGTCGCGCAAGGACTACTGAAATAGATGGTTTTTACTTTAATCAAGGCCCACATGCACTTTGTATAAACGACTCAAATGACTCGATTTTAAAAGAAATAGGGATATCTTATACCGGAAAAATTGCTGCAGGAAAAGGTTATCTAATTAAAGGAGGTAAAAAACAAGAAATCGACAGTAATTTAGGGTTAACGGGAAAAGATGGAAGTCAATTCTTCAAGTCACCTACTAGTATTGATTTTTCACAATTAGAAAGTGTGTCGGTACAAGAATGGCTAGACAAGAATGTACACGACTCAAATGACTCTGAAATAATCAAGGCTTTCATAAGGCTTAACACTTATGGTAACGATACTAATATTCAGAGTATAGGTTCTGTACTTCACCAAATCTATGTCGCTAGCCAAGCAGGTTATATGTATTTGGATCATGGATGGCAAACTTTCATTGATGGACTAGTAACACTAGCCAAAAATGCAGGCGTGAGAATTATCTTAGGGGAAAAGGTGACCAAGTTGAAAAAGGCTGATTCTTTGGGTTGGCATGTTTTGTTGTCTAACAAAACAGAGGTTTTTGCAAAAATAGTGGTGATTGCAGCAGGTCCCATGGATGCCCTTAACCTTTTTGATGAGAACGAAAGGCCAGATGTATTGGTCAAGGCTGCAAAAGAATCAAAACCCGTACGCCTAGTTTGTCTAGATGTTGCTCTTAGCAGCCTGCCGGACAAAGACACAACGTTTGCTATTGGAGTAGATCAGCCATTATATTTTTCGGTTCATTCTAAATACGCAGACCTTGCTCCTGAAGGCGGGGCATTAATCCACGTTGCAAAATATCTTGGTACTTCTATTGTACCCAAGCCAAGAGAGGATCAACCCGAGTTAGAACTATTCCTCGATTTCCTTCAGCCTGGGTGGAGAGAGGTGCTTGTCAAGAAGAGACCATTGCCCAATATGGTAGTATGTAATGCTGTTGTTACTGCTGCAGATGGCGGATTAGCTGGAAGACCGGATACAAAAATTGCAGAAAATCTATACGTTGTAGGTGACTGGGTGGGCAAAGAAGGCTTATTATCCAATGCCTCAGTTGCGAGCGCAAAGCACGCATCTGAACTGATTTCGAAAGGCTAGTGCGATTCCATCTCGATCTGAATAATCATTTCTACATGATAATGCTTACGAGGCGTGAGAAGCTTATTTTTGTAATATTTTCTTAATCTATCGTTTAATTGGACATTCTAAGGTACAAATTTTTACAAGAATGTCTCTTTATGTTATCATCTCAGATTGCAAAAAGTATCCTCTTAGAGAAGCTTAATAGACAGCATATAATTGCAAAAAGGATTTAGTCGTCGAAAACATCATAGTCCACACCCCTGATGGAACCGCGAGTCAATATTTACAGAACTTGACTTGTTTCAAGTTTTAGAAATAACCTTATTTGTGATCAATATAAAATAATTGACATTGTCAATGCCTAATAGTGAGAATTACGATGATAGCAGGAATAACTTTCGAGCTGATCTAAACCTGGTTAAGGAGCTAAATGAAATACTCTCTATTGAAAATGCAGCAGCAGTGAGAATAGCTTCAAGAATAGACAACACGCCAATTCAAGCGTTAAAGCAAATATTAAAAAGGCATTTGGATGTAACAAATATTCAAAAGATCAGACTTCAAGATATAATAAGACAATTTGGAGAAAAGCCAACCGATGCAAAGGCCGACTTATTATCATCGTTCGTTTCTACTACTTCTACCGCCACAACGCAGTCTGAAAATAATCTTCCGGAAAATTTAAGGATAGAAGAACAGAACAAGATTTTAAAACATTCTTTACCAGAGGACTATGAAATTATACAATTGAGACAAGATTTTGCGATAAATCATGATGAATTGAAGGCTTACGAATCGCTGATAGAGAACATGCAAATGATGGACATTCCACATAAACAAGAGAATTTATCTTTACTTGAAAAGAGTATGAGAGAAGAAGAATTGATGGTTTATTGGTACAAAACCCATACACCTTTAATACTTGATAACCTTTGGCCAAAGGTAATTCATACTTCTATGAGACGAGGTCAAAACTTTCTTCTTAACCATATTAGCACCAAGATCCCAACAATAATAATATACGCTGATCTGGTTGGTTCAACGAAGATGAGTATGACCTTACCCATAGATAACCTTGTTTCTATAGTCAGGATTTTTGACTATCACATTTCAAACGTTGTAGATACCCTAGGTGGATATGTCTTGAAATATGCCGGGGATGCAGTGATCTCTTTTTTTCCAAGTCGTGTTGACAATCAGAACAAATATCTTGCCTCAGATACAGCAGTTGAATCTGGAAAATTGATGATCAACTCAATCAAGGAAGAAGTAAATTCCTTTATGCATAAAATATACGGTTATCCAGAGCTTTCTGTCAAGATAGGGATAGACGCGGGAGAAAATGCAATTGTTCAGTTTGGTTATGAACAACGCTCACCTATTGACATATTAGGATATGGTATGAATATTGCATCGAAAATAATGTCAACAACCAGTGCAAATAAAGTATCCATTGGAGAGAACGTTTACAAATCATTAGATCCCGACGTACAAGATGAATTTCACGAGCTACCAATTTCGGATGATGGATGGAAATATGTAAACTATGGGACTGATAGACCTTACAAGATATATACATTGAATGCCTAGATATAGATTAATAAAGTATGCACTGCATTTACTAAATATCTACCACCAAGTGCGACATATGACTATATACTGCAAATAAAATTAGTAAATTAAGCCAATTTAACTCCTCTTACTGAATTAAACTTACACCGGCAAAGATTAAAACATATTATAAATAATTGAACACAAGAGTATTAATACTAATTGATTATATTACTAGTAATAGTCCTCATCCGTGAGGATTAAGTTCCTAGTGGTATGGGATTCTAATACTAAACAATATTTTCCAAAATTGCAAGATACAAGCCACTAAGTTTATTTTTATTATAAACACGCTACACAATATTTGAGCGCCTCATCATGAGGAATACAATTCTTTGACCTCTGCGAACCTCTGCATCCAATCCGGAAGTTCTCTATTGTCTAAATCAGCTTCAAGACGGTCCAAGTATGCATGCCAACCAGGAGCAAAACGTAAGGATATCAATTTACTAAGGTAACTGTGAGTAAGAGTCAAGAGGGTATCCGAATCCCCATCTTGCTCCAGATCCCATCGGATAATAGAATGGGATTCTCCCTGAGGAAGACTTGGATTAGGGGCAATATGCCATTCATGCTCTAAAGTCTTGTTAGGATGCCAGGTCAAAATATTTCCCGATGTATGGAATCCAGAAACAATATTGACAAAATCAACAGTCCCACCGTCTCTCCAGTCGACGATTGCTTTAGTATTCATCCATTCAGACAACTTATTTGGATCTGTAATTTCTTTCCAAATTGTTTCTTTAGAGATGAGGTAGCCTACGTTGATAAGTTAGTAAGGCATACTGACCATCATAAGCGATAGTACCTCTTGAATTTGTCTTCATTATAGTATCGTTTACTTTACCTTTTTCAGATAATTTATATTCATTTTTTCCATCATTTTCAAATCCTTTCATATCTGTCATAATAGATTTACAGATACTTATCTTCAGTGGAAGTAAAACTCCCAATATCGGACATTTTTATCGCCTGCTTTTGGAATAAATAAATGATAACTGAGATGAAGACATAGGCTGACTTTCGTACTCTTTAGCGAAAATGTATATATAGTTGATTCTATTTTAACTAAGGTAAGTTCCTTTGAAGGGATTAAAGTGAAGATATGTACATACTTACAAACTGGCAATATCTTGATGACTGGATAATAAAGATATCAATAATAGGATACAACGACGATGACAACGACAACCGCTTTTACATGAATCTATTAAAATAACTAATACTATTGATTAATAACAGTCCTCACCTGTGGGGATACGATTTAAGGCTGAATATAATCACACCATATGGCGATATTAAACTAGATATGAATAATTAATTGATTTGGACGGTAAATTGCTTATGAATAGGTTGTTCAAAATATAAAAAATTGATGGTTTTATTATTCTTTAACATATCATATAGATTGAATCCTTTTTTACATGTTAAAGTATTATTAAATGAGAATTGGATTCGAATCTATGCCTTTCGGACGGGGGTTCTAACCAAAAAAGACAACAACTTGCTTACCTTATTAATTGATTAATTGATTAATTGATGCTACTAGTCTTTGGAATTATTTCAAATGTTATCATACAATACGGATAAATGAATGTAGCGATCCCTTGTTAGTACTGAAAAGCATTTGATTTCAATCACTGAGTGAAAAACCTGTGACAACATAGCAAAACCCTATACCCGTTATATAATATTATGCACATTAGAATTTGAAAAAAATGAAGAAAATTTTAATTTTTGTAAATTTTGTACTGTCATTTGTTTTGACAGCCTCGTTAGTAACCAATTCATTAGACCAGCCGGCATTAGCTCAGGACCTGTCCACCCTTAAAGATCAGGCGACAAAGTTGCTCACAGGAAATGATAATAATCAAAGAATTGATAATACCTCAGCATCAACAACAGATAATTCTACCTCATCTGACTCATCCCTAAAACAGAGAGCAACCGATGCATTAGGTGCGTTCTTAAAATAGAATACCACTATCAAAATTTATAAAGTATTTTATTTACCTTTAATTATTTCTTGTTGCCGCTCAAATTTTAAAAGCTTATAGTTTTTTTATGAATTGTTATAATCTTTCTGATCTGTAGATGATACGTAGTCTATACAAAACACGAACGGAATTGATTATAATATTTGTAATAAATTAGAAGCATAGGTACACTGGATAGACTTCAAACCAAAAATAAAATCTTATACTATAGTTTGTTATGTAGAATACCTTAATGCAGAAGATTACTCCATTTTTATGGTTCAATAATAATGCCGAAGAAGCCTCCAACTTCTACATGTCTCTCTTCAAAAATTCAAAAATTGAAAATATTACACATTATAGTGCTACAGGCGGAGAAATATCGGGAAAACCTATTGGATCCGTCATGACGGTTTCATTTCAACTAGCTGGACAAAATTTCATTGCGATAAATGGTGGACCAAATATCACTTTCACTCCTGCAATATCTTTTTTTGTGAGCTGCGAAACCCGCCAAGAATTAGACGAGTTATGGAAGAGCCTTTCTAATGGATCAACCGTTCTCATGGAACTTGGCAAATATCCGTTTAGTGAAAAATTTGGATGGCTCGAAGATAAATATGGCATTTCATGGCAGCTGAATCTGACAGTACGTCCTCAAAAAATCGCTCCTTTTCTAATGTATTTTGGAAACCAATATGGAAAAGCAGAGGAAGCAATGAATTTTTACATTTCATTATTTAAGCAATCAAGCGTTATCAATCTAGAGCATTATGGAGATGGAGAAAATGAACCTGAAGGAACAGTTAAACGTACTATATTCTCGCTAGACGGCCAGGAATTCATGGCACTTGATAGCAATATGGATCATCATTTTACATTCACTCCAGCGATATCATTTGTTGTCCATTGTAAAACACAAGAAGAGATAAATGAACTTTGGGAAAAACTCTCCAAAGAAGGCATGCCTGAACAGTGCGGTTGGATTAAGGACAAATATGGGGTTTCATGGCAGATTGTACCTGTAATTTTAGGTCAGATGTTAGGAGATGATGATATAGAAAAATCAGAAAGGGTAATGAAGGCGATGTTGGAAATGAAAAAAATCAGTATTCTAGATCTGCGACAGGCATATGAATCTCGATGATATATTTTAAAACTCTTAGCAACTCTCATAGAATGGATCTCGACAATAGAACAAAGTGAAACATGATCAAAATTAGACTGTTGTTAGAAAGATAAGTAACGACGAATAATACTAATTGGATATTATTGTACGAAGTCAATCCATACATCGTTTACATGTTAAACTTTATCTCGTAACAAATTAGAGTGGGATTCAAATCCATATCGTATATCGTTTACCATTCTTTAAGAATTTCTGAAAAATCATCCAAAATATTAATTGGCCTTTAAAAACTATTCAATTAATCTATAAATCGACAAAGGAAACCTGAATCTATGTCTTTATGACTTGGGTTTTAACAAAAAATCGGTATTCACAAAAAAACTTTAGATATTAAGAGAAGAAGGATTTGTTCCGTACCTTTTGATTCATGCAAGTAAAAGGAAGAAACCACAAAAGTATTTCAAATTTGCTATATGAAAAATTAAATTGATTTGAATTGTAATTATGCCTATTTCATATTCTTTTTCTGATCTATTCTTCTCATTCCTGCAAACCACATAAATAATTGATTTTTTTTAGTCATTGTTATCTTTGATGCCTAAAATTATTTTTGTTCGATTCAACTTTGGATTTAAAATAAAGCATTAATTGAACCATATCCTTTTCTACCCTGTCAAAGAATATTCTTTTCAATGGCTTGTAGAAAAGAATGTCAAAAATATATAGCCATTAACAGTGATTCCACGCATACAAGGTATGCTATAGGTCAAAAAAGATGTGGAACATGTGAATTATTCTTAACATGGGATCTTGACAATAACTGTCCTTGCTGTGGACATAGATTAAGAACAAAACCAAAGAATGCACGGCTAAAGAGACAATTTAATAATTCATTAAAACAAAAGGCGCAAAATCAGAAATTTGAACAATCGGAAGATCAGTTAACCGTACAAACTTATGTTATACAATGATGAAGGAAGTAATAAAAAAGCAAAGCCCTTCCTTTTTTCTTGTACTAGTTTTCATTTCATTTTCATGTATATTTGATATTTCTACTACAGTATAGCAGTGATTGTGGTAACTATACCATCTCTTTTTAAGAATGCCATCAGCATATAAAAGATAAATTTCAGTATTAGTAGTATCTATCATTTCATAAAAATGGCATTTTCTCTCTTCCAATGATTGTTTCTTTATGGTTACTATACTTAGTTCTCATTTAGAATATACTAAACAACAATGGTCAAAACAAATGATTGGATAGGTTAAGGTTAAGTTTAAAGAGATTAAACTCCTCGAGTGTATGCAATTGAATCTAGAAAAATGTTATGACAATTTCTTATTCTGCCGGATGTTTATCTTTAACAACACTAAATTTAAATAATACTATTTCAAAAAATTAATACGAAATGTCAATCTCTCGTTCCATCATTGTAGTAGATGACGAACCAGAACTTGCATCTCTATTCAAATCATTTTTAATAAATGAAGGGCATAATGTGGTCTCTTTCACCGACCCGGCATTGGCTTTGGAGTATTATAAGGAAACTGCGGATAAACATTCATTGATAATAACAGACTTGAGAATGCCAGGTATATGTGGGATCGACCTTGCAAAGAAGATAAGGGAATTTGACAAAAAAATAAAAATTTTCTTGATGACTGCTTTTGAAAGTAAAGACTTGGAACATAGAGAAGACTTTCAAGATGCAAGAATTGACCGACTAATTCAAAAACCGGTTCGTTTTTCTGATCTCAGAGTAATGATAAACGATGTTTTGAAAAACTTAACTTGCTGACTCATATTTTTATTGCAATCATGTGATGATTTAGTAACTTTTGCTTTTGCTCCTCCGACAACCTATTCAAATCTTTTTTATGATATACACATATCCTCTTCAAATCAATATCGTATTTAGAAGGAAGAGATAACTCGAAATTTACAAGGTCGTCTATGCGATGTTTAAAAGGAAAGGTGCCTTTATCGGCTATAATTGATACGCCTGATTTGCCCTTTGACTTAGCATACTCCACCAAATTTTTGTTATAATTATAATCAGAGTCTGGAGATACATTACCTATGTATTTTTTTAACGAATCCACAATTATTAATGATTTTTCGGCCTTTTCCCATTTTTCTATATCTATGGCTATATGCCCTTCAGATAGCGTTTTTCTCACAGAATCTTCGGTTTCATAGAAAGGTGCCAGTTGAATAACTTCATTTCTTTCCTCAATCCCTTTTTTTACATATTGAGAATAAAATTCCCTCAGTATTACTAAATCATCATAAACAACTAACGCGTGAATCCCATAATCTGATTCTGATAACGTACGAGATGCATTTGCTGCATGCATCTGAATAATATTATTTTCGACAGATATGTAGTAACACCTACCTATCTCAATATGTTCAAAAAACTTTATAAACTTCACTAAAGTTGGAGGAACTTTAAAAAATTAAATCATCATCTTTTCCTAGTTATATGATCCCTTTTCATAAGAACACATTACAAAGATCCGGCTCAAGAAAATAATAAGAAAGGTGGTGATCACAATTGATCAAGAACCGTGATTAAATTTAGATCAAATCCATAAGTTCTGCCCCGATTCGTAATCATAAATCTGATGAGTTTGTTAATCGATATTCATAAAGTTGATATCATGATATGTAGGATTGTATCCTGGGTTGAACGTAATCGCTCTCTAAGTTAGCGTAAACCTATGGATGAAAATGATCATTACACACTAGTACTAAATTTCTTTATAGTGATTGAAGAAACGAAACAGAGAGATCGATATTATCTGTTCCCAGCCACTCTTATACTATGACATTTTTATTTCCTATTTCATGAAGATTATTAATTGGCTTTTTGGTTGCATTTTTGAAATAGCCCACATTTGAAAATGCAATGTCATTCCACATTTCACTGGATGTTATTACGCTCTCTGTATAATTGCTAATCATCCCTGAATACACCACTGGAATACTTTTAAAGAATTTTTGATTATTCCATAATTGGTTCTGGACATTTTGAAATTATGACCTGAATATTGATTGAAATGAATTTATGGCCTGTTTTTGGAATTTCAAATAAGATTCTGATATTTCCCTAGTTGTTACTTGTTTGGCTGATTGTTACTCCACTAGGTATTTGGTTCGGTGGGCTGGGTATGAAATTTCATATTAGTTGGCAAATTGCTAAAGAAACTTTAAGGAAGGAGTGGCAAACTAAAGGTCTGAATTACAAGGCGTAATTATAAGAGACTTTGACAAACAATTTAGGTTACGAATTAACGGATTCCTTAGAAGCGTAGAAGGTTCTCAAATAGTAGGCACCAAAGAATACTTGGACATCGAGTTTATTGAAGGGGATTCTGTCAGAATTTTACTCTAATAGATTTTAAGACCTTCCAGGTAGAGTGGAATCAGAATTACTCTTATCAGGCAGACAAATTGACTGTATAAAATATTATATTAAGGAACTGATGGACCAAATTGAAGCAGCAATTGAAGACATTAGAAAGAAGTAAATTCTGGGCCTTTAATCTAACCTAAATAGAGTATTCATGATCACTGAAATTTCTGGTTCTAACCTATAAGAATTTTCGACCTAAATTTAAATCAAATTTTATAATTGGTTATTTAATAATTCGTCATAAAGAAAAAAGGAGTTAGGAATTGTCCAAGCATAGTAAACTAGGTTCAAAATTAAATTGTCAATCTAATCCTTGCAAGAAAATTAATAAAACTTCGTTACTTGACATTTGGGTTACGATATCCATTATGGATAATTAGAAAATATCTCTCCAAAATCTGTATATAGATTATGGGCTTTTTTCATACTCTTTAAACCATTCATTCTTGCTCTGCAATTGTCAATTGCAAATTTGTTAAAGGGCTGGTAAGTCATGAGCCATAATAACTCACTCTGAAGACCTAGGGAAACTACCTTATAAGTTCTATTTACGCTGATTCTATATAGACTCTTTTTCTTATTCTTGTGGTTAATCTTGTTCATATCAATCCATAATAATATTATGGCAAATTTGTTTATAAAGCTCAGCAAAATCATGTTTTAATTAATATTTTTAAGAGTATCATAATTATAAAATTGGACCATGTCGAGATATTTACATTTGATAGGTTCTTCATCTTGGTTATTAGCCCATAATTCTGTGAAAAAATTTTACAATTAATCGTATCATGATGACCGCTGACAATGTGATTGATTCACATTGACATTGCCATATGATTATATTTGATGATAAGATTCACGAAGGAAGAAGGAAGCATCATGATCGCAGAATGGGATTTTGAACTATTCATAATATCTCATCTCATGACCAAATGCAGTGGTTGTACGGAATGTTTAAATTCTACCTACATTAGAACGCGTTCAAGAGGTTCCATAAAGAAAATGTGTTTCTTTTGTTCAATTCGCAACCATCATTCCGATTTACGTAAAAGACTGATACGGTTTCCATTTTTGACCGCCGTGTTTCCTATAGCAGAGTTTCACCATTTCTTGCAGCCATGTCTAATCCGGTACATTTTTCTCTAAACCCCACGGTAGATTCGCTATTCCGTAGATAGAGTACTTCTCTAATGTCCGCAGTTTGAATAATTTTACATTATACCATATCGACCAAAGATACTATGAATAAAACTATAATTAAAAATAATATCCTTTCAAAGAATTGACTTTGTGATCTTAAGTATAACTAAGTGTTCTGTAATCTCAACCTTTGTGCCTGTCTGACCTAAAGACTCCATCGTGTTTCTTATTAAGTTAGCCATAAATTGGTTAAACTTTAATCCCAAGTCAAACTGAAACTTGTATGTTGTACAATCTAATTGCCTGTCTTCATAAATGCGGTATTTGAATTCCGATATTTCAATCCATTTTAGCAGGATGCCAAGGTATACAGGGGCAGACACGGTGTTATCAAACATTTCTATCATATCAATAAAGTAATGTCTGACGAATTTGTCCGCAACTTCTTTTATCTGTTCATCTGATAGACCTTCCAAAATATCTCTGTAAAGGTATTTGTTAATGTAAATCAATCCTGTACTAGCAGCCGGCTTATGCCATAATGTATAAGCCTTCACTATTTGATTTATGAGTGTGTTAACGCTCTCCAATTTGAGTTCGGCCTCGTTACGCAATTCGTTTAATGTGGTTTTGTCAAATCGCAAAGTAATGCTTTCGCTACCTGACCCGGCCTTTTGGCGCAAGTTGTTCTTAATTGCCCTGGTCATAGTGACAGATCGTTGCACTAGAATAATAGTTTTGTAATTATTATCTTGATCTTAAATCGTTTTATTGCAAATGAATCCTAGTTTTTATATAATTATGGGTTATAATCACTACCAATACCATTGAATTCAAAAAGTATAAAGTATATGAGAGGGATCAAAGACTCGATGCATTCTTGCCACAAACTCTCAATCTAGAAGGCGACAAAATTGAACATCTTAGAATCTGAGACACTATTCTTGATAGAAGCAAAGACCTGCGGTTATAGTAAGAAAAAGAGCGTTACCTATCATTTTATAGAATCATCTCATAGTCTGTGTCTTGATAAAAAAGAGATAATACTGGCACAAATCTGGGCCTGCAATAGGTTACTAAAGTATGGAAAAGATGAATCTGATAGAGAGGCAATAAAGAGAGAATTAGGAGAATTAAAGTTAACTTTGGATATGATGCATTACTGATGTTCCTATTTATACAAAGATGAACTAATGTGAATCTGACTAATTTGTTGGGTAACGATAGCCATATTTTTGTAGTGTACCCAAACAAAGATACGGAGATAAACGATTGCTTTTCATTTTTAAAGGAAGGTTTGGATAACAACGAATTTGTTTTAATAATGCTAGAAGAACCATCGATACATAAACTCTACAGCAAGATTTACAGTGAATTTGGAAAAGACAATACTAAAGGAATGGATAATAGCAACAGTGTTGTAATCACTCCACTATCAAATTGGTACCACTACCACTATCGCGATTTTAACGCTGAAAGGTTCCTTGCAGAATGGGAAAAAATTGTTTCAAATGCAAAGAAGATGAAAAAAAAGGGATTGAGAGTTTTTGTAGAGGCTGACGAATATCTGATAGAGAAGTTCGAAAACGCATTAATCAAATTCGGTGAGCTGCTCCAAAACTATTTGTCTTTTCCAATCTCTACTCTTTATGCATACAAAAGTAAAGATATTGAAAGAATGAATCCTCAACAGCGTGCACTATTGGGCTTAAATCACGGCATAGTTTGGACTAATGGATTAAGCAGTAGAAGTAGTAGTAACAATAATCTTTTCCGTGATCCATTTCGTAATCAATACGTCTGTTTAGACTACCGATGATAATATAAGCAAGAAATCATCCAAGGATTTGATGAAAGTAGGTGACAAAGAACTTTTCCTAAATGATACCATGACGGCGGCTTTGTCTGATTTTATAAATGAAGGTTTGATGCAAGGTGATCGCTGTATTTATGCTACGGCAAGAATTGGAAATGAAAGTATATCATACCAATTTCTGAGTAAAATTATTCATTATGAGGAAAATGTTAAAAAACACAATTTTCAGTTGATAGATTTTTCAGAACACTATATTTATTCGCTGTCTTATAACATTGCCCCACTTGAAAATTTCATTAGATACCTAAGAAGAGAGTTGATGTTCTCTGTAACGGGAAAAATAAGATTTGTATGTGATTGTGCAGGAACCTTGTTTAAGAATAAACAATTTGAACAATGTATTGCTTTAGAAAACTGGTGGATAAGAAATCTTCCTAAAAATGTAATACGCTTAACAATATACCCTGCACTCCTCTTTTCTCAAACTCCTTATAAGTTCAATGTAAAACCCATCCTATCTAATTCTTCAACATCTTTGATTATTTCGGACTTAATTATTAATTAGCCTTCTACTCTCTGAAATGGCATTCATTTTAATTAAGCCTCTCATATAAGTAGGCGTCAAATATATTGAGTAAACTGTCCACGAATATTCATCTTTGGTAAAGATAAGCTTCCTATCATTATACGTATTTCACTATTTAGAATCCCTTTGTGTTTAGTTGAAACGAACTTTCTATCTCATTTTAGCCGAATATCCTTCTGGATTATTATCTGTTGATCAAATATTAAAGATAGTTATTTAAGAAGACTAAACACTAATTGATGGATAAAATATAACAATTATGAAAATTAATACTCTACAATTCTTCCTAAAAGTGTGGAGGTGGATAAGAATTTGAAGACGCTTTGGGGATGCAAAAATGAGTTAGGGATGTCGAAGAAATTATTAAAATACCAAAAGAGGTTATTTCTAATTAGGTACAAAAAATAAGTGCTGTATCTATCCAATTAAAACTCCACTAACTACCTTGAATGGGATTCTAGCCAAGAATATAAATCTGCCAAAACATTAGGTTGGATAGGTCCGATTCCCGTTTGCCATTTTGGTGATGGATAAAAAACGTGTCCAAGGTCGGGGTATGTTATTAATGTATGGTCAGCATGATTTACTCCATTGAGCCTTTGATGCAATAAAAATGCTTGTTGAACTGGTGTTTGAGCATCATTTTCCCCATTAAGTATTAGAATGCCCGTAGAGTTAGATACGTTACCAATGATGCTCAAATTTGTTGTCATATTAGATAAAGATTTCCATAATATAGGACATACTCCAAGAGTGTTGCATTTTAGCAAATTGAATGCTGTGATATTTTCATAGCCTTTTATCAGAAAAGGTTTAAGTTGTTTATCAATATTTATGGACCCACTAGTACCAAATTCCTTCATTAACGCATTAGTTATGTCTTTGGTATCATTATTATGCAAAACAGAAGAAGGCAGCAAAAAGTTCTTTAATAAAGAATCCGTTGCTATTTGTTGTATAGATATTATTCCAGTGTGATTTTTATCTAATACTTGCATAGCGTATTCTAATGGTAAGGAAACGTCTTGATCGTACTCTACATCTTTTAAAGGGTTTTGAGCTAGGACACCCATAAGTATAATGTTGCTTACCTTTGTCGAATTATCAACTGCTACTCTTGGAGCATAAAGTGTACCTTCGCTATGGCCAATTATGCTTATCCTATTTCGATCTACTTCAGGCTGCTGTACAAGAACATTCAAGGCTTTTTTGCTATCTTGAATTTGATCATTGACGGTACTATTTCCCCATACATTTGGATTCAAAATAGTAAAACTTTCCCCAACACCTCTTTTATCGAACTTTAGTACCGCAAATCCCCTCTCGGAAAGATATTGAGATATCTGCCAGAATGGTATAGTGTTTTCAGCCAAGGTTTCGTTCATATCTACTGCACCAGAGCCAGGAAGAAGCAACACCGCCGGAAATGGTCCTTTACCTATTGCGGGGTAAGATAACTGAGCGTTAGTCTTTACACCATCACCTAAATCTATGACTAGATCTCTATATTTGATAATCTGAAGATCCGACTGGGCCAAGGTTTCAGAAATTAAGGATATATTGCATGACGTTGAATATGACGATAAAATTATGAATGCACCAAAAAATACGCTTAAGACTATAAATGGTGCCGATTTTGATTTGATTAGAAGCACTAACAATAACAATGAGAGTAAGTATATAAAGTCAGTGTGATTCTTAAAATAAATATTTAGCGTTTCCTATTATACGTTCATTTATTGTTTCTAGTAAGATTTAATGCAATCGCAATCATGAATTCTTATTTGTTCAATAGGTATCTTTTGAATATCAAAATACCCTTCTAGTTTGCCTTATCACCACACCCATCTTACTATAGATGGTAAATTATAAGGTGAGGTATCCCGAGTTCAAAAGCAGTACTCTTGAATTCGTTTAATTATTTTGAATGAGTAAATAGATCAATACTTTTATTCTAATTCAGTAATACTGAATATTATTTGACTACATGTTCAATCTGTCATAAAGGCTTAAACTCAAACTATATTTGTGTAGGTGCCTTCAAAAGAGATTCGAGTAGAACAAAATTTGTTGAATTAGTTTTAGTATCTAATTTAGATCAATCTAAACTAGATAATTTAATAAACCTTAGATCAATCGTATCTATTATTTAGGCAAATTAATGGGAAGCATGAGTAACAATTATTCTGTTAGATAATGGCTTTATCAAAAATTGAACATAAATTTTAACGGATTAGAAAATGGTCTCCAAATTAGTATCTTATGGATTAACATTTTAGGCAATAGTAAAATCAACCATAGTGTCTTAATAATATGAAAAAGTACTTAGATTAGTAACATTTATGATCCGCGAAGCGGCCAATTAATATAATTAAACTAGAAAACAATGAAGAGATTAAGTAGTTCTTAGAATATGTGAATGAGGAATCAACAATTGAAAATATTATCTTGATAGATATTACAAATAGTTGGAATTAATTTAAGTATCCTTGCTATTACCGATTCTAACTTTAAACAAATTTCTTTGCTTGTTCTTCATGAACTGGTAAATTAGCTTCATCCACTTTGATCGAGTTAGTAGGACATACTGTCACACAGGCCATACACCAAATACATGCACTTTCTCGGATTGGATCTGGTTTATCAGTAAAATCTTTTCTACCTTCTCTGTTATGATCATCTCCTGTTCCTTCACTTACTATATTTACCATTTCTACAGCAGGAACGTCTTGTTCGGACCGATACCATTGATATACCTGAACTGGACATGCTTCGATGCATGCTCCATCTGAAATACAAGAATCCCAGTCTACGGCAACAAATGTCCCATGAATACCAAGAGGAACATATTCTTCACCTCTCGCTTTGTATGCATCTTGAACCTCTTTATTAGTAGAAGACTCTGCGTCTTTTCTTCCTGGACCCCAAACAAAATGAAAATAATCTCCATCAGCCGTTGAATGTTTACCCACAACTTTATGATTTTTCGGAAAATCTGAATCTATTGGCATGATATAATATCCTTGTCATGAAAGTATTTAACATACTGAGATTCATTTTCAAACAAATGTGTTTAATTTTGGAATTTTGATAAGGTAAAATGCAAGATTCTAATATTTTTTTTATTGATGTTTGAGCGTTGAATTAAATTGTATGCCGGTTTTGGTATGTATCTTATTGTTTTCATTCAATGGCTTATTTTTCTTCTTTGTATTCTTCTTGGTTCCTTTTTCTTTTTCATTCTGTGCTAAATAGCAGTCATAAACTAAAAATGAAAAGCCTGCCAGTTCCAATAATTCTAAGGGTGTTATAACCTCCTTATCCAGAATAATTGCCTTGTAATTTACATACACTTTATTTTCTCTTCCTACTTTGGTTAATTCAATCATACCACAACTAATAGTGAATAAAATTTTTTGAAGCCAATATCCGCGCTACGTAGATCATAAGCCGATTTTCTTGATTATATTTCCAATTGAGACCAAATAGTCGCTTTTCTTTAATTGATAATTCTCGACATTTCTTACGTTTAGAGTAATTGAAATAGTTGAAAGAAGTATTTGCTTCATAGTTTCCTTGTTAGCGTGTTTTGTTTCCTTATTAAGATATTCATTCAGCTCAGCAGAATGATTCTGAACAATAAACATCTTAAATCTCCTTTCGAATTCAGAATACGTAATTGTAACTAAATCTGGCCATTGAATATTTGATAGTAACTGTTTTCCCATGTATGTTTCTATATCCGGAAATATCGTTATTATGAAATCATCCACACTATCAAAATTTTGTATCATAAATGGGGTTCTCAAAGTAATTGGGTTATTCGTAATAAATTATTGAAATATTTATACAATATAAACATACGTTGGTTTAGTGTGTAATTATCAGACGTACATAGCAAAAGCAAATTTAGTTTGGATAGAAAACCAAATCTTATTAAAACTTTTTTACATTTACATTATTACAAAAATGGTCATTTTAAGATACAGGGAGAAGGCGCTATTGGTGCACCTGTAGGCAAAGTTGGGAGATTAGTTGGAACTAATTTTACTGAGGGGTCAAAAACCAGTTTCTCAATCATACGAATGAAAGTTAAAATGCTTGATCAGAAAAAAATTAAAAGTTTTACAAAACGAACTTCCTTTGTTGTCAAAACCATTCACAGATAATTTCATGAATTTTACATGTGATCTTATCGGTTTGAGTTGAGTTACGTGCCCACCACTGTTAACCCCAACCCTACAGACAACATTATCGCAACAACAGTACAAGTAGAACAAGTTACAGACCAAACAACAAATACAATCATGGGAGGTTTAACAGTAGTAGGAGCAGCGATTGCGGGGGGGGGGGGTGTTCGTTAAGAACCAAGTGGATAACAAGAAAAACAAACAAAGTGTAAGAGATACCGATCAAAATTTTTGAGAATATATTGACCTTGTAAACAAAGTCTGGGAGCATTCCGTCCGATTCCCAGATTATAAGATATCAGAAATTATGGCTCTGTCTCCTCATATAGACCACCCACTTTCAAAGATCACGTTGGGTGAAGCACTATCAAAACAAAGAATGAAATGGAAAGAATTCATCAAGACTAGGTAATATACCAACCATGTCTAGTAGTTTCTCATATAAACAAACAAACAAACAAATACTTAGGCCTCTAATGTTTTTTCTCAGGGCAAAAAATATGGGATTTAAAATAACTCTAACTGTAAAGGTTAAAGTAGCAGTAGCGAGGAGAAGTGATATTTATTTAGAGTTTGTTGGGGCTGGGTCCTCATATCAGGAAATTAGACAGGGTTGTGAACAATTTGTATATGATTATGTTGCATTTCACGGTATCAATGGAGTGCAAAGGGCTGAGTTCATGTATGGTGACAAGGACGCCCTGATAGTAAAAACTATTGAAAATCTAGGCAAATCTCTATAAAAAAAATATTTCAAGTTTAGATTGTTCTTTTTCTATTGATGAGTCCAAAGAATTCTATTTCCGAATATGGAAAATATTTAAGAATAATTATCCGGACTATTTCACAACCAATGAATCAAATGGTTAGTATTGAAATTCGCCATTGTTGGCAACCTTTTAGATCCAATCATCCGCTACTAAGTATCCATATATTGAAAAAGATTTTGTGAAATCTAAACGAAGCTGTTTGATATTTTAAAGACTCGGTTAGTTGGAGGGTGTCGGTCCAGAAATATAATATTGGATAAAGAAACGATATAGTCAACATTACCAGAATTTTTAGATTTTTGGACAAGTTTTAGGGTAAGAATGGATAATGATTCTTTTCTCACAGCGTATTAGGTTTGGCGACGGTCAAGTATTTGCAACAAGAACTGAACAAAATGATATTGTTAAAATCAATTAATTAATTAAACTTCGATACGCTTTGATTTTCTGAATAGTTTTGTCTTTATCATGTAGACCAATAGCTTGAGATTAGTGGTAATCTTGTAAAAGTCCATACTTTTGTATAAAACGTCATATTTTTTAACGTTTTCATCTCAAATGGACACCATTTAATCTAGATGATAAATGCGGTGGCTAGTCTAATACTTACGAGATCTGAAATTTTATATCTTCAGGGTTAAAAACGGATATCTCCATAACTTACAAAGCGGTTACTAACGTAGGTAGTAACAATACTAGATGCTGAGAGAACAAGGAAACCAATATTCAGCCAATGTGCTTTGGGGATTCCTCTGATGGACCAAGACAACTTACATGGATTAAGTATTATTAGGTACTTCAAAGGACTGAATCAGTAAGGATGAATGAGGATACTACTCCAACGCCATTTGATGAGATTACAAGAGATAACAAAGAAATATTTCTTCTCATGAGATCAGAGATAATTGAGAAGATACTCACGGGATTAATCAAGTCACTAAATATTCAAGACCCCCAAATACTTGAACAACTAAAACAACTCCAAGTTATGAACAGAGATTTCCTACAAAGTAGAACTAATGAGGAAATAGAGGACTGGAAGCAAAGGTACCGACTGCGGTAAACATTTGCAATGCATAAGGCCTTGGTAGACAACTTGGAGGTATCATAAGGTACTAGTATATGATTAAAAGGTATCGAATAATAATTAGTTTCGACCAATATAAGCAATATCTACTAGAATAGAAAGAAAAAATAGTTGTATAGACTGATGGTATCCGGATTCCCGTGTTATTTCAAAATTTAACTTTGATTAAGTTTATGAATCAATTTTATACTGAAAGTTGTCATTTAGTTACTGGTATTATTGTATGAACCAAGTTAGTGAAGAACTGTAAGTTTATATACTGAACATATTTTTTCAAATGTTTAGGAATTTATTTTCAACAAATGAATATTCTTGGAATACATCATAAATAAAGAAAAAAGAGCAAGAAAAGTGCAAAAAAGTAGAACAGACTCGTATTTACAGACTTCTGGATTAAACAAAGACGATTTAGTTCCTCTTATTGTAATTGCTATTTCGACAGTAACAGGCATATCTTCTCATAGATGTTAAATTGGAGGATTCAAATTTTTCAATAAATGACTTGGTATCATAATTCTATTATTAATATATTTAGCAATATTGATAGAACAGTCGCCCCATAGAAAAATTGCATTTTCTATTATTTATCTATCAAATATTGTTACTAGTGCTTTTATCTTATTATTGTCATAGGGCGAGAAACTGCTTCCGATACCTTTCTTGAGACACTTCCAAGTCCTTTGAATTTAGCTAATCCTTGAAGCCCATTACTTCCCATAACTATCAAATCTACTCTATTATTGTTAGAATAATCTATAATTTGATTAGCTGGGTCGCCGTAAGAAATACGTGACTCCAGTTTAATTCCTTCTATAGATTCATAGGTCTTCTTTTTTTTGTCCATATCTGTTTGAATTAGAGTTTTTGTTCCTTGATATATAATATTAGCATGTTCATTCAATGATGGATCCTCATTTTCACGTTTAATTTTCATTTTACCTAAAAAAGTTTTAGTAAAGGGTATTTCTTGCACTACATGTAACATTACGATTCGAATGATTTGTTTTTTAGGATCACCTGAAAAGATCGCCTTTGCTAGATATACCGCATACTCCAATGCATTTTCGGAATAATGGGAACTATCGTAAGGTACCAAAATAACTCTTAGGTCCAATCTCAACTATAATGATAAATATCGTATCTTAATAAATTAGCTATCACTATTTCATGAGTGCACCAGAACAGTCCAGGGTGGAATTACCATTTTCAAGATTTACTCCTAACACCTGCTCACACAAACCATAGTAGTATAGAGCATTGTGATCACAAATATTCAATGTTTTGTTAAGAGATTGACCGTATTCTGATAGCTTTAGTCCCTGATGAAGGTCATCGTATCCTTTAAACTAATGTGTACATTTTACTAACATATCCAACATATCTATGTTGTTAGTCCAGTGTTGTATGTTTGATAATGGTAAAGTCTTGTTTGGATATTGAGCATATGTTTAGCCGATTTTGATTTGAAAATCGGGAGCGGCAACCTCAGCAAAACCATATTTTGGGAAAACTTCTACGTTATCGCTTTACGATTTGAATGAGGATTTTCGCTAGCTCGTCAGGATGTGTAATCATTACACCATGACCCACATCCATGCTATGTACATCCCATCCAAGTTTTTTGGCCCGCGCAGAAAATGGGTCCATCCATGACGAAATAGGTCCCTGTGTACAATGTATATAGGTTCTACGAATAGAAGCACTCTGTGGAGAACCAGAGGGAGGGGCGTCCTCATAGGTACTATATGGATGAGGTGCTAGCCTTTCTTGGACCCATTTGGACATTTCGGGGTTGGTTATTCCGAGATCAGATGACTTTATGGGTGAGCGAAACTTGATACCAGAAGCAATATCCGAAAGATATTTTTCTTTCTGAACTTGTGGCCATAGAGCAACCTCATTTTCTCCTTCAAAAGGTAAGTAAGCATCCAGGTAGACTAAATGAGCTAGTCTCTGTGACTCTTCGGCCACTACTCCTGTAATCACCATCCCTCCATAACTATGACCCACAAGCACAACATCTGACAAGTCTTCATAGAATAACAGATTTGTTATATCCTTGACATGTGTACCTAATGATATTCTATTTAGCTCATGAGCAAGATGCGAGCTGGCTCCTATTCCAGTTAGTGTTGGTGCATAGACATCATAACCTGCGCCACGCAACAACGGTACTAAGAAGCGCCACCACCATCCCCCGCATCCGGTCCCATGCACTAGGACGAAAACTACCATGTCACAGGAATAAACCCTAAACTATTTCAAGTTTAAGTGATGGGGGCATATTATGCTTACATATTAAAACAATCCTTAGAACAGTATATGCAGATAATAACAACGCTTTTATCATGCACATCGCCTTCTCGTAAAGCTCGTACAGTCTCGCCGTGGTCACCAAATCTATTCAAAACGATTTAATTTCAGAAGGGGCCGGGTCGGGTGTTCCTCAAATGTGGGTATAATCCACAATATAGGCTTATGGTTTCTTTCATAATCTATATCTAAATTTGTAGGGCTTATTTCTGATAAACATGATGGAAGATGATTAAGAAGTAAATTTTGTAGTTTTGGCTTCAGATATAATTATTGTTGAGACACCTATTCGATGAGGAATTCAATCATCGCTTACACAAAGGGTGAAGAGAGCGATTGGATGAATTACACGATGAAACCATGGATACTGGGAAATCAAAATAACCTACAAGAGAGCAGTGGTAACGGGTGACTCAGATAGAATAGGACAAACCATAGGTAATTTGGCATGTTTCTTTTCCGCCCTTTGGAAGTCTTGCCTGTATTATGTCAGGATTAGCAAAGAAAAGGGAAAAGAATAAAGAAGATATTTCGATGTATTTCAAAGATAGTTATACATCAACGGCAACGATAGTCGCTCTAAACTTGACCTTTATGACTGATTTTCTGAAAAATAATCCTTATCCTAAATAATTACGATCAATTATTTAGAATCGAAATACTCCTGCATTAACACAAAGGGATGACTTAGAAATATTAACATGTTATTAAAGTATATTATATAAATAATATTATGGTGTTTCTATATTCCTGTTAAAGATAAAATCTTATCAATGGATATAGAAAATGCTGCTAATACTATTTCAGAATCAGATTATGGAACTCATACATTGGTTGTTTATGAGGACTTGGAGAAACTTAGAGAGTTTTATTCTTATTATGTAAAAAAAAGGATTGAGGAAAGAAACGAAGTTATTCAACTGGCACCTTTTTATGAAACTGAAGATTCTGTCAGAAAATCCCTGTCGGAAGGGCATTTTTCTATAGATGTAGAAAAGTGGGAAAAGGACAAAAAATCATTAATAATTGTGGATTCGTTAAAAAAATATTTCGGTAGTGATTCTTTAGAATCTGATTACGATTCTAATAAAAAGTTAGTAGACTATGCTAAGACGATTGGAAAATCTGGTGTATCATTCATAGGAGACACGGGTGCCTTTCCTTATAAACATCGTGTAGAAGAACTTGTAAATTACGAGTTGTCACTACCATCCAAATACGATATGGATTTAAAGAGGTTATGCTTGTTCCATAAAAAAGATTTTAATAGATTATCAGAAGAGCAAAAACAAAGATTATTGAATCATCATCCTGTAGTTATAAAAATATGAAACACTTTTAGACAAGATTTTGTCAACTATGTTCATTTTATGATCATAGGTTTAAGTATGGTTATATTGCCACGCGTATCAATTTTTCCAAGTATCATTTATTATTTCTCCTAATTCAGAAAAATGGATAGGTTTTTGAAGTAGTCTATCAATTCTTGCTAATTTAAAATCAGGACGATCTTCTAAATCTTTGATTTCAAAAGCCGTCATCAAGAAAATTCTTATTTTGGAGTCTATCTCTCTTATCTTAATTGCAAGATCTATCCCACACATACCTGGCATTCTCAAATCAGTTATTATCAATGAATGTTGGCCTGCAGTTTCCTTAAAATACTCTAAAGCCAATATCGGGTCGGTGAAAGAGACTACATTATATCCTTGATTTTTCAAAAAAGTTTTGAAAAGAGACGCAAGTTCTAGTTCGTCATCTACTATAATGATAGAACGTGCAGATAACGATGACAATAGATATTGCTTTCCTTTGAAAATATTTAACTATATCTACAAGATCTGATAAAATGCTAAAATTGTAATTTCTTTACCTATAGTGGTGATCAAATGTTTCATGTTTAGATATCTTGACCCCAGAGACAAGACTTTTTCGCAAAAGGACAAGGATTATAATAGAATTATTATAGAGTTGAAGAATTTTATGGAAGGTTTGCAATCTCCAGAAAAGGTATTTTTGCTATAATTCAAAAAATTATTAAATAGTTGTGTCGAATTTATATAATTAACGGGACAATTTTTGGTTGACTGAATGACCCGGTATTACCTGCAAATAAATATACACATCTAGTATGCAAAATGGACTGGAAATTGAAATTAACTAACGCGCGATAATGTATTCATAAAGGAAATATCCCTTAATCCCAAAATGCTATAACGTTCGAATTTACGATTGGGTCTTAGTAAATGATTCTTCATATTAATCGTTCGAGTTGAACTTAATGAACAAGAATCATTTATCTAATATTCAAAAATATTTGGAATTATTTTTAAATGTGATAACTAGGGAAGTCAACCAAGGGAAGTCAACCATGTTAAGGATTTAAACAACTTTAGCATTTCAATAGTATGAATAATATATCGAGTTTTGAATCCGATGAAGAGGCAGAGCGAAAGGTTCGGAGTATTATCTTAGCACATCTATATCTAAAAAAAAGAGAACGACAAGAAAAAGTCCTTATACAAGAATTAGAGGATAGAGTATCTTCATTAGATCAAGCATATTTGAAAGTAGACTTGATTAAATTATGGAATAACTCCAAGTTGGTAGAAATAATAGATGGTAACGAATTTAGCATTACGGATGATCCTTTACTATATCACGAGGCCATGACTCCTTGATATTATCTGGATTTGTATAAAATTCAAAAACTTGCTCGACTGGTGCTTGTATTTCGATATTTGTTTGTATTGTTGTCATTGTAATATTTTGCATTTTAAACTTTATATACGAGGATTAGGTCACATTGCAAGTTAGCACTAGCAATACCATTCAATATTCTTAGCACTTATCGATGGTAACCAGGGTGAAATAATCTCAATGTAATTATAAAGATGATCTGATTAATTTCCTATAGTTATTTACTTTGCTAACTTCCAATTAACAAATCCATGCTGCCTAATTTTAATAATATTTCTGTTCTTATAACATCGAGTTAAATACCCTCAATTTAACAAATTTATTGATCTCTACAACAAATTGAAAAAATTTAACAAAAGTATTTTTATATTTAGGAGAGACCTTCGCCTAAATGATAACACCGGCCTGATAAACGCATTAGAATCTTCAGATCATGTTTATTGTCTTTTTGTTTTGGATAAAAATTTATTCACATCTTCCTATGCATACTCATCATTTGAACTTCCTATACAAATAAAAAGATTGTATAACAGATATCAAAAAAGATATCATCTTTTACATTTCTTAAAAGAATCTCTCATAGATCTTCAGCTACAATTTAATCAATTGGATAAATCAGGAAATATGCCTTCTCTATCAAGCGACAAAGATTTTAGAAGTAAAATAATTCTTGCAAATCAAAATCCAAAACTGCTCTTTTTATATGGTGATCCATCTTTGTTAATTAATAATATACTAACGTCAGATAACAAGATACAGGCAGTTTTTGTTAATAGAGATTATACTCCTTACAGCATAAAAAGAGATAGGTCAATTACTAGAATCTGCAAATCTAATAATGTAAAATTTATTGAATCTGCAGACAATCTTTTAAATGAACCCGAAGACATACTAAATTCAGGAAATAAACCATTCAAAGTCTTTTTTCAATACCATGCCAAAGCAATTCAGAGATCTATTAAAAAAGTGAATAATTATGACGTCGGCGTGCATAAAGACATTCTCCATTCTTTCAACTCTAATAATATGTTAGAAAATTTTGACGATGAGAAAAGAGTAGTAGATTTAGACCAGGTTTTTGATCCTATAATATCAGATCATCAATGGAGAAGTAACATTACATTACCAGGAGGGAGAAAGGGATTAACAAAGGTGGTATCAACCTTAGGAAATAGACTAAAAAATTATCAAGAAAATAAAGATATCGTTGAAAGGAAAGCAACTAGTTATCTTTCCGCATATCTTAAATTTGGAATTTGTTCTATAAGAGAAGCATTTTTCATCATTCATAATGAATTAGGAGAGGATCACCCATTGTTACGGCAATTATATTGGAGAGATTTCTTTACATACCTAGGATTTCACTTTCCACATGTATTTGTTGAACCATTCCAAGAGAAATACAGGAATGCAAATAATACTGTTCAATGGCGAAATGATCCAAAGCAATTTGAAATGTGGTGTAATGGTAAAACAGGATTTCCAATAGTCGATGCAGGAATGAGGGAACTTAACGAAACTGGTTTCATGCATAATCGTGCTAGATTAATCACTGCATCATTTCTTGTTAAAGACCTTCATATTGATTGGCGTTATGGGGAAAGGTATTTTGCTCTAAAACTAGTTGATTATGATCCATGTATAAATAATGGCAATTGGCAATGGGTTGCATCGACTGGATGTGATGCATTACCTTATTTTAGGACATTTAATCCGTGGCTACAACAAAAAAAGATAGACCCAGAATGTTTTTACATAAAAAAATGGATACCTGAACTAAAATCGTTTCCTAAAAAGATAATTCATCAATGGTATAAGGTTAACGAAAGTGATTGGTATGATTATGGTTACTTTCAGAACAGCAATGCGAAAAACTATAAAGACTTGCTAAGATACCCTAGACCCATAATTGATCATCCGACTGAAATGCTAGTGGCAAGAGAATTGTATAGGATATTGTCTTAATGAAAATGGGATGTCTACTGCAATATACAGGGATAATTACATAAGGAAAGAAACCAGTACTATAATGCTAATTTGAAAAACAATAGTGTGTTCGATGGTGCACACGAGTCTAGATAACATGTCTGGGAAGTCATTTTGCAATCCTGGTTCATTCTATATGGTAGTGATTGCGGCTGTTGACCCAATAACAAAAACTATGAGAGCCCCGTTTTCTATTTTACTTTCCTTCACAATCTTGGATACCTGATGTGTAATGTCAATAATGTCATTTTCTGATTTTGATTTGATCTGTATATTCTTTGTTATGACGGTCATATTTTGTATTAACATTTGGATTATTTTCATAAATAATAAAAATTTTTCATTGATGTCATCTATTGCGCAAGAAAGTATTCGTCTAAACAAGTTGTTAGAAAAGTCATTATTTTGAATAGATTGTTGTTCATAAAAATTTTTTGGGCCGATATGACAAATTAAACTTTACTTCTTTAGTAAGATATCAAAGTCTTAATTTAGTTTAATATCATAATCTACTAACTTTTATCTTGAACTAAGATAAAGAATATTAGTTATATAAATATGGCTAAAATTTAGGAAATCTTCCATACTATATCTTCTTCTAATATTTGCTCCAGTATCTTTCTTTCTAGATCAATTTAATTCGAATGCCACACTTATTTTTATTGTATCTATACTTGCATTGATTCCTTTGGCAAAACTAATCGGAGACTCCACTGAACACCTGGCTTCACATTATGGGTCTACAGTTGGGTCACTTCTGAATGTGACTTTTGGAAATGCAGCGGAGATCATTATAGGTATAATAGCCATAAGCGCAGGTTTGATAGACTTGGTTAAAGCTTCTATCATAGGTGCTATTTTGGGAAATATTATGCTAATTTTTGGTTTAAGTATGATTGTGGGAGGATTCCGTCATAAATTACAATCTTTTAATCGTGAAAATGCGGGCTTACAATCCTCAATGATATTTCTTTCTATCATTGGATTGGCAATACCTACATTGTTAGCAATAACTGCATTTCAACCACAATCAGTTAACGGAGAAAAACAAATCCAACTTCTAAGTGACTCTATAGCTGTTATTTTATTAGGTGTTTACATGGCAGGTATTATTTTTACATTTGTTACCCACAAGTATCTTTTTACTTCTACTGAATATTCAAATGAAAATAATAATACTTTATCTTCTCTCAGTCTCAAGCATTGGAGCAAGAAAAAGTCATTTTTGATACTTGGACTTAGTATGACGGGCGTGGTAGTAGTAAGTGAAGTTCTTGTTGGTTCTGTAGAAGAAACAGGCGAAAGGCTAGGTTTTGGTGAAATGTTTGTTGGTGCCATCATAGTAGGCATTGTAGGAAATGCGGCTGAGCATAGTAGCGCGATACTCTTGGCAAGGAAGGGAAAAATTGATTTGTCTATTGGTATAGCTGCAGGCTCGGGTACACAAATTGCACTCTTTGTTGTTCCAATCTTAGTTTTTGCGGGGATTGCTCTAGGTCAACCTTTTACTTTGGAGTTTACAATATATGAATTGGTAACCCTTTTCTTAGCTGCAATCATACTTAACTTAATAGCCCACGATGGAAAAAGCAACTGGTTTGAGGGAGTGATGCTAACTGCTGTTTACATAATCATTGCCCTGGGATTCTATTTCCTTGGATGACTCTTCTTTTTGTCTTCTATTTACCAATTAATACAAAAAAGGAAGAGATATCAAACGGGCCCGGTGGGGTTCAGGACGATATCGGTCTTACAGGACAGATTCCAATCTCAGGTAAGGAATGCTGTAAGAATAAATGACGATATATTTATTTGGCCTTTTAAATTAGTTTTACATACACTCAAAAGAGCGGTGTGAAGTATTTTCTTATATGCTCTTACCTTGTAGTCGTATTACTACTGTTACCTCTTTGTATATCCTGGATACTTAAAAATGAAAGTACTGCTTCATTGAATATCTCTGGATATTGATACATTAGTCCATGCCCTGCATCTTTTATCTGTATTAACCACGCTCCAGGTACTTTTTCGACTATATTAATTGAATTTGCCGATGGAGTAAAATAATCGTCAGTCCCAACGATGGCTAAAGTGGGTGAGGTTATGTTACCAAGAATCTGGCAATTACCACTCCAGCTTTCCAATGCTTTTGTTTGCAAGTCCACTACTTCAGGAGAGACAGATTCGGCCGGAATTGGAAAATAATTCAGGTAATTAGGATTTGTTTCAAACCAAGCATTAGGAAACATCAATTCGATGGATTTCTGAGCTGCTTCTTCAGGCGTTAGAGAAGTATTGCTAAAAGTTTCTATAACTTCAGGATTAGGTGGCACTGCATCAGGACCACCACAGCTTGAAGCGTACAAAACAAGATTGTTAACCCTATCTGGATGTAATGATGCTACTTGTTGTGCGATAAAAGCACCCATAGACCATCCTAAAACATCTGTTTTTTCAATATTTAATGTATCAAGGAGTCCAAGCGTATCGTTTGTAAATTGATTTAGTGTAAATTCTCGAGTTCCCGCCGTTGATTCACCAGCGCCTCTATTATCAAAAATAATTACTTTGTAGTCGTTAGGCGCATTAGTCAAGTTATTTAGCAGAGATGGACTCCACATGTCCATGGTGGCACCTAATCCTGTAACAAGAACGATTGTGTTGTTACCTTTACCTATTTGTTTGTAAGCAATGTCAATATCTCCTACCTTTACCTTTTCAGTTGGTATATTATCTATTATTCTAGCTTTATCTTGAAATGATGGTGTTGGTGATGATAAAGTAGGTGTTTGAGATTGATTATCAATAGTAGAAGTTTCATTAATCGATGAATTATTATTAGTAGTTGTTATACTATCCACAGTCTCGTTAATAGTTTGTTCAACCTTATTGTTTATTGCTGATTGTAGGTCCAATGTCCCTTGTTGAATGGACTGTCCAAGAGAACTCGTTGCAGAAACCAAAAGAGAATTTGTGTTTGCATTTGTTAAACTACTTGTAAGAATAACAGTGATAAATATTATCATTAATATCGAAGGAAATGCTCTATACATAATGAAGCTCCTTTCGTAGGGTGTGTATTAAGGATTTATTTTATTAATATTGCCACACAATCGAACATATTGTTATGACCACGACCGGTGGGTTTAGTAATAGATATATTACGAGTCCAATTTTTGGACAAAATCTGATTTATGCAAATTCCCCCTGATGTATGGAATCGTTATTCGGATCAGAATTTGCATGTCCTTAATTCATCGATATATTTACAAATTTGTAGAAAAAATGTTATTTTCGATCCTTATATTAGGATAAGTAGTCAACATCTTTTGTAAAATCCTGTAATATCCACTCTTTAAGATCGATATACCCAATTATTATGCATCCTCTGCAGATTAGATTAAGTAAAATCATCATTCCTTCTGGTTCCACATCAAATTATACAAACATAAATACTAGTCGTTTTCATGAAGACTAGCCGCGTCCATTTGCTAATTCATTTATACCCATATCACGTTCATATTGTCATGTCAACCACTCAATTTAGTTCACAATCACACGGTCAGTATGATTCTAAGGCTTATTCTTCTGCTGGCCCCAAATCTCCGCTTGTTCAAACCACTATTCCTAGGCGTGAGCCTGGCGATAATGATGTCCAAATAGAGATCCTTTTCTGTGGTATTTGTCATTCTGATCTACATCAAGTCCGCAATGAGTGGAGCGCCATGCCTACGGTTTATCCATGCGTTCCTGGACATGAGATTATCGGCCGTGTGACCAATATTGGATCCGCTGTTACCAAGTTCAAGCCCGGCGACCTTGCTGCGGTGGGATGTTTAGTTGACTCTGATGGTAACTGTCCCCAGTGCCAGGCCGGTCTGGAACAGTTCTGTCCCCATATGACCTTGACCTACAACTCACCAGATGTCCACCTTGGTGGAGTTACATATGGTGGTTATTCAGACAGTATAGTCGTAAAAGAACACTTTGTCTTACGGGTTCCTTCTAATCTGGATCTTGCTGGCGCTGCTCCTCTTTTATGCGCAGGAATAACGACATATTCGCCTATGCGTCACTGGGGTGTAACGAAAGGAAAAAAAGTAGGTGTAGTAGGTCTTGGAGGTCTAGGTCATATGGCCGTAAAGTTTGCACACGCCTTAGAAGCACATGTAGTAGTCTTTACCACTTCACTCAACAAGAAAGAAGATGCTCTTCGCCTTGGAGCAGACGAAGTAATTGTTTCTCGAAATACTGAGGAGATGAATAAACATATAGCTAGTTTCGACTTTATAATCGACACAGTCTCTGCCGAGCACGATATCAATGCTTTCATACAATTACTTCGTCCTGATGGAACTCTTACCCTCATAGGTGCACCAGACAAGCCTCACGCAGTCTCTGCATTGGGACTACTGTTTAATCGTCGTAATCTCTCTGGTTCGCTTATAGGTGGCATTGCCGAAACTCAGGAAATGCTCGATTTTTGCAGCAAACATAACATCACAGCCGACGTAGAAGTTATACCAATACAAAAGATCAATGAGGCTTTTGAGCGACTTTCCCATGCGGATGTAAAGTATCGTTTCACAATCGATATGGCTTCTCTCAAAGCTAAGTAACACAACATAGCCTTTTGATTCCACACTTTTTTGAGAAGACTGAACCTTGGATAAAAATTTCCTCAAATATCACCATTGTATTTCAATACTACTCAGGTTCAACTTGCATGGATTTGGCCTAGGTCATCACTAATGGCATCATTTCTAGGATTTGAGCCCTTCCAATACGAAAAAGCTTAATTCATGATTAGAGATAGAATCTTATACTCATGCTATCAAAGACTGAACTTCTATATCTTAAAGACCAAAAACAGGTTACACAATCATATGAAAGAAAGTTAAAATGCTTAATCAGAAAGAAGATTGAAACGTTAAGGATAGAACTTCCTTTGTTGTCAAAACTACTTAGTAATGAAGTTGTTTTTTTTGCGGATATTTCAACTACTACCCCAGAATTAACCGCCCAAATTGCTTAAGACAAAAGTAGTTTTAGTCAGCCAAATCAACAATTGACGCCTAACAACCGCGCTACTAAATTTAGTAATTTAGAGTCAAATGATATTCAGGTTGATGCTGGCAAAGATGTAAAATGTCATAATTTAGATATTATGTCCTCACTGTTAAGGATAATTCGACCCACGCTACTGAATTTAGTAATGTCCAAAACAATGGCGCTACGAAATATAGTAATTCAGAGATATGCATAATATTATGTCAAAGCCTCTAAATCCTTCAACCAATGAGCCAATTAATCACGAAAATAATAATAAATCTATTCAAAACGATTTAATTTCTCTATGCGCCGGGTCGGGTGTTCCACAAATGTAGGTATAATCCAATAATAATCATTTCTATCCTACATCAATCAGGCGAAATTTTGATTTTTATTAATCCAGGATGGGATTAAATAAAAGAATCAAAGAATCTTTGAATGATACTCACATTAGTTAAAAAATCTATTTGATGCCTGTTTTATTAGATTAGTCCATTTTAACCTCTATCGGAACTCCACAAAATGGACAATGCATTATATTATAATTATAAAGTTTAGGCTCTTTCTCAACTCCATGGTTCATCATGTTCTAATACCTTTATCCATTCCTTTTGACTAATCGTTGATATCCAAAATGTATTTTCTCAGATCATAGTTTTCATTCCATCAGGACATTCTCGAATTTTCATACATTATATTCAACAAATACGAGTTTAACAATTTTCTTTTATTTTGGTATACCAGAAATTTTTGTTACTTCATTTCGCATTGTAAAACAAAATCTTGAATATTTACTAAGTAGATAAAAGGGTGATAAAATCAAATGCTCCGTCCAAAGATTCCACTTACTGTCTTTTGAACATACAATAGAAAAACGATTATACTGAATTTAAGGCTATTAGGATATGACCGGAGCAAAATTTTATAATAGCCAACACCTGTCCGATATTGAAAAAAACATTAGTGATATTCCTTCTAAAAAAATTATGAATAAATTATTAAGTTGCGATTACTCACCTTTATAAGTATGGTGGATTTAGTATGTGAGGAATGTTATTATAAAGGAGATAAAACTGAATTTGAGGCGAGTAGTAATTATTGTAAAGAATGTCTTGATAATCACGCGATGTGTCCGAAATGTGGAGCCCCTTATCACTCTGCTACTATCACCGACTAATATAAAAAAACAGCCATAACTAATATTCTTATTTTCATACGTCGAATTTTGTAAAATTTGTTTCAACTATGGTTATTTGCCTTTTATCACCATGTCTCTTCCATACTCTGCAAATTTTAATCAATGAATGAACAAACGGATAATTATTAAATTGATTACTTAGTCACCAAAAATATTAAGATGTTTTGGAAACTGTTACTAAAAGATTGGATGGCCCAGTGGGTTTAGTAAAGATATATTACGAGTCTAAAATATTAAATAATCGAATAAAGCAATTTAAATCAAGGTCCCTAGGTAAAAGGGTAACAAAATCTCCTAAACTCAATCATGTCATATAGAAATATCCAAGGACATTCGTCTTTTCTTTTGACAATGATTGTTGCAATGTCTCTTAATATGCAGAGTATTTCAACAAATACCAATTTACAATAATAGTATTGGAAAAGTAAATAAATTTGCTAATATTAAATACACTCTGCATAATTAATTTATCTAGATGGTATTTGTTGTCATATTTATAATATGTTTAACAAATTATCTCATGAGCTCAAATATTGATTGGACGGATGTCATCAAAAAGGAAGCAAGAGGTAACAACGATTTTGACTTGGGAGAGGTTCAAGAGGTTTCTAACGGTTTAATCTTGACTCAGAGAGGTGTAGGAAACAAGGAAATTTTTAGCATCTCACAATCCAGAGTAGAAAGCTACGATGGCAAAGTCTTAAGATTTGCTATTTCAGAGGATGAAGCCATAAACAAGTTCATGAAAAGATTTGAGGCGGATTCAACAAGAAAATGAAAATGGCCAAATGTAGAGAATCAATCTTAAAGCATTCGTGACTTCTCTCTCTTTATTTATGTTGATTTCCTAAGAATTCTTAACATGAAAGATGTTTATACCCTTTGTACAAAAAACATTTTACCATTTGAATCATCTTAAACCTCTAAGTTAGATGATCCTGTAAATGGGCGCTAATGATGGTACAAATACATACCATCTTGATAACACAGTTGTGCCGCCTAATTTAATTAGAGATGGATAAGGATACACTATTTGTGTTGGCTTCACTCCCCAATCAGACGAACGCTATTCCATTGCAGAAAGTTATCAATCATTTTATAATACTCAAGAAAGTCATATTAAAACTCCTTTAATAAACTTGGATAAGGATGCATGTTATGATTGTGATTATGAGTAGACGACTAGTAATTTATCTAACAAATTTTTAATTATTGTTTCAACTATTGCATGATCATAGGTTTATTAAGGTCGACCGGTGGGCTTCGAATCCATGAGGTATATGGAAACTGTAAATATTAAAAGGTATTTGCAAATGCATTGAATGTCTAACTTGAATTATTACTAATATCAATTATCAAAGTTTGTACTTCTTGGCGATGGCTGGATTGGCAGATATAAATTCAAAATCTTATTGATGGTTATATATTAGGAAAGTATAAAAAATAAAAAAAATTTAGTCCGAGTCTCCATCATCATCAGATGATGATGGTGCTACTGCTGGAGCTGGAACTATTACTACTTGTTTTCCACTGGAGTTAATCAATGCATTTTGAATCTGAACTAAACTATCTTGTGCAGCACTAGTATTATCATCGTTTAAAGCTAAGATAGCCGTGTTAGTAAAGTTAAGCAATTTTTCATTCATTTCTGGGTCTTGTTGCTTAGATTGATTATTTTGTGATTGAGTTTGATTAGTTTGTTCTAATTGTTGTTGAGCTTGTTGTGTTGTGTTTTGTCCGCTAGTTTGATTGGCTTGTGCAAGTTGTTGATTGGCTTGCTCTAATTGTTGTTGAGCTTGTTGTGTTGTGTTTTGTCCGCTAGTTTGATTGGTTTGATTTGTCTGTCCTATTATTTGTCCATAAATACTGGAGCTTCCAGTATTTAGTAATAATACCAAGCTAATGGTTAGTATTACTGGAATACTGATGTTAATAAAAGTCTTCATTGTAGTATCTTATTAAACAAAGTTTTTATAGTACAAAATTTTATCAACCAAAGTGTTACTTTGAAGACGATAGTAAACTTCATAAAAAAATTAAGAATAATTTCTAAATCAGTTAACAAGACCAAGAATGTTGTTCATATAGTTACTCGATCGGCCTACTGATTGTTTATTATATCAGATATTTTCTTTAAGATATCTACAAATTTGTTTCTGTCAGGACTAGAATTGGTGAATACAATTTCAGTAAATCCAATATCTATATATTTTTGTAGTTTCTTGATTCCCTCTTCTTCATCAGATATAACAAATAATTTTTTTTGCAAAGAATCATCATCAATGACTAGGCCATTTTCTTCAATCTTTCTTGGATCATGAACATCAACATCAAAGAATGCTTTAATCATAGATCCTCTCCAAAATCTAATTGATTCTAAGGCCCTTTGTTTATTCTCATCATATGAAGCAGGAATAAATAAGATCTTTTCTATTTTCTCATAGTCTTTTCCTGCGTTAATACATCCTTTTTTTACTGCAGGGAACAGAGTATCTTTTATTTTGTTTGTGTCTAATTCGTTAGTGACAAATCCATTTCCCTCCTCACCGGCTAATTGAGCAGATTGTTTACCCAGACCAGCGATATATATTGGGATTGGGGAAGTAGGTTTGGTATATAAGTTAGAATCTTTGACCGAATAAAATTCTCCATTAAAATTAACCCAATCTTCTGACCATAATTTCTTTATTAGTCTAATTGATTCTTTCAACCGCCTGAATTTTTCATTGTTTGTTGGCCACAAATTTCCAGAAGGCACTTCATTTAATGCTTCTCCTCTTCCTAATCCTAAGAAAACCCTATTCGGAAACATATAAGCAAGGGTTGCAAATACCTGTGCTACTATTGCAGGATGATACCTAAGAATGGGAGCTGTTACCCCAGTTCCGATAACCAATTTCGTAGTTTTTGCTAAAGCAGCTCCCATCCATGGCCAAGCGGCACCTCCTGAAGCCCCTGTATTCCACCAAGGCATATAATGATCACTGGTCCAACAACGTTCTATCCCCTTTTTATCTAAATACATCACATCATTTAACAAATCAATAGGATTAATTTGCTCGTGAGCTGCTTGAACACTCAATCTTGTTCTAATCTCTGATAATTTTGACATAGATGTGATAGTATATTATATTTTATTAGGTTAAACAATTGACTTATTTGATAGAATTCGTGTAATTTTCCAGAAGGAGTTTCTTTATACCGTTTTTAATAAT
>CAWKJS010000014.1:0-19499 GCA_963850055.1 uncultured Nitrososphaeraceae archaeon | reverse complement strand
GTATGTGAAACAAATTTGACCCATTTTTATTACTTAATATTAGTAAAACAGGTATCCGATTTGGGGTGGATTAAGATCCGTATACTATGCGAATTCGGTAGGATTAAGTTCCGTATGGTATAAGGGTTCGGTGGAACTCTTGAGGATATCCACATGGGTTTGATAAAGTATTTTTTTATTTTGATATCATAATCAATTTGTAATCTATTTGCAATAAGAAGTAATAAATTTTTAATGCGGGCTCAATGGGACTAATAACAAATTTGACTATTTAAATGGCCCAATCCTAACGCAAAGTTAGTATGGATACAAACAAAATATGCGTGATAGATCGATAACCGTAAGAAAGAATGTCCTAATTTCTATAAAAATTTTATATCTTCATAAAACACGACATTTCTGAAGTTTGGATTATAGGTGCATTTCTATATCCATAAATGATTCACAAATCTTTCTATCTTATGCACCAGTTAATATCTTAATATTCATCAGTGACTTTCGAATCTTCCAAGCATGGATAAGTTCTTGAATGGATATTTTAATATAAACTCAATGCAGAAATTGCTCCATGAATTAACTAGTTTTAGCAGTTTAGACCCGTTATTGATAGTCATTTTCCGATAATTCTTGATTTTGTCTATTAACATCAAAAATTTTTATATCAATCTACATATTTGAAAATATGATCGGGTCCATAATAACAGTAGATAGCATAAGTGAATTACGTGCTATAAGTGGAAAAATAATTCAAGATTCATTTAAATTAAATGTGACAGCTATTGTAAAAGGTCATACCTCCATAGGAGATGGTGGTGGAGGTAATTTTGTGTGGAATCCTTCTTCTACAAAAGATAATAATGGAACGGTCATTGAACCCACGGATCGATCTGTTGTAATTGGTGGGATTCCTAAGGAACTTGGAGTGAATCAATTTAGTGTTAGTTCAATGTAAGCCGTGGGTATGTTCGTGACGAAACTGGAGTATCTATAAATGAAACCCTTTTGCTTAGGCTTAGTGCTGGCAGCGTTCATACTCGTTCCAACTACAGCAATGGGACAAGTTGAGAACATGACTGCAGTAAACAATACGCTTGCGAATTCTACTATGGGTACCAATACAACGACGACCAACTCGAAGTGCTCGTCGAACCAGATCGACATCGGCGGCACGTGCACGAGCAAGGCCGAGGTGTCGAAGCAGATCATCTCGATCACGCAGAGTGTCATGCAGAAGGAGGACGCCAAGGGGGTGCTCCTGCGCGTCGACGTCGACAACGGCACCGTCGTCAAGACGGGTCTCGGGGATTCCCAGGAGGGAGTGCCGGCGACGCCGGACATGAAGTTCCGTCCCGGCTCGATGGCGATCCCCATGCTCACGACTCTGGTGCTGCAGCTGCAGGAGCAGGGCAAGCTCAGCCTCGACGACACCCTGTCGAAGTGGTTCCCGCAGTACCCCAACGCCGACAAGGTGACGCTGCGGATGCTCTCGAGCGTCACCTCCGGCTACCCCGATTACATTCAGGAGAACCCGCCCTTCCAGGCGGCGCAGCTCGCGGAGCCGTTCCGCCACTGGACGGACGACGAGCTGCTGCAGTACGCGTTCGCGCAGCCGATCGTCTGCGACCCGGGCGCATGCTTCCACTACGCGCACACCAACTTTATCATCCTCGGCAACGTTGTCGAGAAGATCACCGGGAAGTCGATCACCGATCTCTTGCAGCAGAAGTTCCTCGGTCCGCTCGGGCTCACCGAAACGAATATCACGAAGCTCCCGGCCATCCCTTCACCCGCACTCCACGCGTACACGTCGGAGCGCGGTGTCTACGAGGAGTCGACGGGATGGAGCCCGTCGTGGGGCCTCGGCGACGGACTCATCATGACGTCGACGCTGCGCGACATGACCACGCTCATCAAGGCGGTCGGCACCGGCAAGATGCTCTCGAAGGAGTCAGCGAGCGAGCAGGTCGAGGATCTGTCGAAGGGCCTGCCGGGTGCGCCTGGGCAGATCGGCTACGGACTTGGGGTCGCCGTCGGCAATGGGTGGGTGTTGCAGAACCCGGTCTTCAACGGATACGAGGGGATTGCCGCGTACCTGCCGTCGCAGCAGCTCTCGATCGTGATCGACAACACGCACGGCCCGAACGCCGCGGAGGGCACGAGCATCGCCACCGACATCTTCAAGGCACTCGCTGCGTACCTGGCCCCCACATCGCTACCATAAATAGTAGCGGGTTCGGTGGGACGAGTGTGCAATTTCATACGAGTTTGTAATTGGGAAGATGTAGGAATATCATAATTCTTGGAAGAATAAATATCAAAGTACATATGCGCTAAATCCAACCACCTGTTTGAAATATGCCATCAAAATGATTGATAAATAGCAATGTCTACAAAATTTACATATGCCAGAACTTAACAGTATTTCTGAATTAAAGAAACTGCTCGATGCAAATTGCAAAATAGAAAAAGTGGAACCACCAGTCTATGCTTCTGATGCAGAGGTCAATATAGTAAAAGTATCCATAGTATGTCCAGATGGTAAATCTCACACAATCAAGGCATACAAAGAAGAAGCATCCATATTAAGAGAATTCATAAGAACACACAAATAAATTCCATTTAATTGAAAATTTTGTTTTCTGACAGTTCCACTAATACTGTAGTGGATACTGTCGAAAGACAAATTATTGTTGATATATAAAATGGCAGTAGTTTATTGATAATTTAAACAATCGGAAATAGTTTATCCTTTTTGCATTTTCATCCGTTACCAAAACAAGTAGCGTGTTCGGTGGAAATGGAGATGGTGAGTCTATAATATAATGAGGTGTTAAAAGATGGGGCGCTTGTATGTTAAGGCTCATAATGTTGGTGGGTTTTTATACGTGGGCTTTTCGTATATCCAAAAGTGTAAACCATTGTTAGGATGATATGATTCTAATGGGTTAGGTTTTGAATTCTCTACCAATATGTAGAATCTACTTCTATCAAACAATTTCTTGATTTGTTTCTTTTGAACCTTTGATATACTACCAGTGTAAAACTCTAACCCGTCGCCCTTATTCCAGTAAAAGTGTAAATTATATACGTTCTTTTCACCCCCGAGTATTTTAAAAATTTTTCTGGTTAGCTCTATTTGTTGGGTTTTGGTTATGGTCATTTGTCTAGTATCATGACAATTAGTCTAGCTTGTAATTCAAGTTTCTCGGGTTGTTTGTGGGGGTCGCGGTCGCTCATGATGATGATATTATCCCAACTACTTTAATCATTACCTCTACTATGTGTTTAGACCCGTATACTATGCGGGTTAGGTGTATCTGAAACAAATTTGACTCTATTCCATCTCTTGCACCATGACTTATATTGAATTAATTCAGCATATTGTTACTATAAATTCGTTGTTTGGGTTCGATAGTATCTAGACCCTTTTCCTCTCTATACTCAACTGCTATTCTGTGGGATTAAGTCCCTTGTGGTATAGGGGTTCGGGCACATGAAACAAATTTGACTCTTCTTTGCCACTCGTTCTATACTCATCGTTCCATCATTTTATGCGATTTAATTATGATATAATATAAATTTTGGAATTTTCTCTGTTCATTAAATAAAATCTGAACAACTAACAGTGGAAGATAAACCTTGAGGATTACTAACGTTAACGAATGACCCTAAGTGTTAGTAAATTTTAACTTATTCTATAAGTAGATAAAAAAAGTTTGATAGATTTGATTTAATTGTCCCTTTGCAATTATATCTTTTTGTAATGAGTCTGTGGTATAGCAAAAAAGCACCAAAGTTCGTTGACAAAAAGAGCAAATCAGTGCTTCATCCCTTTACTGTAAGAGGATTTAAAGGATATACCTTGAATGCGTATCAAGGATGTCAACATAGGTGTGGTTATTGTTATGCTACATATGAATGGTCTCCAGAATTCTATGATAAAATTTATGCAAAAAGTAATGCTCCAGAGATTCTTGAAAGTCAATTAAAAGATTGTAAATCTAAAGTTATAGAACCTGTAATGATTTCATCAGCTACAGATGCATATCAACCAGCAGAACTAAAGTTTGAATTAACAAGAAAATGTGTTAGAATTCTACAGAAATACCATATTCCTTATTATGTATTTACAAAATCAACGTTAATATCAAGAGACATAGAACTCCATCGGCAATACAAAGATAATTGCTTTTTAGTATGGTCAATTACAACTTGTAATGAAAATGTAAGGCGTATAGTAGAACCTGGAACTCCACCTGCATCTGTAATATTTAAAGTAATAAAGAGATTTAGTGATGCAGGAGTTCGTTGTGCTGTAAATATTGATCCTATTATTCCACTAATTACAGATTCAATGAATGATATTGATTTAATACTTGACAATTGTCTTAACTCAGGAGTTAGGTACATTTTAGGAGCAACCTTAAGGCTGAGAGCAGACATTTGGGAAAGAATGAAGGCCATATTTAAAATGCTAAATAAAGAAGAAAAAGGAATTGAAGAATACAAAAGACTTTTTCACTTTCATGAACCTCTTAACCACGGCTATAATCTTGCTGTAGACAATGGTTACTCAAACATCATTTTGAAAAATCTAATGGAAGGAGTAATAAAAAGGAACATGTATTTTGATTTTCCTCATTTAATTGGAAGCAGAAGTATTGGAATTAGCAAATCAAATAATGATAATTCAAAACAACTCTCATTGATGAATTTTATTTAGACAATAAAGTAAATATATTATATGTATCAATTTACTACCTATAAAATTAGGAGTAGATTAACTCTTTCTCGGTCCTTTTTAACTGCCTTAACGATTTTAATTTCTTTAATATAATAATTATATTGTTACCGCAAAAGTCTTTCTCTGTATTATTATAATTACCGGAAATATTATCTGAAAAATCCCGAATTATATTTATTAATAAGCATTGATACTAAGTTTGCTTTGTATTATATAATTTGTATCTACTAAAGCAATGATACTTTTTAACGATCCCATATCATAGGAGATAGATATTCTTTCAAATAAAGTATTTATCTTACTCTAAAAAGAGTGAAATAAGCTTCCGAAGGTTCCGAGTCTCCGGCAATGTTGTAGATATATAAACAAATTTTGTTATCTATAACATTACTAAAAATTGCGATGTTGATATGTCACCGGAGGCTCGGAGTCTCCGGATATACTTTATTCCTATAAAGAAGAAAAAGTATTGCATACACTAAAAAACGATGAAAAGATCGCGAACTTTCACATTACTATAACAAGAAGGACTGAGCGGGATTAAGTTCCGTATGGTATAAGGGTCCGGATGTTCGCCAATGAGCATAAATATTAATTCTGCTAATAGTCTTTTTATATAAATTTGGCTCGCATATAGCAAACAGATACTATAAGTGCAATTGCATAATAATAATAAAATGAGGACATAGAATGAAAAGGAATTTTTCGTCGATAAGGGCATTCGTTAGTGTTGGCGGAAATACAGAACCTTGTGTAATTTGCGGTAACACGGCTACTCAGGAAGCAATATTCACTGTAGAAGGAGCTTCCATTATAGAAAAATACTGTGATGTATGCGCAAAAAAGAATATAAAATAACAGATTCCAAAAGAGATTTGTTCTAAAAAGATGAAAATTAAGAATTACTCTACATCTTATACCGTCCTATATCGTTACTAAAATAGAGAGCTGGTTCGGTGGGATGTGAGACAAATTTGACTTAAATTTTCAACCCAACCTATTAAAAAAGCAACAATAATGAAGATATTCACAGGATTTTAAATGTCTAATAACAAGCAGTGGTTCTAATGCCACTCAAGGATAAATTTACATAGGGAGCAAAATTATCGATTTTTCAAAGATAGATTCTCAACTTTATTCCAATGCTTTTCAAACAAGATTTCCTGAATTAGTATTTGATCTGCCGAATAAGATCGAAACCTGTGAGATATAAAATAATCCAAAATTCTTGCAGTAGCATTGTCTGTAAAAAGCCTCGCAAATACTCCAATAGATTCTTTTAATCCTTCTTCTTTCTGCTGTTGTTCCATACTATATCAAATGCATAATTAATCATAATCTTTTTGCATATTATGGTTTAACATTAGACTTGCTATTTTTGAATTTTTTCCGGAATGAACTCCAATTTTTTTGATAGTAGCATATTAGAAAATAATTTTACCGACCCTTTAATAGTTTGGTTCAATATGGGTTTTAAATGAAAAATACTGATTTTCCTATATTTCTGCTCTTTGTCATGGTAACGTTAGTATTAATAGTTTTCTTACCTGATATCAAAGAATCCTTTGCTGATACAATTATTGATACAATTGATATTGGATCTGCCCCTCGTGATATCGCATATAATCCAAGCAATGAGCATATGTATTTAACCAACGCTGAGGGCGTAGTAGTGATCGATAGTCGACTAACACTGTTATTGACACTATACCTCTCATCAATGGTAGAGGTATTGTATATAATTCTATGAATAATGACATGTACGTTGCCAGATCTTCCGGAGGGGTTTCCGTGATCGATAGCTCGACTAACACTTTGTTCGAGAACATAAATGTTCCAAGTCAAGGAAGTATTGCCTATAATTCTGAAAATAATTATGTGTACGTTATTTATGGAGGGTATGATGGCGAATATGATCTTGTCTCATTTATAGACAGCAATACTAATTCTATTGCAGGAAATTTTACAATAGATCCTTTTTATTCGCAGATTGAGTATAATCCGGCAAATAGCGATATGTATATAACGCACTATTTTACGGGGGAGAGAGGATCTTATATTGTTGACAGCTCGACTCATACTGTAGTCGCAAATGGATGTATTGGGTCCAGTGCTCTAGCTTTTAACCCTTTTAATAGCTATATGTATGGAGGAGGATATTATGGGATTACCTGGGCTGATAGCTCGACTAACACTGTAATAGGTAACCTACGTTTGTCTTGTGCAGGCGATCAAGTTACATGTATTACAAGTCTGTCGTATAATCCAGACAATAATTATATGTATGCAGGTTGATTATCCCCTGACAGTGTCTACATGATTGACAGCTCGACTAACACTTTGTTCGATACCCTTAATGTGGGACAAGCACCGAGATCCATGGCCCATAACCCTTCTAACGGTTATATGTACATTACAAATTTAGACTCAAATTCTATTTCCGTTCTTGCTCCTGATAGTATATTGGAACCGCCTACAAACACGGCCATAATATCTGCTGTTGACGATATGAATATACCAATTCAAAACGAAGGCTCAACCACATCTACTTCAATCACTTTCAGCGTACAAGCCACCGCAGGCACTAACCCAATAGTTGAATTTGAGTGCAGCTTGGATGGTAGTCAATTTAGTAATTGTGCTAATTCTAATCCTACTACCATAACATATAATGACTTAGCAGCAAACATGCAGCATGAATTCAAAGTAGTCGCAGTAGACAGTGAGGGAAACAAAGACCCTAACCCGGCTACATTCATATGGACTATTTCAGAATCACCAAGGCCTCAACCAATTGCCGATGCCGGTTCTCATCAATCTGTCAAAAGTAACGATATAGTCCAACTTGATGGCAGTAACAGCGCCGACCCTAATGGTTCTTTATTAACTTACCACTGGATTCAAACTGCAGGACCGGAAGTTAGTTTAAGCGATTCAAGTTCGTCAGGTCCTACATTTACTGCACCAGAAGTAAATGAACAAACTGATCTTATATTTGAATTGACTGTTACTAACGACGAAGATATATCAAGCGAACCTGATGAAGTTACAATAACCGTAAATCCCGTAGTTCCACCAACCGCTAATGCTGGACCTGACCAGACTGTCGCCTCAGGTGTGACTGTGACTCTTGATGGCGGCGGCAGTTCTGATCCTTCCGGTGGTAAATTGACTTACCAGTGGACACAGACAAGCGGACCTACTGTTACTTTGGATGATTCAATGTCAGTAAATCCAACATTCACTGCACCTACTACACAAGTACAAGATACTATAATCTTTGAACTACTTGTTACCAACGAACAAGGAGTACAAAGCCAACCTGATAGCGTAACAATAACGGTTAATCCATCTGATTCTCCACCATCCCCACCAACGTTTGAAGGAATATTAGGCTCAGGTAACAACATAAACTTACAGATTCAAGAGAATTCCGGAAACAACGTAGGTGGGCAATACGGAAATGGTCAAATGTATTCGGATGAGTCAATATTTCAAGGACAATCCACTGAGCAAGATAGTCAGGTAATATCATAGACATTCCAGGAGTTAGGATGAAAAGAACCGAAGGACGGTGCAAATTCCTTCATCCATTATTTATCAACTGCCAACCAAATTAATATACAAAAATACATTGTCTGACCAGTCGTTACTAAAACTAGTAGCGGGTTCGGTGGTATGTGAAACAAATTTGACTCAGTTCAATCACTCCCTTCGCATCAACAACAAATGACTAATTTAATACCTTTAATAATGTTCAGATTGGGTTGGTTCATTTTATCATGCTCGTCATGGTGGGTATTAGACATTCAATAGACCGGTCCAAGGGCTTCATATCGATACAGGTTCACAAGCGTTAACTAAAAATATATAGATTTTAGAAAACCAATGGTATGGGACTAAAGGTATGTAATACAAATTTGAGTCGAGTTTTGGATTGATGGTTATTAATGGTTACATTCTAAACAAACTGAGGTAACAGCAATATCTGAAAAGACACTTGAAAATTTTTCAAAAACGGAACCACATCTATTCGTGTAGGATGTCGCGAATATACAACCGCCAGTATCACAAACATTTAGATTCGCATAAAAGAATTGTTGATAGAGAAGAGATGATCAACGGCATTGATGTTGACAAGAATGATCTAGTGAAATATTTTGATTCAAAGATTTTCGACATCTTGAAGGATACTGAACAACGAACATTGAAAAACAAATATCTTTCAGTGGTATTTTGGGATATCAGGGACCGGTTTTGCTAATTTGTGCAACAAGTTAATTGATGAACCATTCGCAATAAGTGAACTTTTAAAATTATATTTTCAAGAAGCAAATGATATTATTCATAGGTATGATGGAATAATAGATAAATTCATCGGAGATGGAGTAATGGCATATTTTGGATATTCCTCAAATGAAAAACAGGAAATTGCATCGCACGCAATTAATGCAGCGTTAGATTTGAGAGAAAAATTTGAAGATATTAAAGTATATTGGTCAACTAAATTTGTTGATAAATCGATTAGTTTAGAAGAGGTATATTTGAAATGCGGTATTCATATAGGAAACGTTTTGTTTGGACTATTAGAAACTAAATCTAGGAATCAAATAACGCTTGTAGGCACTAATGTTAATTTCGCAAGTAGATTAGAAGGAATAGCAGAAAAAAATCAAATAATTGTTTCAAAAGAAATGATTAATCTTATAGGGAATAGTTATTATTTTGATACAATTACTCATGATATTCATGCATATGGAAAAACCGAAGTATTCGATATTAAAGGAAAAAGAGAGCAGATAAAAGATTCCAAAAATTGACCAAAGTAGATAAATAACTCGTATATAGACCCGCACACAATACGTGTTCGGTGGGACGAGTATGAAATTTCACACGAGTCTGTAATTGGGAAGACCATTGCAAGTGTGCTTATTTCCTAATAATGTCTTATTTCCGGCATTTGAGAATATTTAGCATATCTTTATTATGCTGCACAATATCCATAAGTCATGACACTAAGTTTAAACTGTAAAGATGCAGGTGATCCTGTTTGCACTCATACAATGTATGGTGAAACTGAGGAAGAACTTTTAGAGAATGCAAAAAGACATGGTATTGAGGCTCACGGATATACAGAAGAGACATTTAATGAACGAGTCGGGAAGGACAAGGAGAACTTTAGAAAATTAATAAAAACTACTTAACTTTTATACCATATAATTTTTTTCGAGGTAGATCGAACTAATTCCTGTAATATATACAAGAACCAAATAAAACTAATTAATTTGCATCCAAGTTTAACCATTAGTTTTAGTAAGCTTTCAATGAATTAATGAATTATCAAATTGACTAATGCTTCTACAAAAATGGTATCTTCGAAAACAAAAAGATTCCTGTTTTAGTAAGCACGACAGGGTAATGTTCAACAAATAAACTTCTTTGTTCTAATCTATGATGTTACTTACCTCCACAAATGGGCAATTGACTACTACGCCGGTACTTCCTACTTCAACTAAACCAGCTGATACCGCCGATCCAAGTTGTTTCATGTCAATTAAAAGTATTGCATTTGACGGATCCATCCAAGTAACACCTTGTATTCTCCACATTGGACTATATGATTGATCTCCAACGTTACTTGATGCAATACTAGCTTGAAATCCTTTGGGTCCGGTTCCAACTATACCATTTGTAAATACATATAGATCAGAGGAGGATGATGAATTTAATGTATAACCAGTTTTATTTACAAATACCACACCTAAATCTTTTGCAACATCCATTTTTGATGCATCCGTAGCAATATAGTATATGGTATCACCACTTGGAGTAAAACCTCGATGACCAACAAATGTGACTTTATTATTTGCAGTATCTATGTCCAATGCTTGACCTCCACCGTATGCAGATGTATCATTAAGATTCTTGTCAGTTCTTATTTGCAATTCACCTCCATTCCATTTTACAAAAGGACATTGACGATAATGTCTGTAGGAGTTATTGTTAAAAGACCATCTTTTTTAGCCTTAATTATATCTGATTGCGACTTTAGCTCTACCGGATTAGTGTTAGGTTTCCATTCTACTAATTGAATCTTCCATAAAGGGCTATATGCTGGATCGCCTGGCTGTGAATCAGCTACGTTAGGTTGAAATCCTTGTGGCCCCATTCCTTTAATACCGTTTTTGAATTCGTAGATTGTTGATAATGCATTCTCAGGAGATAGTTTTAGCGCAGGTGCATAGACAACTCTCGAGTCACTAAGGTTTGTTAGATGGTCTGCTACATCTTTATCTGATGCCTCTGTAGTAATGTAAAATACTTCATTACCATTAACATATCCTTTAACTAGAGGAAGTGTTACGGGAACATTTGTATTTGTAAGATTTTGAACATTGGTCATGCCAGTTGTACTATTAACTAAAGAACTATTTTCTCCTGCAATTGTATTTTGAGCAAATACATTCGAAAACAGGTCTGTTTTCATAATTCCATTACTTGATAATAGCAAGGTCGTAACTGAAAGTGTAATAGCTATTCCAATTATTAACTCACTTTTTTGAAGATTATTTTCAAATTTCATTATTTGATAGGTGTAACAGTGCGCTGATTAAAGTGACTTGTTCCAGATCTATTCCAGATTTCTTCCAGATAAACCTTTTACTAGATGCCTTATTTTATAGTAGTTTTTATCTTCATCGTATTCTTTCACGAATTCAGTAGGAATTTATACAAATAAATCGGTTTAATTCAAATTTCCCAAATCGCAGTCGGTAAGGGTTTAACCCCGTATATTTTTTCAGCTATTCATTATATTTACCTGATTAAAAGAATTACCTTTATATTTAAAAGTGGCTTGAATCCTTTTCAATTAGATAACAAGCGTTGCACAAGAAATACTTTTTAGGTATTCTATTAATTGCAATTTACATTGTTATCCTTTTTACGGTCCCCCTTTTAGTGTTTGAAAAAAGTGTTACACCCCTAATTGCAGGGATCACCGTAATTATGATTGCCATTTATGTTCTCCTTGGACTAGATATTATTCATCGCACAGTCATCGCAATGTTTGGATCTGTTATTTCGATTATCCTGGCAATTACATTAGGTTCTTTTCTTGCTGAAGATAGTCTAGATTTTGTAATAGAATCTATTGACTTTAACACAATAGGTCTTTTACTAGGAATGATGATAATTGTAGCCATATTGGGAGAAACAGGCGTTTTCCATCAAGTCGGTATAAAATTGGGGAAAATAAGTAAAGGTAACGTTTGGATTTTAATGCTTTTGTTATGCACTTTTACGTCTGTTGCATCAATGTTTGTTGATAATGTTACAACTATTTTACTCATGGTTCCGGTTACGCTTTCTATTACAAGAACGTTAGGAATACATCCTATACCATTTATAATCGCTCAAGTTTTGGTTTCAAATATCGGTGGTGCTGCCACATTAATTGGAGATCCTCCTAATATTTTGATAGGTTCGGCTGCTGGAATAGACTTTAACTCATTTTTGAAATACATGGGACCAACAATTGCAGTCATATTTGGATTATCTTTACTGTTAATCAAAATTTTCTTCAAAAAAGAGTTAAAAAGCGAACAGAAATTAGAACAACCAGAAGATATTCAAGAACTAATGCATAGAGATGAAAATGCAATATTGATTCATCATAAAGGATTACTCATAAAATCCTTGATTGTGTTAATGGGAGTAATCATCCTATTTTCTTTGCAAACTATAACTCATTTAGAAGTGTCCATAGTGGCAATTGGGGGAGCAGCAATACTATTAATAATCAGTAGAGTATCTCCTGAAAAAATCCTACACGAAGTTGATTGGGCTACTTTATTATTTTTTGTAGGATTATTTGTTATCGTAGGGATTGCAGAACATGCTGGGTTGATAACAATTCTTGCAAACTTGGCTATTGAAATAACTGGTGGAGATCCTTGGGTTACCTTTGTTATGGTTATTTGGATGTCGGGTATTACAAGCGCTTTTGTAGACAATATCCCCCTTACAACTACCATGATTCCTGTAATTCATTCACTAAATGCAGATCCAACTATCGTAGCTTCATTTGGTCCTGAAAGTGGCTTTCAATTTAGCCCATTATGGTGGGCCCTTGCATTAGGAGCAGACTTAGGAGGTAACGGGACCTTAATAGGATCTAGTGCAGGGGTAGTAGCTATAGCATTAAGCGCAAAATTTGGACATCATATATCTTTTACAAGGTGGTTAAGAGTAGGTTTTCCGTTTATGTTAATAACTTTGGCAATTGGAACAGTAGTTCTATATGGTTTTCTTATGCTAATGCATTAGTGTAAATAAGACTCTACTTCCTTCTGTTGTTAATTTTATATAGATAGATCTACGCAAAAAATTATTTTTTATGGTGCTGCTTTTATGTTATTTTAATTAACACACACACCTAGTAAAAAAAATTTGTATGTAATATGATATTTATCAAAATTATTTCCTTCTAGTGGATAGTCATACAATTCCAAGATTTTTAATAATGTGTTCGCTTGTCTATTATACTATCAAGTTCTGTATTATTGATAATTTTTAGGTTATCAGTTAAATTATTTTCTATTTCTAAAATAGCTTTTCGTCCTGTCCCTGGATATCTTATATTTGCTATCTTTTAAATTGAAATTGTTCTATGGATTATTTAAGCCGAAACCGACGGTGTATCAAGAAAACAAAAGATATGGTCAAGGATTTTAATTGTGCTCATTTCGACAACAACTCAATTATTCTTTGTTTTAATACTGAGAGCTTTGTCGGCTTTTGAATTAGTCCATTCAGTTTGGCTTCTCTATATTCTTTGGTATCTAGTATGTCATTGAAATATAATGCTGTAAATAATAGTATCTTTATTTTGGTATCAAATTCTCTTATCATTTTAGCAAGTCTTATTCCATCGAGGCTAGGCATGCACAAATCCGTAATAACAAGAGAGTATCGATTAGGATTTTGGTTATAGTGCTCAAGGGCTAGTAGCGGGTCGATGAAGCACGTCGAATTAAAACCAGACCTTTGTAGAAATTCACTATAAAGATTTGCAATCTCCGGTTCATCGTCCACCACCATGACCGAATGGGGTGAGGACATTGTAATAGTCCATTGTTGTGACATACCCTTTAAAAAAGGTTTAAGGCATTAATAATACTCAGAATCTATAAGTTAAAACTTCATTCGAGGATGATAACAAGCCAAGCAATAATATATTCCTAGAAAATAGTAAAAAGGCATCAGTAAACTTGTGAACCCGTCATCATCCAGATTGATATCAAGCCTCATGTTTTTGATAGATTTTGATAAGGAATCTATGAAAGTAGTTTGCGACTTACCCTTCGTTGCCATAGCCCTTTTTATAATACTATCTATGACATGAATGTAGCCTTATTTCTATTCTCTAGGTAATCATATTTATTAAAAAAAGTAAATAAACATACGCTAAATTATAACAATACGAATAAAATATTCATTTATCTTCATATTTATGAATATAACATAAATATATCTATTAGTAACATGAAGGCAGCGATATTCAAGTTCTACAAAGTGATGCTAATTATTGTTATTATTTCTATTTCATGGTTTTAGTTTTATCTCGAGATAAGTCATTATTCTTGGGAAGTTAACGACATAACTTTTATCATTATCAAAAATTTAAACATTTAATCTGATTATACTGTAAAACTTAAAATTACTTGCAAAAATTATAATTCTCTTGATTGTTCCGACCTAAAAGTTGACGTTTTAAATAATTTTTATGCTAGATAACAATGAAATGCCTAGTGAAGAATCAAGGAGAAAATTCAAAGATTGGTTTAAAAAAAATTATCCTCAAGAATATTATTTCTTTCATAAAATAGAGTCGAATCTTGACAAACTCTATTCAACTAAACATCTAGGTCTTCATGATGGAGAGTTTGCTGAAATTTCAATAAATGTACAAAAACGCGATGGAGGTAAATATCACCTAGCCGCTGATCCATTTACATCAATTTTTCTTGGTTCAACATGCAAAACAATGATGGATGAATTTGCTAATAATATGGAAGCCATTATTTCTGATAGGGTTCAAAAAGAATTTGAAAATAGATTTAGTCTCAAATGTCCGAATTGTAATCTTGTAAATCTTGCAGATTCAAGATACTGTAATGAATGCGGAAAAGATCTGGATCAAAATGAGGATGACCTAAGTAAATTAAAAATTGATAGTAACGAACTCTAAAACACATGATTTGCCTCTCTTTATTTTATTCTTCCTTTTTACTACCAAAGATAAAAAATAGTGCATAAATTGTCTATCTATTTTCCTAGCGATGATTTTCACATTGTTTTTCATCGTATACATGGTTCTTCAACAAATAATGACTTATCAAAATATCCTCGAAAAGGCAAGAAAAATTTCTAACAATAAATTTTCTGTGAAGAATTAGTTTAACAAAACTAATCCTATTAAGGTCTTACACAGAAAGAGAATGTATAAGATCTTAATTGGATGACGATTTTTGACTATGGTAATCTGATAATTATCGAACATATTAAAAAACATTTTGATATTCTATTTTTTGTTGAACCGATGATATTAGAATCCGGCATAAAAATGACGAATAGGATGAAATAAACTCCACTTTATTATTCTCTGAAGAATTAGAAACTAAAGAATCATTAGAGATTAGCCGGATTATAATTTAAAACTTTTTAAGATTGTTTCTAAGTTACTAGTAAAGCAGGCACAATAAGCAGTTATATTACGAATATCGGCGCTATGCATTCTTATATGACGAATATAATAAGGAATAACTAGTATAGACCCGTATATTATGCGGGTTCGGTGGAAATCATGAGGATATCCACATGGGTTCGATACGAGTTTTTTTATTACATATCTTCATAGTATCGTCACTTTAGTCGTTACCACAATCGATATCTGGTTCGGTGGTAAGTGAAACAAATTTGACCTTGTTTTTCCACTCAAAAGTAAATAAATCATAAAATTGCAACTGACGAATTTAGATTAGTCCGTAATCTACTTTATTTGTTAGAGGTTCGGTGGGACGAGTGTGAAATTTCACACTAGTTAATAATTTAATAGACTATACTAATCGCCGCTATTTATCAACACTCGATTGTGTCGATGTTTGAATATTTAAGATAACTTAATTATGTTAAATAATATTGAATTTATGATATCTCTGACTTCTTTCGTTTAACTTCATTCAACACCTCCTCGACATAAAGCTTAACATCATAATCGTCTACTTCTAATGGGGGAATTACTCGAGATTCTTTTAGGGCTTGTTGTTGTCTTCTTACAACCTCCTCAACCTTATTCTCAATTTCTATTTCCATCTGAGCATGTCCTAACAAGTGCAAAAACTCAAGCTTATCAATTGATCCGATACTTTTCCTTATTGAGGTATCATTGGCAATATACACTGCAGAAAGATAAAAGCCAAGACTAAACAGAAGCGAAGCTAATAGCTCAAGTGATCTCCCGGCTACTCCATAGGTTTGTTGCAAAGCTGAAGGCGAAAGTGATATGCCAATCATAGCAGCTCCAATCGCAGCGACTGTAAGACAATCCTTAACCTTACCTGAAGTTGTCATTTTAGCGACGATAAAGAACGCTACTCCAAATAATAAACTTCCCCCTATAACGCCTATTCTAAATAGTATTCTAAATAAGTACGGATTAGGCAAATCATCAAAACGAATTACGTTGCCGGTAAATAAGGTGTAGAACTCCAAACTTCTCCCGATAAAATAAAGTACAAGTGGGAGTATCATAAGAAGATTAATCCACCGAGGCAGTTTGCCTTGCCTTTGATAGTACTTCCTCAAGACTATCAACGTAATAGCCCAGGTAAAGATAAATGAGATAGTTATGGGTATCCAACCATTGAGATATTGATACAGCATCTTAGATTCCGCCGGTACGATGTATTCAGTTTTTGTGTCGGGTTTAATTACTTCATACTGGATGTCTCCGTTGTATTTGTCAGATTCTTTATATACAAAAGCATCTGATGAGTTACCAGTCAATAGGACCGCAGTCAAAGATGGTTCTTCTATTACTTTAACCATAAGTAGTTTGGCACCACCGTCAAATATCATGGCCACTGCTAGTGAAGTGGCAGCTAAACCATAGACCAAAATGATCTTATTTCGGTTGCTTGCTCTAAACCAAAGAAAGAATTTATAGGCTGTAAAAGACATAATGATGCTAGCTGAAATTGTACTTATTGCAAATGCCAACGACGAGAGAACACGTGGTACTGTTATCAAGCAAATAAAAATCTACAAAAATTAATGAGAACAGTATCAAGAGTGAATATTGAGTTATCATCGCAAACTTGATAAGATGATCAATAAATGACTTAGACCCAATGATCTCCTCGCTGATTTTTCTTACGTACTTGAAAAGAACCCATGACCCTAACCCGTAAGCTACAACTATGTTTAGGAGAAAGAGCACCGAGCCTGTAGTGTTATTATATGGCAGGATCTGTCGCGTAGTTAAAGTATCAACTATTAAAATTATTATTATTGCTATAGAAACTTTAATTGCAATCTTTCTGTAGTCAGATAGTGAATGATTTCGGTCAGGATCCTTATGCATTCGATCAGACACCTGATTCACGGTATTTAAAGATTCGATTGTTGCTAACAGCTCTGTTTACAAGCATTTTCTATTCACTGTTATGATAAGAACAAAAAGGATTAACCAGTTTATCACATGCTTTAATTTGCAATTCTTCAACCTACAGGGAAAGTAATCATCGAAATTCTCTTTTCTATCCTTGATATACTGCATTGCTCTTTCGATTATGCTTTTCTCATAGTAGGAATGAATGTGATGATCAAGATTCGAGAATCTACTAGACATTAGGTACGTTACTATAATTAGGTATCTTGCTTGGTGGGATCAAGTTCCGTATGGTATAAGGGTCCGGATGTTTCGACCATGATTAACTGCCATAAATATGCGTTCTCTACTTTAATGCGGGCCATTAGGGATAATTCAAAAGTGAATGAAATAGATTAAATGATAATTTAGTAACTTACAAAGACCCTTTGCAAAGTCTAGGAATGGATTTTCTAAATTCTTTGGATGCTCTAATTAACTTGTCCTCTGTTTTTATACAAATAACTATTGCGGGGAAATTCAACTAAATTCGCCAATGAGCATAAAACAGTAATCTGCTAATAGTCTTTTTATATAAATTTGGCTCGCATATAGCAAACAGATACTATAAGTGCAATTGCATAATAATAATAAAATGAAGACATAATATGGAAAAGGAATTTTCGTCGATAAGGGCATTCGTTAGTGTTGGCGGAAATACAAAACCCTGTGTAATTTGCGGTAATACGGCTACTCAGGAAGCAATATTCACTGTAGAAGGAGCTACCATTATAGAAAAATACTGTGATTCTTGTTCAAAAAAGGAAATAAAATAACAGATACCAAAAGAGATTTGGTTTAAAAAGATAAAAATTAAGAATTACCATACATCTTTTACCTTCCTATATCGTTACCAACATAAGTAGCGGGTTCGGTGGAACTCATGAGGATATCCTCATGAGTCTACTAAAAATAAAAATGAATTATTCAAAGCTAAAGGTCAGTAAATTCTAAAAGATAATGACACTGGTCCTTAAATAACATTATCAACAGACATCAATGAAACATGCTTATCGTCAGTATTATTTTATCACTTCTCATTATTGCTGCACCCTTGGCTAATTTTGCATATAGCCAACAACCAAGTCAAATGATCTCAAATAACACTGGTGGGAGTAATGAAAATACAAATACTCTAAACATTCAGGACATCCCTGTACAAAAAAGTTCGTGTAGGAGACATAGACATTGCTTACAAGACGTTTGGTGAAGGTGACCCTATCATACTGATAAATGGTTACTCCTTCAATATGGACAGTTGGGACCCCACCTTGTTAGAAACCCTTGCAGCCAACCATACAGTAATTGTTTTTAATAACCGAGGAATGGGAAACACAACTTCTGGTGAAGAAGAGCCCTCAATATCATTATTTGCAAATGACACTGCGGGCTTGCTAGACGCATTAAACATCCAGAAAGCGGATGTACCTTCATGGTCAATGGGCGGAAGAATTGCTCAGGAATTGACACTAACTTATCCTGATAAGGTTGGAAAACTTATTCTCTATGCAATAGGTTGCGGTAATCCAAATTCAGTACCACAAAGTCAGGAAGTTCGTAATGAGTTTATGAATGGAACAGGAACTGCCGAAGAAAGAATAGCACGACTAGTACCGTTATTCTTCCCTGAGGAATGGCGCAATGAAAACCCAAATTATCTGGAAAGTATTCCAAAATCTACAGAGACAGTTCTGAATGAAACACTTAACAATCAGATTGCAGCGGCAGGCAGTTCATTAAGTACTTGTGATAGACTAAAAACTGTAACTCAACCAACACTGGTTATAGTAGGGTCCTGACGATGCGGCTACTCCTGCACCAAATTCTCTTACAATGGCAGAACTTATTCCAAGAGCTTGGTACGTCCAAATTAATGGAGCTGGTCATGGATTGATGTATCAATATCCAGAACAGTTTAGTGGTGTAGTAGAAACTTTCCTAGAAAATTCCCATATGCCATGATGGGTGTAAAAATTTCATAATCCCTTTTTTTAGAATTATATAATATTTTATCGCGTTCTAAAATGTTACTAATATTGGTAG
>CAWKJS010000013.1:0-69425 GCA_963850055.1 uncultured Nitrososphaeraceae archaeon | reverse complement strand
TGGGGGTACGGTTCAAGGTCGAATATAATCTCGACAATGGATAGATGAAATTACAAGAAAAATAACAGTTTGTATGTAAGGGATGGTAATTATTTATACAACTTATCGTTTGAAACCTAAATTTGTTATTTCATTCCAGCACTTCTCATATCAGATTTAATGAACCAAAGGTTTGTTTTAATCATTAGTAAAGCAATCAATTAAATCATTATTAAAAGCCTCTTTAACTTTAAGAACATTATTCCATCGTAATCAATGGATAACGACTTGAAAATCCACTAAATGAAATTAGAAATTATGCGTAAAGGTTAGAACGCATCCACAAATTTTCAAATATCGTTGTATGAGTCCAAACGCTGGACACACTGTTAGAATAAACAGCAAGACCATTTGCTTCATTAAAGTTGTATTTATTGTCGTCTTTTGTTTCAATAATAAGAGAATACTTATTATCAGATACAATAATCGTTGAATTAATATCTAATGGGTCTGTAATAGGATTCATCTCTATCCGATCAAATTTACTATTGCAAATCTTTGATTGTTCCTTTAATGAATCATCCATCGGAGTTAGAATTCTAGTCTGAACTCCTTTTTCTGCATTCTTGTATAACAGTGACATCAACTCCTTTCTCTCCAAGCGATAGAACGCATTTACAGTCGGAAACATCAGAAGTAACTCCTTTGAGGCAGATATTATCATGTTGAGATAAATTTTTTCTATTTCTTCTGGCTCTCTAACTGTATCAATGAAGCCTAAACGAACACCATATTCAATTTCTCTTATGCGGTCTTCTATGGGGATTGCGTTTTTCCACAAGATATTAAATAAGGATTGTTGGGCTTTAGTGGCAGCGCTATCATTATTATAAATAATCTGACTTGGAGCCTCGGATTCCTTATGAATGAGATGAATAAGATATTCTTTCTCATCTAGTATCCCAAAATTTCCTTTTATACCACTTATGTGGCGAATCTCTGAAACCTTGCTTAAATCCTTACAATAGTTAATGTTTTCCTTAGTAATATCAGTTATGAGACGAATTTTTATGCCTCTGTTTATCATTTCCGAAGCGGCTTTCATAACTCGGTAATCAGTGTCCACAACAGAAGGACCAATGAAATCTAAACAACTATCCAATTTTACTCTTGTTCTCTGATAACCTCGTAATACAAAATTTGTAATTTCTTCAGTTCCAGTAATCACCTTAATTAAATCATCGGTATTCGATTGTGTTGTTTCCTTAGGCAATAAGACAATACATCTCTAGAATATCTCACATAGTAATAGTATAAAACTATGATTATGATAGAAAGTTATGACATTGCTATGGCCTCTAGTTATTTTCATATTATTACGGGGGTTTCGCATTTTAGATGCAATCAATTGATTAATCGTCGACTCATCCACAAAAACATATAGTCATATTATTTGTTAAAAGCATCACAGGTGTAATGATTATTTCTTAGTTCAAGAATCCTCAAAGTATTTTATCTTGGGTTGAATTCATCCGTGGGGATACGATTCAAGGTTGAATTTAACCTAGTGCAAGAAACAATGCTTATCTAAAACATAAATCAACTATAGATCTTTTGCAAAGTAAAGTCATGTAACGGATTCAGAATTTCTCTATGAAAATATTGTTAGATATCATATATGTTCATCTTACTGTAGATCAATTATCTATCTTTTAATTCGAAGTTTGTAATCTTATCAGCATATTTTTTATACAACTGATCAATAACTCTGATCCTTTGAGTATGTTTACATTTCTTGGGGTTTCCAGCCGAGTATAAATATCCGTTACATGTGCAAAACCAATGGTTATTGTCTTTTAATCTATTAACCTTATATTTCTCTCCTGTAGTAACTGAATTCACATAATAAATATCCTCCTTATCATCATACTCTACCGATTTAGTGAAATCAATTCGCTTTATATGGTTAGAATTCATTTTTCTAAAAATTCCTTAATTTAATATCGCATACTAGACATATTAATTTATGAGATATGTCATTTCCCTAACTATTCATTTTTAATTTATTTCAGCAACTTGTAGGAAGTAAAAATAGATAGCCCTTAATTAAAAACTGATGATATGATGTGATTATCTGATATAAACATGGTCCATTAGAATATGATGATAATGGACGATTTAAAAGCATTAATGATTTCTTTAGCAATAGATGACGATTACTCCACTATTAGGACCCAACGGTAAAATTCCTATTTTAATTCGAGATGATGATACTAATTTTTTTACGAAAGGCAATATGCTCAAATCAATTTATTCGAGGGCATGGGACAATCAATTCAAAGTAAGCCTATCTGTAATACCTTATCAGAAAGCTATGAATGATGCTTGTGTACCACCTAATATCAGGAACTTTTCAGAACATCATTCCATTGAGAACAATGAAGAATTATGCACATTTTTAAAAGAAAAGATCAGACACAATAAGATTGAGATTATTCAACATGGTGTAACTCATGATTTAATTAATGCTCGAGGAGAGTTTAGTCAGCAGATTGACGGAAAGAGTGAAGATATAAACAGAACTATAAAAGATACATTTACTCATTATTACAGGTCACTAAATACTGATCGTAATAAAAAGAACAGCAAGATAGGCTTTGAATCCTATGTAAATATTGGAAGGGATATAATAAGAAAATCCCTTGATATTAATCCAGTTTTGTTTGTTCCTCCATTTGATGACTTTTCTACGCACAATCTAAATCTCCTATCAAGTCTTGGCATGATTCCTATCTATGGACAATCAAACTACCATAGATTTTTTAGATCATCATATGTTCCCAATTATTTTAAAAAATATTTTGCAAGTAAACTTTTAAAAAAATTTGCCAATGTGGGATTTATTATTCCCTTTATCATGTCTAATGTCGATTACTATAATAACAAGCATAGTCAGGGAATAATGCTATATATCCCTAGAAGGCAAAAAATAAATCCTATATCAAATTCCAATAAAAATGCAGAAAAAGAACAAGAATCTTCACAAACATTTGTAAAATGGATATCTAATACCATCTCTTATTCCATGGTTCAAAGAACACCTCTAGGTATTCTAAACCACTATCATCATTATTTTTATGATTGGAATTATGATTCTATTACTAGAAAAAACTTGTTTGAACAGTGGAATCAAATTTTACATCTGTTCAATAAAATTCCCTTTTCATGGAAGACAACTTTCTTCGATTTATATCAACGAATAAGAAAGATAAAAAAAATTAATATTGCAATTACAGGTCAAAAGATAACTATAAAATCAGGCGATGAGTTGATTGAAGAAATCTCTTTTAAAGTAGACAAGGTATTACAGTTAGTAAAAGAAGATGTAGTTTATGACGAGCAGGATAAGACAATAATTACCATTGATCAATTAAAGCCTAATTCCACAAGTGTTTTTTATGTCAAATAATGGACAAAATGAGTGTACATTATGATGGGACAAGTAATCCCCATAATTGGAAAAATTAATAACTCAAAACTACGAAATGCATCAGATCAGATGTATCATATATGGTCAATAATAAAGCAGAGTAGAACTCTAGCCAATTTCTGAATTTCTTATCTTTGCTTGAATACATCCTTGGGGATACGATTCAAGGTCGAATAGAATCTAACATATGGTAATCGTTTTAGGAACAATGATAGATAATCTTGTTTGTCCTGAATGATTATTTATTGAAGTTTATTCTGTCTTGATAAATGGATCTCCCTGAGCCTCTACATAAAGTCCATAAAAGCGACAATGGGTGATGTCATAGTTGTACAGTTTTGGATCTTTTCTTAGTTCCACAGTCCCCTTTTGTTAAACCCATTCCCTTCCTCGGTTTAAAATAAAATTTGATTTGGATTTGACCAAAGATATTAAGGCAACTTTTTGATAAAATGGCTTTCTGATATTATTATCGGATGATTTAACATTTCGAAAGTTAAAGGAGTCCAAATACTACACACCTGAAATCACTGATGTAATTACGGATTATAAAATGAGGCTTGATTTAGTTGCAGAACCCGTAGGTATCACCGAAAAAGGATATGATACGGTAATAGATTCTGTCATGTTTAATTTTCTGTTGAAATATTTTAAGCATGGAATTGACCTCATAGACAAACGTGTAGAAGAAACTGGGGTAAAAATGAGAAGCAGAAATTAGTAGCGTTGTACAACAGTGTAGAGAGGAATTATTAATATTTTCTTCAGTCAAGTTATTAAATTTGTTACTTTTAGCCCCTGGTGGGATTGAATGCAACCATGGATACTTAACAAACACAGACGAAGTTTGGGACTCGAACCCTTATCACAAAAACAGGGAATCTAATTCCATATGGATTGTTAAAAATGAGGAAGGGATGGGATTTGTTTACATGTAGGTAGTCATGGATTTATACCGACATTGGGATTAATTGTGATTGATCGTATATGAAACATGTCAATTATTTAACCAATTTAGCAGATGACAACCATTGTTAAAGATTAGAGAAATAATACAAGCTTAAATATTTACATAATAATAGTCTCGATAGTGCATGCCTTAAAGCCTAAATTTATTCTGCTAATTACTTTTAGTTTTCTAGTTTTATCCTTGTTATCAGTTTTTGAGCTACCGTCATTATCAACAGCGCAAACTAATAGTGATAGCGTTGATGAGTTAATTAAAAAGGGAAATTTTCTCTCCGAACAAGGCCAATACGAGGAGGCCATCACATATTATGATAGGGCTTTGGAGTCAGATCCTATTAATGTAGGTGCATTAACAATGAAAGGTGAGGATCTAATCAAATTAGGAAATACTACAGAAGCCATAGAATATTATGATAAGACTTTAGTTATGGATCCTAATAATGTTGCAGGCTTAATAGGCAAAGGTAACATTCTGTATATTTTAGGAAACTATACTGGAGCTGATGAATACATTGAAAAAGCACTGGCTATAGGTCCTAACAATATTGACGCCCTAATATTCAAAGGCGATATCTTGTTTGCTTTAGGTAACTATACTGAAGCTGAGAAATATTATGACAAGGCTCTGGTTATAGATCCTAATAATATTTATACCCTAATATTCAAAGGCGATATCTTGCTTATGTTAGGTAACTATACTGAAGCTGAGAAATATTATGATAAGGCACGGGCTATAGGTCCTAATAAGCATTTCCATTAGAAGGAAAAGACTACTCATATTATTTAGTAAGTAAAAGAAACATGTAATATATTGATAGAGTAGTGGCTGTAAGTAATTAAGCTGCTTTAGAACTGAAAGAATAGATTCTTTCCTACAGAACCAACTAAAGTAACAAAATTACACAGATACTAAATCTATTTTCATCATTAATATATACTTGTTCTAAGTTGCTGTTGGTTGGTCATCGAACGGTAATTTTCTTTGTTTTCTCAAATTAGGATAATAGCAAATAACCTGAACAGGAAAAGCTTTTAATTATTTATTCCCATGAGTCTGTTCTGAAGCAAATCGTTACTGTCAAATTGGTTAGACCTACTTCATCCTATAATATTATTCAAGAAAATTTTAGAAAAGTCATTTGAAACGGTACACTTTAGATTCAAATGAAATTTAGATATTTCAATTTATTATAAATTTTTTATTTTATATTGAACTTTATATCTTCTAATACTAATATTATTGATAGCATTTGGCTGTTTCTTGTAAAATCTAACAAGAACTTTATATCTATGACTTTTGAATAGAGAATATTGACTTTGGAAAAGGCAGAATCTACTGCCACTCAATATAGAATAAAAAATATTTTGGTTATTTGGAGTCTTAACCTTGATAACCAAGAACTTCATATGATATCCAAAGAACCAAAATCATTGGAAAAAGGACTCAATTACCTTCATACACTAAAAGGTAAGAGCAAGATAGATATTTTTAGAATAATCTCTTTTAATGAACTTGCAAGTTTTGAAGGAAAGCCAAATTCTTTAGAGAAGGTAAAAAACGATCCTCCTAACGGAATTGCGATTTTGAAAGCAAATTCAGTTGAGGATGCTAGAGAGATATTATCCCAATTAGTAGACGGTTTAAGTTATGGAGGTCTTTCGATAAAAAGTTACCTTAATTACGAAATAAAACCCTTGATGGAGATTGATTAGGAGAAATGAGATAAGAAATGGCGGACTTTGTAGTTAATGGGATACAACCGTACGGGGAACCGGTTCTTCAAGCGGATACCTTATGGTTTAAATCTCAAAGTAAATTGGTAATATCACCATGGGAAAGATCTCCAAATAGCCCTTCAAACTTGACAATAATGGTAAAATCAATAAGGATAGATGATACCGCTGAAATTACCTATGACTTGGACGGCCGACCGGGTTTAGATCCTAATACCCCAGCTCCGGATCAATCGGGATCGGGAATCACTGGTTCGGGCGGGTTTTCGCCCCCTGGGGAAGGTAGTGTATCCTCTTGCCTCAAATGGCGGTAGTAGTGACCCTGGTCAAACTGGGAAAAATGGTATAGCAGGAAAGAGCGCCCCAGAGTTAGAAGTGTTCACGAATGAGCGTGCAACTACAGCAAAATCCAAATGCATTAACTATTAATTTTAAGGGTCAAGATGGGGGAAAAGGCGGAAAAGGCGGCGACGGGGGAAAAGGCGGCGACGGACAAAAGGGCGCCTCTTCAACTACGAGTGATTCATGGTACGATGGCGAGGAATGCACTCGAGAGCCTGGTCGTGGTGGAAATGGAGGTAAAGGCGGCGATGCTGGTCTACCAGGAAGAGGCGGTGCTGGCGGAAATGGCGGTTTGATCAAAATTTTCATAAAATCAGCCTGTACAAGCGCAACAGTGGAAATACATTGTTGATGGGGGTAAGGGTGGTAAGGTAGGTAATCCCGGAGAGAAAGGATTAGGCGGAAAAGGAGGGCAACAAGGAACTAAGCATGATCCTTGTCCAGAAAAGAAGCGAATACCGTGGATCAGATGGTCAAAATGGACGGATAATAGATGAAATAGATAAAGATTGGCAAACTAATTTTAAAGGTACGGATGGTAAGAATGGAAATTTTGAAATACATGAGATTACAGGGATACCAAAGCTAAAGAGGTTGGATGAATTGATAAAAACATTAATCTTTACAGTAACAGGTAATACCGATATTGATGACGATGTATTGTTTTGCAACCGCTTGGTATTCATAGGACTTCATCCGCAACTTGTTATTAGAAGAAAGAAGGGATCCGAACCTGGTGCTCAGAGGCTGTTGAAGATCGTGGCCGACACTATTGATACACAAGGTTCGACAGATCCCGAAATCACATATAACCTTGCTGACGATTCCAAAATCTTCCAACCCATCCCCGGCGGTCCCAAGACACTCGTACCAGTATTTCAGCTGCCTATTGGCGATGATGGGCTTGATCCCGAGACCCCGGCTACACCCGGATTGGATGGCAACCCTAATTTCAGCCATGGGACTCCACCACTCATCCCACCTGACACAGCATCACCAAATTTTCTTAACCTTATTCCAGGAATAGATGCTGGAGCATTTCCAAAAGCAACGAGTGGAGGTAATGGAACGCCAGGAGGAAAAGGAAAGAACGGAGAAAAAGGAAGTAACGCTCCTATATTGGAGATATGGACAAGAGAAATTGTGGGACCCAAATTAAAACTAGATCTTCGAGGTCAACAGGGTGGTTTTGGTGGTGATGGTGGAAATGGTCAATTTGGTGGTAATGGGCAGCAAGGATCTGTGGCTGTTATAGGAGTTGACTCAACTTGGTTGGGTGTGCCTATCCCCATCTGTGTGCAAAAACCAGGACTAGGCGGAGATGGTGGAAATGGAGGAAATGGAGGCTGTGGAGGGAATGGTGGTGATGGTGGAAATGGAGGCTTTATAAAGTTGTTTTATACTGCAGGTGTTAATTTAATCAACTTCGATCCAGTATATACTAAAGGTAAAGGAGGAAAAGCAGGACCCCCAGCTATACCAGGTAAAGGAGGAAAAGCAGGACCCCCAGGTCTTAACCCAGGACAATGCCCATCAGCACTGGAATCTCCAAATGGTCAGGATGGGTCAAGATGCTATATGGGCAATAGCGATCTTCCAGGTTTAGTGACAGATGGGGAAGACGGGGAAGATGGGTATTATCTCCCTCAGAAGGTGGCCAATATTCCACGTGTTTCGTTTTTGTAGCGAAACCACGATCCTGCTGCGTGTTAACAGAAAAGGGACGAGATAAACTCAATCCCTTGCTTTCAACTTTATCTGTTACTAATTGTTTAAAAAGAATAGTTCCCTTAATGGACTCTTTAGTCAAGGCCAGAATCTGTACTTCCAAAAATTACTTCCATATCCTCTAAAATTTCTGGACAATAATTTTCAATTGATTCTTTAAAAGGTCTAAAAGGTACGTAAAAGGACGGATTATTACCTTTGTTTGATTCAGCAAGAACTACAGGACATCGCGAAATACTGTATGCCCAAAACCTTAGATAGAAATTGGCGTTCATGTAATCACCCTTATTAATTAGAGATTCTATAACCATCCTCCGATATTCAAATTCAAGTGAAGAAATCGAATACAAAAAGTGACCAAGTGTTCTTTTAGTAACTCCAATTGGCCTTTGAGAATCGCACCTTTTGTTTACCTTATCATGGACTTTTTTTAATGCGTCAAGTGAGCAATAAGGTTCACTTTCTAGTGATAAATTATCCTTTATCATTTTCTCAAGTTTGTTATCCATGGCGCGGGTCATCCCCTTAACCTTACTGAAAGGCTTTGTTAGGATACTCATTTGGTACTTGTTCTTAAACAATCAGCTGAATCCCATCAGATAGTAAGAATGTGCAGTTTGGAGAAAAAAAAATGCTGCTGGTGGAAAGTCTAGATTATTTGAAGCCTCTTGAAGGGCAGCATTGCCAAAGCTGAATTTGATTGTATATACGTTTTTGCCATGCAGTTATTTCATAGGTTTTAGCCTTAACATTATCAATAATTGTTTGTATGGTATTGGACTTTACCGACACGGTGTATGATTCTAACAGGAGATGTGGAAGAATCTTGTAACTTGCCGCTTTGTGTGAGTCAAGCATTTGCGAAATAGGAACCCATAATATATCCACAAATACACGGCCGTAAGATGTGTCTACGATCCTTCTCTCAGGAAATTCCTCAATTTTATCATAAATCACGGTAAGATCTATATCAGATAATTCTGGACAATCCTCATCGAGTAAAGGCCTTCGGCAGAGTATGCTCAATGATTCTGTTTTTATTCTCTCTGATACATTTTTGATTCCCTCCAAAAGACTATACTCTAATTTCTTATAGTCATCTGTTTGTTTTGTATCATTTTCCAATCTGTAGGTTACCTCTTAAAAATTGCTGATAATCCACGAGTGTCTTAAATACTGTTGCGGTAGTGAAGATTCGTCGATGGTCTTCAATAATTGCATTGATAGCTTTACCACCCACCTTCCAAATTGTCTGATTCCACGGCTCGGTTGTTGAAGGATGAGGAATTCGTAATTTATAACTTGAATTCCAACTACCGTCTTCGGACTGGTGCTTCAAAATCTCATGATATGCCGGTTGCAATATTTTCTGATATATTGTCGGGCTCAATTAAAAGACCTTTTAACGCCAGAGCGGTTGAAAATGGCATACTTCTCCCTGCTTCGTCTTCACTCCATCCCCCATCTATCAATTGCTTACTAAGTATCCAGTCTCTTGCTTTTGACAGAAAAACTTTGGTTCTGTTATCTGTGCTTTTTTGATACTCTAAGGCTTTCATACAATTTGCTGTAGCATAAAGATTATCATTCCACCAATAGGAATTCCAATACCCTTCCTGGGTTTGATTTTTTTTGATGCTATCAATTCCTTCAAAATTAAATTGATCTTTATTTGATTCAAATAAAGCTTGGATAACTACTCCGGTTACACACATTTGCGATGAAGACCAACCGGTAAAGGAAATATCATCATTTATCATCATAAACCGCGCTACTTGATGAGGAGCGGCATAAGTCTTAAACCCCCCATCTGAAGGAGTCTGATGACTTTTCAGAAAATTTATTCCCCTCTTCATGCATTCTTGATTCTTCTCAGTCATTTTAGAAAGGAAAAGTAAGCACCAAGAAGTAGAGTCAGCATCGGATGGTACTCCTGGCCCATATCCCCAACCCCCATCCTGTCGCTGATGTCTCATAAGATAATTTTGTGTATTTCTTATCCAATCTTCCCTTCTGGATGTGGGATAGTCACTTAAAGCATATCCAACATATCCAGAAACCCAATAAACGCTCTCGCCTGCCAATGTAAGAAAATCAGACCACTGGCCATCATAATTACGATTAACTTGAATATAATCATACGCTCTCTTCAAAGAGTTAACTAGTTTTTCGTATTCAAATACCATGAGATCCTTCGGATTACTAAAACATAACTAATATTGATAAAGTTATGGATTTCTAAGCATAATTTTGGAATATTTGGTCTGTATTTACATAGTTTAGTCAAAATTAAGGAATCAAGAGAAATCAAATATTTAATATGTATAAAAAAAAGGACCGCTAAGGATTAGAATAATAAAGTTAGAAAGGAATCGCAACCTCCATCATCACATATCCTGGAGGAGCACTCTTGTCATTATAACTGCCCAAAATAACTAATCCTATTTGTTTTTCAGGATCAAATCCCAAACAAGAACGGAATCTTGGAATCTAGATCACAATTTAGGTTCTATTTTCTAATTATTTTGTCTTTCAAATAAATATGAATTCTTGATTTTTTCTTTTATCTCGGATATCGGATCCAAAGAGGTGGTTGTAGCAATCATGGACTTATACTTGGCAATCTTTTTGATTCCATTTATGGAACGTAACAACTCGACCATCTCATTCATGGAGCCTATAGGATTAGGAGATTGTATGCTTACATCGAAACTTCTTAAAAGAATAAAAGCTCTTGTCTTTGGATCAGAGTCAATTAACAATTCCTCCAATTCAGTGAAAGGTTTGATCAATTGATCAATAATTTTTATAATTTTAAAATCTTCTTTGTCTAGATCAAATATGTCCGACAGGTTTTCGTCGTATTCATTATATATTGCTATACCGGCTTGATTGAGAATCTCGAATTTTTTTTGATAGTTATGGTATTTGTTATATGACATGTACGAAGTTCGGGGTTTAATATCATTACTAATTATATCAGCAGCAGAACCATGAATTAACCTATTATGGCGTAAGGCATTCCATCTTCGCCCAAATTTTTGTTCACATTCGTAGCATTTGTAAAATTTCTTTTTCATACATGTAATTATAAATAAAAAAATAAAAGAGTTACCCAGAGTAACTTTGCATAAGTTATTTTAGTCCCTAAGTTCTAAATTTTCAATTTTGAATGAATGTCTAAAAAAATTTTCTTACATCCTAATAATTTCTTATTTGTTAACTCCCAACACATTGACTTTTGGACTAAATAAGTGGTGTATACTATTTGATCAATTATTAAAATATCTCGTATGCTCTAGATGTTGAGTTTCATAACTTGGTAGATGTAGTACCATATAACATTCTGGCAGTTTTAGAATTAAGTAGTGCATCTGAAACTAGTAGGATTCTATAACATTTCACTACCATAAGGAATTCTTTGATCTGATTATGCATATTAGTGCTTAATATCTGATAATTTGGTATGACATTTAGTAAGAGTCTGGGAGCGTGGGGATTAAGTTCCCAGTGGTAGTTAGATTCCATAGCATAATGCTATATGTATTATCGCATCATATGCATAAAAACAAAAAAATTTTGAAAATTTAGGCTGCTATGGGTTCTTCTTCTGTCTTTCTGATTTCTAAGTGTGGTCGGATGATTTTCTTTTCTTTTTCTATCGCTTTCTCCTGTTCTTCTTCTAGTGGTATTTCATAATCACAGCACATACAATGAGTTAGAAAACATCGTTTATATAATTATAAGAATAAAGATGCAAGGCTTTATGCACCACTGTGAAATGGATAAACCTTGATTTACTCACAATGAGTTTGCACGTTTTCGTATACGTTTATAATTTACTCATTCTATTCCGTCTGCTAAACTCAATTACTTGTCGGACATGTGGAGATATGATTCAAAGTTGAATAGAATCTCAGTAAAGTGATGACTTCTGAAGTTCAAGAAAACTTAGACATAGATAGTTATACCCTTTTTGTATAAAAGTTCCTGATATGTCATCGGTTAATGACAGTGGAGAAAATGAATTTGCGTATGAGGAATCAAATTTAGTAGGAATATCTGAGAATACCCCAGAAGAAAAGGATAAAAAAATATTCAAATCAATCAAAAAGGAAATCTTAGAAAAGGAAGAGGATAAAAAGGAATAACTCTACAAATAGAAACAAACAAACTTTCTCTTTTGATTCAAGAACTTGTATGATATTTTAGGAACAATTCTAATTCGTAGGGATACGATTCAAAGTTGAATAGAATCCTTGCACATAATAGTTAAAAAACAAATGACATCTTTCAATTTTTCTTTACCTCATAGTGAAGCAAAACTATTCCAGAGTCAAACACTATTGATTCAATAAGGGTGAATTTTTCGACCTCGTTCAAGTCCTTGAATATATTTTTCCCTTTTCCAAGTGCAACGGGATTCACAAATAGATAATATTCATCAATAAGTTTTTCTCTAATCAACGAAGAATCGAATGAGGCGCCACCATAAACTATGATATCACCACCACCTTCTTGACTCTTTAGTTTATTAATTTCATCTTTGAGGTCACCTGATACAATTTCTGTATTTATCCACTCAGATTTGTTTAGTGTTTTAGTAAAAACAATTTTTGGTGTTTCTATCAACTTTTTCGCTATTCCATTCCATGGGTCATCAGGTTTGTTCATCACATCAGACCAATGTGAAATAAATCCCTCGACCATTTTACGTCCCAAGAGAATGGTGTCGACTGGCTCGTGTATCATTTTTACATATTCTTTGTATTTGTCATCCTCATTCCAGACCACCCATTCCATTTCGTTATTTGGTCCTGTTATGCAACCATCAACTGAAATTTGCACCTGTAGTTTTAATTTTTTCATACCTGATCCCGTGAAAAAACCATCCTTATCAACATTATGAATTTCATAGTAGTAGATATTGGTGTCCTATCTAATGGTCAAATCCTAACCAAATTTCTAAACTCTCCCATGATAAATCCTGTGTCAGGAGTTATTAACTTCATTAACTCTTCGTAGGTATCTTGACACTCTTTATCCTTTGATATTTTTTCTACAACTTCGACACGGTGGGCTCGATCTTTGTATGTTACCATATTTATCCATATATCTTCTGCGTCAGGATTGACAGGAATTATTTTGGTTATATTGATGAATCCTGGTATGTCCTCAGCATTGTTGAGACCAAAACAATCATAGATTACATCCTCTTTCCTAAATAACTCAATCAATCGGTAAGTTATTTGTAATAATGATTCATGATTTTTCTTTGGAACTCGATAAAAGACAAATTCCACATAATTTCTGTTTTTTTCTGATGAATTCATAGTTATCATCTTATATTCAATCATAAAAATAAAAAAAGTTGCTCCCCAAGGGGAACTTCAAGTCCTATCTGAGGTCTATGGAGGTATTAATAAGATGAAGATATAAGTCGGGTTCAAATTCATTTCAAAGAATTGTCAATCTATGAATATTATTTTGTATAAGAAATATCAATTCAAATTGTTTAAATTAGACTTCACAATTAGTGATTAGTTCGAATTCAGCCAAGCAGTTAAACTTAATATTTATTTGAAACTGGGATAATATGTCAATATCATGAAAGGACAGCATAAATATTTCTGTTTGTCTGTGATGATTTTGATATCTTTTATTTTCTTCGGAGTTTTAGAGTCAAAACCAGTATGGGCTCAATTTCAAGCGGTGATCAGTACAATAGATGTTGGTAATCATCCAGGTCCTATATAATACAATCCTAGTAACGGAGATATGTATGTAGCGAATATCTTTTCAGATACTGTATCCGTAATAGATAGTTCAACTAACACAGTGATACATACCATTTCTGTAGGTGATGCTCCATATGATTTGAAATATAATCCTAGTAACGAGTATATGTATGTAGTAAATGCAGGTTCCAATGACGCATCCATAATAGAAAGTTCTACCAATACAGTGATTCAAACCATAGATGTAGGTAGTACGCCTTCAAACTTAGAATACAATCCTACTAGTAATCCTGCTAACGGAGATATGTATGTGGTGAATCTTCTAACAAATGATGTATCTGTGTTAGTACTCGAAGTTAACATTCCACCTTTTGTTGATACAGGACCTGTTCTAAAGTAGAGAGGAGGTATACTACTTCAAATGCATAACCTAAAAAAAGTATTCTGAAAATAACTACCTAATTCTAATAATTTTTGAACAATAACATTAATCAAACATGAGATAATTAGCCCAGCTAAGATAATAGACCTGTGGGGACACGATTCAAGATTGAATATAATCTGCTATTAACAAAACTGACAGATGTGTAAAAACTCGACCAGTTTGCACACTCGATACATACATTACCAAATAAAGTATCATTTAGTTTGGGCCCGTGGGGATTAGTGCTGATATCAGTATTTTAAATAAGATTCTACATTTCATTCAGGAAAGATAAATTTAAAGATAATGCCAAAGAATTTACACTATTGATTTCGATGCTATTTCAGAGATTTCAGAATTTATCAACATGCACGGGTGATCCAATGATGATACAATATTACCTGACTTAATTTAGAATAAGTATGATGGTTCAGGTTTATTAATACGCTTCAATCTAGGTTAATTCTAACTACTGCATTTTGGTAAGAAATCCAAATCATTGATATCTATATTCTCTTCATCAGAAATAGAAAATTCAATGTCGAGTGTGGACTCTCTAACAACAACTCTTACTCTTTTTCCATTTTTGTTTACATAAGAGAAGATTCTTCCTGAAAGAATTAACCGAGTGATAATGAAGATTGAATGAATACCTTGGTCTTTAAATCCTAACTGGGTTATAAATCCACTATTATCTTTCACAACACAATTTATTTCATATTCCTCCACACTATTTCAATTACAGTTGAGTAAATGAGATGTTATTTTTATTTTTTCTATTACGGCATACTAATCAGATTAATTGGTAGCATAATATTAAAGAATTAATACATCTTTTGATTCTATAGCCAAGACATATTCACTATCTATAATGATTATGATTACCTGAGACCAAATTCTTTGCTTTTAGAGTTCCTTCTATTGTAGCTCCGCTATTGCATACATTTACTTTTTTAATACTGGATTTCTCAATGTGAAAACTTTCCCAGTTATTTATCAACATATTTGTTTTTATATTACATTATCCAATGAAAATGTATAGAGATGTATTGTATTATTGTCCAAAGATATGGTAAATACAAACAAGGATTTTGATTTAATAAAAGTAATAACTGGTTCTGAAAACATTACGAATTTTATGTTGCAAAGCTATCCTAGAGCAAAATCAAAAATGGATACTTGTTATGATTTAATGGGACCAAGTATAATATCAACAGATAAGAGAATAATGCAAGCAGTACTGGAGCTGATAAATAGAGGTATTAAAATAAGACTAATTACTGATGTTACAAAAGAAAATATAGAGTACTGCAAAGAGCTCTTAAAGGTCTCTGAGGTTCGTCATATAGAAGGGATCAAAGGAAATTTTGGCATAATAGATGAAACAGAATATGTCATTCATCTTATAAGCAAAGAATCAGAAGCCCCAAGTCAAATTATTTATAGCAACGATAGTCGATCCGCAGAAGCACAACAATCCTTATTTAATACCTTATGGAAAAATGCAATACCAATTGAAGAGAGAATACGAGAAATAGAACAAGGCATTAATCGTGAATTTCTTGATACTATAAGAGACCCAGAGGAAATTCAAAAAATATATCTAGAAATGGTATTGACTACAACTAAGGAGTTACTCTTACTATTTCCGACCGTAAATGCTTTTCATCGTCTGGAAAGAAATGACCTGATGTCAATATTAAGAAGGATTACAGAAAAAGGAGTTCATATCAGGATTCTCACCGCAATGGATAAGCAAATAAAAGAACTATCCAATAATACATTAAATCGAATTGAAATAAGTCCGGTTGTATCTCAACAAGGAATTAATTCCACTATCATAGTATCGGATAACAAGTCATCACTTATCATTGAACTCAAAGATGATAGTAAATATATCTTTAGAGAAGCAAATGGGCTAGGTATTTATTCAAATAGTGCATCCAGTGTATGGACACATACAACGATATTTGAAAACTTGTGGGTTAATTCCAATCTGACAATATGACCGCACGTTAATTTTCTATTTATCAAATTTTAATTAATTATTAGCAGATATGAACATTGCATAGATGCATGCATCGTCATTCAAACTTTCCACTTTTAGAATTGTATATGTTTTGAAACTATTACGCTGGTAAAATTAAGCAGTTTGGGCGCGTGGGGATTAGTTCCTTGTGGAAGTGGGGTTCTACTACCAATGAAAGATTTCATGCATTATACACTATTGTGATAAGAAGACATGGGTGTTTATGTAATATGTGCAGATCTATTGTTAGACCGATGTCGCATGTAATTCAGAATTACACTTTAAATAATTTTTTGTACATTCAATGAATGTAATGGGATCTATGTCTAATCATTTTAAAATAATCATCATGCTATTTGTGGTTATGTTCAGTTTTAGTTTTTTTGGTAATTCATTATTACAAGATGCAGGCTTTGGGTACAATAAGGAAAAACTGATTGACACGGATTATGTTTACAATAAGAACATAGATATTCAAAACAATCAGATGTCGACCTTTAACTTAGGAGAATATGGATATACCTTAGTATCTTCACAATTAGTGCCAGTTAGTCCAGAAGCACTGAATCCAAATACTATCTTAGATAACCAAAATATTACATTAAGAGAATACCCTGTTCCCCAAGGCTCAAGACCACATGACGTAGCTCCGGCTACATCTATGGTTTATGTTACCGATAATGTTTCAAAGAATTTATTAAAAGATATTGTATGGTATACTGCACAGGCTACTGGGGAACTGGGAAAGTTAAATACAACAACTGGAGAGACTTCACATATTTTCCTAGGAAAAGGTTCAGCTCCTCATGGTGTTATCGCAGGTCCTGACGGGGCACCATGGATTACTGATGGTGGATTAAATGCAATCGTACGAGTAGATCCTTTCACAGAAAATGTTACTATTTATTCATTACCACAAGGAGTTGGATATGCAAATCTTAATACTGCTACATTTGATAATAATGGAACTTTGTGGTTTACAGGGCAGAGTGGAATATATGGAAGGCTGTTTCCATCCACAGGAGCCATTGAAATATTTGATGCGCCTAATGGTGCAGGTCCTTACGGAATCACCACTACACCAAATGGATCTGTATACTATGCGTCACTTGCGGGTAGTTATGTAGGACTCATAGACATAAAAACTGGACAAGTAACTGTTCTGGAACCTCCTACACCAGATCAAGGAGCAAGAAGGGTTTGGTCTGACTCTGATGGGAATATTTGGGTATCGGAATGGAATGCAGGTAAGCTGGGAATGTACGATCCTCAAATAGATCAATGGAAGGAATGGAAACTGCCTGGGAATAATCCTAAGCCATATGCAGTATATGTAGATACAAAGGATAAGGTATGGATAAGTGATTTTGGTTCCAATTCTATGTACAGATTTGATCCATTGGATGAATCGTTTAAGAAATTTGATATTCCCAGTTCAATGGCTAATGTAAGACAGATTCTTGGGGTGGAAGACGAAGTCTGGGGAGCAGAATCAGGAACCGACCGCCTATTGATGATAAAGACGAAATAACTCGGGTTCCTACAGATTGAGTATGTTAACGTGACACTTCAATAAAGATAAATCTACAATCATATTATGAGGATAGTTTATTCGATATCATCAATATAAAAGATTTATCTTGGCTTAATAATAACAAATAGATCTTTAGTCACTATTTTAATATTATTATATAGTAACAGTCTGGGCGCGTGGGGATTAATACCGATATCGGTTCTCTAAAAGAGGTTCTATTATTTTAGAAGGTATTGGTAAATTTAAGGATTTTGATAAACCATGCCTATTGAATAGGACGATAACAAATATTAATATTTTAACTTCATACATGAAGACTACTTTGAACGATTTTATGTATTTGTCCAAAGTTAATCATCTTCTCACTATGTTTGCGGTAAGGCGAGTGTCAAAGGAACATCTGTTTTATTTGATTTAAGGTGGTTTTAAAAAATAAAGGAAAAGAAAATAAAACCTGGTTGGATTCATCCAAAGGTCCTATTGACAGGAGGAAGGCTGTTCAACACAGATCAAATGTGTCTAAATAGTAAATAGCGGATAGGCACAATGTCTTGTGCTGAGTGCCAAATATTGGCTGGCTTCCAAAATGGTTATCTATTACAGATCCATCCAATTTTATACTAATTGCAGAGTCACCCAAAATATTAATTTGCGTTGGAACATTGTTTACAGGGCCCTCTCTCATAGTCACAGTTGATGTGCCATTATACAGTGTAGAGTTAATGGTATTGTCTATAGTTGGTTGCCCGGCTAATTTAAAATCATAAATCGAATGAGTATGGTTTGCAGTACCGTCAACTTTTGCCATGTAAAATGTTGAGTTGAATGTAGGTGACACTGTGGTTGAATTGATGTTAGAGAACTTGAATGCGCCGCCAAGTATCCATGCTGGATCGGCTGAGGTGCCATTATTAGTCGTGCTAGTAATGGAGCCCCTTATTGCGTCATCAGTAGGATTGGTCAGATTCTTTGAATATGCGGTATGTAGGGAACCAACAGGAATCAATAATGAAGAAAATAACACTATTGCAAGTATAGGCAAAAGTTTGAAGAATCGATTGTTCATCAATAACAGGGTAAGACCATCTTATATAAGCAATGCCCATTTTGTTGCCTTGTTAAGACAACAATTAACAACAATTGGATTATGGAATTCGTGACGCGGCCATACGGCCCACGTTAGCACTGTAAAGCGATTAAATCTTTTTTTAATCATGCCAATTAAAAGTCCTACAGGCTGGACTTGGTTGTGCAGTGATATAATTAGTAAATACAATAACGGCAACACCCAGTAGCCAAAACTGCCATATAGAACATTAGAACATCTGGAACATCTGGAACACATGTGCTTGTTACTAATCCTAAAAATGAATATGAAATCAATGGTATGCCGATTTTTCAGTTCAAATTTTTATCAAATAAATTTCATAGACACTACTATTCCCAGAAGAAGGGCTTTGGTTCTTCATATAGCATGTCCAAATATTCTATAAGGTGACCATCAGGAGCACGAAAGAAAACAGAAAACAGATCAAATCCAACATAATGCACTTGGCTCTTCAGATTCTTGTCCAAGGAAGGAAAGAGGGTTATTCCATTTGACCTTAAACTTACGGTTGCATTCAGCAAATCATCCAGATATTATGGTCCCCTGGAGACAGGTTACTAATGGATTTGTGTCTATTTGTGTTTCCTTCTGCTTTTCACACTTTTTATATAATCAATAAAAAATGTCGCAAAGACTCCCGCTGCCCCACTGCTGAGAATCACTATTGCAGTCCCGTATGTAATCCAAAAGGCCATAAATTCCTCATTAACAGTTAGTGGTGGTAATACCTCTATTGTTAAATTACCTTTACCTATTATATCGCCGGTAGTTGGATATTTTTTGGACACTTGAAACTCTGGGTCCACAATTTCAGTTACTGTGTCATTCAACATAGGCGATGTCGACGATGCTGTTTGTACTAACATTGAAGCCTCAAACGGTACAGTATATACACCTACTGGTGATTGTGGAGAAACCTCCACCTCAAATAATGGAGGCTGGGTTCTTTGAGCAGATACACTTAAGCCGTTAGAGCTGAAATTAGTGCCATGTTCAAAAGCTATTCTAGTAACATTACTAGAGAGGGGTGTCTCTATCTCAGTCGGTATTATTCTCTTTTCTCCTTGTCTTATGACTATACTCTCGGGATGTGTTAATATGTTTATGACAGGCGGAGGAACAGCAACCCAGCTTGTGAAATCCCTGACTTCGCTTGACTTGAAGGATTCTGCCGTATAAAAAGATAAGCCGTAATTGCTTGGGGAATTTATGGAATCCAGGTTCAATCGCAGTTTGACATATCCTGGCCCTATTGTGGGATTACCCAAAGGTTCGGAATAGTTTGTCTTGGATTCTATAAGCGCAGAAGTACCTGTTGATGATAACTGGTAAAGATATTCACTCCATTTTCCATCCACTGCTTCAACATAATAGTTGAAATTGGCTCCGTTATATCCTGAATTTTGAGGCAAGGAAACAATGGCAATAAGCACACCATACCTAATCTTTTTGAAAGGTTGATTGTATACAGAAGCATTTTCCGAATTTGATTTTATCCAAAATGTAATATCTAGGGTTTTTCCATCACTAAAATAATCCACTGCCAGTAGGTCTACATGGTCGGACCCTAAATTAGCACTATCATTACCATAGGTTTGAACCCAGTCGTTTTTCTGATTGCTGATTTTTTTATCATAAATCAAGACTTGATCAAACGCAGGCGGTGCAGCAAAAGTCTGGGAAAATAAAGTTAAAGGAATAAAGAATGACAAAAAAAATACTGATGATAATAATATACCTGTAAATACAATATCAAAGGAGAAAAATACCGGAAACCGTTTTTTCATAATTTGCAAATCCTGCAAGTAATTCCTATACATTGAAAATTGAATCACATGTAGATAAGTCTTTATCACACTGTGAATGAAACTGACCAAAGGCAGTCTCTTTGAGTGTCAAGAAGTTTGCGAAACAAAATGAATAAATGAAAAGGGATTACCTTGCAGACCATTGTATTGTCTTGTCTTGTCTAAAGAAAAAAAATGGTGGACCTAATAGTTAAGTGTAGGACCTAAAGAATTGAGTTCAGTAGTTATACACAAACTCAACTCATCGTTTTGTAATTTGGTAAACCCGGGTTTGGCGTCGTCCAAGAGAATATTAACTTCGTCCAATACCATTTGTCTGTCTTGTCTAGTCATATTTTGATTTTTCATTAAATCCCATACGCCCTCCATATCTGTTACTGGGCCGCTACCTCCAGCAATATTCTCATTTATTGCTGTTATCTTGTTGTTAGTAGGTATCAAGGAGTTAAAGCTTTGTACACTTTTTGTATAGTTTTGAATTTCGCCACTCCCTACCTGGGTTTCAACTTTCTTAAAACAATCCGTTGTGTCATTTTGACTTTGGATATTTGGGTTTGTAGGACAAGTATCTATTGTAACGTTTGACCTAAAACAATCATTTGGGTCGATTCCAGGGCTTTGCGCTAACGCAGATGGCTCTGAAAGAGAGGTTACTGCTGTAAGTCCGGCTACGACAAAAGTTAGGACAACGAACAAAGCCACTGCTTTTCCTTTTTGGGATATATTTGTATTAAACATTTTACTAATCTCCAATCACATCATCACCTATTTAACGATCTCAAGGATACCCATCATTCCAAAGTCCCCGTGAAACATCAAGTGGCAGTGATAGACAGTTTTTCCCACAAAATCATCAAATGGTATTCTAATAACTACTTCACCACCTCCCGTGGGTATGATAACTGTATCTTGGTATCCGTTAGCATCATAAGGTTTTCCGTTAATAGATATTACCTGGAAATCATTTACATGAATATGGAATGGATGAATATTGCCAGACGAGTTTTTATCAAGGTTTACTAACTTCCACTCCTCTACAGTTCCAAGCTTTGCAGTTATATCCACTCTGTTATGATCAAAGGTCTCGTTATTTATCTTGTATATCCAATCTCTATCATTTGATGAGAAATTAAGGACTCTATGATTAGAGACGTTTGCAAGATTGAGATCTCTCTCTGGAATTAAGCTTGTTGGAAGGATATCTGCAGGTTTTACATCTGTCTGGTTACCTTGTATATTTACAGTCGCAATGTGTAAATCATATGGTGCAATAACTGAGGAATTACCAGGTCCTAATGGAATAGATCCGCTACCGTTGGCAGTCACCAATACATCATAACGTTTTCCAGAAGGGAAGAAAAGAGATTCATTATTCCACACCTTCCAAACTGGGCTTCCATCTTCTGCTATAACATTGAATGTATTGCCAGGCAGTTGGACTATGAGTTCATTCTCAGGTCCGATATTTGCAAGACGCCAAAGCTGAGTCTCACCTGATTTAATATTTATGGTAGGATTGACCTCACCGTTAACAGTTAGACGTTCATGCATTGTCATCGTATTACTCAGATCACCTGTAGTAACGAATAGATTGTCAAATGGAAAATCTCTCATGGCAATGGTATGTTGTGTGATATTCTGTAAGCTCTCTGGCAATAACTTTTCTAACCCTTCAACAATAAATATCCCAGACAGACCTGCCGAAACTTGTCCATAAGAAAGTTTATGCAAATGTGAATGATACCAATTCGTACCTGGTTCGTGATCTTTTGGAATATCAAGCACATAATGCTGTGTCATACCTGGCTCAACATCAAGAAGTACGTTGTCCGAATTATTTCCAGGAGATACATGAACTCCATGAAAATGCAGATTGGTAGATTCATTGAGATTGTTTACTAAATCAATTTCAACTCTATCTCCGGGGTAGACATGGAAGGCGGGCCCTGGAAGTGAACCATTATAGACCATTCCAGTAATTGTCTGGTTATCAACTTTGCCTATCTTGTATTCTGCAACTAGTGTAGTTTTCAAAACTCCATCCTTGCTATATACATCTACAGGCTTTGTAAAGTTCATTCCAGCCAAAGGTGAAGATTGATTTTGGGCAAAAGCATCATAATTTGAAGATTCTAATGCAAACATCATCAAAACAAACATCGAGATGGAAAAAGTGAATATCAAGCCATAGGTATTAATTGAGGATCTTATTCTGTGGATCATCTAATTAATCCACCTTGTTTTGATCTTTCCAGATAATTCCTTTTAAGTTCAAATCCTACATACTTTTGTTTATGAATAAAGTAGGTTTTTTTAATCTGTCTCATTACTAATACTCATTTATAGTAATGGGTATTTAACGTTTGTGTCATTTTGCCATTTTTTGACCTATGATGTAACAAAATACCCAAGTACAGTCGAATTATGAACGGAATATCTGGAAAAATCTCAATGGCTCATTTTGATCCTGCAGTATCAGTTGGATTTTTGATAACAAAGCATATCACAAAAAAGATAATCGCTTTGTACCTTTCTAGGACTCTGAGATTGCTGATGCTTTGTTAGCAAGCCTTTTCGTAAGTATTGTAATAGGCAAGGAGGCTCATCTAGGGGCTAACGCTCCTAATTATTCATATCCTTTACCTTCGATATTTGGAATAGAGGTTCTAGCATCAGCTCTTTTGATGGCCGTGATAATGACTGTTGTTTATACAAAAGGTTTGAAAGGATTTGGAGATATCGCTATCGGAGGTATTGTTGGATTAGATATTTTGTTTTGGCTTTTATATTTGGTGCATCGATGAATCCAGCTCGTTCACTGGCTCCCGCATTGTTATCTGGAGTGTGGACCGATCTATGGTTGTACTGGACTGCAACATTTGTGGGTACCTCCACGATTGCATTAACCTGTAGAAAAATCAAGAATCATATCTAGCACTTCCAATAGAACCATATTTATGGTAAAGTAATCCGTGGGGATAAAGTTCCTAGCGGTAGTGGGGTTCTATCAATATTTACAGAAATCCAGCATTTTCAAAGTTTAATACCTTCTTATTGGAAATTCTTTTACAATTAGGAGGATCTACTGGACAAGATAAAAGAGGAATACGAATTATACGTTAATAAGCCCCAAGAATATAAAAAAAGGGTTGATTCAATTTCCAACCTTTTAGGTTTAAAGGGAAAATACAGATTAATTTCAGATCACTGTCCGGTTTACTTCGTAGGAAACTATAACCCATCTAACATCATATTTTTTGGATTGAATCCGGGTCATTCTGATGTGAATAGTCCAATTGAGGATGAGGAACCAAGAATATCGTGGGATAGATATCAACAACTTTATCGAAATTTCTTTGCGTATTTTGAAAAGATGAGATTTGAATCTCCGTATTATACCTCACTATGGTATCTACTAACAGGACTAACGCGGAATCCAAAGGAACATAAAATTAATGACAAGTGGAAATTTTTTAGTTCATGCTTAACAAATATGGAGCTAATACCCTATCATTCTAGAGGTATAGCTCTACCTACAAGTCTCAATAGCCATCAACTTAATTATCTAACTGAACGACTTGGAGATAATATTAATTTCATCACTAGATTCAAACCCAAACTGTTTATTTTTAATGGAAGTATGTGGTATACAGTATTAATTAGAAATGGCGTAATTACAGATTTTGATAAAGTTTCAATAACAGATAGGTTTAGTTTAATTTTTTTTAGAATAAAAGATATTCCTTGTGTTTTGTTTGACAAGTTTATTCAAAGGCATTTTTGGGGAATAACTAATGATCATCGAAGAATTACAATATCCACGTTAATTCAGGAAAAATATCCATCGATAATATCAAACTGATCATTGATCATTCTACTTATATAAGTACAAAGGATTATTTCTAGTATAATTGTTAGTAACAGTCTACATATGTGGGGATGCGGTTCAAGTTTGAATAGAATCACTAGACAGTTATATAAAACTAGACAAAATAATTAATTGATATGTGTTAGTAAACATCAAGTATAACTAATATGAATTACATCAAGCTAAAAAAAAGGTGATGCTCTTAGATGGTAGCTCAATCATCTATAGATAGCTTATGCCAGTTATTTATGATAAATTGTTGTCAGTTGTTGTCGCTATCTGATTCTTCATTGTTTTCCTCGTTGCTGTTATCTTCATTATCGCTGGTATCTTCATTATCGCTGGTATCTTCATTGGTAGAACTTCCTTCTTCATCACTTCCATTGCTGGTCGTATCTTGTTCTGGTTGTTCACCTTCTCCCGACTGTTGCTGTTCTTCATTTTGTTGCTCTTCTAGGATCTCATCCATTTCTTCAATTGTCAAATTTTCTTCTGGATCATCTGCTTGCCAATCGATGGAATCATACTTAGGATCATTTCGTGGATCTGTCGTTTGTCTTCTGTTAGTTGTTGTTCCCGTTGACTATCATCATCATTTGTTTGGCCATCATCTCCTCCAGCCGTTTCACAACCTATGCCATCACCATCTGCATCAAGGTTATTCGGGTCATTGCTTCCAACCGTAATATTTGTTCCCCCGATATCTCCACAGTTCAGATCGCCGCCGCTATTACTATTTTGAGTTTCACAACCTATGCCATCGATTGCATCAAAGTTGTTCGGGTCATTGCTTCCAACAGGAATATTTGTTTCCTCGATATCACCACAGTTCAGATCACCGCTCCTAGTACCATTATTGTTGTTAATATCGTCAGCTTCACATCCTATGCCATCGTTGTCACGGTCAAAGTCGTTTGGATCATTGGCTTCCAACTTGGAAGTTTGTTTTATCAATGTCATCACAGTCTAAGTCATCTGTTGCTACCGCCATTACCGTTAATATCTCAGCTTCACAACCTATGCCATCGTTGTCACGGTCAAAGTCGTTTGGATCATTGGCTCCAACTTGGAAGTTTGTTTTATCAATGTCATCACAGTCTAAGTCATTGTTTCCACTATCACCTGACCCAGAGTTATCATCATTATCATCATTACCATTGTCATTAGATCCTTGATTATTATTTACCAAAGGAAGTAGAGGAGAAAGTGGAGCAAATAATCCACCAGTAATAAATTGTTCAGTTGTAGTTCCACCGCCATTGTCAAATGTGAACTTTGGGTTAAATGGAGGACTCATAGAACTCTGTGTGGAGTCCATATTAAGTGAATAGAAAGCAGCTTGAGATTTTGTTTTATTATCTGTTATAGTGATATCAAAAGGTGCCATTTGATTATTAGCAAGATTAGCTACATTTAGGCCAAAACTTTGTGTTCCAACTATCCCCAGACTTGAATTATCATAAAAAGTTGCAGCAAGATTCAAAAACTGTTCTGGAGATTGTCCTTGGTTAACTATGTTACCTGTGATATGGAGATTTCCAACATTGTCAACAAATGAACTGCTACCATTTAAAGCAAGAGTAGAGGGTTTTTCAGCTGTGGCAGGTTGAGAAGTAGTGGAGAACTCCATAAAATTAAACTTGCCTAATATTTGTTGAGGATTTTGCATTATGATATCAAAAGGAGATAATTCGCCTGATCGCAGGGTTCCTATCGATGAGAAAGCAGAATGGTTGCCAACTATAATATTGTTTGTTGTGTCAGACAAAATAGCTGTAACTACAATATTGGTTTGAGGTTGGGTGGATGTATTGTTTACCTCACCTATAATATGAAAATTGCCAAAGTCATCTGTATAGGATGATGTACTTGTAAGCTGGATTGTGTTATTATTATTATCACCAAAGAGTTGAGCAAATGCAGAGTCCATATTCACTAAATCAACTCCTGGATAAGTAATCGTTGAGGAGGACATAGCAGGTAGAAACATCGTCAAAATTACAATGATTGAGAATAATTGTATCGTTTTAGAAACTATACGCAATAGTCTGATATTGACATAATGAAATTATAAATCTTTTCATAACAATTACATTAACAATAAATGAAAATCCTGTTGCATCAATTAGTTAAATTATAATAAATTATTTTCTAAAGCGGAATTTTTTACCTGTGTTTTTGTAATTGTTTTTTATCCTTTAGTATTGGTGACAATTTAAAGATATAATTTAATGCATTTTCGTTCTGACAGTCAATATATCATTCCTGAAGGATTCAAGAAAATTTGCTTGTCTATGGCTCATGTCTTACTAGTACGTATTATTTGCTTCATAAACTAATTTAACAATATCTCTTCCAGGATTTAACAATACTTCTTTACATGCTATTGGTAAATTCTTTGAGTCTATCTTTTTTTGGTACTCGTTGTATGCATCTAAGACCTCCTCCTTTTTCATTTTATACAATAATTTCTCAGTTGTAATAACTTCTCTAGCTTCCTTAATGATCTCATCGCCCTCTTCTATAGACATAATTCCATCTGAAATCAATTCTTCTATTCCAAAAATTAATTCCATCTTGTTCAGAGAAATCCTTGCATCAAATTGTCCTGCTCGTATCAATTTTCTGACGCTAGCCGGGGTAAAGTCAGTAACTTTGCCAAAAGTTGCTTCATGCGTTTCAAGTCTATCAATTCGCCATACTTTTGATATTCTAGGTTTTCCTAAAAAGAGGTCTCTGTTGGTTAATAATTTGTACTCATCTACCCTCCCGATTGTTTTGGCTTTTTTATTTAGGATCTCATCGACTTCCTTGGAAAGACCTTTGGTTCTTGCTAGATCTATCAGATCGCGAGTCATGTTCACAAAGTCGGTAAATGCATAGGCTACCTGCTCATCGTATGAAGTTCTATCGTGAAAAAAGATATCATTTTCTCTGTCATCCACAAGGTCCTTGTCGCCAGGAATATCTTTAGGTGTAAGAGGATGCAAGTTGACTATAAAGACCTCAAGCTCAGGTGTACGGGCTATCAATTCACTACAATTTTCATTCTCTTTCTTTTTCTGTTCAGTTCGTAAAAGTTCTATCCAATAATTTTTATGCGCTGTCAGTAGCTCCCTTAATGGAGTATTACTAAGGTAGCCTCCATCCCATAGTTGGCGGAAGGTCCCAGTGTTAAAATCCTCAATGTGTGGATGATCCAATGCGTATTTACCCAAAGCACTTGCTAGCACCTGATCTATCCCTATCCCATCATAGAAAATCAAGTGTCTATTGTCAGAGTTTCCATATTCAGAATACCATCTCCCTTTTTGATTGTTCTTATTACTAGCATCTTCTTTATCTAAATTTACATTACCATTATTAGTCATCTTATCCGAACCTATGTCATCAAGTCTATTATTTTTGATGATAGGTGCATCATGTAGTTTCTCATAGCTATCAAAAACTACAGTAGAACTAAAATCTTGAATATCAACGCTTGTGAGTAAAAGACGTGGTTGTCCTTCTTCAAGTCGGGTTTTTATGGGAAAGTCTACAAACTTGGATAAATAATTCTTTAATGGTGCAAAATCATATTTCCACCATGGTAAAAAATCAGTAAAAGGGTTTAGGAATTTTGAACCCATATGAGGGACAGACTTAAACATGTTAGGAACGCCACGCGGAGTAAAAGCAAATTCAAAAATGGACCAAAATCTCCTTGCATTTTCTTTGTCTGCAAGATTCGGATTGAATATTCTCATATAATCCCAAGAGTAACGAACAAATGAATTTTTGTGAAACAGACTGTCAGCTATTGAAGAACACATAAGACCATCCCAAAATTCTAAAAGTGTATCATCAGAACCCTCCCAGCTATTATTTTTTAGGTAATGACCCATCAAAACACTGGAGTTAATAGCACCTATTGAAGTCCCTGCTACAATATCGAATAATCTTCCGTCCAAACTCTCCTTCCTAGCTTTCTTATAGATTTGTTGATAAGTTCCCACTTCGTAAGCGCCTAATGCGCCTCCACCCTGGAAAACAAGAGCTCTCATAACAATTAGCCTAATTTGCTGACATTTATAACATTCTCCAATCGACGCTTATTCACTAAATATTGCTTGTGAAATAAATTATTTTGATTGTGACATGTAAATAAATCGCAGTAGAATAATTACGGGGTTATTAGAAGAATAAAAAGAAAAAAGGTGGTAATGGTTTAGCTCTGTGCTGCTGCGTTGCTACCAGAGTTTTCTTGGTTTTGGAAGCTAAAGTTGTTACCAGAGCCTATTGTATCTCCGCCAGAAACTACCTGACTATTTTGTTCAGAGGATTGTGATTGGCTGATGCTTTGTTCTGCAGAGTTTCCACCGTTATCGTCATCATCGTCTTGTGCTAATGCATTGTTTCCACTGTTCTTTTGGTTTTGGAAGCTAACGTTATTGCATGACAGAAAAGTTGTTCCACCGGATGCACATAAGGCATTTTGAACCGAAGCTTGTGATTGTGAAATAGACTGTGAGGCCTTATTTCCATTCTTTTTAGTTGCAAAAGCATCATCCATAGCCACAATGGGACTTGCGAAGAGAGCTAATGCTACTACTATTGCTATTGATGCGACAATGAGTTTGTTTTTGTTTTGAATATTTGTTTTATTCATACTCTTGATACTAGAGAAAAAATATATGGGGATTGCTAACTAGGTGCAATACTCTAATATTCTAGCAGTTTTAGAATTAACTTATGTAATCCGCAACTAGTAGGGTTCTATAACATTTAATAGCATATTGAATTCTTTGTCCGATACGCAAATTAGTGCTTAATACGTGAAAGATTTGGTATGGTATTTAGTAACAGTCTGGGCGTGTGGGGATTCGTGCCGATATCGGTTCTTTAATTAGGAATCTAAAGCTAATTAGCGGAAGAGGACATTTAAACCTATTTGAGTTAATAAAGTAGATAATTCCTCAAAAGAGTAACTAGAATTGAATAGAATTTTATTTGAATACCAAATACAAAACATACATGCAAGGTAGAAGTGACGTGGATATTGTAAGCATAATTATTTGTAATTGGAATTATGGAAGATATTTACACGAATGCCTAGATAGTGTAGTTAACCAAACCTATAGGCCCATCCAAATAGTTTTCGTTGATGATGGGAGTACGGATAATTCTATCGAGATATTCAAGTCAAAACTAGCGACTTTTGAAAAAAACGATATTGAGCATGAATCAGTCTACTACAACAATAATGGAGGTAGAATCAGATCGTTAAACAGAGCAATAGAAATAGTCAAGGGAGAATATAGTGTTATTTTGGATTCGGATGATACGTTGTATGACAAATTCATAGAAATCTCAAAAGATGTATTAGACAAAGAGAGAGCAATTGATCCTAAAATGGGATTTGTTTATACAAATTTAGATATAATAGATAAATATGGCAAAGTAATTAGTCAGGGGTTATCAGAAGAATTTGAAACTGAAAAAGTATTGTTATACAGCTATATTCCTGATTGTGGACTAACATATACTCATGCATTGAAGGAATGCTATCCTTTTGATGAAACAGTCATGGTTAATACAAAGCATCATAAATGGCAAAAGATTGTAAGAGCAGGATGGAAAGGAAAACTGATACACACTAGATTATACAAATATCGCATACATGATCGCAATATATCAGGGATTAATAGAAGAATCACTTCCGATCGCACAAAACTTATAGAGAAATGGAATCCTCATAAAGAATCTTAGAACTTCTTAATAACAAATTGTTAGGATAAGTGCTAGCTAACATTTCAACAATTGGTTTAATGTATTCAGTAAGATTCAGTAAGTTCCATAACATTGAACTAATATCTTAGTCAATAAAGTCACACGAATTAAAACTCTATATAATACAAACTCTTATTTTTTATATTCATGTGAGTGGTGAAAAGGATCAGGATCATCAAAAGACAAAAATAATCTTTGGAAGGGATGAGATAAATGACCTTTTTATAAAAAGTGTTAATGAAAGTATTGGTAATTGGAGTCTTATAGGCTCTTCAGAAGGTCCTTCGTTGTTTTACTATATGGTTGACCTTAAGAAGGCTTACTTAAAAGCTCTTAAACGAGGAGTAAAATTGAGAGCAATAACTGTAGTAACTAAAGATAATATATTTTATGTCAAGGATGCATTGCAATATTTTTCTGAAATTAGACATCTTGATGGTATAGCGGGCACATTCGTCGTTTCAGATACGCAATACTTTGGCACTTCTATGATGCTCTATAATGAAGGGAAGATAAAGAAAGAAGAAGGCGTATGTAAATCCCAATATCCGGTCGAGTTGTGTATTTTGAGTAATTTAAGAGAATTGGTTCATGAGCAACAAAAATATTTTGATATTTTGTGGAATCAGGCAATGCCTGGAGTGGAAAAAATAAAAGAGATAGAAATGATTGAAACTCCACAATTAAAGGTATTAAATAATCCCTTTGAAATCCAAAATATGTTAATAAACTTGCTTCAATCGGTTCGTAAAGAGGTATGGCTTTTAATCTATTCGAGTACAATTTTTGAAAATATTCAAAGATTTTCTAATATTTTGACAGTTTTACAATCATTACAAGAAAAAATGAGTGTAATGATTTTGGTATTAACTACTAATAACGATCCAAAAAAACCTTCCGAACAGATCCAAATTGATACATCAAAGGATAATGTCCCCTTAGGTAAAAGAAATATCGAAATCAGAAAGATTGAAAATACAAGATTAACTAATTATGAAGTACAACAGAATACCATGATTGCCATATGTGATGGAAATAAATCACTAACCATAAAATTTAATGAAGAAAAAGATGACACTTCAGTAGATTCTTTCTCTCAATTAATTGAATCTGCTATTTATACAGTTGGAAAAGAAACAGTTATGCCTAGTATATTGTTATTTGAGAGATTGTGGTATCAAACCAAATTAATTCAAAATGTAAAAGATTCTGTCAACTTGCAAAAAGAGTTTGTGAATTTAGCTGCCCATGAATTGCGAAATCCTATACAGCCAATATTGGTATTATCTGAATTAGTTAATGATAAAATAAGAGATCAAGGCCAGAAAGAAATGCTAAACATAATTATAAAAAATGCCAGAAAGTTGATGAATATAACTGATGATATACTAGACCTCGCCCGGATAGAGGAGAAAATTTTGGTGTTAAATAAAGAAAAAATTGATTTACATCCATATCTTTTAAATTTAATAAAGGAATATCGCACTCTTTTGCAAGATAATAATAATCGCATAGAATTAGAGTTTAGATATAACAACAAATTACTTTTGGTATTAAAAAATGTAGTAAAAGATAATTTAAAAGAGTATGATAAAAGGTATTTTGAAGTGTCTGCAGATCGGTTCCGATTATCGCGAATATTTTATAACTTGATAGATAATGCAAACAAATTTACTAAATCAGGGATTATTAAAATCCTCGTTGAAATATGGGAAGATGAGGTGAAATTCAGCGTAATTAATCCAGGGAAAGCAATTGATGAGGAAATATTTCCAAAGTTATTTAACAAATTTGCAACTAAATCGTTTCAGGGAACTGGTCTAGGATTGTATATTTGCAAAAATATAGTTGAAGCACATGGCGGAAAGATTTGGGGAGAGAATAACAAAGACTCTGATAGTGTGACTTTTGCATTTACTCTTCCAATACAAAGATAATTGATAAATAAGTTATAGGGAATCTGTAACCTGATTGAATAGATTTTGGATTTGTTGTTTTAATTGAATATACCATCTCCAATAATCAGTTATCTATGAATCACGAAAATTATAAACAAATAACTCGACAGAAGAGAAATCTATATCTATGTTTGTTGCCAAGATCAACAAATAAAAAGAAGTTTAATACGATCTCAGATCCTTGACATTAAACCTCTATTCCAGTTTAACAATCTTAAGTTATTTTACTACTAGCAAAAATTAGGAATAATAATACATTTAATATCCTTATTTTACGCAATTAAATATAACGGATATAACTAAATGTTATTAAAAGTTGTATCATTATGATTTCTTTATTATGAATTTGAACAATTGCATGTTGTTATTATATTATGTGTTAAAAAATTCACGATTGTAACGATTTTGTCTGAATTCAAGAAATTAAAAATACTTTATCTCCTATTGAATACATTCATGGGGATTAAGTTCTTGGTGGTAAGGGGTTCTAATACAAACAAGGAATTTATTATACATCAAAAGTTATGGTATGGGTTTATGGGACTTCGAAGCCATTAAATAAATGAGAACACTAAATCTTTTTCGTATTAAAAAAATGCTTTTGAATACTCTATTTTAAGCCAATGACGGAGGCGATAGAGAGCCAACACAAAACATTTCATAGGATTTAAGTTCATAAATGTAGGTGTGAATACACTTGAGCGCACAGTCAGAAAATCGTAAAAAATAAAAATAACCTAGGTGGATGAAAGAATATTAAATTTCAACAGGCCTTGATTGGTTTATACTGCTATGTTACAACATTGAGGTGCAATTTTATTAGTACATGATGACAAGTATTTTTTGTTACTTAACGTATGCGCCTAACAGACTTCCAACTAAAAAAGCTACTACAGCAGCGATTCCGCCAATCATTAATGTATTTAAGCCAGATCTTACAGGAGATTTGTTGACAACTTTTCCCTTTACTAATCCAATTGAAAAAAAAGAAATAGCAGTAAACACAATCGAATAGAAGAAAACATTGTCTATTGTATATATCGAATCCGACAAATCAAAATAAATAAAATACACAAAAATAAACGGAACTAAGGGAATCAAACCAATTAAATAAAAAGCAAAAAAAGTTGTAATTGCTTTGTATATCGGATTTTCATTATTATTATTATCTACTGGTCCTATTTTCTCTTCCATCATAGTATCAACCCAAACCTTTCTTTTTGAAATAATGACTTTAGCAACATTTTCAAGCAATTCATCTTTAAATCCCTTCTCAGAATAGATATCTTTAATTTCTTGTATTTTTTGAGCAGGATTATTTTCAATCTCCCATTCTTCTCTTTTTCTTTCTCTTTGAATAGATTCAATTCTTGATTTTGTCGATAGATAATTACCTATGGCCATCGCAAAACCATCTGCAAATAGATTTGCAAATCCTAATATCAAAACAACAGAAGGAGAAAGCGAGGCTCCCACTACTCCAGCTACAATTGCAAAAGTTGTAACAGCACCATCAGTTGCACCATATACAAAATCCTCAATTGACCATTTCAATAACAGAATTACGTCATTGTACTATATTATACACTATGGTTCGAAAATATTGAGATATAAATAAGAAATCAACAGGGTAATGTTTCATGGAAAAATTACCTGCTATAATTCCAACTGGAGAAAATGAGACTAGTATAAGTTTCATTACCTATAATTATGGCCTAAAAAACTTCAATTCGAGGAAAATATCTATTTATGTAAAATGTAAATGAAAAGTTATACTAGCCATATGACCATATTGTGTTTCTTAATGTAGTTTAATGACAGAACTACTAGCAGTGAACTAGTAAAAGGGAGGGTTTGAATCCCTCCATCAATTATAGATTTAATAATATCTTTTTGCATTGAAAACCTGGAAAGCAAATCATTGGAAAAGGGAACTTAGCATCAATGTTATCAGATAAAGGAATAATTGGAGCAGAATCGGGGTTAGTAAATTCATATTCCTTAATTTGTTGTAATTGTGTGATAGTTATTTCTCGTAATTGAGCGTTACTAATATGAGATATATCTGTTTCGAATTCATTGAATATTGCATTTCGTATATTATTTGACAATATGCATAATGGAGTTTTTACTCCCGAGTCCTCCCATAATTGAATAATTTGATTCTTATCGATACTAATGTAGTTTGTCAGTAACCAATACTCAATCCCAATATGTTTACTAACTAATTCTGCTTCGGTGAGTACCAAGATTTATCATTTGTTCTAGACCCCCTTGGTCATAGTTATCAAATTTTATATCTTGAGATAAATAATCAACTGATTTGTCATTTATTTTGATATTTTTAGATAATATTTCTTTAAAGTAGTTAATATTGGTGTGTGGTTTTTCTTTTGCATGTCCAAAATCCGATCTTATAGTAATTAATGATAAATCTTTATGATCATAGTTTGGCAATAGACCCGTAGGTATCCCGGGAGCAATAGGAGGGGGTTTATAGTTTCTGTAATTTACAGCAAATTTTTGGATCTCATTGCTATTCGTAACGTAAATATTCATATCAAAGATCTCACTCGGAGATACTGGTATGGAGGCATTAGAAATAATATTGAAGCCGTTCATCTTATTAATGGTGGAAGAAACATTTTCCAATAATGTGAGTTTATTCTGATAATTAGTAGAATAAAAATAGTAAATCGACTGCTCAGAAGGTACATCGTTACTTCAGTAGGGCTTCGAAATAGTAATCATCATGTGAAAGATTCTTAATCATCCTAATCTTCTTTGAGAAAATTAATTATTAAGATTACCCCTTACATTTGAGGGAGATATCTATCAATCATAAAACAAATAAGATGATTTGGGCTTCAGAAATCCTTTTGAATGTGATTCCAAAATACGGTCCCTTCATTAATATAATATACAATTTGGTAACAAACGTTGAAATTTCTTCTATAGTATTTTTTGAAAGGAGACACATCTCAAGTCCTCTTAATCTTGTCGTAGTGTTGTAGTCCTCGAATTTTTGTTTGCTTCATTTCTTTTATTTCGATTCATAACAGCAGATACCATCCATCTATATATCATCTCGAATACATATAACGAAGAAGAATCTGCGCCTTAATTTCCTTTACCATCATTTCTCTTTCTAATGGAGCTAAGTCAGATAAATCGTACACAAGATTATCCATTTGTGAATGAAAAGTTTTTTGTACAGGGTTTGTATTAACCGTAGGGATTAAAATCGAAAGTATGTATTGTATGATTCATTACCTACTATATAGGCTACAATTAATTAGATCTTTGTATGTTACTAATTCCTTAAAGGATTTATATATCATCATGTGTATTACTATATTAGGAGAGTGTTACAAATGAATAATAATAAAATAATACCATATTATCGGTTTAACAGTTTTTTTGATCTGGTTCCTAGTAAAGAACTCTATGATAGATACGAAGTATTCAGAGACTTTGATGATAGTTATAGAGGAATAGATAGTAGGATCAGTGTGTTAAATCACAATTCAGTGAATGTACCAAAGGAGAGAGTAAGAGTAAGAGAATATGAAACACAAGAAGTGCCAACGTACTGGAATAAAAAAAATAAAGGACATGTCAATAAACTGAAAACCTGTGTTGGTTAAGCGCTAATCCAATTTACTAAACTTCCCTTGTAGAAAAGCAGGATGTAGAATTTTATATGAGAAGTATAAATACTTCTAACCTTTTAAACAGTAGAGAAGCGAATAATTATTTTACTTAAACCTTTTGGACTTATAATAATTTTATTTTTATAGAAAAACCTTTGTTTGGATGGGAAACTAAGATCGTTACTCAGAAAATATTAAACTAAGGATTTATCTCAAGCAGGTGGGGATACGATTCAAGGTTGAATATAATCACTATCTTAGTAGCATATAACTAGATAGGAATAATTATCCGCATACAAACAACAAATTCCTTTAGAGTGAGTGAAGAATCTTTAATAACTTCCACAAATGAACACATGTTATTGTATAGTAAACCTGCCGTTTTTATAGCGATAGTGACCTTAGTCGTCATGTTAGTATATAGTACATATTCTTCCAATGTTTTTGTGCTAGGTAAACCAATTTCAGGAGGACACATTGAATGTGACATAGATAATGCTTTCCTTGAAACTATAACATGTTGCTGGTTTGAAGATTTTGGTGATTATTATGCGTATGTATGTCAGACATGTACTGAAGATGGTGCAAACTGTGGTCCACTCGTGCCGACAGATACTAGGGACAGACAGGAAACACCACCTAAACAAACCATACCTCCCACGATTGGTGATAATGTCCTGCAACAAGAGGATGCACCACCTAAACAAACCATACCTCCCACGATTGGTGATAATGTCCTGCAACAAGAGGATGGAGTTTTAGAAACGCAACCTGCAGATGAAGGTATAGGACAGGAACCATCAGCAAATGAAATAAATCAGTCTGCAACTGTAGAATAGGAACCCACGCAATCTTGCATAGGAGGCCAAGGTTCTATAACATCTAATAGAACAGTAAATTCTTTGATCTGATTACCTCTATTAGTGCTTAATATGTGATGGATTTGGTAGATCATTTTAGAAACAGTCTGGGCCCGTGGGGATACGATTCAAGGTTGAATATAATCTGTATTTTACTTATATTAAGCGTCTGTTGCACTTTCACAGACATCTCTGTTATTGCCTTCTACAGACATGCATCCTTCAAGAAATCCTTGATAATAGTCGTCACCACAATTGTTGTAGGTTCTCTGATTAAATGGATGGTCTTCACCATCGACTATGCCTCGTTCAAAACAACTAACTTCATTACTACTTGCATTTACCATCATAATTCCTCCTAAAGTAATCAAGAAAACTGATACAAGGGTCAATGCCAATCCTATTTTTGAAGATAAAACCCTGGTTCGATTAGTATTTGGATGAAACCTATTGTTTATCATGAACGGATACTATAATCAATATATATGCTTTTTTTCTCCGTGGATCCTATTGATAATTATGTCCAAAACCTAGAATTACACAAAGTTAAGTGTCTAATTATTAATCAACATCAATTTATTTGGTGTCTATTATACCGCATGAAGAAGAACAGCGTAAATATAGATAATTGATCCAAATAGGGCCACTTTGTTTCAAATATATTGTAACATTCACACTAGAATTCATATATCAAATTAATAACTATGAAATCTATAAAATGCATATTCATCAAACTTGAATTCCATGATTATGATAACGGGTGTTAATGTTGCGATTCTAACCATTTTGGGAATCACGATGGCGTTAGTTCCAATTGACTTGGTGTTTGCTCAACCAAGTGATACTGGTCCTATTGGATCTATGAACACTACAGGTGGATCCAATCAGTTAGTGATCACATTACAGCCAGGCGAAAGAGGTTGGGATCCAGATAGGGGACCGGGTAGTTTTCCCATTGACTTAAATGGTCTGATAGAAACAAATGGTCGAACCGATTTATCATTTTATACAACATGGTTTGACCCTAATTTTGGTAACATGAGACAATGTGTTTCTGCCAATATGTTCGACAATATATTGCTAATAGGTTGTTCTCAATTTATCGAAGTGGGTGCAATACTTACAATTGTCATTAATTCGCCAAATCCCATAGACTCCTAGGAGGATTTGGGATGAGTAACTTTATGGTTTCAACCAATTTCGTACCTCATACAATGATGGTAGACTAGCCCTCATTTACAAAGATATAGGATCAATTCGAAATCATGAAATCAGTTTCAAGTCTGTACTAGTTGTGCTATACTATGCATAACTATAACTCTGTCAGTAATTTTACGATATTCTTAGTCTAGGTCAATCCGAAACTTCTCTTTCTAACTCATATAACCCGGACCGTGGTATTATATCATTACCATATTAGGTATCCTTTGGTTTGGGCACGTGGGGATACGGTTCAATGTGGAATAAAATCTATCTGATATATGAGGGTTGTTAATACAGTCTTGCCTTGATAAAAAAATAAGAATTCATCCTAAATTCGAAGGGGACCATCATTAAAATGCGTATTAGAATAGAGCAAATGAATGTACTCTTTATAATAAAATCCCAAGATTATTGGTGATCTAATCCGTTAATTTGTACATTTTGTGTTGATGCATCTAAGTATACTTCTGTTCCCTTATCCGTTTTTATAATCCAAGAATTAATACTATTAATCATGAGCAAATCTAATTTAACAGACGCAGGTATTGTTTCACATATTGTCTACAGAGTACCAAAAAGAATCATGATGCAATGTTACGAATCTGCAAAGAGGCTTATGATATGTTCAAGCAATACGGTATTCTCCACTATGACGCCTTTAAGCTTAGCAACACAGACGTACCAATGGAAGGGTTTGCTAATGTTGCAAGCATCGTTTCTGCCAATCTAGATGAGGAAGTTTGGATTGAATCAATTTATTATAAAGATCGCCAACACATGAATGAAGTAATGGCAAAGATGGAAAAGGACGAAAAAGCTGGCCAAATGATGAAACAATCAATGGATCTATTGCCTCCGGGTGCTAAGTTCATCGTCGGTGATTTTGAACGTCTGAGTGTCTAGATATGCGGTAGTCGGGTAGTAACTTTCCTTTTGAAAATCTAGTTACTAATTGGATACGTTAGAGTTATAGATTTTCTTTTGTATACCGGATCTCTTGCGTAATTAATCCAAACAGCTTTATTGGTCACCTTGATTCATTGACCAGTTTTGGATAACTCGCAAAAATTAGAAGTTGTTTTTCAAGTTCACCATCTTTGTCTCGTTTATATCTCTTAACGAAAGTCATGGAATGCTCTCTAACGTTTCCTTTAATTTTGAGAAAATCAAAGAACATTTGTAGTCTCTTAGGATATTGTCTAATAGACTCGAGAACCTAACATTGAAATAAATAAGGATAATGGATGACCTTTTTCAATATCACTGAAGCTGGATTTCAATATTATACTTCAGATTGCACCCATATTTATAGTCAAATTTATTGCGGGCCCGTGGACACGATTCAAGGTTGAATAGAATCCAAGATAGATAATGATATATGTCAAAAAAAAGACAATGAAATATAAAAAATAATCAATTATTTTTTTATTCAAGTATTACCGTTAACTTTTCTTTACTTCATAGTGGAGCAAAACTATTCCAGAGTCAAACGCTATTGATTCAATAAGGGATAGTTTACGAATCTCTTTTAGGTCCTTAAATATAGTCTTTCCATTCCCAATTGCTACAGGATTGATAAACAAATAATATTCGTCAATCAAGTTTTCTTTAATCAAGGAAGAATCAAATGAAGCACCACCATAAACTATGATATCCCCTCCACCATCTTGGTCCTTTAACTTTGTAATTTCTTCATTTAAGTCGCCTGTTGCTATTTCAGTATTTGGCCACTCCGATTTGTTTAGTGTTTTAGTAAAAACAATTTTTGGTGTTTCTATCATTTTTTTAGCGAATGCATATTCGGGGTCATCGGGTTTATTCAAAACATTAGACCAATGGGAAACAAATTCATTTGTCATTTTTCTTCCCAGAAGAATGGTATCAACTGGCTCGTGTAACCTGTTTTCATATTCTTTGAGTTTTTCATCCACATCCCAGACCATCCAGTCCTGCTCATTATTTGGTCCTGCTATGCAACCATCTATGGACATGTATACATGTAGTTTTAATTTTCTCATTGCTTTTTTGTTATCGCTCATCTATTCTCTCCCCCTGCAATTCTCATCTAAAAGATCCTGCTTTCTTATTGCTTAATTCCATTGACTCAAAAAGACATTCTTGCAAATAAGGATTATTCATGAGGAATAGAACATAAAGATGCCTAATAAGTATACAAGGGATCGAAAGTATACTAGAAGTATTGTTCCCTTAATTTAATTTAAATATTATTCTCCTTTGATTTCTAAGTCCTCATACTCAATGTCAATACCTAAACTACGAAATGCATCAGATTTAGCATTTCTAAATAGTTGAGAATAACGTAATTTAACGCAAACATATTTCTAAATATTTATCCATAGTTGTATACATCCGTGGGGATACGGTTCAAGATTGAATACAATCTCAGTAAGTGATGACTCTCGAGTTTAAAAAATTAAAAACACAAATAGTTAACCTTTTTTGTATAAAAGCTTCTGATATGTCGTCGATTAATGACAGCGGAGAAAATGAATTTGCATATGAGGAATCAAATATAGTAGGAATATCCGAAAACACACCAGAAGAAAAGGACAAGAGAATATTAAAATCAATCAAAAAGGAAATCTTAAAAGAAGAGGATAAACCTGACATGTAATATTGTGAAATGTCATAGCAGCATTACTAGATAAGATATCAATAAGTATGAGCGCGTGGGGATTAAGTTCCCAGTGGTGGAGGGGTTCTATAAAATAAATGAATATTATTACAAATAACAATTTCTTATATCATCACTAATTTGATCATTCTGTTATGGTTACGAATTAAAAGATACTTGTACTAATTTGTTAAAGCCACCAAATGACACTACTGAACCCGGAGTAATTAGTTGCATAAATTCTTTATAAAGTGGTTCCATACTTGTGTCGCCTTCCATGTTTTTAGAAAATTCTTTTACATGTTCTGCATCTCTATAGGATTGGATCTCAAGCCATACCTCTTCCTCCTCAGAAGCAGAAATGGTTTTTGACAGATTTACAAATTCCATTATGTTCTCTCTATTTTCAAGAGAAAACACCTCAAAGTTGGAAGCCCCGTGTTTCATAAAGAAATCTCTAGATTTCCTGTTAACTTCTATCATTGCATCATGGTTTTCCTTTGGGGCGCGGTAAAGGAAAATCTCTATATGTTTATTGGGATATTTTTCTTTTAAGGAGCTAGTAATTGTATTACTCATGAGGATTCATTGTCTTAAAGATATAAAAATCATAAAGGGATCAAAAGTATAGTTGTTCTATTACTTTGAAGAGGACGGATTCGGATAGAATCCATGACTAATTTGACATGAATATTTGGAAAAAGCTAATAATCTCGGCTTGATCTACTATCATTACCATAATACAGTATCATTTAGTTTGGGCGTGTGGGGATTAGTGCCGATATCGGTTTTTATAATGGATTCTAAAATCAAATAACTAGATAATTAGATAAATATATAGATTTATTGGAATGTTATGATTTGAAAAAGATTTGCAGAAATAAATGATTATTAAGGCTTATCTAGCGGATTACCGTACCGGTCATTGTCCAAAGCTCCTTTGAAAACTTTATCATAACAGGTTTCAGCATCACTTAAAGAAAATGTTGATTCACTGTTGGCTACCCTTGTTGTACAATTAAAATATCGTGTGAGTGCATTAGCAGCGTCAACGATAGTTATCTGAGCGATTATTACTAATGAAAATACTATACAGGATATTTTTAGTATCTCTTTACTGATAATTTTAATAGACATCTTATCTTATTCACTCGATATTCCCGAATAGCATACTGAACCTTTCAATATCATTATCCTCTATACTTTCGCTTGATTGGACATCAGAATTATCATTTGAAGATTGGACATCAGAATTATCATTTGAAGATTGGACATCAGAATTATCATTTGAAGATTGGACATCAGAATTATCATTTGAAGATTGGACATCAGAATTATCATTTGAAGATTGGACATCACTGAACATGTGGACATCAGAATTATCATTTGAAGATTGGACATCAGAATTATCATTTGAAGATTGGACATCAGAATTATCAAAGAACACTTCATTGTAGCATGTCGTTACCTCATTTTTTGTAGGTTCTTTTTCAAAGTAATTATCGGCTTCAACACCTTTACTATTATCTATCTTTTCGTCGATACAATCATAAAATATGGGTAGACCTTTGTCTAAAGTAGCGTTTCCGGTTTGAATCGGTATCAAAGGTACTGCCTGACCATAGGATATATTTACTTGGATAAAACTAGTTGCTATCATCAGAATAACACTTACGAAAAGTGTTGGTAAGAATAATGATTTTTTAAACCAATCCTTCATACAGTCTTAAGAGGGAGAAACCATTTAACTTATTCTACAATTTCATAAACTTTCTTTGTACATAACAATTACAAGATACAATCTTAGTTTATTATATTAGGTTCTATTAATACGATAACGAATTTACATATTGGTTTATAAGATGAATTCACCTGGAATCATTCCGTACTCTTTCACAACGAACTGAAACTTTCTTACAACCCAGCCCATCGATAGATGTAATCCCCAAATATTTTTCAGTCTGGACGCGTGGGGATTAGTTCTGATATCGGTATTTTAATTAGGATTTTATAGTATTTCCATCATGATTTGATTTAAAATTTTAGGTCTAGGCCAAAAACTTTGTTAAAACCATTTAAGATATTATTTGCAAATAGAGTAAAAAGTAGTGGTGAGTTACATACTTAAAAATATCAAAACAAGAGTAGTTTACATAAGGTATTTGATTCAAAGGGCTTCGAGTTTGATCAATGAACCGTCTTATTTACCATCGTCCCTTACTATCACCTTTTTATATTATTTACGGCATTTTAAATGTATTGGGTATTATTGAAGATGCATCTATTGAACGTCCCAGGAGGACAGAAGTAATTCACGGCATAGAAAACTCTTTAAGAATAGGATTGGAATTTATGCAAAATGCTAAAACCCTTGATGTAGTTGCAGATAAAACTGGCCCTTCAATTCTCATTGAAAATGATTTCTATAAAGCGAATTTAATTGAACTAGTAAATAGAGGTGGAATTATACGCTATTTAGCAGACATAACAAAAGATAATTTACACTATTGCAAAGAAATGCTACTAATTGCTAGTGACATGCGCCATTTTGAAGGATTTACAGGCGGATTAGCCGTTAGTAATCTCGCATATATGGGAACACCTGCCTTGAGAGAAAAACAACATTCTGTATTCTTAATTTATAGTAATGAAAAAGAAATTGTGGAACAGCAACAAATCCTTTTCAATACTATATGGGAAAAAGCTATTCCTGCAAAACAAAGAATAAAGGAAATTGAATTAGGTGTTAAAAGAGAATTTGCAGAAACAATCAGGGACCCAGTTGAAATTCTAAAACTTTTTTCTAAACTAATGGAATTTGCAGAAAAAGACATTTTATTATTGTTGTCTACAGCAAATACATTCAGAAGGGTTGAAAAACTTGATGTTGTCGCTCAATTGATCAAATCTGCAAGCCAGGGTAAAAATGTAAGATTACTTTTGGATTCTGACACTCCTGTTGAAACAATAAAAGAAAAATATGGAAAAGATCTTGATCAAATTGAGTATCGCAAACTCCTTAAATCCTTGCGATCTTTTATTATTAGTTTGATAGTTGACGAATCATTATCATTAGTAATTGACATTAAAAATGATTCACAAGAAAATTTTGAAGAATCCATAGGATTGGGCACTTATACGAATATAGAATCGACAGTAGATACGTATTTGTCCTTATTTGAAAGAGGTTGGTATCAAGCAAAATAAAAGAAAGTATTACAAAATAAATACGTCAACTAACTTCCAGCCAATTTTTCTGTTATATACAATATATTGCATTTATAGAATTAATTGTATGAAGCTATTTTCATCATAAACATTTAGTCTGGGCGCGTGGGGATTCATACCGATATCGGTTCTTTAAAAGAGATTCTATGAGCATATAGAATGATGAAAAATATAAAGATTTAATCATTATAGACTTTTCTGTTAACGGAACGATAAGAGAATAAAATAAAAAAATAAGAATAAAAGTAATTTTACTTGTTTACTTTCTTATTTTCTTACTGTTGGCCTAATGCGTTGTTGCCATCATTTAGGTTAAATGACAAGGCTACGTTGTTACATGATGCAGTTGTATCGTTACCAGAAAAACAATCTGAAAGCTGGGCGGTTTCTGTACTTTGACTTACTGCCTGGACTGCTTCATTGCTGGTTCTCTTTTTTCCATCGTGATGTGATTTCTTCTTATCGTCATCTCATCATCATCATGATTATTTCCACCTGCAAATGCCATATTGTTACCAACTGCTGCTACTGAGCCAATGAGTGCTGCTGCAATGAATATTGACAAGATTGATATTTGAATTTTCTTATTGTCCATGAAACTATATTTCTAACTTCATATAATACAATTGTTTCATCTAATTCTGAAATAATTTTACTAAACTAGATTATCTAATAAGATATCTCTAGAAGACTTTCTTTACCATGTATGCTCTCTATTATGATTTTTTCAGTATTATATTGACTTGATTATGTAAGTTGTTCTATATTTATGATATATATGCCCATATTGTAATATGATGTTTTCTTTAAATAAATCAGCAAACCAAGTTGACCGTTATATCGCAAGCAACGAAAAGTAATAAGATAGTTGTCTCACAGATATCTTCAGCTCATAAATCATTTAAGTGAAATGAAAATTATAATTTCCTAAGCCCTTGTGTTTTAAAAAAAGTATTTAATACACTAAACAACCGAAAATCTGCTATTTATACCATATATTATAAAATACAGGTAATCAAAATTGTTAAGCCTGTATCAATTACAGAAAAAGGAAAAAATTAGTTCGTTGTTATTGTGTAAAGCCATTATATCCGGTGTTATTGCCGCTTGATAAACCGTCAGAGTTACATGAATCTACAATGCTGCCATGTGGTGAATAACATCGCGCACTCTGTAATGAGCTTGAGCTTTGTGAACTTCCAGTGGACTGCTGCTCCTCTTCACCGCCACCTAGAAAAAACCCTAATAGTGCAAAAGCCATATTGTTACTTGAAACTACAATTGAACTCGTTAGAAAAACTATAATAAAAGTGTACATTACTGTTTTACTTATCTGATTTTTATTCATGATATGTTAAACTCAATATGCTATATCCGTGTTATGTGACATGTTACTAAATCTATGTCACTAAAGTTTATTCTGGTGGGTGATTTTATACAATTATTATAGTAAAATTGGGTTTTGATAATATGGTCAATTCAAAACAATGAAGAAGAATTTCGATATAATACCTGTGTTCAGAATTGAAAATTTAGTCTGGGCGCGTGGGGATTAAACAAATTTGACTATATTTTAGGGTGCATACTCATCATAGTTTGAATACTGTGAATCAATTTCAGACTGGATCATCAGGTTTATTAGGGCATATCTTCTGGTCGATCCATTACTCAAAGGAATAATATAATTCGTTAAAAAGTAGTCCAACCTTGATTGAAGTTATGTCTGTACAGCATACGTGGGGATATGGTTCAAGGTTGAATAAAATCTAATATAAAAATATCACAATTATGTAATCATATATCATATATTTTGTCTTCAGATTTGTTATCAGAATCTTTCTTTTTAAATTCTTTTAATTCGCTTATTACTTCATTCAGGACACGCTTTAACTCCTCATCAGAAATTTCTTTTCGACCTACCTCATCCCCGTCATCAGCAAATTGTAAAAGTTTTTCAACATTTTTTAAGCTCGTGTTCGTTAATTCTGAAATTCCGATATCTTTAATTATTTGGGAATCAAGTAACCTTTAAATTTTATTTTTAATAATCATATCAGAAGTAATATTTTTAGCGAATGAAAAAATTCCAATCAATAATAGAAAGGAAGTTAAACCCATATATGAAATGGTCACTAGCCCATGGGGAGGATATGCACCTACAAAAACTCCAAAAATTTCAAACGCTCCTACCAAAAATACAATACCTATTGCAGAAATCATTAATGCGTTAGATATACTCTCATTATTGATGACCTTTGTTCCCTTCAAAATCCCTATTGCAAAACATATTCCAACAACCAATAGAATGATGTTTGGAAGTATCGTATAGATCATTCCTATGAAATTAGGTGAATACAATAATAAGTTCGTAAAAAAATCTAAATGTATAATATAATCTTGGATTAGAAAGAAGATCAATGGAATTGCCATCAGTATCCAATATTTAGTTTTTCCATACTTCATAGAATATTCTCTGAGCATAAGCGAAGTAGTAATCCAAAATGATAAAAAGAAAAGTATTGAAGAATAATTATATATGCTTCTCAATATCTCGCTCAGTTCAGCGTTTATATTTGATAAATTTAGTATCATCAAGTGAGTTTCAGTTGGCTTAACTGATAGGCCATGATGGATTAATTCCTGATGTAGATAAACTACAGCAATCAAAGACTTTATTATCAGAAAAGAGAATGCAATGATGTAAATCAATAATAAGTATTTTTTCCTATCCTTAAACCACTGAAAGAACCTTACTAACATTATTGTAGAAATTCCGATAGATGAAATAAAAGCCATAAAGACTATGGAAATAAGTATATTTCTATCATAAGAAGAAAAAGATATCATTTGAAAAATAATTGCTATCAAAAGTCCTGATATTATGAATTGATTAATAACTACGGTTACAAACAAAGGGTTCAATTTTTTTGGGTTCTCATTTTCATATTTTAAGAATCTTCTCGATAGGTAAATTAGTATGACATTGGTAATTATAAAAATTATTACAAAAACTGTAAAAAATAGTATGTCAATAATTCCAGGCGTTCTGCTTTCTACATATCCAAAAGTTTTAACAATTGTAGAATCAATAATCATTATTATGATAATAGAGATGGATACTCAAAATCGAAAAAAATTTTATGTTCTTATTGTTAATAGATCTGATTATCATAGCCTTTATCTTCTAGGCTAAAAATATGGTAAGGACTAAATCAATACACTTCAATTTTGGTCCACTCATAAAGTAGTAGCATATAGTTATGCTTTACCTTATTTGGTGACGTTTAAGGTTATAAATTATGTCAGCACTAAAGGCCCATGGTGCACCTAACACTATAGTCTTAAGATTTATACTGTGAAGTCCCACCGGAAGTGGCTTTATAAAAACGACATAACCAGAAGCTGCTGCATCATATGTTCCAGGTACTCCATCAAAAAGATTATTAGGTTTCATTACCAATTTAAAATTTTCAAAATTTGATTTGTTTGTGGCTATCATATTAATGTCATTTTGATTAATAGGAACGCCATCAATGGATCCGGTCATTATAATGCGATCTGCCTTGTTATCCTCTTCTGCGCATTTTAACAATCTCTCGTAAGTAGCATTTTTCATATCGGGCAATTCGGTATCACATTCTCCAGTTAAGAAAGTAAAAAATATTCCTTGTTGTGACGATATTTCACAAGACATCACTCTTTTTCTGGCCCTGCCCAAGTTGGACTCATGAAGAAAACTACAGGCCCATCCAATTTTGCTATACAATCACTACCCTCTAGTTTTGTATTCAGATCATCTTTTCTCTGTAGTAAACCACCATTTCAACCACTCTTCAAACCATTGATCATAAGGTTTACCAAATGGTTCGGAATTTACAGAGAAATCCTCAATGGCGTTCGCATTTGTAGAGATCAAAGATAAAGGTAACAAAAAAATAATTGAAAACACAGTGCAAGATCGTAAAATCAGAGTCGTTGTAAGACTAACCACATTTTAAAGTGAACCCGCATATTAATGAATTTTGCTACTTGACTTCAAAAGGCGACAATATCAGATTACAATAATACCCATGATAACTTGATAAAAATGAAAAAATTAATATGTTAAAAATTATGGATGTCTTCCAGTTTCTTCTTCAATGACGTCACCTCCTGTATTTATAAAGACATGTTCTTCAGATATGCCTTGTTCATAATCGACAAATACCAGATGCACATTTAACACTTCTCCATTAGTAATTACATGACGATTAGGACATTCCTGGGAGATAATTTGGTTGACTTGAATATCAAGATGGCCATAAGCCGCCCTGACAGTAGTAGATGTAGTGCCCTTCTCGGTAATAGCTACCACAAATTTTTCGTTTTGAGCAAGAAATTGTATGTCTCTCAATGAGTTTTCAAGTTCTAATACATCCTTTGGGTTGGAAAAGGTTTGACCGTTATCATGACTTCCAGCTACAACAATTTTATTGGTTTCCGACCACACTGCAAAATAATAATTATTTCCAGCATCGTAGAATTGAAGTTCAGAACTTAACAAGTCGTTAGTTCGTGGAAAGGTAAAAGTATTTTTTATAAAATTGGGATTATTTGCCATTTTAGTAATTAATTCAAGAAATATATAAATATACTCCCCATTAACAGAACAACATTTAGTCAACCAAAGAAGTCATCCAAATGAGTTCAAGGCTAGAGGTTTTGAATATGATCAATACATTTTTGTAATAATATTCAGATGACTAAGATATGACTTCAAATTACGATGAAAAGATTTGCAATATGGATTTTGATACCAGCGGATTAGAAGCAGCGGACCTGGAAAATATTGCAAGAATTGAACAATCTATACAGGAATTTGCAAGTAGTGACAGTGTTGCCATTTTACTAGCAGTTATTATAAGGATACCAGTAGTTGTGCATGTAGTGTATAATACCGAAGCACAAAATATTTCAGATGCCCAAGTCACTTCTCAAATTGAAGCTCTAAATAGTGACTTTAGGAAGCTGAATGAGGATGTGAAGAATGTACCAGAACCATTCTTACCCTTTGTAGCAGATACTAATATAGAATTTGCTCTAGCTGTAAGAGATCCTAATGGGAATTCCACAAATGGTATTACTAGAACATCAACATCAGAAATTCAATTTATAGAACCACACGGTGATCCTTTGGGGCATAAGAATCAGCCTATCAAACATTCAGATCAAGGAGGACATGATCCTTGGCCAACCGATAAATATCTAAACATTTGGATATGTAATTTAACTTATCATAACAATGATGCAGGAATATTAGAACTTGCTTCGGGTTATTCCCAATTTCCGGGGGGAGAGGCCAAACATGATGGTGTAGTAATAAATTATGATTCTTTTGGTACCGTTGGTGATCGAAGGCCTCATCGCCAATTGGGTAGAACTGCAACCCATGAAATCGGACATTGGCTCAGCCTAATGCACCTTTGGGGAAAATCAGGAGGATGGTACGGGAAAAGATGATGACGATGAGGTGAGTGATACTCCTCATCAAAAGGGACGGAATAGTGGTTCTCCTACCTTCCCATCAACGGAACAATGTTGTATAGATACTGATTCAAATGGAACAATGTTCATGAACTACCTTGATTTAACAGACGATGAATGTATGTGTATGTTCACTTTAGGTCAAGCGGTCAGAATGAGAGCAACACTAATCACGGCTAGAAGACATATTCTATCTTCTGACGGCCTAACTCCAGTAACAACATTTGCAGACTAATGACCCATTATTATTTTCCTCAAGGGAAATGTGATTTAATTCGGAAATGATGTTATTACCCATTCATAATATCGTTTTGTTTAGATTCGTTGAACTTATAACAAATTTGACTATTAATAAGGGTTCAAGTTTTCAACTTGGTCTAATTAAATTTAAAAACTACTTATTATATGATGCTTGCAATGTGAGCCTGTGATTGCATCATTTGTTTTATTATCAAGCTTTTGTTGGCATTTCGATATAAACACGCTAGAACATCTGGACTGAATTAATTCTTCAATTTCGCCTCTAAGGAGGAAGAATAGGTGAATTATATAGAATTCAAAGATCAAAAGTTATAATTACTCTTATAACTGTGAGGAACACAGTGACGGAAAACTCCCCCTTTTGGGATGCTGATACTTACGACATTGTTTCCGATGCCCAGGAAGAATGGGCTAAATTCATAATTAAACAGAGGAAATGGTCCGGTAACGAGACTGTAACTCGACGCAGGCTGTGGCTCGGGGAGAATTACAAAAATTCTATTTCAATTAATTAGCGATGGCAAAATTTATGCTGTTGATAACGATCCCCATATGATTAAAAAGGCAACAGAGATCTTAAGTAGTATCGAGAATATCCTTATAATCCAATCTGATCTGACGGATGCGGATTTTGGAAATATGCAAATAAAATTTGATATAGTATTCTCTAATGCGGTATTGCATTGGATACTTGACCACGATAAGGTTTTTAAGAATTTCTATAATTTGCTGAATCCCAAGGGCGAATTGCTCATCCAATGTGGTGGTTTTGGAAATTTGAAAAAGACAATTTCAGTTTTTAATACCGTGAAGGACTCGTCAGGATTCAAGCAATATTTTTCTGAATGGAAACAGTCATGGAATTTTGCAAAACCTCATGACACGAAAAATCTTCTAGAGGATATTGGATTCAAACATCTTCATGTCTACCTTTCAAACTCAAATGTCAATTTCGATAACAAAAGTAACTATTTACTATATTTAAAAACAGTAGTGTTAGGTCCATACTTGAAATATCTTCCGTCAGAACAACTAAGGAATAAATTCGGTGAATCAATTTTAAACTTGATTGAGAAAGACTATCCTGAATTGAAATGGAACCTTGACTATGTCAGGTTAAATATATTGGCATCTAAGTAATTGAGTTATATGCGTTGTTACTACATGCTTTTAGGTTTTCAAGTTAATAGTATGTTTTAATCCATGAGTACAAAGCCGCCAGCGATTATCGAACCCAAAAGATATATGGGAACGGTTAATTAGATAAATTTTTGTAAAGATCAATTTAGTCATTTATGGCAAAGGTTAGGTACAAGTTTGAGCATGTGGGGATTGTTCCATGTTATATGTTAGAGACGGCCTAGCACAAGTTATTGATACGAAAGCTTTAAACCTACTAGATTTTTAAAATATTTATAAAAAAAAGATTAATGAATTTACGATCCTGTACTTGATACACTATTCACTGCGTAGTATGCTAATACTTCAGATCTTGTATCTAATGCACGAGGACCAGCTGCTGCCTCATTGATAAGGGGTATTACTACCAAGCCGCTGGCAACTATAATTACAGATGCAGCCACAAGTATGTAAAATACAGTCATATTTGATTTTGTGTTGTATTGCATAATAATGGAGTATGATAACAATAATATAAAGTTATGGTTGAAAAGGATAATTATTTTAATTATAAATATTGTTTATTGTAATTATTGAATAAATTTTGCAATAATATGTAGATTGTACATTTTCAAATAGCCTCAGCATTTCAAGTCCAACCATGATGGCGACGGCATTACTCAAGGAAATATAAAAACAATGATCTCTTTTTTCTTGACATGAATTATTGATACAATTATTTTTAAATTATTATAAAAACGGATTAAGTTATTAATTATTGGTAATCCTCTTACGATACCCAAACCAAATTTCCTTTTATGTCAGACATCTAATTGTCGTTGTTGTCGGTGCTGTTGTCCACATTGCTATTTACAAATTGAATTGATTTTAGCATTTGATCATATACCAGACCATTATTCTTGATATCCACATCCACTTCAGTCATCCCCTCTCAGCTAAATACATAAAGGAATTCACCATTAGAAAAAGACGTATATTTGTTAATAGTATCGAAATGGTTCACGGCCAGGAATTTGATATCCGCTTGTATTACCATCAACTATAATTTCAGCGGGTTCTCCAATAGGGCCAGCTTTATTTGGAAAATAGTCTTCATACACACATTGCTTTATTGTTTTGTCATAGGTATCAGCAAGATAAATATACATTGAGCATGAAATATAATGCAGATAAGGATTTTCGAGATAGTCCGGCTTAACCAGCTGACAATTGATGGACCTGTTGTTACACTTCTATCGCCTTCTGCCCATGATTTAGGGAAAACATTGGGAATCGAGTCTTCTAGAAACCCCAATAACGTATACTATACAGACAGCTTTAGCGCCAAGGCTTTTGTCTCGCACAATACGTCAGTAACAAAGAACCAACTTGAATAGATAGATTTTAGTTTGGTTCATTTGTCTCGCCAGGCAACTGCGGTGGGAGTAACTATGTAAGCGAGAATATATATAAATATCATAAAACCGAACCCATCCTTGAGATCCTTTGCTGGTTCTAAAAAAATATATAATACAATTATTGGCATTATAGTAACAAATATTTGCGTAACTACCGCATCACCAAAGCTCATATCAGAGAAACGGCCCCGAAAGAAAGCTTAACAATAGTATTGTGATTATAGTGCTTACAAGGCCAAGAAAGGGAACAGGAAGAAAAATCAACCAAATTATTGTTTAGATAATTAGACTAACTATTAAAAATCCTAATTTTCTTATAAAACTCATCTTCTACTATTATGCTATCAAGGAAGTATAATAGTATTGTGATTAAACTGCTTTTATTGGCAAAGAATAGAAAAACTTTAATCAAATATATACTTAAATATGTTTTTACTATAGTCTCAAATACCTAATACCTTTGTTAAAATAAACTATTTTAATAAACAAATTTTTAGAAAGTTTGATAGTCCTCCCTTTTATCGTCAAAAACTACTGTCAAATTTGACTTTACCATTTTTTTCGCTTTTGGACTTAAACTGTTACTGTACTTATAAACAATTTGACAGTTCGATGGTATTGACTGTTCTTTCTAAAAATTATAGGAAAATTAGATTACTATAAGAAGAATTCAAACAATTAATTCGATGTAATGATTAAAACAGTAATCTATAGTTAAGATGTCTGCTATCGATTTAATTGTATTGTATATTAGAAATAAAATAGATAAACTAAATAATAAAAAAAATCCAAATCAAATCTCTACCTTATCATGGATCAGAAACAAATTGTAAAGAGATTTGTTATATGAATACGTTATTTCGATTGGCTTTAAATAATACCAAACCTTTTATGCCTTTCTTTTGAAACATAATTAATACAAGAGATTGTATGTACATTTTTGAAGGTCTTGCGTTTTGGTTTTCCCCTTCCTTTCAGTCAGCTTAAGGTACATGAATTGTAAAAATTTGCCGCATTTGAATAGATTAAAAAGTTTTATAAGAATTTATATTTCTAGGGGTAGTATGGTTCTATGAAATAATATTACAAATTAATCTCGCATCAGGTTCATTTTTAAATGGATGTTCGTTAAGCCAGTCTCTAACATAGGGAAAAGAGCAAGTCAATAAAATAGGTCCAGTACCCATTTTTGCTTCATAGGGTATCTCGCCTTCACCATATTTTTCTTTAAGACGAACATGTTTTATCTTTAAAAGAGTAACCTCATGGGGACGTGCATCCAAATCCCAAAGCAGCGTTAAAGCAGCTTTATTTCTTTTGTAATTGTCATATTTTATAATAGTCAGAATATCCTCCTTCTCCCAAAGCTCAGATTCTAGATAAGGGCTTAGTCGTTTCGTTTTCTTTTTATCTATTCCTAAAAATGTGGGTGTTTTCCATTCAGTAATTGGAATATATGCATCTTCGTTGTAGGGATTAGTACTTCGTAATCCGCTAGAATTTCTAGTATTGTGTAACCATCTAAAGAAATATTTTAATCGACCAAGATAGTCATTCCATGTTGTTATCCACCTTTTATCTGGATCTATCTGTGAATTCTTTATTTTTGTGTCAAGAAAAGCTATTACTTGATCCCTCTTAGAAATAGTTTGGAATGATATAGAAGGTTCCAAAAATTTTCCAAAAGCTATAATAGTCTTAAGGTTATTATTTTGATATTTTTCGGATGTACCCGATGATTTCATAAATTCATAAAATTCTCACCAAAACTTGATTAGTTTCGTTGGGTATGGTCTGGATATTATTTACTGTGGTTGAAAGTTTAACTGGCAACTACATCACTCCTTGATGACTACATTCGTTAATGTTGATCTGATATATGAACCCTATTACTCAGCGGGCCCGTGGGGATTCGTGCTGATATCGGTGTTTTAATTAGGATTCTATAATTAATAATAGAATGATACACTTAAACTTTTTTTGGATAATCCGAAACCATATTGTAAAATTATAGCTTGAGTTAAAATGATCGTGTCTTTAAAAAGTATGAGATAATCAAAATTGTGAACTTTGATGGATCATTTTGTCATACCCTAACTGTAAGGTGTTCTGGACCTTTCTTAGGACTGTTTGTCATTTCAAAGCAATCATATATAATTCCATCATCTTCGTCAACCACACACATGAAAATCCTCATTTGTATCAATCGACTCAGATGGTATAACTATTCTAGTAGTATACTGTCCATCAGGACTATCAGGATCATCATCATACATTGCATCAATTAGATCAATATTGTCCCGTGAATATTCCGGATATTCTTGTATGTAGAAACTTACATCATTGGGTCCATTTCTTGAACTGTCAATAAATGTTACTTTTACTATAAAGGTGCCCTTTTGAGCGTAAGCGGTTGGAACTAATGTAAGAATTAGAGAATTGATATTGCCAATATGATCTCATTCTTTATCATGTTGATACAATAATACTATTTTTCATATTTAATAATTGCGAATCATTCCCAAAAATATATTAGATGTACCTCAAACTTGCATATAATTAGATTAAGAAAGAGTACAAGAATCAAATTATTTTATTATACACCGAATCCTACCTATTCTATTAAATTAAGATGCCATATGTATGACAATAAAATTATCAATGATTTGTTAAATGTATTACAGAAGTACAGGTTTTACAATTTGAGAACATCGATAATGCAGGTGATAAAATGATTATATAGAAGCCACCGTATTGATTCCAGTATACAATCGTGATAATGTGTCTTTACAGCAAAAATGCGAAGTCGTACCCAATTATGGATAGAAGTGTGGGCGTCAGAAAAACAAGAGATAATAGAGATATGAGTAATAATGCACTCATCTCATCTGATAATTTGAAATTATTATGTGACTTTAAGTCGATTTTAAAATATGACTGCAACTGTGAGGAGGAGTAATAGAGATGAATCCAAAAGTTGTGGCCAATTTCACTATAGTTTTGGCATTAGCCATGATGCTATCTGCTAACCCAGCCATGATAATGTCATCTAATATCTTTGCTAGTCCATCAGATGGAGGTAGTAGTTCAGATGGAGGTAGTAGTTCAGATGGAGGTAGTAGTTCAGATGGAGGTAGTAGTTCAGATGGAGGTAGTAGTTCAGATGGGAATGATGGTTCGTCAGAACATGAACAGTCAGAAGTAGAGTCAGAGCCTGAAGTACCAGAAGAAGAAACTGAGCCCGAACTTGTAAGTTGTCCCGACGGTAGTCAGGCAGCTACAACGGAAGAATGTGGTACAGGGACAGGTACAGGGACAACGCCATCTCCATCACTATCAGAAACACCAAATGTTCTGTGGGGAGATTATTTCTATACTGATCCTTGCCAATCCAATCCCACTGATCCAGCTTGTAAATCATCAACAACGCCAGGTACAACAACAGGAGCACCATCTGGTTCCGTTCCTGCAGATTCCGGATCTGTCAAGAATGATATTTGTACGACTTCTCCCGATGCTCCATTTTGTAAATCGGCGACAACCACAAGCCCAACTACATGGGTGGAAACTCAAAAGGAAGCTGACTCACGTTTCAGTGTTGATTTTGGTCCTGTTTGTCTTCAATCTGATTCCACAGATCCCGCTTGTAAAGAATCAACAGCATCAGGTACAACACCAGATACCACAACTACAAACACACCAGGAGCACCATCTGGTTCCATCCCTGCAGATTCCGGATCTGTCAAGAATGATATTTGTACGACTTCTCCTGATGCTCCATTTTGTAAATCAGCGACAACCACAAGCCCAACTACATTTGACGAAACTCAAAAGAAAGTTGAAGCACGTTCTGGTTCTATCTGCCAATCTAATCCCACCGATCCAGCTTGTAAATCATCAACTACGACAAGTTCAACTACAACGCCAGCTACAACTACAAATCCTCCTGATTCCGGTTGGCTCTATCTTTGTGCATCTAATCCCACCGATCCCGATTGCAATAAAACATCAACAACAGAACCAACGACACCAACAGACGGGACATTTTATTGCAGATACAATCCAACGAGTCCGGATTGCAATAAAGCAACAACCACTACTGGGACAACTACAACACCAGGTAAAACAGGACCTACTACGTCAGCAGGGCAAACAACACCAACTACACCGACGACACCAACAGAACAAACAGGTGGCACCACATCTACAGGAGGACCACAAACTTTTCCTAAAGGACCTGACGGAAAATGTCCAACTGGAACTGCTGAAACAAGCGTAGGTGTATGTGTCGGTCCAGGTACTACACAGTCTACAACTACATTACCAGGGGGATCAACGACGTCAACAACACCAAAAGAAGTAGAAGTACCTAAAAATCCAGATGGAACATGTCCAGCAGGATCTCATATCGTAGGGTTTGGTGGAAAGACAGGGTCGAATGCTCCTAGTGGTTCAAAGTGCATTTCTGATAACCCATCAGCGCCGACTACTACTCCCCCTGTAAGTTCTGAAAGTAAGAACAAAGCTATTTGCTTATCTACTCCCGAAATACAAAATCTTCCAATTTGTAAAGAACCTACAACTACAACAACACCAAAAGAAGTAGAAGTACCTAAAAATCCAGATGGATCATGTCCAGCAGGATCTCATATCGTAGGGTTTGGTGGAAAGACAGGGTCAGGGGCTACTAGCGGTTCTAAATGTGTATCAGATAACCAACCTAGCCAAACACCAGCGCCAAAAGAAGTAGAAGTACCTACAAATCCAGATGGAACATGTCCAGCAGGATCTCATATCGTAAGTGTTTTTCCTAGAACCGCTACTCCTAGTGGTTCTAAGTGCATTTCTGATAACCCATCAGCGAAAACAACTACCATACCAGCTACAACTACCATACCGGCTACAACTACCACACCGGCTACAACTACCACACCGGCTACAACTACCACACCGGCTACAACTACCACACCAGCTACAACTACAACACCGGCTACAACTACCACACCAGCTACAACTACCACACCGGCTACAACTACCACACCGGCTACAACTACCACACCGGCTACAACTACAAAGACGGTTATCGTTACTAAAACAAATATTAACAATGATCAAGTCACTGTGAGAAATGATGGAGGATTGACAGTACGAACACTTGACGGAGCAGTAACACCCACTGCAGATTGTCCCCCACAGTCCGCAACTACTGTCTTGGGTCCCTCCCCAATGGAAAATGGGAAAGCACGAATACTTGCAGCATTTGATCCATGTATTCTTACTAGTGGGAAAGTCTTACTCAATTTACCAGACGAAAAAGGAATTCAACTTGTAGGAGCTAAAATACAAGATGGGCAAACAACACAATCCGCAATAGTCCCAATACAGAGAATAGCTTCTACTGCTCCAGGTCAAGCACAATATTTTATAGACCTGACCGAACAATCTACAGGTTTAGATCTTGTGAGTGGAAATCCTGTGAATCTCGGTGGCAATGTCAATGCATTACTTCTAATGAATCTAGGCGGAGAGAATGTTCAACTTGGTGCAGATAATAATGTAAAAATGAACGCTGCTCTCAAACAGGCTGCTATACAACAGCAACACAACCGACACTAGCGTCACAATCACCTGCAGCTGTAGGTGGAAGTTAGATGCTAGTCTAGTCTGTGCTATAGATAGATAGATTCAATTATTTCAGTAAGGGTAGCAATAAACATGATAATGTAACCAATACCTAATTATTTCTCAAATCAAATCTATTATTTTAGAAGAGATCTTTAAGAGATATTCACTTCTTATTTGCACTGTGGTATTACCAAGAGAATCATTGAGTTTGGGCGCGTGGGGATTCGTGCCGATATCGGTATTTTAAATGGGATTCTAAAATCAATTAAGAAAAGATATACTTAAACTTTTAATGAATAGGTTTGTATTTCCGCAAGGCTCATTTTTTTGTAGCTTTTAGCTGTTTTATTTCCAATAGGACCTTTTCCAAATAATCTTTTGTTTCCTCCTCAGATAAAGATGACTCTATTCCAACTTCCTCTTTCCATTTTTCTTCTTGTCTTTTTGTTATTTGCAAAACATGGGATATAATCTCAGCTTCTGCTATGTTATGAAGAAATTGAGCTTTTTGAATGGTAGCACGACGAATTGATCGCATTAATTCTTTGTCAATTGAAGCTGAAATGGCAGAGGAATACATCCCAATAAACAAAATGTAAGAGGCTAAGCCTATTACAGAGATACTTAATATTCCGAAAGGAGGGAAATTAAGTCTGGTTATGGTAGTTTGTGAAGCCACAAAAATTAACAAAATTCCATAGGCACTCAATTTAAGATAATTCTGTACGTTGGGATTATCTTTCCCTACAGTCTTGGCCATCATTAAGAATGCAACTGCAAACAAGATTCCGCCAATGGGAAGACTCATCGAATATACAGTATTTAGAGCAATGATGTAAAAGAAAGGATTTGAATTTATGAGTACTGCGAAGATTTCGGTATTAAGGAAAATAAACTGACTCAGATAGAAAACGAGCGGGATTGCTATAATAAACCAATATTTTCTATTTCCGACCTTTTTGGAATAGTGATATAAAAGAAATGCCGTTGTTATCCACATCAATGTGAAAGATACCAATGCAAAAATAAAATAACTTCCCTGTAAAAATTCAATAAGTGAATTTCCAGCTAAAGCTGGAGATATCCCCGGCATGTCATCTGATACTCTAGAAAGAGAATTCTCAAATAGAATGTTAATTTGAAGGTTCATCAATATCCCTGTAATGGCCAAAGAAGAAGAAGACAAGATGAACATCCACAGAATTTTACTTTTATTTAGTTTGCACCAATTCACCAGTTTTAATGTCAAGAGACCCAAAATAAAAATTTCAACTGAAAAACTTATCGTAGCAATGATTGAAAGAATATTTGTGTAATATTCCTCTCCATACAACATTTGAAAAATGCAAAAACCCACTATGGCGTACAGGATTCCCTGAATTAATCCTATAACCCGATTTAGTAAAGACAAATGCATTGTACTGGACATCTTGCCAATACCCAGAGTTTTTGGTTTAGCAAAATAAAGTATTATATATTGACTTAATACTATTAGTGCAGCGAGGAAGATAAATATCCAAATCCAAACCAGACTATTCAAATAACTATTAACGACAGGAAACATTTTAGAAATGAGAATGTCTAAAATTAAAACAGCTGTAAGAATATTGAATGATAACCATAATCTTTTGTGGTCTATTGCAATCTCCTTTGAATTCTTGACAGATTTCCGGAATTTAATAGATCATTTTATTACTCCCAATTATTAAGTATTATTGACTATTCAAAGCAATCATTCAATCATTCAATCTATTTTGAGTCATATTGGTTAGTAATGGCAATAATTAAAAGTTTATTTAGTACTCATCATCTTTATTTGTAGATGGATGTATCTACCATATATGGAAAGATATCTTGCCGTTTCTTTACTTTTTGCTTAATTACTTTTTTTATTGTTATGATGACTAGCATAAATCTTGTAAATGCGTTTGAAGTGTTTCCAGTTGACTCTAAGCCATATGGATTGACTTATGGACAATGGGCAGCAAAATGGTGGCAGTGGAGTTATTCAATACCTGAAGAAAACAACCCCATAAAGGACACTACAGGCAAGAACTGTGCGATAAATCAATCAGGTCCTGTCTGGTTTCTCGCAGGAACAGCAGGGGGCTCCGCAGAAAGAACATGTACAATACCTCAAGGAAAAGCAATAATGTTTCCAATAATTAACTGGAGCTGCGATGCTGTTACAAACCCATCATTTAAAACCGAGGCGGAGTTAGCAAAGTGTGCATCTCCTTACCAGCACGTATCTATGGAAGCGAGTGTAGATGGAAATAAGATTAATGATTTGGAAAACTACAAAACTTTCTCCCCATTATACAATTTTACTATGTCAGAAGGTAATGACTTAGGCTTGCCTGCTGGAACTAAAAATGAAGCAGTTTCATATGGCTATTGGATAATGCTAGAACCACTTCCTGTTGGTACACATGACATTCAATTTAAGGGCATAGTTACTGATTTTACAGTTACAGCACCGTCTACTTTCATAACTGAAGTAACATATCATCTGGATGTCAAGTGATAGATATATTAAATTTTGACTACTCATATTCATTAAATTGTTTATATTGTAGTCAAACTCCTCAGAATCATATTCTATTTCGTTACAATCGTAATTGCCTCTCATTTCACTTTTTTGTAAAATTGATCCAAAATTTGGCATACATCCGTGGGGATTAAGTTCCTTGTGGTAGTAGGGTTCTAATACATATGAGAAGCATCTCCTGAGAGTCTAATACTTTACTAATTTTGTATTTCAAACAGATGACGAACAATATCAAGTACTACTTGCTACACATATTACAAACTCCTCAACATTAGTGAAATTATGATGATTCCTTAACCTGATTACACAGGAATTGACTATAAAAATAGAGAAAAGATAACTTGTTAAAAATTTTAAATCACTTTTTTAGAACACTGTCGATCTTAGGGTATTAGGCTAACGGTAAAATCATCATTGCTATCTATATCAAAAAGTCTAAATCCTGCACTTAAGTCGCTGTGAGAATATTTAAGACAATCACATCGGTGGTATGCGCTGTTTGTTACCCCCCTCATATACGGGCCGGACCATTTTGCTCCATCAGCTGCCACGGCATAAAAACAATAGTAACGGTTAATATCTGATAAATCATCCCCCACATCAGGATAAACTGCATTAGGCAATATTTTCTTACATGAACCAGGTGTTATTGAAAACCATCCTTGTCTTTGCCAGCAATTTCCTGGTTTACCTTCTCCGCATGTTGGATCATACCACATTATGGATATCCACACTTTTGCTGGATAGAAGTTACAAAAATAAAGAGTCATTTTTTAATTTTTACCTCTTTTGATTCTTTTTTTGAATCAATCGTTTTAGCATTTTCATTAAATTCAGGTAAAACAGTTCTTTGGTCCCTTGGCTTAAGTTCTACTGTTTTGTAGTGTTCCTGATCGTCTTGGCCTGGTTTCTGGCCTATAAATCCATGCCTCCTCTCTTTATTTAAGGATACATTATTGTCAAATTCAAATAAATTTTCAGTGTTTGATAATGTTAGTTTACTTTTTGTCGATTGCTTCTTTGTTTCTTGAGAATTTTTGTCCTTTTTACTCATGGACGTCGGTGCACAAAGTACTATAAAAACATGTTCATTTCTAATATTTATATAAAATCCGTAAAAGGTGAATGATTAACAACGAAATTATTATATTGTTAGTAACAGTTCTCTTCCTTAGGGTAGGTTTACGGTGGTAATAGGGTTCTATCACGTCTATTATCACACTGAATTCTTTGATCCGATTCAGGTTATTAGTGGTTAATATCGATGGCTTTAGTATAATGAATAGTAACAGTCTGGGCGCGTGGGGATTTGATTCCTGTAGGTAAAGGGGTTCTAATACAGATTTTGATTTCTCATCCCCAAAGTTGGCAGAAGGATTTGGTGAATGTATTATTATGTATAATGTTATCTGAGGAGTATTTTTCAAACTTAAAGAATGTGGACAGGTAACTATTACAAACAGCCTCTACAGTAACAGAACCAACTTTATATTATAGCAAGGCATGGGATCTACACATTAAAAATCATTATCGTGTCCTAATTTCAATAAAGCTTACTGATCACAATTACTGATTGAGTAATCCCCATATCAGAGAGGATAGCTCATCATTCTGACTGAAACTAATAGTTGTCATGTTGATGTCCGCTAAATCGGGTACTACACAATATGACGATACCTCTCTCAGTTGTAGGATTAAATGCCATGTAAGCGTTGTATCCTCCCATAGTAGCTCCGTTATGCCATATGACTTCGTGACCATAGTTTGTAGTGATAAACCATCCTAAACCAACGTATAGCCCGATATTGCTGTTTTTCTCGGACGTTTGTAAATTGTTAGGTAATACTTGACCTGAGTTTAGTCTTATTAAATGCGACTCTTGCATGGCACTATCTAATTCTGTTTTAATTAATCCCATATTTGCGGATAGAAATTTCAACATATCGCTTACGGTTGAATGGAGGCCACCACCTGGGTTAATGGGGTTTGAAAAGTTGAGAGAGGGTAACTCCTCACCATTGAAATGTCCAACTGCCAAACGAGATTTCTGTGAATCTGAGAGAACAAAGCCTGTATCATTCATTCCTAACACGTCCAGCATATCATGTTTTAAGAGTTCATCAAAAGAAGACATGTTTGATTTCAAGGCTAAAATGTGGCCAAGTAAACCTGTACCGAATGTTGAATATTCAACTTTTGAACCGGGTTCTCTTGTCAGAGTAAAGTTTGAAAGTGCCTGATAAAATTGCTCAAAGGTGTAGTCTTTAGTACAGTTAAACACGTCTGTTCGGAATTGCACTGAATCCTGAACTCCTGATTGGGCTAGATCGAAAAAGTAAGTACAATAATTATCAGGAAATTCAGGCAATCCTGATGTATGTGTAGCTAAATCTTCGATGGTAATTTTATGGCCATTAAATTGAGGAACACTAACATTGGAGGGAAGGTACTTTTCAATGGGGTCATCTAAGTTAATCAGACCCTTGTTTACCATATCCGCCAGGAGAATAGTGGTAAATACTTTAGTATTAGACCCGATGGCGAAAACTGTATTTTCGTCTATCGTAGTATTATTGCTTTCATTAGATAATTTTCCATAACCATAGAATTGGGTACCGTTAGGATCAATAAATCCTATAGCCATAGCAGCATTAGATTTATTGCTGTCTATTTTATCCTTTATTAGTGCCTTTAACTTGGCAGTTATTTCAAATGTTGTTGAGGATGATAAATTATTTTTTTCTTTTTCTGTTGTCAAAGAAGTAAATGAGGAGGAAGATGAAGAAGATGAGGAGAAGTTGGATACAGGATAAGTAGAAGAATTATTAATAGCTGTAGAAGGCGAGGCTGATACTGATGAACTTATTGTTGGGCTTAATACAATAGTTATTAAAAATAGAATCATCATATATACTGAGAGATTAATAGACATGAACAATCTAATTTTAGATTGTAAATATAAAAGGCTTTAGAAAAATTATGTTAACCTTACCTGCAATCGCAGAAAATTTGATTTCGAATTCTGGGGAACTCAGGAAAGAAGGGATACCTAGGTAACCCAGGTCAATGTCAAACAGTGGTAAGAGGTTTACTTATGAATAACTTAAAGAAGAATCTCATTCTCAATGCCATCTATCACTCTGAAAATACAGTAAACCCAATAGAGCTAATCTAATTTTAACATTGAAAATCACGTCCTAATAATAGTCAAGCCCAAGCCTGGTAAAAGAATTAGTAGCAGTTCTCATCCATGGGGATTAGTTCTCAGTGGTAGTATGGTTCCAATGCATCGAAAATATTTATTTTGAATGACAATATGACATGACAAGGTGGACTTTAGGGACAGTATTATGAAAAAATAGAAAAATATCTTTTGTGTAGCTATTGAATTGCTAGTTCCAAGTTGTTATTTATTAATTTTTTTGTACACTTGTTATCAACTACTTCTCCCTTGCATTCCTTACTTTTCATTGTATTGCAGTCATTGTCAGACCCATTGCAGACACATTTCTGTATGGTACCAAAACATTGGTATGCATATCCTGTGGTAACGGTCGTAATAGTCAGGATAGATCCAAACGCAAATGCAGAAATAAAAAAAACTGCAAATATTCTACATGTGGTTTTGGATTTACTATGTTCTTCAGATTTAAATTTCTTATTCATAGTCTAAGTACGTATAGAAAATATTTGGATTTTGCTAACTAGATGTAATACTCTAATATTCTAGCAGTTTTAGAATTAGATTCTAAGATCTCAACCAAGTAGAAGTTCTATAACATCTAAGATCTCAAAATAACAGGGTTCTATGACATTGAATAGCACAACGAATTCTTTGATCCGATTATGCATATTAGTGCTTAATTTATAGTAGATATATAAGTCAAGTAGTAACAGTCTGGCGCGTGGGGATTAGTAACAAATTTGACTATATATTGTGGCCCGTTACTTGATTGCTTTTCCACTCATTGAGGATACACCGAACACGGGAGTATGACTTATACCGATTTCACCAACATACGGATGACTAATCGATGTCTTTTACCTGACTCATGTAGAAATCCGTTCATGAGTGTTAGATCATTCCTACCATTAATTAAACAAAAAATGAAAAATCAACTGTCGAAATAAATTAAGCATGGATAACTGCACATAAACAATTCTACATCGAGTCAAAAACAGATCGGTGACGATATAATGTAGAGATGTTAGGAAATGTCTATTATTTGTAAGAATGTATGGAAATCAATGGAGATAAATTTTGCCAATGTAGCCCTAAAGCATTAGTCTGCTTGTAAATTTGATAAAAATAAACTGATTATTGCCATATGACAGATACCCGAGTTTGGATTACCGGTTATGTCAGAAAATCTTAATACTTTCAAGGCAAAAGATATGAATATTGATAGATAAAAAGATACTGGGAATTATTTCTACCGCCGTTGCACTTTTATCGATAGCCATAACCTTAATCGTAGTTCTACTGAATTCCATTTTGGCTCCGGTCTTTTTAGGAATGCTAATAACTGCATTATTGACATTAGTTTCATGGTTGGTACATAAAAAATTAATTCTCATATCCTGAACTATTTGTAGATAAAATTATCAAGAGATAATCTAAAAAATGAAAGATAAATTTTTTAGGTCTAAAGAGATTTATCTCTCTGTATTACCAATGTCCTCCATGCATATATAAAACATCACCGGTTTGATTTCCAAATGATTGTTGTTGTTTCCATAATAGTGCTACGCTCTCTCCTCTAACCTCCAGCACAGGACTGCTGGCGTCTCCTTCATTTGGTAAGTTTATGGGATATGTTTTAAAGTCCTGTCCAAAATTCATACTATTACTATAAAATATTGTGTTAGTACCATTTACGCTTCCTTCCCATGTAAGGTCTACAAACCTTCCGCTATCTGTTACACCTAGTTGTAAATTAGTAGCATTTCCACCATTTGGAGGACTCAAAATAATAGGCTCTTCAAAGGTTTTCATATTGTCGCGGCTGACAGTTATGAATACATGATTTGTACCGTTTATTTTACCTAGCCATGCACCCCATGCTGTGTCTCCAATTACTGCGGCATGCATATCAGATGGAGATCCTTCGCTGGTGTTAGAAATAATATTAAATTCATCTTTTTTAATGCCATGGTCATAGTAGTATTCAAACAATTGTTCTATAGTTGGGAATTCTACTTTTGGTGCATGCATATACATTGAATCATCATATTCATCATGACTCCCACCACCATATGATCCTGAACAAGGACAACCACAGGATGAGCATTGATTAGTACATGGACATGGATTTGGCTCGCAATTTGGAGGACATTCATGACTAGGATCATGACCCGGGTCCCCAAGAAGCGCTGAAGTGGTGCTTGCACTATTGATCATAAAAATAACGCCGATCAAAAGCGTAGATACCGAAACTGCTAATACTATTCTTTTCATTAATAACATCATAAGGTACTTCTATTTATGTAATTCCCTGGGGTTAGGGTTGGAATAAATACAAAGAGATACAATTATTTCCAATCTCATTATTTCTGTGTTTATAAGTAGGATGTAGATCTCATTTAGCTGAAAATAAGATGGTTATGATCCTTTCTTTTGATTTTGTATTTCATCTATAACCTGTTGTAAATATTCTTTGATATCCGACTCGTCGATATGTGATTCAAAACCTGTCTCCGTGGAAATCTCGTCCAGTTTTTTCTCTACTTGTTTTTCGATTTGTTGATATAAATCTGCTGAGCCAATGCTGTCTAATAACTTTGACTGATTGATTACAGATTTTTGTATAAAGCTACGTAAATTTCTATCAAATGAGACAGAGATTGCAGATGAGTATAATCCAATTAAAATCATATATGACGATAACGCCATGGATAATATTGTTAGGAATCCATACGGAGGATATGGAGCATGGTCTACCATTGCAGAGCTAGCTGTAAAAAAGAGAATAATTCCAATAGCTGACATGGTTAGATAATCTCTAACTGGAATACTTCGTGATCTAATGCTTCTGGCCATAACCCAGAAAGGAATACTTAACAAAATCCCAGCGCCTAGTCCTTGAAAGGTAATAAATATCTCATAATTAACGTTGTCAAATCCTATAGTTACAGGTATGACCACATCTGAAATAAAGTAATCACTCATTGAATATGCAGGAATAATGGCCACAATTAGCCAATATTTTATTTGAGATAAAGTTTTGACATTTTTTGACCTATAATAATAATTATGAAGCAATATAGCGGTTGCTACCCACATTAACATAAAAGCTATACTGCTAGTTGTAGTATAGGCATTATTTAAAATCCCCAATATGGAGTCAGTGTCAAAATCTTGTATGAAAACATCAGATAATATACTTCTCTCTGGAGTTACTCCTAAAAGTAGCATAACATAAAAAGCTAGTGTTACTGCTATTCTTACTGCAATTATTAAAGAAGACAATCCATATAACAATATGACAAAATCCTTCTTTGACTTGTACCATAAAAAGAAGCGCAATGAAAGTATGCTTATTATTGTAATTGATAATAAATAAATGATAGAAATGCCCCAGGTCAAAATTGCGGTGTAATATATACCATTTAAGAGCATACTTAAAACAATAGATATAGGTAGTAACATTACAGAATATTGAATTACAGCTACGATCTTATCCAAATATTTCACTAAACTTGATCTGACTTTTAATGATTCACTCTTTTTCCTAACAAATTCTAAAATGAAAAACTGTGTAATAACATATACTACGGTTATAGCAATGAATCCTACAGTTGCCTGCGTCGACGCAATACTAGAGGCGGCAGCTATATTACTAATCAATAGATCAATGGTTATAATAACAATGAAGACTAGAGATATGATTATGAATTTTTTATTTGTATACTCCTTCGCAATGAATTGACTAAGGATTGTATTTGCTTTCAAATATTACCCCTTTTATCATTAATTTGTGCTAAGAGCGCATAACTTATCACAAAATCACTATTCCGAACTAGGTAAAAAAATTTATCATTTATTTTTGAATGGTGAGTCCTTTATTCCATTATCATATTGAATTCTTGTCTATGTAATTGCATGGTTTTTATGGCGCTACAATTATGACATGAGAGGTATATTGTAAGGATAGAAGAAATTATTTGAAGATCAAACAAGGGATTTTTTTGAAATGTTTATTGATAGTGCATTCGCCTATTTGATGTCTAATATATAATAATTGAGACCAAATCATCAGATTCTTAAAATTCTAATTAAAGCGAATTTTCTGGTTCTTCTTCCTCTTCTTCTGTGACTATTATTTTATCAGTAACAGAACCGTTTTGAATTAGGTATACTACATCACCATCTAACAATGTAAACCAATCCGGTTGATGGATTGACCACAATTTCATCATAAAGATACTTGATAGGAATATTGTCTTTTAATATTTTATCTTCAAATACATCTATGGAATAATAATTGTTTTGTTTGGTAATGTAGGCCAGTCCATCAACCGAGTTAAATAATATCTTTTTAGGATTGCCTCCTATTATTTCCATACTATCGATCTTATTTGTACCGTTGATTATGGAGACTTTTCCTGGATTATCTGTTAGAACATATAGCAAGCCATAAGAAATAGCCTCTTTTTTTATCCATACTAAATTATAGCCAAAGCTCAGAGTCAACTAATCACAAATTAACTTTAACTCAATTTATCATTACAATTGATATGTAAAAATTGTAAATGGTAGGCGAAAGTTGTCATACATGGGGATACGATTCAAGACAATATAATAAAGAGAGACTGATATAGACTTTCAATTCCAATACACTAAGATTATATCTTTGGATTGTTAAATAAATGATATTGATTGAAAGTGATTCCAAAATACAAACTAAGAATAATAATATTGACATGAATCATGAAAACTTTTTTCCAAAATATGATTTAGATGGGATTACATTCAAAACTATAGTGTCTGGAGACAAAACCCGGGATGAATATTCAATAATAGAAATTTTATTCCCTGAAGGCGATGATGAGAAAGAAATCCCCCTGCATATACAGAGCCAGGAAATCGTAATAGTTTGTGTGGTTCACGGTGATTTCGAAATTGTTTACGGTAAGCAAAATATTAAGGGAATTGCAGGAACAATTTTAAAATTAGAAAAAGATATTCCAAGGTCTTTTAAAAAGAAGCAAAATTCAGATGGAAAATTGCTGGTGACTTATCTGCCTGCAGGATTTGAAAATTTCTTTAGAGAAATAGCATCCTATAATATTGAGGATCTCAAGAAGAATGGAATTGATGATCCTATTTTGGTTCAATTACTAGAAAAAAACTACGGAGCCAAGGTTTTATTTGAAAAACCCTAAGCAATTCGATTATAACTTTGATATCAAATAAACAGATCTAAAAAAATTAGTTAAAAAGATATTATAGAATTTAAAATTCTTTAACTAAGCAAAACCCACTTATAATTCCAAATATGTAATCAATGAATTTGTTCAGAAGCTCTATGGTATTAGGTCAACTCTAGTCCATTCCAATGAAACTATACCTGAGGTAACAATGTATGATAAAAACCTAATAATTGGGCATAATATAATTAAAGAAGTATTATTGATTTTTCTCGAACTAGAGGAAAAGGGAATCCAAAAATTGAAGGGTAAAGGTGGACTCATGGAATACCTGGAATCAATCAAATACGATCTCAATACATTTTCCTTTGCGGAAGCGATTAAAACATTAAAAGAGAGAGGAGCACCCCTTCCTAGTGGTTCTAATCTTGAAGTATAATTAATATTGATTTAATAACAGTTTTCTCCTGTGAACCCAAAATAATAGTCAAATTTATCGCG
>CAWKJS010000012.1:0-12328 GCA_963850055.1 uncultured Nitrososphaeraceae archaeon | reverse complement strand
GCAACGATATAGGTTCTTTTAAGTGGGTTCTACGAATATAAGGTGTATAGAAAAGGTGGTAGAACTACAAAAAAATAATCATAATAGTGCAGTAGCACAAGAACTTAATGATGACATTTGGTCACTGTATTTGTATGCGATGAAATCGCCAATGACCAGACAAAAGTATATCGGAAGGCTTGAACAAATTTTTTGATTTTTTAGAACTTGAAGGTGCAACGCCAGAAGAAAAAAGCAAATGTTTTATTCTGAAATCCAAAGAGAAGGATACTCAATGGATCTTTTCTTCTATATTGAAATTCATGCAATTTCAATTAGAAAGGGTACATAAAAGAGAAATAACGGGATCAACTGTAAATAATTATCTCAAAAGTATTAAATTATTTTGTGAGATGGCTGATATTTCTATACCTTGGAAAAAAATTTCTAGAGGACTTCCCAGAGGAAGAAATTATGCAGACGATCGAATTCCTACAGACGATGAAATTCAAAAATTGTTAGAATATCCTGATAGAAGGATTAAAGCAATTGTCTATACGATGACTTCGTCTGGAATTCGATTAGGAGCTTGGGACTATCTCAAATGGGGACATATAAGACCTATAGAAAGAGATGGTGAGATTGTAGCTGCGAAAGTTATTGTTTATGCTGGAGAAGATGAAGAATACTTTACCTTCATATCAAAAGAAGCAATGTCCTCACTGATGGACTGGATGAAATATAGAGAAAATTCTGGCGAATTAATATCGGAAGAAAGCTGGCTTATGAGAGATCTGTGGGATACTGGGGCAGTGCAGGGAGGACCGGGACTTGTAACTAGACCCAATAAATTAGCATCAGCAGGAATAAAGAGATTAATTGAAAGGGCTATTTGGGCTCAAGGATTAAGAAAAAGGCTGGAAAATGGAAAAAAGCGTCATCCCTATCAAGCAGTACACTCTCTAAGAAAATGGTTCAAAACTCGAGCTGAAAACGGTGGAATGAAACCAATTAATGTAGAGATTTTGCTTTGCCACAGCGTTGGAATAAGTTCAGCCTATTACCGTCCAACAGAAACAGATTTGCTTGAAGATTATTTGAAAATTGTTGATCTCTTGACATTTGATAAACGAGAAAAAATGAAACAAGAATTACAAAATTATCAACAAAAAAGTCAGGAAGATATATATCTCATAAAAGGAAAATTACAAGAAAAAGATGAAGAGATGAACAAGGTCAAGAAAGATGCAAAAGATAATGAAAGTCTATTAACTAACCTAAGTGAAAGAATATCTTCTCTCGAAAAAGAATTAAAGACAGAAAAGATATTCAGGTTATCTTTTGCTAATCCCTAAGGATGGAAAAACGGTCAATGATAATGTTTTCATCGAACTTTCATACCCTGGGATTGGTAAAGTATAGATAGTATTAGTATAATGAAAAATACAGTTAAACTTGATCTTTTTATTGTCAATAACCATTACCTTTGAATTCTAAATATAATAGATATTGTTAATTATACCCTGACAATTTAGAGCAAAGATTATTGAGCTAATTTCTTCTAGAAAAAACAATAAATTATTGCTGCAAAAACTTTAGATACAATCACTATACCAGAAAGAGAATTCTTGAAACTAACCAAAGAGAAACTAGAGGCTAGAGATCATAGAGTAATCTTGTAGATTTTGTATTTTGTAGTAATTGTGTTACCTTCATAACTATAGAAGGAAAGAAAGAAGGCGATGAAATAATTTGTGTCAAATGTAGAACTGATAAAAATATTATGGTGTATTATAGCATTAACTAATTAAAAAAATACTAATGTCTCGAATGCTATAATTACTATGCAAATAAGATCCAACTACTAAATTATTAAGATTATCCTATTGGGAAAAAACTTGTTGTTCATAGTTACAGTTCTAATTTGATATTTGTGTAGGTACATTGGACATATGACTATCACGCGCCGCCAAAAAGATGGCTGATCTGGCATCCCCTACCGATCTTATTTCCTGATCAGATAGCATTTTTCAACAATTTAGAATGTCCACCCATAAGAAGAAGTCACTATTATTACAACCATAAACACTTCAATAATTATCGATGATGTATATGGATCCTCATTAAAAGAAAATAAAGTATGGGAGTGAGAAAGTAATCTACCCCCTTAACAAAGATATGATTCCCGATTACAATTACAACTAAAATCCAGAATCTAGTGTTTGATTGCATATTGATTTGCTCTCCAGATCTCTATACAACGATGGGTTCCAAGACTAAACTGGTGGTTCCAACAGAAAAGATACAGTAGATGTCGAAAATATTAAACTCAGATAATGGGATTGCATTATGCATTGTACTAAAGATCATGTCAACCTGATAATATATCAAGTTTGTCCTTATCCTAGTCGATTAAAGAAAACTGTACCAGGAGACACATGATTCTGTTGGCTAGAGGAAATCAGTAACTGCACTTTTTGGATATTTAACACTAGTAATTGAGATGGAAGATTAGCGGACATTATAGAAAAGGCTAAATGAAATGACAGTTCTAGCAGTGATATATCACCCATTACTTTCAGTATTTGACACTAAAAAATTTGGTATTGTCTTTTGCCTCAGTAATTCTGGGCATTACTGTTATAGATATGGTTGATTTTCATTCGCTGCTACAGCAACTAGTGTTTCATCTGATTGGGAAATTGTTCTATTGATAATTATATCAGGATGTATATGGAATATGTCAGTATTTAATTTTTAAAATTTATCAGGCAAAAAAGTAAACCAATTAGAGATAAGGTGTCACTTTTTAACTTATCTTAACATTTTTTGTGGAAAAAATTCAATACTTATTCATTTTATATCAGGATCGGGGTAATAGTTTTAGAAATAGTCACCAGGATCTCTTTACCCACACTGCTCTTCTGATCATTTTAAGGATCCACAATTAATTATGCTATAGGTGGCGTTGCAATGGCAATACTTGCAGTAAGTTTCCTATCCTGGTATCGAACAATTAGAAGCTATGTGGTCCTGTTCAGATAGGGTCCCCTGCAACGGCAGTTTGCAAGTTTATAGATCCTTTACAATTTTTCTTGTTTTATAATAGCCTTGTGTTGTTTAGTATGCCCGCTGAGAGAGATTCCGAGTCTTCGCCCTTCTCTCATTTCAGTTGTATCACTCAGGATTCACTAATGGGCCAGTCTCCCAGTATCATAATGGTGTAGTTAATTTTGTAACTGTATTGCTTTTGTGGGTTAGTTAAGCTATAATGCTATATCAACATTCTCAAAAATTGGGGAAGATAAAATTCTGGGGATTGATGATTATTCCAGCATTATTTTTTGTAATACAACCTACGGCCCTAATTTTTCCTTATATTCCTATCATATTCAGGTATTTCAGACCAAGACGTTCCACTGTATGCTACAATGTTATATACCGTCAGTTCCCCGGGATAGCAGGCGGCCTTCTATTTGCTGCACCATTTTGGGCAGATGACCAAGAAAGACAAGTCCCTAAGAATACCATTTTGAGAGAATATTTGATTATTACTGTATGGGGTTTTATACTTTTTAATGTTACCACATCGGCAAATGTAACTACTTGCACCCTATCTTCCATTTGGATTTGTAACAGTAATGCTAGTAGGATCATCAACTTATTTAATATTAGTAGGTCTATACTGCTCTGCTATATCTATATCTGTAGATTCAGCCCTACGTCGATCAATTAAAAAATCTTTGTTAGATGAATCAAAATTATTAGACAGTATAGGATCAGCACACATGGAACAGGAAACTATAAGAAAGATAACAGAAATTGCAAAGGAACAACAGAACTCTATAGTGGAAAAAACAGGACGTATAATCGTCATTTGATGAAAGTGAGATGAGGAAATATCTAAAGGATGTAATAGAAGAAGTCCAAAAATACCGAAGGTAAAATAATGGATAATTGTGCCGTTCGAATAGATAGATTTTTAGATCCCATACTTAAATAAAGTTATTGTCAGTCACGATAGGTAAATCCATTTATTTTGATTTTCGCCAACGACTCATGAAACTATTGCAATAATTATCCCTCAATTTTGAATTTGAGATTAATTCTATAGTTCTAAAGAAATTGCTCATCCTATTACTAAGACAGATGCATATTAGCATTTTATTTAGGATGTCAATAAATAAACGAAATAGAACTTGCTATTAAAGCTCGAAAAATTTAAAGTCGAATTAAGCAAGTTTAAATCAAAAAAAAATGGCTTGAATCTCCTTGAGTTGTGGCTGTTTCTCGAGCTTGTCCCATCTTTCCTAATATCCTTTTTATGGATAATTATTATTATATCTATTCTAATTATAGTAATAACTGCATATTCAAACAAAACAAAATCATCAAATGAGTTATACTCCATCAACAACAGAACAATCATTGACGGATGATGTTAATACCAATTATAATCCATCGTATCCAGACTTTTGTATACCTTCTCCTCCTCCATATCTAGATTGCCCTGATATGTCGAGTAACCGTTTTACGTGATGGGATTGATCCCCAGTGATTTGTTGGAGACTATGATGGACTATGATGGATAGGATTCGAATCTTAACTAAACAATAATTTTATTAGTTACATTCCCGATCATCCGTCATTTCCTTTTTAGTAAACTACGCCATTCAATTTAAGAGGATATTAAATATAGTCTATAAATTGATTTTGATAGAGTAATGCTACAATTACTCGATTTCGGTTTAGTCGTATTGTCGATAAGAAGATTTGATTCTAGATTCTATTCAATCTTGAATCGTATCCCCACGGATGCTGTTCTCTACATCTATATGATACATATTATTTTGGCTCATCTTTAGTATGTTGCAATTATTAAATTCTAGTATGGTTAATACCTTTTTCTATGCCGCGATTCTTATTTCAACCAGACCCAATAGATGGTTATGAGTTTAATCCCATTCCTATAGACATACATTTAGGAATACTCAAAATCCCTACTGAAGAGATTCTTGATGATTTTGGGATAAATACTACTGAATCTGTGATTGTAGGAACTGATAGACTAGAGGTTCTAAATAGAATACAATCAGCATTTGCTCGAGAATTTGAGCATTATGGGAAACTTAAAGAATCAGATATTCGACCTATGGATTATAAAACTAAACAAGCATGGTCAAGGATTAGAAAGCATATTAAGAATACAAATCAGGTTTAAGAATCCAGGTTGTCGTTTAAAAACTGTGATATCCTCAAATTACTATAGAACCCCACTACCGCAAGGAACTTAATCCCCACTCGCCCAAACTTAATAAGATCTGTCATAAGATAATGATATTATGATACGCCCGGGATTTGAACTAGTCTACATTCACTCGTGTAGAATTAATTCTAGATTCTATTCCACCTTGAATCGTATCCCCACGGATGTATTCAACAGAAATAAAAATAGAATCAAATTTCTACATAAGCTGATGGTCTTTCAATAATTTGATATTAACTGATTCAAATTTACATGTTAACATCAGTTAGTGGAAATACCAAAGTAGAACGAACTAAATTTACAATGGGAATATAGATAGACTGACTGTTGCCTCCAATGGTATTTGTAAATTTGTAATCTGATGTCATTTTATTTAATTCAATAAACTTTGCAGAAGGTTTTTCTTCTAATATGAGATAGTGAGCAACGACCCCTCCAACAATTCCTGTGTGGACAAATAAGATTTCTTTATCTTTATATTTTATATAATAAAGCATCGGTGTTATTGCCATAAAAGACTGCGATGTGTAAAGTACGATATTTAATAAGTCCTTTAGATTTTCGGACCTGGAGGTAGGTAGTAAACCATTCGCCTTGAGACACATCTAAATTAATGTATTATATTCCTTAAATATTTCTTAAATATCTATTCTGTGTAGACCCAATAATAAAAAAATTGAACCATTGGTCCTAAGTTTGGTCGATGTACGATATTCGAATGTTCAATTACCTCAAATAATGGCTATTTTGACAAGGTGTAATTTGTAAACTCTTTTTGTTCAATTATTGTTTAGAAATGACGTATTGACGTCATAACGAAGTACATTAAATTGTATCTTTAAATTGTCGCCACTACTGAAGGATGAAAAAACAATTACAAAAACAAAGGTAAAAAATACCTCTTTAGAAAATGATTTATTATAATTTCACGTATATGTATATTCCTTTTGCAAAAGGATGTAGGCTTTGGCAAAAGCCAATAAAGGTCTTGAGATGCGCCAACAGATCTCAATACCAAGATCCAATGCCTGCATATGCTAAATTGTATTCGCATTATTATTCTCTGGTTTCAATTCTCAAGCCGGCTAACTTTAATAGATTTTAGCCTTTTAGATCTTTATCTCTTTATCTCTTTAATTTGATTATACAACGCATAATTAAGTTGCATTAGAATCCTACTACCACTAGGAACTTATCCCCACGCGCTCAGACTAAATTTTCAATTCTGAACACAGGTATTATATCGAAATTCTTCTTCATTGTTTTGAATTGACCATATTATCAAAACCCAATTTTACTATAATAATTGTATAAAATCACCCACCAGAATAAGCTTTAGTGACATAGATTTAGTAACATGTCACATAACACGGATATAGCATATTGAGTTTAACATATCATGAATAAAAATCAGATAAGTAAAACAGTAATTACACTTTTATTATAGTTTTTCTAACGAGTTCAATTGTAGTTTCAAGTAACAATATGGCTTTTGCACTATTAGGGTTTTTTCTAGGTGACGGTGAAGAGGAGCAGCAGTCCACTGGAAGTTCACAAAGCTCAAGCTCATTACAGAGTGCGCGATGTTATTCACCACATGGCAGCATTGTAGATTCATGTAACTCTGACGGTTTATCAAGCGGCAATAACACCGGATATAATGGCTTTACACAATAACAACGAACTAATTTTTTCCTTTTTCTGTAATTGATACAGGCTTAACAATTTTGATTAATTGTATTTCATAATATATGGTATAAATAGCAGATTTTCGGTTGTTTAGTGTACTAAATACTTTTTTAAAACACAAGGGCTTAGGAAATTATAATTTTCATTTCACTTAAATGATTTATGAGCTGAAGATATCTGTGAGACAACTATCTTATTACTTTTCGTTGCTTGCGATATAACGGTCAACTTGGTTTGCTGATTTATTTAAAGAAAATATCATATTACAATATGGGCATATATATCATAAATATGGAACAACTTACATAATCAAGTCAACATAATACTGAAAAAATCATAATAGAGAACATACATGGTAAAGAAAGTCTTCTAGAGATATCTTATTAGATAATCTAGTTTAGTAAAATTATTTCAGAATTAGATGAAACAATTGTATTATATGAAGTTAGAAATATAGTTCCATGGATAATAAGAAAATTCAAATATCAATCTTGTCAATATTCATTGCAGCAGCACTCATTGGCTCAGTAGCAGCAGTTGGTAACAATATGGCATTTGCAGGTGGAAATAATCATGATGATGATGATGATGACGATAAGAAGAAATCACATCACGATGGAAAAAAGAGAACCAGCAATGAAGCAGTCCAGGCATTAAGTCAAAGTACAGAAACCGCCCAGCTTTCAGATTGTTTTTCTGGTAACGATACAACTGCATCATGTAACAACGTAGCCTTGTCATTTAACCTAAATGATGGCAACAACGCATTAGGCCAACAGTAAGAAAGTAAACAAGTAAAATTACTTTTATTCTTATTTTTTTATTTTATTCTCTTATCGTTCCGTTAACAGAAAAGTCTATAATGATTAAATCTTTATATTTTTCAAGTCCTATAATCCAATAGAATCTATTGTAAAGAACCGATATCAACACGAATCCCCACGATTCAACTACGGACGGAACTCAGTTCACTTAAAGTTTGAACTGTTTTTGTTTAACCATAGGCATATCTGGTCTCACCCTGAGATCTACCTAGAATTTAAAGACAGAGAAGCCACTTCATTGTAAAATTCATCCATTAATGAAGGGGGTATTGATAATTGATGGTAAACCATGATATATCAAGTATTTGAATCATAATACCACATTTTCATTCATCATTCATCATTCAATACAATTTGAAATTGGGTCTGAAAATAAGTGGTTTAAAATATAAATCCGTTGTCACAATGAGATTCATAGAGTGAGAACCTTATATTTCCAATGGGCTATATTTTTATCGATACTGTTTCTATCTTACGTTACGTTTATGTCAAGTCAGACCGCAGATGCATTGCAACGGTTCATCCAAGCAAGCGGTAGTATGGTGCCAACAATAATGCTTGGTGACAAAATAGACGTTGATGATGGAGAACCATTGAGTAAAATTAAGATGGGAGATATTATAGTTTTTAAGGCACCTGATCCTGAGGAAGAAAACAAGACCATTGTCCACCGGGTATCGGCTATTATTGAGAGTGGAAATAATGTGACAGGAAACGTGATCCTTTGTGCTCCCATCACTATAAATGAAGTTATTCAAGAAAAAACAATCCTAACTAGGGGCGATGCAAATGAGTGCTCCATTCCTGGAATAGATTTTCCGATAACAGAGGAGAACTATGTAGGGAAAGTAGAACGAGTTTACAATAGCATGGGTCTTGAAAAGAATATAGCAAATAATAATCTTGTAAACTGGACCTCATATAGTAACGCTACAAATGGTATCTCATTTCAGTATCCAGAAAATTGGAAATTATACTATTCTGACAGTGACGAATCCGTATTGGCTTTGACAAATTTACCTCATACCAATACTATCACCATCGGAATATCTGACCAACCGCATAACAATAATCTCAAAAATTCTTCTCTCTTAGATTTTGCAAATAGAAATTTTACCAATAATTTTGGAGTAACCGTCATAGAACCATTCACTGAGAAAACCATCAATGGAATTCCTGCAGTAATAGGGAGGATTGCTGAAGAAAAATTAACCGGTAATAAGATTGAAAGTCGGATAAAAGATATAATATTAATGCAGTCTAAAGATCTACTTTACAAAGTTGAATATAAGACAATTTAAACAATTACAATGATGTACAAAGAGACGAAATTTGGAAAAGATTTGTTCTCTCATTTAATATTTCTTATTAACTTATCCCAACAGGTTGTAAATTCATTCTAATACTTAGGATTCTATTCAACCTTGAACCGTATCCCCACGGGTATGTAAGCATATATTCAGAAGAAGTAAGACTTGTATTCGCTTGTTTTCCTAGCATTGAGAATAATGAAAAAGAGTTTTATCTGCTTATATTTACAATCTTAAAATTTTATGAAGTAGATTGACCTTCTCTGGATACTTGTGTTAATAACTAATCATTATTGATCATATTTGAAGTATTGTGATATCTATTATGCAAATGCTGTAATATTCCAAAGTCTTTCAACTCCTAATCTTCCCAAAGCAATTGTTCAAAACATTGGGGATATGATACAATTTAATGTTATATACGATTTATCTATAAGAAAATTATCAAATGGATATTAATTGGAATTACCTCATAATTGTAACCTTTTAATGCGTAATAACAGTGTTAGAAAAAAAATATTTTATCAAATACCCGTATTATTGTTAATACTTGCAATATCAGTTCCGATGGTCACTGCTCCAGTTTTATCTAACTATCCTTTTTTCTTCTCCTAATGCACCAGTAAATCTACTTGCATATGCAGAAGATGAGGTGACAGTGGTGGAGATTCCGGTGGTGGAGATTCCAGTGGTGGAGATTCCAGTGGTGGAGATTCCAGTGGTGGAGATTCCAGTGGTGGAGATTCCAGTGGTGGAGATTCCAGTGGTGGAGATTCCAGTGGTGGAGATTCCAGTGGTGGAGATTCCAGTGGTGGAGATTCCAGTGGTGGAGATTCCAGTGGTGGAGATCAACCACTACTGATCCAGCCCTAGCATCAATCACTACTACTACTGACCCAGCCTTAGCATCATCAACTACTACTGACCCAGCCTTAGCATCATCAACTACTACTCGACCCAGCCTTAGCATCATCAACTACTACTGACCCAGCCTTAGGACAGAGTCTTTTAGGGTTAACCTTTAGCACCGAAAATGCATCTCCTCCTCTAGTTGAAGAGACTGAGGAACAAGATCTAGATTGTGGAGATATTTCGGATAAGAATTTCAAAGTATCATCAAATGATCCAAACGGATTTGATGGTGACAATGATGGTATAGGCTGTGAAAGCGGTGATGAGGATAATAACGATGGAAATACGGGCACTTCTCCAATCAGTGTTACTAGTGAAGGCCCAGACAACGATTGTTTGTTGAATCCTGATTTACCAAAATGTGCTTCTGTTGAAGGAGATTGTCCTGACGGATTTTTCAATAATGATGACGATCAATGTGTTCCTGAAGGCGGATGTCCGGACGGATACCATACTGTAGATGATGATGAAACTGGAAGATGTATTCCAGATTCAGATGGATGTCCAGAGGGAATGATATTTAGATCTGATGGAAAAACCTGTGGATCATATAGAAAATGTATGTGAAGACAACCCTAAACTTGAGGATGCGCAGAAACTTCTTGTGATCCTTCTTATCCTGATTTCTGTATTGAACCAAATCAATCAGATTTAAACTGTCAGGATGATGATGGAATACTTGAACCAAATGAAATTCCACACAAGAACTTTAAAGTAGGATCAGATGATCCACACGACTTTGATCGCGATAGCAATGGCATAGGATGTGAAGAAGATGAGTCAAATGAATCCGGCTCAGGTTCTGACATTCTTAATTGCGATGATATACCAAATAGCATCAAAGTGACTTCATCCGATCCTAACAGACTTGACAAAGATAACGACGGTATTGGTTGTGAAAACAATGGTAAAGGAGGAAACGGCAATAATAATGACAACAACGATAATGATGACAATGATAACGTCAATGAATAATGATGATGACGATAGTAACAAATACATTATTACTCCATCAAATTCATGTGCCGATATTTCTGATACTGTAGATCTATCATCTGAACAAATTGATTCAGAAGAAGTAAGAATTATTGCATTCTTTGATAACTGTGATTTAGATTCTGCATCGTTGCAGTTGAATCTTGTTCAAAATGATGACCTAAAACTAGTTGCAGCCAACTTAGACGATGGTTTATCTGATGCAGTTGAAGTGGACATGAATCAAGTCGAACAATCAGAGTCTAATTCAAACATTTTATACGAAGCCACAATTACTGATAATCAAGAAGGTCATGATTTGGATACTGGTGAAACAAAAACTCTGAATAATGTAAATGGAATAGTATTATGGAATGATGACGAAGATGAACCAATAGAGTTTACCGACAATAATTTTGTTGAAGCAAACATCAATTTCTTTAACTAAGAAACATATAGCCACTCCCGGAAATCATTCTTAACCCTTCTTTTTTGTTTGAATCAAATAGACTTTGATAATAAAATGGATTTTGTTCAAATGTTAAAACAAATTGTCTTAAATAAAGCGATTCATACTTGTTCCCATGAATTGAATACTCCAGTGCTGAAATTATATTCAACCTTGAATCAGTATATTGGCCCGATACACGATACTTAAAATATTCTACTAGATATTCTTCGATAATATACATATTAAAGATATTCAGATTAATTTTTAGCAATTCAAATATTAAAAAAAATTTACTAATTGTGAATAATATGAAAAATCATTCAAAATTAATAGCAACCATGGTCTTAACTGTTGCAATGTTCGCTGGCTTATTATCGACGACATCATTCCAATTGTCACACGCAAGTTTATTACATGCAGAAGATTCAGACTGCGCAGTATTCTGTCCAAATCTTGAATTCCAACTTGATAATTCTATCTCCCAGAGTAACAACTGTGATAATGATCAAACAAATACGGGTGATGATTATATTACCATTAAATCCAACTGGTAATGCGAGCGAAACAACCAAGACAGTTAATTGCAGTAACACGGGACCTAATCGCTAAATAGGTCTATAATACAAATTTTTATTTCTTTATTTTTTTACAAAAAATTAACATGTTTTGAATTAAAATACTTTGTAGACTATTATCGTATATTTATTGTGATACTTGGATTCTATTCAACCTTGAATCGTATCCCCACGGATGTATACAACTATGGATAAATATTTAGAAATATGTTTGCGTTACATTACGTTATTCTTAACTATTTAGAAATGCTAAATCTGATGCATTTCGTAGTTTAGGTATTGACATTGAGTATGAGGAATTAGAAATCAAAGGAGAATAATATTTAAATTAAATTAAGGGAACAATA
>CAWKJS010000011.1:0-13579 GCA_963850055.1 uncultured Nitrososphaeraceae archaeon | reverse complement strand
GCTGAGTAATGGGGTTCATATATCAGATCTACTTTAACGAATATAGTCATCAGAGAGTGATATGATTGCCAGTTAAACTTTCTACAACAGTAAGTAATATCGAGACCATAGCTAATGAAAATAATCGAATACTAGTTAGAGAATTCTATGAATTTATGAGGTCCTCTGGTACATCGGATAAATTTCAAAATAACAACCTTAAAACCATTATAGCTTTTGGAAGGTTTTTGGAACCTTCGATATCGTTCAAAACTATTACTAAAAGGGATCTAATTATAGCTTTTCTTGATACAAAGATTAAGAATTCACAATAGATCCTGATAAGAAGTGGATAACAACCTGGAATGACTATCTCGGTAGAATAAAATATTTCTATAGATGGTTACATAATACTAAAAACTCTAGTGGATTATTAGATTCTAATCTTAATGGTGAAGAAATCTATATTCCAATAAAGGATTGGAAAACCCCTTCATTTTTAAGAGTAGATAAAAAGAAAACAAAAAGGTTGAGTCCATATTTGGAAACTGAACTTTGGGAAAAAGAGGATATTTTGTTGATTGTGAATTTTAGATATAATGACTATTGTTAATTATGACTTTTAGAATTAGCAGTATTTAATTAGTGTTATTTTGTCTGTTTTGGTTTCTTTTAATTTCTAGTTCTAGTATTTAGTTTCATTTTTGTTAGTAATTGATAGATTAAGATTCCTATGATTTTGACCCCAAGAAAATAACTGGGATTTGTCCCACTTCATGTTTATATAAATCGAAAACGAATCCAAAAATACGCATGGAAAGCAAGAACATGACTCTGATATTATTTGCAGTAATTGCAACATTTGGACTGGCAATGATATTGACTATGAGCACACTGTCATTGACTCCAGTATTAGTGGTGGAACACAACTCTAATCAATACTCGCAAATTCATCAAATTCGTAGTCCATCTATCAGTTTCGACTTCGATGAGGACTCTAACAATTTGTCACCTGGGGATGGTAACCAAGGTAACCGTATGACTATGTAGTTATGGCTAATGATGCTCATTCTAGCGTTGCCCGTGATTAAGCCATTTTGATAACTCCAAAAGTTACTCTTGCTTTTTACTAATTTATAAAGTCATGGTTATAAAAAAGACTGATAGAGTAGATTTGAGTTTCTTCCCTTTTGTTTAAATTGTACATACAATGACTATTGTTAATTTTGACTTTTTGATTCAGTAGAATAATATTAGGATGTGTTTGTTTGTCGAAAATTAATTAAAGCGTAAATCTATTTATGGAAATCAGATAAACTAGATTGATGTCTCTTATTGGATTGACCAGAACTGTTTTCATAACGTTCCAATTCAGTCTTCCAATCTATCTCGGACATGTTCATTAGGTTCAAGAAATCATTAACGGATTGAGGACCAAAGCCAGCAAAATGATTGTTAAATGCTATCAATACATCACGGATGTTTGAACTTTCATTCTGCAAATCTCTAACCTGCTTTACATATTCAAGCACCTCTTCTCTTCCGTTTTTTACAATATTACTAGAACGATTATCATAGTGGTAACAGACTATAGTTGCACCAGTCGCACGTAAAGATAGACATTTCACATTTTAATATAGACACTCAACCTAATTATACGAAAACGATTGCATTTAGCAATATTCCAATAATTATCGATAACACAGATTATTCTGATCTTACTGTAGAAGTTAAGAGGTTCACCAATGATACCAGGTATCTCTTCATTGATGCTAATGAGAACTAAGTCGATAGGGTACCCGGTTAACCAAGAAGGATTTCTGACCTTTTTAACTGGTGAATGTCCAACCAACTAATTTATCCTTTTGTGCAATGTCTTTATAGTTCTGAGATTTAATAAGTGCGATATTTATAAATGCTCATTAGGCTGAGTCAATTGGATAAATAAACAATTCTGAATATATTTAACCGCACCCATAAAAAAGGATCCTCAAGGATAATACAAATCATAAGAGCCATTCTAACTCAATCCACAATTAGAGAAATGACTTAAAGAGAGAAGGGTATTACGTGCTCAGTAATGTCTAGTTGGCTTTTAAATATTATAGTTCTATCGAAATTCTTATCTAAACCCATACCTTCAATGGATCTGCGTTTGAACCACCTCTACTGCAAAACTACCTAGACTATGGTGGGACACAACCGGTCGTGGTAGAGTTAGCCCAAGGAGCGGAACAGTTTACCTTATCAGGTACTGGAACTGATACGGGGACGTAGACACCCTCAAGGTGCGCAGTCTACTAGTCTTGTTGAATCTACTGGATGACCGGCTCATGAAAAACTTAGGAAACAGGATGATTATTATTTAAACAATCTTTCCAGTATTATTTCTTTTTGTCATTAATGCCGATAATTCGAATGTACAAATTAATACGATTGAGAATATCTTAGTTAGCAATAGAGAAAAGTATTTTTTTGTAAAGTAATTTATTTTTCTAAATTTGGAACAAATCCTCTACAGGTCTTTGTAATTTTTTATCCCGTTCTTACCGAGCCTCTAATGCCCGTTGTTACTTTTTATAGTCTTTATTTACTGTTTCCTTCATATAAGAATTAACAAATGGAATCTTAATAATCTCTGGTATTGATACATCTTTTTACGTAAATTTATTAAAAGTAGATGACAAATGCATAAGGTAATATCATATCGATCCAATAGTGTTCATTTATAACTTAATATTATATAGGGTGGGATAAAAAATATTTTAGTTTATTCAATGGACTACAAATATTGGGAAAAAATTTAGTACTGCATGTTGTTTATTTTGTACTCATTAATTGTCCTCTTATTTCACCACTTGCATATTGTTCTGTATGGAGGTTAACATATGTATTGTTACTTTTTATTGCATCTATTAAATCACCTACTGTTTTTCCTTGCATTGGACCTTCCAAGTTATTTGCAGCGATAGTGCCATTTACAAAAACCCCATTTTGAGCCGGATTAAACGTGAATAAGGTTACTATAATGTCTCCATTTTGTCCTAGCAGTACCATTATGTATATGACCTGCTGTTACACCCTGTATTCCTGTAGAATTTACGTAAAACCCAATTGTTTCATTTCCCGGGGTAATAGGATCAAATATGGCTTCACCTATTGCTTGTGTATTTACTGGTGGAACTTCTTCTTGACCTGTAAGGTAAGCAGCAAAATCATGGTTTGCAAATACTACTGAGGTACTTGAAATTATTGATATTGCAATTGCATTTACTAATGCTAATGCGATGGTAAAATATACAATTGTGCTGTTTTTAGTCATCATCGACTTTTTGTCAGTAACATAGTATATAATCACTTTGTCCACATGGAATCAAATTTTAAGATTTCAAATGATTATTTAGCGAAATCATAAGTATATGTAGCAAAATCTTTCAAGTTTCAACAGTATTTTTGGATTAAGGCTATTAACACTTTTTGCTCATTTGAGCCTATCACTATCTAACCATAAACTTTTTCTAATCTTGATGAATAAAGTCACTGCGATCTTTTCTTGAAGGCATAAATAATGCCAATTAGACTTACTCTACATGGGCCATGTAAGAAATTTACTGACTGATGTAATGGCAGAGTTAAATGAAGGTTTATTATGAATTATAAAATTTATTAGTTATACGTTACTATTAAAAGTATTAAATAGGATCAAGCACCGAATAAGATCAAAAAAGTGGACTAAAATGTTCTACTATAAATCATTGTCTTTTATTCGGATCCTACCATATCCTTAGACAAATTAGCATCTCATTACACTACATCTTCCTGAAGGGAATAGGTCAATGGATAATTAAACGGGCATGTAACGTGGATGTCTAAATGATAAACGCCTTGTCTTCTCAAAAAGAATACCGAGATTTTTCTACACCCATGATTTGACTTAATACAAAGACAACTTTGAAAGCGGCTAATCACTACTCACATGTAACCTGCAAACCATTAATATTTTTTATTTCCGAAATGGAGGTTACTAGGAGGAAGAAAACAAATGTCGATTAATATGATCTATTTCTTTCAATAATATGGCATTAATTTTGTATAGCGTCGAAATGAGGAATGATTGTATTATACCTCGAAGTATAACACTCTTCCACTGAGTGAAAGTGAAAGTACTAGAATCTTGTTGGAGAAAACAAATATCCTTTAATTATTATTACAACCAAATCTGCAGAAGTTGATACCGATTGTTATAGCAATTGTCCTTTCATATACTCCTAAACTGCAAAGGTTTTGGACTCGTAATATATCTATTACAAAACCCCTTCGGCGGATTGACTACATGGGCTCATATACTTGAGCCTGATTTTTATAGATGGTTAGAAACAAACAGAATGAAGAGCAATCAAAATTTTCTAGGGGGTATAGAATAGTACCCACGAAACTCACAACTACCGTTGACAAGATAAATATGCTTTCTAATAGGAATAATTCTCATTTGATCCTGCAATTTCATGAATTCATCTAGTAAAATGGATTCATCAGAGTCAGATTCTGATCGCATAATTGAGAGCAACTTGATTCATTGACTTTATATCTGTTTTCGATTTCAAGGATGGATAAAACCTTTTTCATGAAGTTTTACCAAAATATGAGGGCCGAATTATGCTTTTTGATGAAACCTCAATTTGAGTTAGATTCAAATTCTACTCCGTCAATTTATTTACTGAATCCAAAACGCGGTCTCAGAGATACTTGATATTAATAAAGCCTCTTAATTAGTGGATTATAGACAACATAAGTTCACGATCATCACTTTGATAACTTTTGTAACAAGTCCAACATTTTTTTCAAATCTTTAATTTCATCATCTATACTTTGTATTTCTTGGGAAAATGTATTAGCGTTATCTCTAATAGCCGGCTGGGTAGCATTTTTCATCCTATCAACAATGGATTTCGCGGATTCTAGCAGGTTTTTAAACTCCACATCTAACACGGTGCCTATTTTTATTTTTTTGATAAATCTAAAGAGTAAAAGAAGTATATAAATCCCATATTGATTTGTTGTCCGGTTCCAAATTCTGTAAAACTGGATGAAGTTACCCATAATATATAGAACAGAATTATTATTGTGATTGCAATGCCAATATTATTAAGATTCTGCCAAATAATGTCTATGTTACCCATGGAATCGATATAAGGAACTTGTTTATAAAAATTTGTTTTGCATAATATTGATTTCCTACCCCCTATAGCGATCATTATCTCCTCTGAAGTTTCCTCAAATTGACTTCAATGTACCAGGATCTAATTTTTATAATTCGACCCGGTTTACTACTTCATTAGGTTAAAATTCATTGTAATCATAGATATTTATGTAATTGAACCCTTTTACATACCCTACTCAAACCCCCTTGGGCCCATTATTGTTATGAGGATATAATTTCAAAAAACGTTAATAAAGTAATATTTACGAAAAAAAATAATCGAACCCCTCTACCTACCTGACTCAAACCCCCTTAGGCTTTATTTTATGATTAAATTTGTCATGATAAAATTGCCCTAAAATTTATTAACGAAACCTCTTCAGACATTCGATCCTATTTGGTTAAATATCCAACACGATCTTATACTTGAATTCGAATTTATAAAATATGGATTCGAGTTCAAAATCATGCTTCTGGGTACCATAACAACACACGTTCTTACAATCAATAAAAATCTGAAAAAACTAGTTGTCAGGAAAATCAAGATCATATCACAGTTTCGTTAACTTTGTTCAAATTTTATCTCCTCCGGGAATGCTACTTTGTATAAGTTCTTCCTTCAATATTTGTAAAATTGCAAATCATTAAATCAAAGTTTTCTAATTTATAACATTCGATGGATATCAGACATTGATTATTCTTTACTAGGTATTTTCCCCATTCCCGTTAAATCCTCTTATGATTATGGAACAGGTGATGCCATACCACAAAGTACAACCATTGCGATATTGAAGAATGGAATTTATAGCGTTTCAATAATCCCACCTACCGAGCCAGGTCATTATGAGGTAACAGCATGGGCAGGAGGTGAAGGAGATGTAAGAGAAAAGTTCCCGAATAGTTATACAATTGAAATTCAAGAATTATTTTTTACACGACCTGCGTACATATTATACATAGGTGGTATTACAGGATTCTTAGGTCTACTTATAGTCATCTTGAAAGCCCCTAAATTATCTACAATTGCTTCTAAAAAAGAACCTACAAGTGAATTAGCATCAGGACAATACTCATTTATGAAGCAGACAATAGATGCCATCAAATATCCTTCCCTTTTTTTTAAGAGACCTCTGGATACTAATACTTATACGATATTACGTTTTATATTTTGATCAATCTTATCTGTTACCCCAATTCTTGCTATTGTTTTCACGGATGTATTCAACTAGGCATGATTATTTGGAAAACTATGAAATGTCTTTAGATTGTGTCCATAGATTTGATTAGAACAAACTGTCGTTCCTCTAATTGGAGCAAACACTCTCTAATATCTAAAGATCTTATAATTACTGAGTAGATTCAAGGCTATTAGGCATACATACATACTTCTGAAGTCATATGGAATCAAGTAACTAAGAGAGGAACATAAGTAGATTTTTAGGGGTCTTGATTAGGTAGGCCCCTACTTAAATTATAAAATTTTAATAGTTGTATATATAATCATTGATAAGTTTTGGGACGTTTTAGGTATAAATATTATTTCTTTTTTTTGTTATTCTTTTTGATTTCCGTTATATTGATTAATTATGTCAGCTTTGGTTATGCACAAGTAAACGAGAAAAATAAATATATTAATTATTACGGGTGTGCTGATTACGGTCCATTTTTCCATTGTGACCCCATTCTTAATATGATGGAAAGTTATGCCTTAACGGCAAAAGAATCACAAATCTATTCTGTCTCTAGAAATGATTCTATATATCTGCAAGCCAAACTGAATGATGGATTAGTGATGTATGACAAATACAGAGAATATATGAAAATAAACAATACTAATTTATATAACACAGATACTTTTTCAATATCTTTTTGGTTAAAGGGGATCAGTGATACGAATCCATACGGACATGTAGTTTCTCACACAAATAGGGCAAATACTGCCGGATGGTTTTTTGATTTAAAAACCATTGAAAATAATAATACCTCTACAGATCAATTTTTACGCTTTGTATTGACAAACAGTTCAGATGGTATAATACCATCAAAGGAAATGTCTATTTCAAACTCGTCATTTGTAAACATTATTGCAACGTTTAACGATTCAAACATAAAATTATATAAAGATGGAAATTTATTTCAGGAAATCAAGTTTAATGGAAATTATACCTCCGATCCTAAATTGCCATTACATATTGGCTCTGCATCCTACTGTTCTTCATGCAATAGGTGGTCTGGAATTATTGACGACATAAGACTGTATGACAAAGCACTTACAGCACAAGAAATAAAGACGATATCTGATGTTAATATATACAATGACAATACTGTTTCAGATGGCTTAGTTGGATATTGGAAATTAAATGGCAACCTTAATGATGATTCAAAATATCATAACCATGGAAAAATGTTTACTCCTCTCTCAAGTATGGTATTTACTCCTGATGGAAAAATGTTTTTTTCTGAAAAAAATACCGGGAAAATAATGATAATGGAAAATAATCAAGTTTTAAAAAAACCATTTGCGATAATCACTGATCATTACGTGGATTGGGAACAAGGGATATTGGGTTTAGCAGTTGATCGAGAATACCAAATAAATCATTATGTATATTTATATTATACGACCATAAAAAATGACGAACCTGTTAACCGAGTTGTTCGGTTCACTGATGTCAATGGTACGGCAAAAGACTTTACTGTGCTTATAGATGATATTCCCGCATCCCGAGGATTTCATGCTGGTGGAGCACTTGCGATGGGACCAGATAACAAGTTGTATATTACAGTAGGCGATGCTACTCAACATGAGCTAGCTCAGTCCGTTTCTGTTGAAGTTGGAAAAGTGCTAAGGATAAATAGAGATGGTTCTATTCCTCCGGACAATCCTTTTCCAAATTCGCCTGTGTACACTCTGGGTCACAGAAATATGTTTGGTATAGCATTTGACGATAAACAAAACATAGGCATTGTAACTGAAAATGGCGATGTATTATATGATGAAGTCAATCTGTTGCAAAAAGGTGGTAATTATGGTTTTCCCACTCTACAGCCTCCAAATTTATCGCCTGAATTGTCTAATCTTACTTTTGGAATTAAACCAATGAGAAGCTATTGGAACACCAATGCCCCAACCCAAGCTATCTATTATACAGGCGATAATTTTCCACTTTTAAAAAATCTGTTTTTGTTCGGAACATATACTGGTAATATCTATGGGATTTATTTTGATAATAAAAGCCAATCTGTTACTGATGAAATGCACATTAAACTTCAGCATTATCCTTTTGAACCAGTCATCGGTATTGCTCAATCTCCAGACGGGAATATTTATTCTGGAAGTTATCACATAAATAAGCTAACTTCCATTGAATTAAATGACGCAAGACAGGATTTATTTCCGATAGGAATAATTTCGCCGAGCGATGTAGTTATAGATCAAATTACATTATCTAAAAATAAAGAGGTTCAAGTCAATTTACATCGAAATTCTACTGGGACAAATTTTATGGATGATCAATTCCTGAATATCGAGTACCTAAATCTCTACTTAAAGGATCTATAAATATAACTAGTGTGTCTAATTCGTCAGAATCTGGACTAGCTCAAAATGCAGTTAACTACACAATCACCGCTGATGATGACGATCAAGATTTTTATGATATAAATATACAACTGCCTAAGGATAAAAAACAATTATACTTTTTGATTAACAGCACAGAATCAAAAAATATCAAATTAATTCCCTTAATCAATGTTACCAAGAACCTGTATGATAATTTTGAAAATACAGAATATAGTTTACATACATATCATGTATCCCCTAATAATCTTTGGATAAATGTTGATTCAGGAGACCGATTGGTAGGAGTTAAAAAAGAGGCAAATGAAACAGCATATTAAATTTGAATCCAAATACGACAGCTTCTTCAAATCAATCATACTCTAGTTTAGTGATTTCGACAAAAAATTTTTCAAATTTTGAGATGAGTCTTGATGTTAAAACAGAAAAACAACTAAGGGGTGCTAGCCTACTTAATCCATGGGAGGTCGCATGGGTTCTTTTTAGATATGCCGATAACCAACACCACTATTCATTGATTCTAAAACCAACTGGGATTAAGCTGGCAAAAAAAGATTGTGAAATTTGTTTACTATCTCAAGAATCCGTATCTTTGTATACCAATAGTAATCTAAATATGAAATTGGAAATTGGAACAACTTGTACATACAAGCAATAAACAATACAATAACCGTAGGGGTAAATGGCTCCAAAGTATTTAGTTTTATAGACGATAAGATGTCAGAAAAACTAAAAAACGTACAGATGGGCTTGTTTTCTAATGATGCCTCTGTTAGTTTTGACAATATCTATGTTAACAAATTCGAATGAAAAAAAACACTGATATCTGACATGACGACAGGCTATTCATCACATTAAGCGAAAGAAAGATGGACATTTACTTTTACCATACACGTTAGTCTTCCCTTGAATCATCTATTTAGTAAAATATTTTAGAAATACATTCTCTCTTCTTTTATGACTGGTATTTAATTAAGATGAATTCTCGATGACGTGTTATACTCATCGGAGAATCCTTCAGTGTTTGACTGTCACTCTTGGGACCATAATTATATTTTTAATCTTATTATTTATTGTCGTAGAACCCTACTACCACAGGGAACTTAATCCCCACGGGCCCGCAACGATATAGGTTCTTTTAAGTGGGTTCTACGAATAAAAAAGTGTATAGAAAAGGTGGTAGAACAAAAAATTAGTAATAAAAATATAAAAAATGAGGACGAACTTCATAGTTGGTCACTCTACCTATATGCGATGAAATCTCCAGTAACTAGACAAAAGTATATTGGAAGAATTGACAAGTTTTTTGATTTCTTGGGTTTAGAAGGTAAGCTCATTACTGAGTGCGCGATGTTATTCACCACATGGCAGCATTGTAGATTCATGTAACTCTGACGGTTTATCAAGCGGCAATAACACCGGATATAATGGCTTTACACAATAACAACGAACTAATTTTTTCCTTTTTCTGTAATTGATACAGGCTTAACAATTTTGATTACTTGTATTTTATAATATATGGTATAAATAGCAGATTTTCGGTTGTTTAGTGTATTAAATACTTTTTTTAAAACACAAGGGCTTAGGAAATTATAATTTTCATTTCACTTAAATGATTTATGGGCTGAAGATATATGTGAGACAACTATCTTATTATTTTTCGTTGCTTGCGATATAACGGTCAACTTGGTTTGCTGATTTATTTAAAGAAAATACCGTATTACAATATGGGCATATATTATCATAAATATAGAACAACTAAGATAATCAAGTCAATTTAATACTGAAAAAATCATAATAAGAGCACACATGGTAAAGAAAGTCTTCTAGAGATATCTTATTAGATAATCTAGTTTAGTAAAATTATTTCAGAATTAGATGAAACAATTGTATTATATGAAGTTAGAAATATAGTTCCATGGACTAATAAGAAAATTCAAATATCAATCTTGTCAATATTCATTGCAGCAGCACTCATTGGCTCAGTAGCAGCAGTTGGTAACAATATGGCATTTGCAGGTGGAAATAATCATGATGATGATGACGATGACGATAAGAAGAAATCACATCACGATGGAAAAAAGAGAACCAGCAATGAAGCAGTCCAGGCAACAAGTCAAAGTACAGAAACCGCCCAGCTTTCAGATTGTTTTTCTGGTAACGATACAACTGCATCATGTAACAACGTAGCCTTGTCATTTAACCTAAATGATGGCAATAACGCATTAGGCCAACAGTAAGATAATAAGAAAGTAAACAAGTAAAATTACTTTTATTCTTATTTTTTTATTTTATTCTCTTATCGTTCCGTTAACAGAAAAGTCTATAATGATTAAATCTTTATATTTCTCAAGTCCTATAATCCAATAGAATCCATTTAAAATACCGATATCAGCACGAATCCCCACGGGCCGATGTTGTATTTTATATTTTGTATAAAGCGTTATAGACGGCTAAAATGATAAAATCAAGGACAAAAAATAAATGAAAAAGTGGTAATAATTGATTGGGTCTTAATTCTAATTGATTCCTTTGGATGGAAACTCTCTAAACTATAAGGAAACATTAGTCAGACTTTGTATCACCAATTTCAGATCTCAGCATGGTTTCGGTAGTATTTGAATCAAAATTCAATATTTCATTGACATTTAGTGCGTGTAATCCCTGACGCTTACCCCCAAAAACATATATCTTTTCTTCATAGTTAATCGATGTAGCACCAGATCGTTCATTATCCATATCAGGTAAGGAGGTCCAATTATTTGTTAAAGGTCGTAACGTTCGACCTTGTTTGTCGTAACGTTCGACCTTGTTTGTTGCTCCTTGAGGAATCTGACCCCCAAAAACATATATCTGATCATTCATTTCAGAAGCTGTAAAACCACTTCTTCTAACCTGCATAGGTTCTAATTCTATCATTTGTCAGTCTCAGGATCGTACCTAGAATTATCATCCATGTTAGTTAGTGCTTCATTAATTTCAGAAGGTTGACCATAAAATCGGTTGTGATGGCAGATCCTATTATTTTGTCAGGTCCATCTGAAAATAAGCAATTAAAGATGTTCCTTACGTTCCACTAGCAACTGGGGTGAGGTCCAATACAACAAGGTTGGCATACTCCAGTTTCATCTGCGGTAGGTAGACTTTCTGTTTCTGTCATTGATGTTGCATTTCCGCCGGTCATATTACCCATTGAAGTCATGTTGTCATCCATGTTGATGGTCATATTATCTTGTGCGAATGCTGCTATCGGTGATGCCATTCCAACAATGAGGGAAACAGCTGCTACGATGGTTACGACTGCAATTAATTTTAGTTTATACATGCACCTACAGTAGTGTTTTACTGCCATATAACACCTCTGATATTATATGTAAGAATTTAACAAAATTGTTTGCATAGTTAATGAGATTATATGAAATCTTTTAACTTTGAGTATTTTTTATAATTTGCTTATGAAATCTTATTTAAGGATAGATTCGGTGGTAATTGAAACAAATTCGACTCAGTTCTGTAACTCGATCTTACTAAAATAGGGAATTCAGTGGAAATCATGAGGATATCCACATGAGTTTCATCGAATTTATCTTGCTAATATGGTCGGGATTTGGATTGGCTATATTAGAGATTTTTTCATCCTGACTAGATGTTACACACACTTTAGTAAGTAATGAAATACTGAAGTCTGTATCTTTTTCTAACCAAGCCGTAACTACCAACCATCCATAAGATGTTGCAGTGTTCATATCCAATCAATTGTTTGATGAATAAACCGATTCAATCGTGCTTGTTGGATTGAAGTAATTTATTGTTAAATTTATAACTTAATTCCCATACTACTAGATTTCAAATCCCGGTGACCTCATTCGTCAATTATCAAGACTGAGTTTAAAGTTAAACCCATGACTGCCTGACATGTAAACAAGTCTATCCCCTGACCATACTTAATGACAAATGAATTAAATTGTGTCCATCATTAGTGTCAAATTTGTTTCACAAACCTCTGGCCCCATAGTTCTATCACTACTTTATTAGGATTCGCAAATAAATAAAAGGTGAAAGAAAAAGAATGGAATTAGAACAAAAGCAGGATTTTGATACGTATTCCTTCATCTATTTTTACCAATCGTTTGTGCGCTGACATTGGTAACTCCCTCCTCTTACTCGTTAATTAATGATGTTTTTGCTCAATAGAACGTATCTAGTAGCGACGATGGTGTCAACCTACAGCCAAATATTGATGCAGAAAATATATTTAATACTAAAACAATGACTTTGGGTAACGATATAAAAAACCTAGTTATCCTTATCCCTAATGAAGGTCATCATGCTGCTGGCGAAGACAACCAAACCAGATTTTTGGACCAACATTTTGTCCCCGAAAATGCAATAATTAACACCGGAACTACCGTACAATGATTTAACAAACTATCTATTTTTTATCTGAATACTTAATTTTTGTCATGCAGAAAAATTAACCTTTGTATTAGAACCCTACTAATACAAGGAACTTAATACTCACAAGCCTTCTTAGTATTACAAATCCTTAAATCAGACATTCTATTATCTGATGTTAGAATCTCTTTTTAAGAACCGATATCAGCACTAATCCCCACGCGCCCAAACTCAATGATACTTTTCAATATAATGGTAGGATGATTAGAGATCCGAATATATTTCCAGACACCCGTGTCGAATTAATTCTATATTCTATTCACCTTGAACCTTCTTCCCAGGATTATATTCAAGCAAATATAGATATTCAGAAATTGGTTAGAATTCGATTCTTTGATCATCTAGAGAATAATTGACCAAAAAGA
>CAWKJS010000010.1:0-103168 GCA_963850055.1 uncultured Nitrososphaeraceae archaeon | reverse complement strand
TCTGGGCGCGTGGGGATTAAGTTCCTAGCGGTTGTGGGGTTCTACGACAAACGGTAGCGCACATCAAGATGACAAGAATCAATGAAAATTTGGTAATATTTTTCAATCAAATTCAGTTTTAATTCGATAAATTGTACAACAAAGGCTATTAATGAAATAACTTGACTATTATCTTAACTAAGAAATGAGATTACTCGATATTAAAGATTTTAGGAGTTATAATACTTCATCTACTACATTCACGTTTAGCTACTATGCAAACACGATAACTTTTCCCTTGCATCGAGTCAAAATAATACGACAGCACCCTATCAAATATCGTCTAGATTCGACTGTCGCTGATAATAACGAATTAAATAAATACCTCTAACGTTACTACATACATGGTAGTATTAGGTCAAATTATTAATGCTAGTATAAGTGATGCAACTTACTCTAGTCTTTCAAAAATGCATCTACTCCTGCAGTAGCTATCGATCCTAATTCAAATTCGGTATATCTGATTTATTTTAAGAACGAAACAAACGGTGCGAACCTGTATCTGCAAAAATCCGCAGACAAGGGAAAGACGTTTTCTGTTCCTATCCGAGTAAACGACGTAAAGGATTCCATTGAAAGAGAGGTGAGCAATGGAGTGCACCTGCACTGGGCATAGGGCCAAACAATGACATTCATGTGGTATGGTATAAAGCAGATCACAGCAACCCAGACAAATATCCATATGGACAAGTAACTTTGCAGTATGCAAGATCCATTGACGGTGGCGCCACATTTACGGCTGCCTGTAAATCCGGCCCCTAACGATCCAAAGGGCGAGCAATCCTATCCATTTATAGCCATAACAACCTGAGGGCAAAGTCCACATATCCTACCTTAACCTTGACTATAACATACATGAGGATATCACCGGAACACCCACTGTGGTAAGGGTTGTTAGGTCTCAGGTGATGGCGGAAAAACATTCTCCAACAGCACAGTGGCGGACCCTCGGCATGCCAATGCTGCTCAACTGTTGTAAAACTTGGACCAGACAACGAAGTGGTATGTTACGTCAAGGTCTGCTTTCCAAAACCAATCCATGGATTTTGACAACAACACTTAAACTCCATACCAATTGGCGGGTGGCCAAAACCAGACCATAATCAGAGACATTACGGTATATCATTCAAATGATGGTGGAAATAGCCGGGAATTTCTCCACTCCCGTGCGTGTGGGTAATGACAAATGGTTTATGAACGGCTGTCCCGACTCTGGACCTGGCATGGACTTTGACAAAAGCGGAAACCTTCACATTGCGTGGTTTACGGGAAGCGAGTTTGCTCCAAAAGGGCCAGGGTTTTACTATACGACTTCAAATGACAAAGGGTCTTGACCTTCAACAAACCATTGCCTATTCACCTGTTGTCGGAGCAATGGATACCCCCCACAACACAATACCTTAAAACAGACAAATACGGCAACTCATGGATTGTTTTTGTCAATTCCGAGGGGCTTTCAAAAGAGCGACACCTATAGTGAAGATTATAGCTACAAAGGACACGGCACAATCCATTTGGGCATAGTGGACAAAAACGGAAACCTGATTAAAAACGGCAACTTTGCATCAGGGGACATTACAAAGCATTATCCATTCACAACAGGGTCTGACGAATTGATGGCAATTTCTTGGATGGATGGAAACGATGTCAAACTGGCGACAATACCAATACTCTAATATTTTTAAGGCGATGCAATTTTTCCTTTAGAATTCTTTCCGATATAGGCGAAAGTACGAAGATGGGAAAATTTGACATGGTGTCTGTTGTTTAAAACTATGATTAATTCAACTGTTCCATATATCAAAGAACATAGTATTTCGGAATGAAAGCATATAATGAATACAAAGTTGGTTTAAGCCAAATTTGACCTATTCCTTCATACCGATACTTGTTTTTTTTTAAACTCTCTGTTCTTCCTTGCTACCAACGTGAATGAAAGGGTTAGCCACTCAGAGGTTACGCAAAGTGGGCAAACCGTTGAAAAACACGGAGCAATCAATTCCACTAGACAGGGTAAAATCCTATCAGGCTCTTGTCTCTAGAAGACGGGCGGCCAATAACGATTGCAAACGCTACAGGCAAGGTAATAATACTGAACTCCTGGGCCACATGGTGCATACCGTGTAGGGAAGAAATGCCCGGTTTGCAGCAGTTGTATAGCGAGTACAAGGAGAGAGGACTAGAGGTTATTGGGGTTAGTGTTGACAGTTTTGGAATGGACAACAGGATAAAAGGATTTGCCGACCGAATGAGCATCACCTATCCTATTTGGCATGATCCCAATGATGCCTTTACTAGAACTTTTAAGGCTATCGGAGTGCCCAGAGTCATATTTGATTGACAGGAACGGAACCATATACCATCAGTGGAAGGGTCAGTTCAACCCAATGTCAGCCAAGCACAAAGTCTCTGTTGGAGAATGCGCTTTTGGAGGTCTCTCCAGCAACTGCCCCGGAATCAATTCAGTTGTACAAAGCATCTGAAAGTTTCCGTAAATTTAGCATTGCAAATTCTCCTATGAGTTTAACCCTTCTACTATATCCAAATGCCACTGGGTGATACTATACACAGTTTGATATTGCAACAATAGGAATCCCCATTGCATTCGCGCGCGGGTCTTTTGAGTTTTCTTTCGCCTTGCATATTGCCAATAATCCCAAGCTTTGTCGCATTCATAACGGGAATGAGTTCCGAGGAGTCACTGAACAGAAATGTCAAAAGAAAATCGCAAACTCTGACAAGAGTCACGAGATCCTCTGTCAAACTGACAGAAACACTGAAAAAATAGAAACCAGCGTATCTGGCGCAGGGGAAGTTCGAAAAAACAGGATTCGATTCAGAGCGTATCGGCCATAAAATCAAAAACATTTATCCGTGGTTGTTTGTTCATACTTGGATTTTCCCTGGCTTTGTTGCCCTGGGAGCTTCGATAACAGCGATTGGCTCTGCATTTCATGAATATAGCAGATGGATTGAAATTGTGGGTGGGATAATGATAATACTATTTGGCCTCAATCTGCTTGGCATTTTGAAAATACCTGGCACCCAAAGAGACCGCGGGTACCCCCAAGAACCAGCCGGTCATGTGGGCTCCCTGTTAATAGGAATGGGATTTGGGGCTGGCTGGACTCCCTGTATTGGGCCAATACTTGCCAGCATTTTGACAGTGGCCGCAGTGACAACTTCTCTGTATCAGGGAATACTGTTGCTCGTCGTATACTCGAGCTGGGTTGGCTATTCCGTTTATCATATCAGCGCTTGCAATCGACAAATACCTGGTAACATACAAAAAAATCAGCAGATGGATGCCTTGGATACACAGGATAAGTGTAGCCTTGTTGATAGTTATGGGTCTCCTCTTGCTTTCAGGCTATTTGACCATGATTACAACTTCCTTGGCAGGAACATTCCCAATGCTTGGATAACCTTTTTTTATCTAATGCAACTATTGTTTTTGAAATCCTTCCTTAAATTCTATCATAACATAGACAAGATATAACATAGACAAGATATCATTATTAGTAACAGTTCTCATATGTGTGGATTAGTGCTGATATCGGTATTTTAATTAGGATTCTAGTTTCCATACAATTCGATTATGATTATAAAATAAGTAACCGTAAATTAAATTGATACGTCAAATTAGCGAAAAAAGATATGTATTGATAGTGCCATTGTATTCCTTTCTAACTGAGATTTTCTCTGTCTAATTCCGTGTCTATGTTTGACGCTGTTTGTTTCCTTTCTCTTGTTTGCCATTCCCCTTGGTCCAGGCTCCACGGTGTCCCCTATCTCGTCTACGATAATTTCACTATTATCAGCTGCGTCGCCAACATCCTGCTGCAGGTCATCCTTCTTGTTAAGTGGTTTTTCTGACATTATAGTTGTTAATGCATGATAGTTTTTATTGCATACACACACATTATGTTAAGAAGCAATTTAGAGAGTAGTCAAGGCATCATGATTTGATACAAATCTTCGTATATAGAAGTAATCGTTTTAATGATAAATTAATCATACTTATATTAATCTTAAATTAAGATGAAAATGTAAATTCAAAAAAAGATAGGAGCTTCTGGGCTTAGCTTTGTGCTGCTGCGTTGCTACCACTGTTTGTTTGGCTTTGAACGTTAATGTTGTTACCAGAACCGATTGTATCTCCCCCAGATACTACCTGGCTGTTTTGGCTAGAAGATTGTGATTGGCTGATGCTTTGGTCTGCAGAGTTTCCACCGTTGCCGTCATCATCATCTTGTGCTAATGCATTGTTTCCTGTATTCTTTTGGTGTTGGAAGCTTACATTGTTACATGATAGGAATGTGGTTCCACCAGAAGCACACAAGGCATTTTGAACTGAATCTTGTGATTGAGATATGGATTGCTCGAGCTATGTTTTCAAGAATTGTTTTGGTGATTTATGGAATTTTACCTAAAGATAACCTTATTAATTCTGATAGTATCAAATTTTTTCACTTTACTATTCCTTTTTCAAAATCGCTTCAATTTAGTCTAGGAGAATTTAAGAAAAAGATCAAAAAGAAAGTTAATGTAAAAGTTCATAATTCTTTGATAAACGGAATTATTTAATAGTCAAAATCATGTCAATATTAAATAATGGCTAAAAAAAGTGAATATAGTAATGAGGAGGTTGAATTGGTATTTACACCACCGACGAGACTGCAAGAAGGACTGGTTGAATTGGGTGCCGAAGAGCAACTTCAAAAGTTTAGTGCGAAATTGGCTGATTTAACTAAATGGTTCAAAGAATACAAAATAGATTCCATTGAGCTATATATAGAGGGAGTAGTAAAGACAGGCAAATTCACTGAAATTTTTATATCTGCTGAAGGTAAAGGAGGATGTAAAGTAATACTGAAACCCAAACCAGGAAAATAAAGGTAAATATTGTTCTGGGTTCGTATAGCAATTATTTAATGATGACAACATTATTTACTATTTTGAGAATGCCTTTGAGAGCAACTTATTTCCTATAATAATGCAATGAGGAGATAGATATTGAGATGTATTTTGGTTACTAAATAATATTATCTAGAAATACATACAATCAGCCCGTTTAAAGGGATTCAACCAATTATTAATTATTATTTCTCAAAGAATTCCTATATTACCTCATCCATATAAGTAAAGACCATTCCCCTTTTCCGGATCTCGATCTCTGTTTCCTTTATTTTCATCTCATAATAGGCTTTACCTTCCTTTGTGGGGATTTTTGAGAGACTAATGTATGCCCTTTGCGCTCCAACCGGGGTCGTCTATTGATAGTGAGGAGGCCAGTGATTCTTTAAAGAATTTTTCAGCTAAATCGAATCGACCATTCTTTTCTATGACAAATTCCTATACCTCTTGCATCGTTAGCAACTTCATCAACCCTACCTCTTCTTTCAGCTAATTCTTTTCCTAGCGTATAAAATCTGAGTGCATTCTCACAATCACCTTTCTTATCGCATAAGGTCGCACTACATGAATAAAATATTGAATTGAAGTTATCATCTCTATTTCCTGGATAAATGGGATCAATCATCATCATGTATGTATCAGCCTGAGGAATATTTTCGGGCCGTATATAGATTTCTCTGACTAAGATTAACGAGCTCTGTCGCAATCTTATGATTTTTCTCCCAACAAGATATAATTGGATAGCGCCATTTCGCCGAATGCAATTGCCTTTTCGACTTCTTTTAAACTAAGATGTATTGACGATATCTCACGATAATCGTCTGCTAAATAACCAAAATTAGAAGATGCATCATCCAATTCTATACACTGAAGCCTAATCTTGTATGATTTTGACAAATATCTAAGCTTACTAAGAATTACCGCCAACTTATCTAAGTATTTGGATCTAAGATGTTCATCATTAATGCGATTAAGTGCTAATTCTAGGTCATTGGGTTCCCTCATAAGTATTGATTGCAGTATCTGAATATGAATTCCATAGTCACTCTTTTCCAATTTTTGAAGAGTATCATCAACAAATCCTCTATAATAATTGGTAATTCGCAATTCTATGTCTGGATAAATCCTCCTAGATTTTTCCTCAATAAATTTTCTTATTAGGCTGTGAAAATCAAATATAACTTTTTCATTAGAGTTATTGGATACTGTGAATTGCTTAATAAAGTGGGAAATTTTTAGAATATTCAGGTCACTGAACTTTTTGAAAAAACATAGAGAAAGGCGTCCTCGCTTATTGGAGAATTTAAAGTAGCCAATTGTAATAATAAGTCCTGCTTCTTTCTGGCTAACCTTTTGAATGAATGATTGAAACAGGATTTTAGATATTTATATTTTATGTCGACTTCTAAATTATTCTTGATGTTCAATAGATTACTAAAAATGGAATTTAATTCACTGATTCCACCTCCATTATAACTTCCAGATAAGAATTTATAGCCAATGGATGTCCTTCAATCTCCCGGCAATATCCTTTATTTTTTCTTCAAGTGAATTGTTCATCTTTCCTAAGTGTTTCGTCTCGAGTCAATTTTAGAAAGAGGTCTAATCCGTCAGTTTCACTTAATCCTGATATATCAAAATTATATGCCGATTCAAAATCATTTAGAGAGTTTCTAGAAGATATAAACAATCGGATATTACTAGGTAAGGATTGTAAGAAAATTGTGAATCAATCTTATGTTGTTACCAGGAGATGTAACCGAAAATTTAGAATTGGATATCAACTCATAATCATCGATGTGGACATAGATAGTCCCTATTTTTTCTAACCCATATATCAAATCATGTGTGTTTCCATATTTGAAACCAAGAGCCTTATTAAATTGATTAATTACCCAATCGGTTGTAATTTCAGGAAATATAGGAAATGAAATCACAGGTCTATTTCCATATTCTTTAAGTATCTTCCTTATCAAAGTGGTTTTCCCTATCCCTCCTATGCCTGTGATACAAATAATATTATGTGAGTTGGCCACTGCCTTTATTTTTTTAATTTCTTCATTTCTTCCTACTAATATTTCATTTTGACTTTTGATATTAATATTAGATTTAGGTTCTACTTTCAAATTTTCGCCCAGTGTTATTGTCAATTTGGGCAAGCTCTTCAGATAAACTAGAATTCTTGACTTTTATTTCGCGAAAAACTTGAATGAGAGAAGAAATAGGGATTGCAAAAGAAAGATTTCTGTCGTTTTTTTCATCCTTTTCCCAACTCTCTGAAATAATTCCTATAATTTTGTCGCTTTTGACATCTAGAACTGGAGAACCACTCATTCCTCTTCCCAGGTCCGAGGACGATAATTGAATTAGTTCTATTTTTTCAACGGGGCTTTTTTTTATATCATTCCATAAATTTTGCCTGCTGAGCGTAAACCATCAAAAAAATCATCTTTTCTTAAAACTGAAAATATTTGAGGAATTATCTTCAGATACTGTTGTTCCAAGATTCGCCACATTTGTATTCGGAGACAACTTTCCTTCTATTTTCAATGTCGCTATATCCAAAACTGAGTTACAATAATCCTTCAAAATATATGCTTTAGTCTCATCAGAATCATCAAACGGAAAATGAATATTTACAAAATCAAGCTTTTCTTCGGTTAGAAGTTTCTTGAGTATGTGAAAGCATGTGACTATATATCCATCATTAGTGATGATAAAACCCGTCCCAAGTGTTTTGCAGGTATTAGGATTTCTAATACCTACACAGCACCTAGTGAAATCTGACATTAACCTTATTCGGATTAGAATTCTCCCTTAAATATTTGTTATAAGTTGTCATACTTTATAGATTCACGTCATCTAAAATTTTTTCAAATTTAAACACATTTGATTAATTTTGAATCATGACGAATTCCTACTAGATAGTAAATCGGCCCGTGGGGATTCGAACCCCAGACAGCCGGATTTCTTTCTATTAGAGTTAAAAGTCCGGTACTCTACCTGGCTGAGCTACGGGCCCATTACCTTTCTATATAAAACTAGTATAATTTAATTTTATAGATTAATGATACGAAGACTGACCCCCTATTTGCATTATTGCTATAAACCAGACCCGATAGGAAGAAAAACAGCCAAAAAACAGGTACAAATTGTCTAAAAAATTATAATCAATAAATATTTTTAAGAATTATACTATCCAATAAAAGCAGTAACAAGTATCCAAACTATGATATAATTAATTTCAATTATACATTCTGATTATAATGAGTAACATAACAAAAACCCACAAAGTTGGACTTTTTGCAATGTTTATCGCAGCAGCCCTAATTGGCTCAGTAGTAGCCTTTGGCGATAACATGGCATATGCAACCAAAAAAGGCAATGATGCAGAACAAGAAATCGAGCAAGGACAAGAAAACGAACAGAATGGACAATGTGTTACTGGAACAATATCATTGATTAACTGTAACAACGTAGGATTACTACTCCAAGATAATGATGGCGACTTGGCATTAGGCCAACAATAAACTCCTTTTTTTATTTGTATTTTATTATATATTGCAGATAATTCTATCCGAATAGTCATTATATATTCTGATCACTTTTGAAATAATTTCTTTATACGTTTTCATGTGATATTTTGAAATAATCTGGTACTAACAAGTTCATAGAGAAGAATTTTCAAAAAACAAATAATGAAACTACAGTAACTTGTAGGAGATAGTAGAATACCTCTCATCTGGCATGCATAAATAAATCTATCAAGAAACAACTGTATAACATCCAGATCATTTCAATCATAAATTTAATTGATGTTATTATCAGAATATCTTTAATTTATGTAAGTGAATCATAACAAAAAAAGATACAAAATTCTAATAAATAAATACGCTACAATATTTCATATAAAAATGATAGTAACAAGTATCCAAACTATGATATAATTAATTTCAATTATACATTCTGATTATAATGAGTAACATAACAAAAACCCACAAAGTTGGACTTTTTGCAATGTTTATCGCAGCAGCCCTAATTGGCTCAGTAGTAGCCTTTGGCGATAACATGGCATATGCAACCAAAAAAGGCAATGATGCAGAACAAGAAATCGAGCAAGGACAAGAAAACGAACAGAATGGACAATGTGTTACTGGAACAATATCATTGATTAACTGTAACAACGTAGGTTTGGGCCTTCAATTCCAAGACGGTAACATAGCCGCAGCACAACAATAAACTCTTTTTTTCTTTTTGTAATTTTAAAATCGATATTTTATCTTTTATAATAGAAAATATTAATTATTAGTTTTTAGTTTTTAGCCTGTCAAATAATAGTTCCCCAAGTAACCATTTTAGTGTAACAATATTATGATTTGCCATTTTATTATTGGGTGTTTCTAGAACAAAATTGTTATGATCCTTCACCTCAAGATTCTCAAATTCTTTGGATTTAGCATGGAATTTTTCTTCACGGTAAAATGCAGTTGATCCCACACTATCAATGAACATAATAAAAGAGACATTCGAGTTGTATTTTTCAATAATACAAATATTGTGTTTTTTATCGCCAAGCATATTTTTTTGCGAATTATTCTTGTACTCAAATTTCAAGATATTCATATAATATTCCAAGAGTGGAATCATTTTCCGTATAAAATTTTTAAAAACGCTTGATTCACTTGGACAAATACCATAGTCGTTGTCAGACCATTTAAAAAAATAAGAACCCATTCGTATAGCAGGTTTTAAAGAATAGTCGCGACTAACTTCATTTGTCAACTATAAAAGCATCTCCATTAAAAGAAGTCAAAATGAAATGAATATTGTACAATTAATCACTATAAAGTGTGTTATATAGTCTATCTTGTAATAATAGCTTCCGAAAACCATTTGGGAATCATTTCTTTCCCGTTTTTTAATAAAAACGAAACACTGCTATCAAGAATATACGTATTAGCATAATCATCAGCATTTCTGACACTTCTCCCATATGCTTGTATAAGTCGAAGTATTGTATTCCATTCATACCACTTTGGATTACGCTGTTTTAGTACCGATATTTTCTTATCAGTTAAATCAGGATATGGAACTTTTACTATTACTTGGAATCTAGAAAGATCGTCCTTTAGGTCCACCCCTAAAAACATGGATGGAGATATAAGGACTGTGGGTTTTGTCACTTTGAGTATGTTTTAGTATCATTTCATTTCTATCAAACTTTGGATTGGTTTCAATGAGCCTTGATAAATTTTCCTTGGACAAGTTATTCTTGATAAACTGAACCTGTGAATATGACGTTGTATGAATTATACCCTTGTCATTCTTATGTACAGAAAGAAGATTATCGAGCACTTTGACTATATTTGGCAAAGACTCACTCATGGTTCTTGCATTTAGCCAGGCTACATTCATCAGATATATGGGTCTATTTTTGATTGGGAAATCTGAATTTTCAACTCGTATAAACTTTACATCTTCGTTCTTTAATCCCACCGCCTTGCAAAGATTTTCTTTACTTAAAATAGTAGCGCTCATCAATAATGAAATAGAACCTTTATCAAAAATATCTGTAAAATAACTTGATACTACCAGTGGTTCTAATTTAATTCTTGAAAGTTTATTGTCTATTTCATTTTTAGTAATGTTTGTAACTAACCAATTTTCCTTGTTAATACGTAAATCCTCTAAAAATGTAAACAAATTTTTTTCATAATTGATGGCATCGATAAGATTCTTTTCGCTAACATGCATATCTTGGCTGTTGCCACCGGATCCCAAAATATTTGCGGATTTCTCAACATAACCAGTAAATTGCTCTTTTAATCCAGTACAAAAATCTATCCATGTTTCGACATCGGTCTGTTTATTATCGGGTAAATTTATTTTTGGAAAGAACCTGATTAAAGATTCTTTACTGAATATGATATTTTTGAACGAAGATACTTCAGATTCTAACGTATGAGCTTCGTCTAAGATCAAAAGCTTTCGTTTGTTTACACCAGACGAATAAAAGAGATCAGATAGAAAATATTTGTAATTATAGATGGTATGGCTAGATTTTATAGAAATCCATTTTTGGTGATAATAATGACAAGGCTGCCACTCGATTTTAACAAGCTGGGAGTGTTCTTTTGCTTTGTCATAATATTTTTTTAACGCGTATTTGTTTATATCCACGTTCTCATAAATGGTACCTTCAGATTTTACATCATAATCACTCATTCTAGTCTTATAGAGGCAATCAAAATCATCGTCCTTCAGGCAAGGTCCATATTCACAACTTTCTCTTATGCCCATATCCTCTTTAACGATACATGGAAAATTATTTCGACCCTTAACTTCAGAAAGATATGGAAAATCTCTATTATACTGGGTTTGAAGATCCTTTGTTGATGTGCAGATATGAGAACTCCCCAGAAATCGTGCTAGCGTTACTGCTACCGCACTCTTTCCAAATCCCGTTGGTGCTTCTAAAAATATGAATTTGTAATCGGATTTGAGTGCTTGATCAAGTTCGTCAAGTACTTTATCCTGGTTAGGACGTACATAATCCAGAGGGAAAAAACTTCGCATAGACATAAGAGGGGATGATTATCTGTAGACAAATGGATTATTAAAGCGTAACCTAATAATCATGCAGGAAATGATTCAATTTGTTTGGACAGGACAGACAAGTAATTATTACAATTCACTCCATGATTCCATGGCCCATAATCCGCATACTCTTTGAATCCGGTTTAAATAATATGCACAAATCATTCTTTACAAATGCCAGTGGTTTTTCAAATGAAATCAATAAAATTGAATCGGGCATTACCTTTATTTTTACTGTCCGTATCTGAAGCCCTACACTCATCATATAGTTCTGTGTTTCAGATATTTCTTCCTTAAAGTATGGATTCTTGATAAACTTTAATTGAAAGTCAGCTGCTGCTATTTTAGCAAACCCTGGAGATGTAATAACGTCTCCTCTTGAAATATCCTTAGCAGATGCCCCCTTAATCGCCAGACCTACACGAGAATTTTTCTTTGAATTATTAACGGGGTCATCATGCATTTGAATGGATTTGATAACCACAGGTTTGTTTGATGGGCTTAAAACTAACTCATCATAGGTTTTAATTTCCCCATGTTTGACGGTTCCCAGTACTACTGTACCTACTCCCTTAACGTCAAACACATGATCTACTACAATGCAGGCTTTAGAGGGTTTGAGACTCTCATCTCCTTTATCTTTTAGATCCATTTCTGTTTCTGTTTCTGTTTCTGTTTCTGTTTCTGTTTCTGATTCCATTTCAGCTATACTGTTTCTAAGCTGTTCTAAACTATCCAGTATTTGAAATGATGATAAGCCAGTATTCTTTATGATATTTCTTACTTTTTCAACGTCGATCTCATAACTATATAAAAAAAAACCTTTTTTTATGCCAAAAATATCAACTGCTATTAGCTGTTCGCCAAGAAAAGAATCGAGTTTGGAGATATTGATGATAGCGTAGTTAGACATTGCTATAGACTGTAGTAGAGGTTGAAGCTTTTCAGGATAAGTATTAGGAAAACAATAAGAAATGATTTTATCGTTAGTTTTTCTATCATATATGGTAATATCACTTGAAGTCCCTTTTTTTCCCAACTCATTCGCAATTGTTGTATCCCCTAGTAAAACAAAATTAAAACTATTCAAAACTTTTGATTAGTATAGTTTTTTTTAAATAAAATCGTTGCTTTTAGATCAAATAATGATCAAATAACCCACAAATTGGAACATTATAATGCATTGCTTTTTATATAGTACATTCACATATAGAAATCCTGAGCTGAATATATTAATTGGTTAGTTTTGAAGAACTTGGTATTGAAAAATCTATAGTTAAAGCATTGAAAGAAACTGGAATCGAACAACCATTTCCTATTCAAGAATCAATAATTCCACTTATTTTAAAAGGAGAAGATGTTATTGGTAGATCGAATACAGGAACTGGTAAAACAGCCGCATTCGTACTACCTATGTTGAGTAAGTTAAATCCGAAAAATTTTCTACAAGGACTAATTTTAGTTCCTACCAGAGAATTGGCTATACAAATTACAAGCACTATAAATGAACTTGTAAAATATAGCAACCTGAGGTCCGTTGCAATCTATGGCGGGCAGAATTTCCAAATGCAGAGGAAAATACTCAATAAAGGTGTAAATATCGTAGTTGCAACCCCAGGAAGACTCTTGGATCACATGAATCAAAGAACTATTACGTTAAGCAAGATTAATTTTCTTGTCCTTGATGAAGCAGATAGAATGTTAGATATGGGTTTTATTGATGACATCAAAGAAATCCTATCTCATATTGATAGTAAAAAGCAAATTTGCCTTTTCTCTGCAACGATGCCTGACTCTATTATGCAACTTGCCAGAGATCAAATGCATAATCCTAAACAAATTAGCATTGAAAAGACAATTTCACAGGCAAACATAAATCAATCATACTTGATGCTGTACGAAAAGGACAAATTTCAACAATTAGTTAGTACTTTGAAACCTATTTCAAACAATGACGAAAGTCATATTATTGTATTTACGGCAACAAAACAAAGGGCTAGAGATCTGACGTATAAATTAAGAAACGACGACTTTTATGTAGATAGTATCCATGGAGATTTAAATCAGAGACAAAGGGAAAGCACCCTTTCAAGATTTAGAAATAAGAAATTCAACATTCTTATCGCTACAGACGTCGCATCAAGAGGATTAGATATTACTACTGTCAGTCATATTATCAACTACGACATACCTGATGATGTAGAAACATACTTCCATAGAATAGGGAGAACAGCAAGAGCAGGAGCAAATGGTACCGCACTTTCCTTTGTTTCACAACACGACATGTTTACCCTTAGAAAAATACAAAATATCGCAGCAAACTCGCTAAAGAATTTAAACACAGAATATGGAATAGAAGTAGATTTCAAATTCAATAGTGCTCCTAGGCCTAATCGTTTTAGATCGAATTATGGCAGAAGAGGATATAGTCAAAGCAGGGTTCCAGGAGAACAAAGGTCAAGGAATAACTATGACAATAGTAACAGCAGGTATCCATCTAGGAATAACTATGACAATAGTAACAGCAGGTATCCATCTAGAAGACTGAGTGGTATTACTAGACCTCTTGGTCGAAGGAATAATTATACAGAGATTCTGACTAAGAGGACAAGAAAAAAGAGACAGGCGTATATGCACGCAGTGTGTCACACTTTGTGCTTGCATTTGATCTGAATCAACCTCATTATTTTTTTAATAATTTGTTTATTATCAAATCGTTATATTGAAGCAGAGTTTTCTCATCTACTGTGAAATTTTGGTAGCCATGCAAGCCGTAACAGAAAAATAATTATCGATCGATAAATTAGATCACCAGGCTTTTACTCTTAGAGTATAAATAATATATAGAAAAAATTTGTTTGAAAATTACTGTTTGAAAAATAAAAAAGATGAAAAGATTGAACTAATCTTATTCGTTGTGGTCGCCGCTTAGAGGAGCGATTTCATTAACCCCCAAGACTATAGTGGATGTTGCTGGAAAGTCAATATCGTCTGTAGAATTATTTTGAATTGCTATATCTGTAATAGGAGTTGTTTCGTCAGATGCTACATCTACATGATAAAGACAGAGTTCTCCAGGAGTAGACAATGGACCTACAAATTCTAATTCAGCTGGTGCTAGATTTGGTGCTTGACCAATTAGTACATCTACATCGGTAGCATTATCTTCATTACATGGCATTTTGCTGCGATGTGACCATTCATAATTTGGTATGGCGTAGAGTCATACAGATGGATAAAATCACCTTCAGGTAAGGTTTCACCGTCTAACAATATAGTTTGAGAATCTCTGGTCACTGTGCTTGCATGGGTGGCATTTTCAGAGTGAGCCTCAGATGATTCTTCTTCTACGGCAGCTTCATCACTGGGTGCTGCAGTGGTAGCATCACCAGTTACCAACCCATCGGTTGTTGTTGGCAATAATTCTTCTTCAACTGGAACTGTCTCCGTTACATTTTCAGTTGTACCAGTTGCATTACCGGTTGAATTACCATCTGTGGAGCCATCAGTTGTTGTTGGCAATAATTCTTCTTCAACTGGAACTGTTGTTTCTGTTTCATTAGCGAAATTTTGCTCTGCTGCATCTGTTACATTCAAAGCCTCAGACAAGGTTACATTTTGTTGTGCGTAAACATTCCCATTAACAGAAAATATTGCTGATACGAGTACAAAAATTACAAAAAGTGATACTTTTTGTACTAGTCGATTTGTTAGTCATTATTTTATATTAAAAATACTTGTATTTATGTAATTTTTAGTACAATCATCGAACTATTCACTCGCCTTTTTTACATCTTTATGCCTCCTTAATTTCACAATAAAGGATAGTCCAATCAAAGCAGCAAGTAGTATGTAAATATAATAATAATTCACCACAAAGGTTTGTAATAGATCATAGATTCTTTCTGCAATTGGAACTTGAACATCAACTTCGAATACAGAGTTCAAAATATTTAGGGTATAGAAAATGTCCTTAATATCCACAAATAGAATATACTTTCCGGGTTCACTGAAGGTATAATTAAAATCGTAATGGCCTTGTCTAACGAGTGTAAAATTATTTGGATTTGAAAATACAGGCTTTCCGTTTTTAAAAATAGAAAAAGAAACAGGAAGTTCGATCAATTCATCTCCAGCGTTAGAAGTAATACGGAAAAGAAAAGAGGTATCTTTGTCAACCATGGGTTTAGATGGATTTACTAAAAGCTCTACCACATAATTTCCTATTGTTTGAGTTTGAGTGCCATTAAAACTAGCATCATTACCTCCAAAAAAAGAATGTCCAAAAGCTAGTTGCTCAGTGTCAAGTGGGGAGAAATAAATTACCATAAACAAAGAAAAGAAAAAGACAAATAACAATAACCAAATTTTTGACGTTTGAAAACGTCCAAAGATTCTGACTAGAGAAGTATGATAATTTACAAAAGATGTTAAACCTAGAAAAAAAACATACTTAAAAAACAAAATCTTGCCAGATGAAAACATATCAATAATTGGTCAAAGTTTAATATAAATTCAATAAACTGCTATCATAAAATTACTTTATGGATAAAAATAAGTTCTGCATTTCTTAACAAAATAATATGATATTTTACACTCAGACAAACGAAAAAACGAGGTAAAATATATCATGAATCAAAAACCCATAATTTTCTAAAAAATGAATGAATCCTTAATCGACTGATGAGCATAGCTTGACATGCCAAAGAAAGCAGATTATTTTAAGAATTCAAGAATTTAATAAGTCTGATTCCTTATGATGGGTATATTGACAAACGAGTTTCAACCACCACCACAAGATAAACCCAAAAAAACAGTCCAAGAATCAGAAGCAGAGACGACAATAGTAATGCTGCCTTCCGATGCTAACCCGCTTGGAAATGTTTTTGGCGGAATGATTTTAAAGTATGTGGACCTGTTGGCTGGTTTAGTGGCAAAGAGACATGCAGGTCATGCAAATATTGTAACAGCAAGCATAGATAGCATGACATTTCTAAAGCCAGTATATATTGGAAATGCTTTGATTTTAAAGGCAAGAATTAACTACGTTAGGCGAAGTTCTATGGAAGCGGAGATAAAAATAGAAGCTGAAGATCTAAACAGTTCCCAAAAGGTTCACACCGGCACTGCATACGTAACCCTAGTAGCACTAGACGAAAAAGGAAAGCCTACAGAGGTTCCTCAATTGCGTTTGAGAGATGAGGATGAAAAAAGAAGGTTTTTAGAAGGACAGGCCAGGATGGAAACAAGGCTAAAGAATCGGAAAAAGTAATACAAAAGGGGAGAGCCATAACGGGAGTTTAACGATTTTCACTACTAGTATTGCGAGAACGGCCCCGTCAACTGCAATTACTGCATGATATCAAACGTCAATAGCCAAAAATGAATAAATCCCCTAAAATACCTTCACAATGACTCTAGTGAGCACTTAGAGAGGAAGGAATGCCATGAAATCACCTTTAGAAGGTGATATCTATATCTGGTTCAAGCAATAGCGAAGATTTTAGATGTTTCTATTACTATAAGAGAAAGCGAGGTTAGCCATACCAACCACGATTTGACCGTTTTATGGGCCTTTTTGACCGGATTTTTCCAAAAAATGACGGTTTTATGATTTAATATAAGTGCTCTTTTCGTAATATGAAAACATGTAGAACAAGTATTGACTAACAACAACTTAAAAATGCGTCAGGCAGTCATTAATTATCATATAAACGGCCTTCCGCGGTCAGAAATTTCAGCAAAAACAGGGATTTCCACAGGGGCGGTATCAAATATCATCAAAAATTGGAAAGAAAAAGCAGAAGAAATTCCAGATGTGGAGGACATTAGAGGTTTTATGAAACAAGTATACAAAACAGGATATACGGTCAAAGAATGTGCTCAGGGTTTTATAATACTTCAAATGATGGAGAGTTTCTACGATAACAAGATCCAAGATGCAGAGATTCCCACCATTTTCTGGTCATTTATTAATGACATTTACACGCCTTGTATAAAGTTAGGAATTACACCATCCTTTATACCTGGTTGGATAAACGACTTATGGGGCTTCTTTTCACAACCGAATAGACGAGGTGACATCATTTTTTCTCCCAATTCACAGAATGAAAGCGATAAACAATGCAACGGCATTAAGTCAACCAATCCAAATCCAAATCCAAATCCATCATCTTCTCAATTAACCTACCTTTACAGCATTGAAAGACCCGAAATAGCAAAAATATCAGATGCTAAGAAAGAAAATTTACAGCATGAATATAATGCTCATGGTAGAAGTCATGACAGAAAATAATTGATAGAACACCTAAATACTTCCTTTATATCGAAGATATCATCTCACCTCAACACAAAAAAGAATGAATGTATGAAAGTCGAAGAACGTACAAAAGTGCTACAAAATACGCATGATAAACTAAGGTCACAAATCAATAGATCTCAAGCATTGAGAGATTATGTGGTTAATGAGGAACAGTCCATAATGGAGGTGTATAATTGGTATCATAAATTAAAAAACTCATTAATGGATAATTACAGTATTTCAATAGATGATGTTTACAAATTTGCAAAAGTTATCTATGAATTTAGCAATAGTGGATATGATGTAATCTATATTTTAAAAGATTTTTTGAAAGTCGAGTCAATGAAATTTGAAATTAAAGTCCTTGGCGACGAAATCAAACAACTAAATGATAACAAAATGGCCATAAAAAGCACCTTGAAATTTGAAGAATCAAGAATAGAAAAATATCAACAAACTATGGATACATACTATCAATTAGAAAATATGAATTTTGGATTAGACAGGTTAAAATTATTAAGAGATACACTTTTAGAAATAGCTAGTATCAAAAAACAGCCCATCAAAGAAGTATCAAAGGAGTTTTTTAATTATATAAATCGATACTATTATTGATATAGCCAGACTTGATCAAAGGTGATTGAGAAGAGAAAGGAGCCTTTATAAATTAATTGTAGTATAGAACAGATTTTTGTTTGATTTCCTGACGGCGTGTGAACGTGTATTATCTTTTACGTTGGATTGAAAACGTACCAGTAATTAAAGGATAAAATAAACTATAGAAAATGTTACCGGATCGGATCGGCCTATTCATAATCATTTATTTCAACTCAAAACCTTAGATTCATCAAGTGGATAAACATACACATTAGCTTTCTCATCGTCTATTTTTAAGGAATCCAGCAGTATGGAACCCTTCAATTCTGATTTGTCTACTCCCCATCCTTTTTTCCCCAGAATACAGGTTTCGTCTATAGCATGGTCAAGAATAGCAGGATTGAAAGGCTCTAATGTTACTCTTTCTTCACCTAACAACCCTTTGGCCCTTATGGATTCAGACATTTTTCTGCCACCGTCATTTAACAAATACTTAACACCATACTTTTCTCTTAGGGTCCAAAGTCCTTTATGCATATCAAATTCTTTTCCTGTATCAATGTAAGTGATAAGGTTGGATTCTTTGATGGTCTTTGAAAGATGAGTATAAACCGTACTGGTAGTAAGTATTATTACCTTTTGATTGTTTTTTGGGTTCAACATTGCTATCTTATTTTTTTCATAAAATTCAACCAAATGTGATTCTGCAATACTTTCTAGTGAACGGATAGAAATAACAAAATAAAAATTATCAGGGTGAACAAGTTTCCTTGAAAGATTCAAAAGGTCGTTGTATATAGTCGGGTGTTGATCCTTTAAGTGCTTTCCAAAAAAATCCCAGGACCAAATTTGACCGTAGTTCTCCATCATGTTGTTTACAGTTACCATAATAGCCTGATTTCCTAAAATCATACGATGCAAAGAAGCAAATATGTTGTCACCTAACTTTCTACTCCCGCCTGTGAGCAACGTAACACCCCCTCCTCTTAATCCAAGTAGCTTAAAAATAAAAACTCCACTATTAGGTGAAAAAGCTTCGGCTGCAATAAAACTTGTAGCTTGATATGGCACACTCATCTTACTGACGAATTCATCCGAAGCACCAATTACTATATAGGGAATTATTTTAGACAGATGATTACATTTTAAATCTCTATTAGTATCGTATATTTTGATACCTCTTTGCTTATAATGAGTAAAAGTATCACGATCTAATAGATTATTTTCAAATAGCAGCCCGAGTTTATCAAAGTAATTCTTTTTGATCGAATCAGAATCCATCAGGTTCTTTATGTAAAAACACAATAATAAGTACACACTTGATTATTCATCCTTTTGATTTTTGAAATATACTCCTCAAGCATCTATGATCCATCCCCTGATTCTAATGTTATCAACATAAGAAGTTCAAAAGTATGTTTAATATCCGAAATATTATGGACATTTGTAGTTTGTTCGAGTATTTCCACTTTGAAATGAAATTGTCTATTCTGTTTTAATAAAGTAATCAAATGTGATGCTTTAATAATCAATTCTTTATACGGGGAGGAATAACACAGATCTAGTTAAGGGTTTGCAAATTGCAATCTACAGAATTATCAAGAGAAAGACTTCAAACTATGAATATCACAATGATTGCATTTAAGAAATGAAATTATCGAATGTGACAGGCATCGAGTAAGAGTAAAATCAAGAACAATAACTAAAGCCAAAAAAATTAGCTGTTGTAGTTGTTGGCGCAATCTACAATTTCACCAGTGGACAAATAACTTCCTTTGTCATATGCTCTTTCAAAGCAGGTAGTTAACAATAATTTGCGCTCTTGTTTATTCACAGTGTTTTCGTTGTATACTTTTGCATCTTTGTCGTTATCATTGTTATCATCATCATTGTTGTTGTCTTTTGCATCTTTGTCGTTATCATTGTTATCATCATCATTGTTGTTGTCTTTTGCATCTTTGTCGTTATCATTGTTATCATCATCATTGTTGTTGTCTTTTGCATCTTTGTCGTTATCATTGTTATCATCATCATTGTTGTTGTCTTTTGCATCTTTGTCGTTATCATTGTTATCATCATCATTGTTGTTGTCTTTTGCATCTTTGTCGTTATCATTGTTATCATCATCATTGTTGTTGTCTTTTGCATCTTTGTCGTTATCATTGTTATCATCATTTACATTTACATTCATATTGTTAGTATCATTAGGATTGCTATTATTTGTTACCAATGAAGAGGATTGTGCTGGTGTATTGCTGCCAGCATTAGAATTTGTATCTACGACTCGAACTACGCCTACACCAGAACCATCTGTCACGCCTGTTTGAGGACCATCAGTTGATGTTAAACCTTGACTTTGGCTACTTGGTGTAGGAGGAGACATTGATGGACTAGCTGCTACTGCTGCTGCTACCCATGCCACTAGCACTATTGTTACAATTTTCAGCTGAAGAAGCTGTATACACATAACTTGTCATGAAATTCACTACACAATCAGCATTTTGCATGGCAGAGTCTTTATTAGGATCGTTTGGAGATGTATACGTTTGAAAGTTATTGTTGTAGTTTACCAGATCACCTGTAGCAGCATTAACCAATTTGATTGACGAAAAGTTAACTGAACTTATAACTAATAATAAGAAAATTGCAGATATGAAACCCGAAGTTAGTTTATTGTAATACATTAAGATTTTTTAGTGGATATTCTTTATGAGGATTGTTTTTAATAATTATGTACTTATTTTTTTCATAATACTATAATTCAATTCTAGTAGAAGATTAGTTGGCTTTGGCTTTGGATTCTTTTATTGTCTTTGAACAGTTATTGTAGATCGAAAAGAAAAGTAAATATTCAAATAATAAACAAATGAAAAAAAAACTAATGACAATAAAATTATTGGGAATTGCAGGAAGTATGAGGAGCAATTCCTATAGTTTTAAAGCATTGGAACACGCTTTAAAAATAGCAAAGAATAATTATAATGCAGAGATTAATTTATTTGATCTCAGGAAAAATAGATTGCCTATTTATGAACCCAATTTAAATCATGATCAAATTCAAACAGCAGAAAAAGAAAGCTTACAAATGGCAAATACCTTGGTCAAATGGGCAGATGCGATTATTTTGACCTCCCCCGATTATCATGGCTCAATGTCAGGAGTATTAAAGAATTTTTTAGACTATTTTTGGAAGGAATTTTCTGGAAAAACATTTGGATACATTTGTGCATCTCATGAAAAAGGCCTTACAGTAATGGAACAAATGAGGACCGCAATAAGACAATGCTACGGTTGGAGTATGCCATATGGCATCTCCACAAGCTCCGACGACTTTGATGATGCAGGCAATATAACAAACAAAAAAACACTATTAAGGATAGAAATGCTATCCAGAGATCTAGTGTATTATGGAAAAGCAATTAGAAATCAATTTCTCACAGATGCATCAAATAAAGTCAAAGAATCTTATTCATTTCTTACATTAAATAAAGACTGAACAATAATACTAATAAAAGCATTTTATTAGTTTCTACTATAATTTAAAGACATAGAAAACAATCATATGTCTTAATGATAATTTAATCAATAATTACATACCAATTGTACAAAACCAATACAACATCTTTTTTGAAATGGGCAGGTGGAAAGAGAAGGCTAGTTACATTATTAGACAAACTTACACCCACTAACATTGACAGATATTTTGAGCCCTTTTTAGGTAGTGGTGCTTTTTTCTTTCATTTAATCCAATCAAGGAAACAGTTTAAAGCTTACTTATCAGATTCAAATCCTCATTTAATTAACACGTACAGAGAAGTAAGAGATAACCTAAATGAACTAATAGAAATCCTGATGGATCATCAAAACGGTTATCATAAAAATGGAGAAAAGTATTACTATTCTGTTAGAGATGATCAAAGTAATAAAACCAATACAGAAGCAGCAGCGAAGTTTATTTTCTTGAATAAGACATGTTATAATGGATTGTACAGGGTAAACAAGATAGGAAACTTTAATGTTCCCCATGGAAGGTATTTTAATCCAAAAATATGCAACAAAGAGAAGCTTATTGATTGCTCAAGCTTGCTTAATAGTGCGGAAATAAGGATTGTTTGTGATATTTATAAAAATACTACTTTAAAGTGTAAAGACAATGATTTTGTCTATTTGGATCCTCCCTATTTTCCAGTATCAAGAACATCAAACTTTACAGATTACACTAAAGAAAGTTTTGGAATTCAGCAACACCAAGAATTGGCGAGTGAGTTTGACAGACTAGATAATATTGGCTCTAAAGTATTGCTTTCTAATTCTAATTCAGAGTATGTTAAATCATTATATAAAAAATACTGCATTTTAAAGGTGAAATCTACCCGGAGTATTAACTGCAATGCAGATAGAAGAAGTGATCATCACGACTTGATAATCTCAAATTACAATAGAAGAATAAAAAATACAGAGAAGACAACCCATAAGTTAAACAAGGTGATGATATCAAAAATAGTAAGCGACTGATGCATCCATATATGCATGTATATACATATACGTCTTATCAATTAGTTATAAAAAACACTAAAATTCACGAGCCCACTCAGATTAAACCTACCATACGAAGCTTTTGAGGCAAATAGGTTTCGGATAGATATTTAAATCCATGTTTAAAAAAAGCATCTAATTCACATTTTTCCTTTTTATGTAGAAAGAGATTTAGTTCTTTTTGCCATTGTTTATTTTGCATCCAAGGCTTCTTTTTCATGTCATTGGCTCTATTAATATCTTCATCACTTGCTGTCAACCGAGCAACTTCTGGAATGTTATATTGATAAATATCTGAAAACATCATTCCAAGGACCTGAGCATTTGGAGTTACCAGTCTTTCACTATCATAACTCAACGATTCACTACCAATTTTGTACCTTAACGCAATACCTAAGCCCCAAGGATCTGCATCGGCAAAAACTACCACAGGTTTTTTCCACTGTTCATTTAGAATCTTCACCATCATTCTTGTTGCACGATCCGGTTCACCCGATCCAGTCAATAAAATAGCGTTGTATTTTTGAATAAAACCAGATTTTCTTATATTATTTAGAACAGTGTCTTTTTCGACCACCATTACAAAGTCCGCCTTGACATCATCTATTTGGACATCCCCCATGTTGGTTGGGATAAGTTGAGATGTAGCTCTGCTTCCAAGATTGCAATCTATAATATCACCGCCAACCCGTAATTTTATAGGGCCAGAAATCATTCCTTTAGGTTTTGAAGTTACAGAAAACTCTTCTCTCGGGATTCCAGTTAAAAGTTCGACAGCTTTTATTGCATTATCAGAATCCTCTTGACCTGTCCAAAATTTTTGCTTGTTTTTATCATCTCCTACATTACTAAGGGTTGCATAATACATCCCTCGAATAGTACTTTCCATTTCTTCATCAAGTAGTTTTTTTACCGCATTGGCCATGACCAAATATTGAGCAAAAGTGGGTATTTTCTTTACACTATCGGGACTAACTTCAATTTTTTTGTCACCTGTTGTAAGCATTCTTTTTTCATCGGACCAAACAGTATTATCATATCCTATTTTTGGTAAATCCAAGATTGGCATTTGATTTTGCTTGATTACATCATCAGATATTTTTCTCATAATCCTTTTTATAATAGTCACAAATTCTTGTTTTTTTGCAGTAGACAATAGATAGATTATTTATTTCTTTTTACCCTTATTTACCCTTTTACTATAGGAATCTATAGTTGATTGAACTTCTTTGGTTTTAGATTGATTTGGAGTTCTGTTAAAAGATTTATTCATTTTTGCCCTGTTAACACTTGTTTTCACAGCGAGACTCTTGCTTTTCTTATTTGTAGTGCCCTTTTCTTTGATAATTAATTTCTTGTTTGTTCCTTTGAGTTTTTTATTTTTAGTAACATTTCTTGAAGGGTTAACCTTACTTGATTTACCAGCTAAGTTCGGATCGACCTTTTTATTATCCCTTTTCTTACTTTCTAACTTGTTCAAGTTTGGTTTAGAAAAGGCCATGCTTTTGGTCTTTTGGATATCTTTGGTCTTTTGGATATCTTTGGTCTTTTGGATATCTTTGGTCTTTTGGATATCTTTGGTCTTTTGGATATCTTTGGTCTTTTGGATATCTTTGGTCTTTTGGATATCTTTGGTCTTTTGGATATCTTTGGTCTGGCTCTGGATGTATTTCCGGCTCTAGATGTATGTCCGGCTCTAGATGTATGTCCGGCTCTAGATGTATGTCCGGCTCTAGATGTATGTCCGGCTCTAGATGTATGTCCGGCTCTAGACCTGTACCCGCAAGACCCATTTTTTGAGATGCTTGAACGGGTAAAGTAGAATCAGCAGAAGAAGCATCACCTATATCTATTTGGGGCTTTTTGGATAAATGATTCTCAATCAATCTAGTGAACGATTCGTTTAATTTTGAATTTTTACTACCAAGTGATTCATTTATTGAATCTACTATGAATGGCAGATAGTGTTTATATAGTCTGATCTTATTTTCTGCTTCCTTTAATTTGAGCTCTTTGCGTATTTGTGTACTTAATTTCCTATATAGTTCAGATAGACATGATTTCATATAGTATTTCAGTTCGCCTTCTGAAGCAATACTTTCTTTTCCGGCGGTTTTGTAAGGGATTTTGGTCGAACAAATATGGAAAAAAATATGCAATGGCAAAACCTCGATGACTCTATCTTTTTTTGATTCCTTGTTGACGGAAAATTGTTCCTTTGCTTGTTTTTTGGTGATCCCCATCTTATTAATCTCCACTTCTGATATAACCTCTCTAGCGACGTCGGACCCTTCATCGTATAATAGAGGAATTTTATTAGCAAAACGATATAACTTGAATGATGGAATATCACCACCATAAGCCAAACCAGTTTCAACCACTGTGGGCCTATTATTTATGACACACGTTCTTGATGTATAAGTGGTAAGGACAGGCTTGAGGACTTTAACTGAAAAATTTGATTTTGATAAACTATTTTTGAATGGTGTTGGTGTTGGTGTTGGTTCATCATTTTCGTCATTTTGTTCTGATTCAAAAGTTGACGCAGGAACAGTATCATTGGTTACTTGAGGAATAGAATTGGCATTATTAAGAATAGGCTTTTCAGCTGTGGCAAGGGCGGGAGCCGGGGGTGGGGGCGGGGGTGGGGCTGTAATCGTTACTCCGGTATTATCATTCCCTTTATTTGAAACAATAGTATATTCTGACATCATTCCTATTGTGAGAACTTCTCGACCAATAGGGCTCAAATGATCTGTATTCGGATTCTGGAATTTAGTTTTTTTGCAAATGTTTACAATTTTAATAAGATCATGCTCACTGAAATCACCAGTAGGGGTCTTTAATGACAATCCAGTATTAGTAACAACATCCTTTGCTTTTTCATAAGAAAGCTTTTGAAAAGAGGAACTTAAAATTTTTGGTAAAGACATTTTTTGAGTTTGGAATTTAGAAATGGCTTTTTTTAAGGTTTTCAGATCCATATCGGAAGGGTGGGGCAAGATTTCTTGTGCCGGATTAGGCATTATTGATGTTCTTCTATTAAATTGAAATATACCATCATCCGTTTCAAAGGTTATAGATGAATATGGATTTACAATACTCGTTTCAGAAACATACTCATAAATTTTGTTCTTAGTAATAGGTACTAACTTTGCCCTCAAAATAACTTCTATCCGAAAACCAGATGTGTCCTGAAGACGAGAGTGCTGTTTAGGAAGCAATTTTTTTGACAATACAATAGGTTTATTGGTTCCAATATCAGTTCTTAACTCAAAATAATATTCATCTTGCTCATCAATTGATTTATTCCAAACTTTTATTGGAAAATCGGTATCCTTTGTAGAAAAAGCCGCCACCATTTTCAAACCAACTCCAAAGAGTCCCCTTTGCTGTTTCTCCATGTATTTAGCAGAAGTTAGAAAAGAGCAAACTGCTATGGGTAATTTATCTGAATTTATCCCGGTTCCATTATCTTCACACGCCAGCATCCACAAATCATTAGTTTGATCAAAAATTTTTAATGAAATTTTAATAGACGGTAGAATCGAAAAACTTTCGCAAGAGTCCAAAGAGTTTTCTATCAGCTCTCTAAGGGCCATGTATAAAATACGTTCACCGGTAAACCCAGCTAATGCGGAATTATCCACAAAAAATTCGGATTCTGCCTTCTTATTATAAATAATTTTATACTTTTCTAGCTTTGTTGTTGATTGAGAGCTATCCCTCTTTAATTCTTCAACTTCTACTTTTACTTTGTCTTCGGCAGAATCTAAGACAGTGGAGGCAGATTTATTCGGCATCAAATACTTTAATTAATATCTTATTTGATTTAATCGTTATTCATGCCCCTTGTATATTAAATGCTTAACCTAATCGATTTGAGAACCATATGGTGTAGATGAATTTTTCAGTTCCTTTAAAGTAGGTGGAAGAATTTCTATATAATACCGTTTTCTTTCCTTTTGAATAACTAGATAATCGGAACCAGAGCCAACTATATTTCCATTCAATAATTCTTTAATTTTCAACCAGATTAAATAGACATTAGTCAATATTTTTGGTTTTCCATGATATAGAATATGATTTTAAAGGTTGAAATGATCATGCTAAACAATCGGTCAGCCAGTCATCCATTTAATCTAACAACCAATAGTTTACTTTAATTGGTTTTCAAAGATTAGTGTAAAAATATTTAAGAATTCAACAACCAATGTTCTCTATGGATGCCAGATGTGTAAATTGCAACAACAAGGCTAATTTTGATATTGAAAAGAATAAGATAAAATGCGAAAAATGTGGAATGGAAATAGATTACGATGATTATATTGAACAGATGAAAGAAAAAGCTGTTACTTTAGCAGATAATTTTCAATCAAGTTGGGATAAGGGAGGATTCTAGGTATCTAAAAATAACCTTAATACGATTGATTTGGTGGACAAGAAATAAAAGTTTAGGGCGAAAGTTTCTTTGAACTGAACAAAAGACGATGAGGAAAAAGTAATTTTTAGCAAGATTAATTAAGGCTGAAAATTTATCTTAATAAAGACTTTGGTAGAATTTAAAGTAGTTATTTCAGATTCAAAAGGTAAAAGCACTAGTCAAGAGTTGAAGGATAAAAGTGCTCAACCACTATTAGGTTCTAAGCTTGGAGACATATTAGAATCGTCTATTTTAGGATTTAAAGAAGGGAAAATAAAGTTAACCGGCGGGAGCGACAAATCAGGTACACCTATGAGATCAGATCTACACGGGGCTACAAAAAAATATGTCCTCATGACAAGGGGAGTCGGAATGCGAAATCTAGCACCTGGAGAAAGAAAAAGAAAATTGGTCAGGGGAAATATGATCACAGAAGAAATCTATCAATTAAATTGTCGACTGATTGATGCGACATTGCCTGAAAAAGAGCAACAATCTTCAACACAAGAAGAAGCCCAGGTAACTAAATAAATTCAAAAAATATTTCTTTTATCTTCATCTCATATTTATCTGGTTTAGTGCTTTAAGTAAATTAATATTTGAAAGAAAAAATACAACATGTATTGCACTGGAAGGATACTTTACCTGAGTGGTATATTCAAAAATATGGTTATCAACCATGTATAAACATAGGTACCGCAGGACATGTAGATCATGGTAAAACTACACTTATTGAAGCTATAACAGGAGTTTGGACAAGCGGTCATAGTGAAGAGCTTCGACGAGGAATTACGATTAAAGTGGGCTATGCAGATGCTGCTTTTTATAAATGTCCCAATTGTCAACCTCCATCAAATTATTCTGTTCAACCTAAATGTGGTATATGTAATTCTGAAGCACAATTATCAAGAGTAGTAAGTTTCGTTGACTCGCCTGGTCATGAAAGTTTAATGGCTAACATGCTTTCCGGAGGTGCTCTTATGGATGGCGCAATATTAGTTGTTGCAGCTAACGAAAAAGTGCCACAACCACAAACTAGAGAACATCTATTAGCATTACAGGTATTAGGGATTGAAAATATTGTAATCGTACAAAACAAAGTTGATCTAACTGAAAAAGAAAATGCAGTAGAAAATTATAACCAAATAAAAGAATTTGTAAAGGGAAGTGTGGCTGAAAATGCCCCAATAATCCCCATATCTGCACAACACAAGGCAAATATCGATGTATTAATCGAATACATTGAAAAATATATTCCCACGCCAGAAAGAATTCACAATAAAAATGGTATAATGCATATATTGAGATCTTTTGATATTAACAAACCAGGTACACCCATTAAAAACATCAAAGGAGGAGTATTAGGAGGGGCCTTAATTCAAGGTGAATTTGAAACAGGCAGCGAAATAGAAATTTTGCCTGGAATTTATAATGAAAAGAAGAACAAATATGAATCTATTTTTTCCGAGGTAGGATCATTAGCTACGGGTGCCGGATTGGTGGACAAAGTGAAACCAGGTGGATTGGTCGCAATAGGTTCAAAACTGGACCCGTCATTTATTAAAAGTGATTCATTGATAGGTGCAGTGGTTGGAAAACCGAATTCATTACCCCCAGTTGTCGATGAAATTACGATAGACATTAATTTATTTGATACCGCGGTTGGAACACAGGATTTGGTCAAGGTCGAACCCATCAAAACCAAGGAAAATTTAAGATTGAATATCGGAACAGCAGTTACGATAGGAAATGTTACGAATTCAAAAAATCAGAAGATCGAAGTAAAAATAAAGAAACCGATATGTTTGATGCCCCAAAGCAGAGTAGCTTTAAGCCGGAGAATAGCAGATCGATGGCGATTGATAGGTGCAGGAATAGCTGTATAAATTAAGATGGAGGTTATTTCTGACACTAGTTTTTTAATGGTTTTATGCTATGATCCGGTCAAAAACATGGACGCTCTAGAATCTAGATTTGGAAAACTGGTATGGCTGATTCATCCGGAGACGATTAATGAACTAGTACAGTTAGAAAAAACGGCAGGAATAAAGAGATCAAAAATTGCCAGTCTTTCCTTAAAAATAATAAATGATCGGATAAAAAAAGGTGATTTCAAGTATTTAGACAACAATGAATTCAATAATTTAGAAATAACACAAGCTAATTCAACGGTGGATTCCATTTTATTAAATGTCTCAGGAGAAAAAAGACTCCCATTAGCAACGATAGACAAGAATTTAATTAAAAGGGCCCTTAAAGAAGGAGTTGATGTATTCACATTAAAAAACAATAGAATTATTTTTGTACATTCCAAAGTCAGGTCAAATTTAAATTATTCCTGATTACTTTCTTTATACATATATGATAAATATTGAAGGGATCGAAATAAGGTGGAGTGGACATGATGGATTTAGAATTGAAGTAAATGGTAATAAAATTTATGTTGATCCGTATAAATTAAATCCATCGTATGCTCGCAAGAGTGATGCAGATATACTTTTGATTTCTCATAATCATTTTGATCATTTAAGTATAGAGGATATTGACAATGTGATAAACAAAAATACGAAAATAATTTGCTCTCATGAATGCACGGAAGTATTAAAAAATAAATATGTAGATAATGAAATAATTCCCTTAAAACCCAAGGAAGTAAGGATAGTTGGAAATATAGAAATAAGAGGTATAGAAGCATACAATACCGATAAAAAATTTCATCCGAAAAAAGATGAAAAAATTGGATTCATCATAAATGTAAATGACTTGAAAATATACCATACAGGTGACACAGATATTATTCCAGAAATGGAAAATGTAAACCCAGATATTTTATTTGTGCCTGTTTCGGGTACTTATGTAATGACAGCAAAGGAAGCAGCTAAAGCCACAAATGAGTTAATCAAGCCCAAAAAAATAGCAATACCGATGCATTATGGATCCATTGTAGGAACTGTCAAGGACGCAGAAGATTTTTCCAAAGATGTGAATATTTGTAAAACCGCAATAATGGGAATTGAATAAATCGGTATAATCAATAACATCATCACATCATCACTAAGAATGATTAAATATTCTATAAAGTTTAAAAAATGATAATAAACGTGTAGGTAATGGCAGGAAGAGAGTTATTAAAATCAGAGAAGAGTCGTAGGACAACTAAGTATCTTCTTATAATCGCAGTATTATGTTTAGCTTTTAGCATTGCATTCATCCTTAGAGCATACCCAATCAAATATGGATTTTATTTGAATGAATTTGATCCTTTTTTTGATTATAGAGCTACAGAATATATAGTAAATAATGGATACGGACCGTATCTTGAATGGCATGACTACAAGTCATGGTTTCCAGATGGCAGAGAAATTGCTGAAACATCGCAGTCTGGCTTACACCTAACTGCGGCCACGCTCTACAAAATTTTTGGTATGAATATGTCTTTGATGGATTTCACAATATGGTTTCCGGTTGTCATAGGATCTGCATCCACTGTACTTATGTTCTTAGTAGTAAGAGCTATAACCGGAAGCACCATTCCAGGATTAATTTCATCCCTTTTCTTTGCTGTGAGTCCTGCAATAATTCAAAGGGGAAACCTGGGATGGTTTAAGTCAGAGCCACTAGGTCTTTTTTATGGGTTAGGAGGCACATACCTGTTCTTATCTGCCTTAAAGGATAAAAAATACAAATTTTTGATCCCCAAAGCAATTTTTGGAGGAATCTTAATTGGACTAGCAGTAACCTCCTGGGGTGGAGCTCAGTATTTCGTTATCCCTATTGGTATCTTTATAATAGTCCTCGGGTTTGTTTCCAAAGATCTCAAAAATAATTTAATTGTGGCAGTCCTTTTTACGGCTTCAGTTATCTTAGTTGCGGGGGCTTTTCCAAGGCCAGGCATGTCATTTGTTCTTGGATTGCCAGGTTTATTGTTAATGACTAGCTCGCTATTCCTATTAGTTACTACCATAGTAAGGTTAAAAAGCTCTGAGAGAAGGGCGACTTTAAAAACTGCAATAATTCTAGGAATTTTTGTAATAATAGGAATGTCCATAGTGGCCGGTGGTTTTTACAAAGTGCCTTCCTTTAGATATCTTAATGCAATAAACCCATTCCTTTCTTCAGAGAACAAACTAGTAGAGTCTGTTGCAGAACATTTCACACCCACGATAGTAGACTACTTTAGACAATTTTCAATTCTGATCATTTTTGCTGGGCTAGGAATATGGCTAGCGTTTAAGAACAAAAATAATACCAATATGATTTTTGCATTGATAATAGGGCTTACGGGAATTTATATTAGTGCAACATTTGCAAGGCTTTTGGTATTTGCATCGTTAAGCATAATTATATTATCAAGTATAGGAATTTATCAGTCAATTAGAGCCATAACATCGATCAGGACAGAAGCGGAACAAACACTAGAAACTTCAAATAGGAACGGAGCAAAAGCCCAAAAGAACATGAAACTCAAAAAACAATTTTTACCATATGCAGGATTTGCGGCCATTTTGATAGTAATGCTATCCATTCCGATGGTTTACGATACTAACACAAATTGGATAACTTCTGCAGATGTTCCTACATCCATTGCTAATGGAGGTACTAATTATCGATTAACAACGGATGATTGGATAGAAACACTAGATTGGATGTCCAAGAACACACCAGTTGATTCAGTGGTAACAGCATGGTGGGATTACGGATATTGGATAACAACATTAGGAAATAGAACATCCATTGCAGATAATGCAACAATTAATCAAACAAGAATAGAAACAATAGCAAAAATGTTCATTAGTCCCGAAGAAGAGGGATGGAAAATTGCTAATGATTTGAAATCAAACTATATTTTGATATATGTAGTTGGACAAAAATTGCCTTCTTTGGATCCTACCAATCCAAGTCCTCTATATGTATTAGGAAGTGGAGGAGATGAAAGTAAAAAGCATTGGTTTATTCGAATAGGTGGATTTAATGAATCAGAATATGTTGAATCTAATGGAGATACACCAAAACAAAAGTACTGGGATTCGCTTTTGGGGAATATGATGCCGTTTCAAACGATTGGATTCTATAATCCAAGTAGTGGAACATTATCACCTACATACCAGCCCAATGCGATACCCTTTTACGTAAAGGACATAAAGTATCCAAAAGGTAACACTTCAGAACCACTATCACTAGTATACGCTTCAAAGAGTTTCGAAAGTGATGATCCAGGATTATTTTTTGGAGTGTTGGTGTACAAAGTGAATCAGGATTTCAAACCAAGCAATCTAACAAATAGCACCTCTTCCCCCTCCTCCAATAGTACTACCCTAGCTAGCAATCTAACAAATAGCACCTCTTCCCCCTCCTCCAATAGTACTACCCTAGCTAGCAATCTAACAAATAGCACCTCAAATTTGATTTTAGAATCTAATGTTTTAAATAATATCAACAATACAACATCAAACAATAATATGACTACTACCACAAATAACACAGCAACTATTGAAACTACTCAAGGTCCAATAAAAATTGAATTTTATCCTGATGTAGCACCAAATCACGTGAAGAACTTCCAAGATCTGGCTAGTAAAGGATTTTACGATGGAGTAGTATTTCACAGAATAGTACCAGGTTTCGTTATTCAGGCTGGAGACCCAAATACAAAAAATGGCAACAGTAGCAAAGATACTTGGGGTACTGGAGGTCCAGGGTACACAATAAATCAAGAGTTCAACAGCATACCTCATGAAAGAGGAATATTATCAATGGCTCGAACAAATGATCCTAATAGTGCCGGTTCACAGTTCTTTATTGTATTAAATGATTCAAAATTTTTGGATAATCAATATACAGTATTTGGAAAAGTAACAGAAGGATTAGAAATTGTTGACAAAATTGCAAATTCAACTACTAACCCAATGGATCAGCCGGAAGATCCCAATTCAGCTCGAATAAATAAAATCATCCTTCAATAGACCAACCTCCAACCTCCATCTAAGAAGAACATTTTTTTATTTTGATATCAATCCGTGGTAAATGAAGGGCAACACAGTGCTCACATCTGCATGAATGGTAATTTGCTTAGCTTGAGTAGTAACCTTTCCCCAAGAAATAGCTTCGGCAACGGGAGCTCCGCTTAAGCTTCCATCCCATTCAGATGCGGTTGTAATATATACCGCATAGTCCAGTCCACCTCTATACTGATTCCACCATAGAGTATGATGTTTGGAAAGTCCTCCACCCATCATGAAAGCTCCGGTCTTTTTTGCATCAAAAATTATCTCAGATAATTTTGTCTGATCTTTTAGGATATCAATTTTGAAATCTTTATGAGATTGATTAAATAACCAAATCTGGTTACCCACCGCTCCATCAACAATTCCAGGAACAAATACAGGAATATTGTTCTTAAAAGCCCAATACAAAAAGGACGATTCGTTTAAGTGACTTCCAATATATTTAATTATTTCAGATGGTGCCAATTCCCGCGAGGATTTTGAACTATCGGTACAGTTTTTGCAAAAAAGACTGAACTTTATTTTCAATAAGAGGTCCATAATTTTTGTTCGGTATTAAAATGTTGCCTAATCTATGAATATCTTTCTTGAGTAGAAATTGATCATCTAATCTAAAATCACCTTCATAATATGAGGAAAAAGATTTAGCTATATCGTGATCTAATGCACCGCACGTAGTGATAATACAATCAAACATCTTATTCTTTATCATATCACGTACGATACCTCGGTTCCCCGTAGAAATAAGGGCGCCGACAAATGATATGAACTTCGTACAGTTTTTTTCATTTAGCATATTTTTGAGTATTTCAACGCCATTAGCCAAATGTCTTCCCTCAAATCCACCGGAATCAGCCATATTTTTTAAAATCTGGTTTATCGATGTTCTTTGGTTTATAGAATAATCCCGTACATCTTTGGATAAATAATTCGGACTATCTCTAACATCAACATTCTTTTTTTTGACTTGTCTCAATAAAATGATGTAAATATTTTCACATTAATAAATTACTTTAAATTATATACTTTACTTGATGTTGTATAACTAGATTACAATTATAATAAGTTCGATCTAGATTAAAGGGATTGAGCTATAACCGACACAGTTTTTCAGGAAAAAAAATTGACCCTCCGGAAATCTTTGCTAATATGAATATATCAGAATTGATAGATTTATTCAGAAATACAGGATACAATGCAAGGAGATTAGCAGAGGCTGCAGACATAATGAAAAGAATGGTAGAATCTGATGCGACAATTTGTTTGACTATAGCTGGGGCATTAACTCCAATTGGATTTGGGAGGATTATATCAAGTATGATAGATAACGGTTTTGTTGATTGGATTGTTACAACAGGTGCAAATGCCTATCATGATTTACACTTTGCATATGACTTGCCGGTTAGACAAGGCCATTTTGATGTGGATGATGATATATTATATTCGAAACAAATCGTGAGAATTTATGATGTATATATAAAAGAATATGGGACCCTTCAATCCCAGGATACAATAATTCAAAAAAATATACAAAACATATACCAAAAGCATATCGACATGACAAATAGCTCAACTGCTGATCTATCTTATTTAATAGGAAAAGAAGCTGCTGAAAAATCCAAAGCGCCTGACAAATCATTTATGGTCTCAGCATACAAATCTAATGTCCCTATCTATATACCAGCACTCAGTGATTCTTCAATCGGATTGAACATGCTACCTTCAATGCTTGATGGAAAGCCAGCAATCAATCCTATAAAAGATATCGCAGAATCAACAGCAATCTTATGGAAAAGTAATATATCAGGTGGATTAGAGTTGGGTGGAGGAGTACCTAAGAACTTTTTTCAGCAGACCGGTCCAGCACTTTATCAAATTTTAAAAATCAAGGAAGGAGGACATGATTTCATAATCCAACTCACTGATGCAAGACCCGATACAGGGGGTCTATCTGGAGCGACATTACAAGAGGGCAAAAGTTGGGGAAAGATTAAAACTTCTCACAAAGGAAATGTAATAGTTTATGGTGATACATCGGTCTATTTTCCAATTCTTTGTTCTTATTTGCTGAGTGAATGTAAACCAAGGAGTAAAAAACAAATCTACAAGAAAAAGGATTCATGGGTTGAAGAAATGAAAACACAATATATAAAAAAAAATAAAACCAAATAGCAGGATGAATAAAATAACAGTAATATAGAAAAAACAGAAAATAGACTAATGTATCTGTATACATATGTCAGAATTCAATCAACTTTTGGTAAGAAGAATAAGAAACGGTACCGTCATTGATCATATAGAATCGCCCAGGGCGCTGCTTGTTCTCAACATATTAAATATTACAGGTCAAGAGGGGAATGTAATAACGGTAGCTTTAAACGTACCAAGTGTTAAACAGAAGAAAAAAGATATCATAAAAGTAGAAAACAAGTTTTTGGAAAAGAAAGAAACCGACAAGCTCGCATTAATTGCTCCTAATGCAACCATCAATATTATTAAAGATTATAAATTAACCGAAAAGAGAAGAATTCAGCTTCCTGATAAGATAATAGGTTTTTTTAAATGCCCTAATTTAAGATGCATTACAAACACCGAAGAAGGATTAAGTTCTAAAATCGAAATAATTGACAAAAAAAACATACTATTGAAATGTCAATATTGTGCACGATCTATAACCACTAATGAATTAATTAAATAAAACATAAACATCAAGAAGAAGACTAAGAATTGAAAAGAGAGATGAAGTCTTTTTGGTTTTTGGTTTTTGTTATTTTCAAAATGATCTGAAAAAAGATTGAATGTCTTATGATACGATCGCTAACTCATTCATGTGTAAATGAAAAGTGTTATCCACCACTAAATGCACAATACTATATAGTCAAAATATGCTTGTCAACCTGTGTCACTCCCCTCTGCAAACTTCACAGGTGTAAGAACCATCTGCATAAAGTAGAAAATCAGACCATTCACCACATTCATCGCAATATCCAGAAATATTTCGTGGGGAACGTCCAATCTCGCCTCTTATAAGCAACGATTTTTCAGAAACCACATCAAATAATTCTGGTGTAACGGCAAGAACATCAGACACCGAAATAATTCCGACTAAATTACCTTTATGGGTCACTCCCAAACGCTTAATTCCATGTTGTCGTAAAAGTCTGGCAGCGGATGTAATACTTTCCTCTCCAGTAATTGTAATCAACTGGTTCATCATATCCGAAGCTTTAATATCAGAAGGGATTGAACCGGCAGCTATTGCTTTGGAAACAATATCCCAGTCAGTAATTATTCCAAGCGGTTTATCGTTATCTAAAATAACTATGCTTCCAATTTTAGCATTAGTCATAAGTTTTGAAATCGTGACAAGGTCATCGTTTGGTCCTGCATGAACTATAGGGCTATTCATGACATCACTGACTAATACACGAGTGGTCATGGCAGTAGTTTCATCTCTAATATCTTTAGACACATAAAATCTTCAGAGTTTGAATTTAATTACTTTTCTATTCTCATTTCCATTCGTACCCATCAAAGTTTGAATTAATTACTTTGGTAAAAAATTATTGAAATCATATTTTAACTCGCCTTTTTCAATAGGCAATAGTTTGAATTGACCTACAGGTAAGATCCTTACTATTTCATCTATTGATAAATGTTTTAGATGATTTATCAAGCGTTCAGGAAATTCATTTTTTATAGAGTAATCTACAAAATCAGATTTTATCTTTTTTGAAGCCTTTACAACATCAAAGCCAGATGGCATCATATTTCTTAAATATATGGATCTTTTCAAGATTGCAGAGAAAGGTCCAACAATAAATAATGGTCTGTCTTCAATGAAAGACAAACCAATTGCAAGCTTTATTTCCAAATTTTTTACAAAATTTCTCTTGCCTTCAATTATAAATGCCCCTTTTGGAAGATACTGACCAGTAGGTGCGCCTTTTTTTACCTGAGAAGGATAGACCCAATACGCATCGGCAGAAGAAAGATTATCCTTCCAAGACCTACTAAAAGATATAGTTGCCTGAGCAGTTTCAATGATACTTTGTGACAAATCCACGCTGGTTTTGTTATTAGCGTTTTTTAATATAAAGAAAGGAGAACCATTGACCTCTGCATGAAAAACATAGTCGTTTTCTGTAAGATGTCTTCTTATAAGTACTGAATTTGACGATGAATCCCTGCCACCTATAGCCAACACATCGTCAGTTGAAAGAAACCATCGATATTTTTCATACCATTCCTTATTGGTCAAAATCTTAATTTCTGATGATGGTTTTTTGTTTTTCTGTTTTTGAATTTTGTCCATTTGTTCAAGCAATTTTGAATGGGAATTCTCTATGGTAATCAATCCTCTTTCCATGTCCTTTGCGACATTAAATAGCAAGGAAGAAATTTTTGGGATGTTAGAATTCCCTATATCTATAGCTATTTTTTCATCTACAATCTCTAGATAATCTTTACCTTTTATGCTCAAAATTTTAGCGTCAGAAGCATGAAGTAATTTTGCAATCGAGTGTTTTTCTGGATTCAACACACCGTCAGTCTCTTGCATAAGCAGATTGGCAAATTCTCTGAGCTTGTTTGATTTTGCAATAACAAGATCTTTAGCTTTTTTCTGTTCATTCAAGTCATGCTCTAATGACTCGATCTGCTTTTCTAATTCGGAGTTTCTCGATGAACCAGTATGTAAAACAGAATAGTTTAGAAATTCATCAATTGCATCAGTGTACAAACTATATTTTCTAATATGATCTAGCGGAACATCGGATGGAGTTATTGGACTTACGTCTGCAGGATTATTCTCATCATCTAAAATAATGCATGGTTCATGTCCAATACCGGTCGAAATATTTCTTATTAAAGAAGTCAATTCTTCGAACAAGTTCTCTAGTTCAACTGAAGTCAGATCTCTAACTTTCTTATTTGAGACTTTACTATTTTGAACTGCCAATTCGATAAATTTCTTTGAAATTGATAAAGTTCGTCCTAACCATCTTTTTATATCGATATTCCCCTGATCGCTATTCTTGATTAAAGATAAAAAATCGTCATAATCTAAAGATAGCGGATCAGCTCCTCTAGAAGGAGGAGGAAAATATTTCAGCCCAGGTTTCAACACCCTATGTCGAACGTTGATGGGATTTAGAATATTCAAAATCTTGTAGGAGTCATTGCAAATTATTATGTTACCATGACCAAACAATTCGACAATTAAGTAATATTTCATTCCTTGAATAGATTGAAAAACAAATTGAACTATTCGTTCTCCAGATACAACAGAGATATCGATCAGTTTTGAGCGTTCAAGATCAGTCTTAATTTTTTTTAAAGAGTCATTATCTTCAATAATAGAATATTTATATTTGGTAATACAGATTCCAAAGGAGGAAACTAGAAGGGAAACATCATTTTTTTGGGAATGGTGAAATTTTAGGATCAGAGTGTTTTTTGTTATAAGAGAAATATTGCTTACATAATAAACATTATCAATAACTGCTTTGATATTATTTACAATATATCTAAGTTCAATCTCTGAAATAGCCATCTAAATTTATCATGATCTTATTGAATATAATAAGATACAATATGCCACTATTCAGGATTTGAGATTAGCAGAACCAAATGAAGTTGAATTCAAGAATAGATTATTAGAATTGATTGTATTGTGAGACTGTGTTCAAACCCATGGATCGACCATATGAGGCCATCGTGCTTGCAGACTTGTCTTTTTCTGATCCAAGAAAGTAGGAATTAAATGTGGCTGATTAAAAACTAATAGCGCATATCCTTGCAAATAGAAGATAAAATATATTATTTAAGAGTCGTTATGGCTGCAATCGCAGGATCCATTTTGGGTGCCATCGCAAAACCTAATTCTGATCAATCCAATACTATAGGATTAACAATATTAGTAGGCATTATTTTTTATTCCGTATCTCATATAATTGCAAGTAGGATGGCGGGGGACCTTCCTAAAGAAAAAAAGAAAAAAATAATTACAATAGCAATTTTTGGTTTTATTTTCATGTTACTTACATTTATGGTATTAACATATACGGTGTTAAACCAACATATCATATGAAAAGATGGAAATGATTTGGAATTATAAGACTCCTGGCATTCCTGATGAATTTTTTGACAGGATAGACAACGTACCAATTACAAAAGAAGACATTCGATCGATAATAATTAGTAAACTACGACTAAAAGAAGGGTTTACGACATTAGATATTGGATGTGGTAGTGGTAGTATAACTGCGGAATTGATCCTTCAAACAAAAGGTAAAGTTTATGCCATTGATATGGACAAGGCTGCGATTGACCTAACGGAGAAAAATTTATCAAAATTTGGGATCTTAAATGATGCCATGATTATACAGGGATTAGCTCAGGATGTATTACCCACGTTGCCTAATGTTGACGCAATTGTAATAGGTGGAACTACTGGGGAAACCGAACAGATAATAAAATTATCTATTTCCAAGTTAAATCAAGGGGGGAGATTAGTGGTCACATCCATCTTGATAGAAACTATATACAATGCACTTAGAGCCATGCAAGATTCAGAATTGCAAGAGATAGATATAACCCAGGTGACTATTGCAAAGGCAAAAAAAACCAGCTCTGGGACTATGATGATTTCAAGAAATCCGGTAATAATTTTCTCCGGTACAAAGTAAAATACAAAAACTTTAATTAATATTTTCTAAAAATCCTTTATGGGTAATTTTACACTACATTGTGTTGGCTGTGGTCCTGGTGATCCCGATTTACTAACTTTGAAAGCAATCAATATTATAAAAAATGCTGATGTGATTTATACCCCAACTGCGAGAGAGAACAAACCCAGTGTTGCATTGTCAATAGTCGAAAAATTCCTCGCCAAAGAAACTGAAATTCGTCAATTAATATTTCCTATGGTAAAAGATTATGAGAAATTAAGAGAATATTGGAAGAGTAATGCCAAAGAAATAGCAGATGCAGTCAGAAATGGAAAAAAAGCTGTTTATTTAACTGTAGGTGATCCATCTCTTTACAGTACTTGGATTTATATTCATAAAGAAATGTGTAAGACCCATAAGGACATTGAGATAGAGATAGTACCAGGAATAACATCCATTTTCTCGTTTTCTGCCGAAATTAAAACTCCAATAGGAGAAGGAGAGGAAATAATAGGAATAATTCCCGCGTGTTATAATCTGGACAGGTTAAAAATAGCAGCAGAATGTTGTGATACACTTGTGTTCTTAAAGGACGGTCGATATTTTAATAATGTAATAGACATACTAATGGAATCAAGTTTTCCAGAGGATTCAGATATTTTTATTGCTGAAGATGTCTCAACCGATAATGAAACATTACAAAAAAGGAAGCTTGTTGACGTGGCAAAAAACAAAAATGAAAACAATGATAAGTACTTTTCAATAATGATAGCCAAAAAGAAAAAATGATCCAAAAGAATACAGTTTATTTTGTAGGTTCAGGACCCGGAGACCCTGAGTTAATTACAATAAAAGCAAAGAATCTTTTAGAAAACGCGGATGTAATAATATATTCAGGATCGTTATTAAATCCTGAATTACTGAAGTATGCTAAAGGAGATGCTCAATTACACGATGCAGCGAAATTAGACAGATTAGAAATATATGAAATTCTAAAGGATTCTACAAGAAAGGGCAAGTTGGCGATTAGGTTTCATGATGGAGACCCAGCTATTTTTAGTACTATAAGAGAACAAATAGACAGATTAGAGAAAGATGAAATCGAATGTAGTGTTATTCCTGGAATTACTTCACTTCTTGGTGCAGCTGCATCGATGAATCTAGAATTAACATTGCCTGGCATTACTCAAACAATAATCATAACTCGCGCAGAATTCAGAACACCTGTTCCAGACAGAGAGCGAATTTCAGAATTGTCAAAACATGGATCGACCATGGCATTTTATTTAAGCGTGCATTTACTTGAAAGGGTTATTGAAGAATTATTGAAGGGCGGAGTTTATACTAACGATACACCAGTTGCAATAATATATAAAGCAACATGGAAAGATCAAAAAATACTTAAGGGCACTCTTGGTACCATTCCAAAGAAAGTCAAAGAAGAAAGGATTGTTAAAACTGCATTAATAGTGGTTGGAGATGTGATAGCACCAAAAAAATATGAATTTTCCAAAGTTTATGATTCACAGTTTACCCATGGATATAGAAAAAGTAAAGAGAGTAGTTCTAGCTCTTAACTGAGAGGGATACGCTGTAATTCTTTTTGATTTACAGTCGCCCACGCTCCCATACCTCGTCCCTCAGGTCCATTGAAATCTATAATTTGACTTAATATGATTTCTGTAGGAGCCATTGGAGGCCATAACATTGCCACATAATCGCCCTCATTACCTGGTTTATTCATATCAGCCGAAACTATTTTTTCTGTTTTCAAACCATTATCACCAAGTCTTGATTTAACAGTTTCAAATAATTGCTTTTGACCATGAACTATCACATGAACATTTTTTTCGGTATCAATATTAGACATACTAAACCTAATACTGAGTATTTATAAAATGATTACTAATCATCACCATTTCATATTAAAAGTTCCCGGCGGTACATTTTCATTATACATTATCATTATCATAATAATAATTATGATCATTTTTACCAGTCAAATCAACAATACATGTAATTGAAAAATTAGTCGTTTTAAAGAATTTATTATGAATTTCATGAGAATAAATTGGGATTCAATAATACAATTACCCGGTATTTTGATATCATCGATTATTCCTTTCTCGAGATATTAATGAAAAAAATAGTAGAATATCACCATAATTTGTAAATTTTGTATGAATTTACATCACTAGTTCGAAAAACATACTTGTAGAAAAGAATGTTTAAATATATTCAAAATTTGCAAATACTAATTAAAAAACATTTAATACCATCCTTGATTAACTTAGATGCAACATGACATTACCAAAGGGATTTGGTTCACAAACTAATACTAAAAAGAACAGAACATTTGATGAATGGTGGGCAACCGTACCCGGAGATTTGAAAACAAAAGCTCGCAAGGGCGATGAAGCCAACAAGGTTTTATTGAATCAGGTAAATTATGTATTACTCCATCTTCATCTTCAGGGTAAACACGATACAAAACCATCACATGAAGAATTAAAAGACTGGCTTCATAGTGGTCAAGTAGACGTAATGCGTCAAATTAAAAAATAATTTTTTTTTAAAGTAATATTTTTTTATTATATATTTAATATAACATAAAAAAAACAAAAATAAAATATATATAAATATACTATTAGATAAAAAGTATTCGAGTTTTGAAGAGAGGTAGCCATATAGCAATTTTCGATACTTTTAAAACTCATCAAGCAAAATCAACTAGAGAATCCAAGAGACAAAGAGGAATAATAGCACATATAGCGTTAGAAAAAGACCCGAGTGGAAAAACTAGGACTTCGATAGCTCACATTTTAGCCAAGAAATATGGCGTAGCCTGGCAAAATATTTACTCTGCTATTTTTAAAGATCTTGACGAGGTATTGATACCCGCAAACGTAGTAAAAGAGGGTGGCAGATTGCCAATAAAAAGGGGTCCAAAAGCCCTTCAAATTGAGGGAATACCATACTACGAGCTTACTAATACAGGCCTTATAATTGCATCAACCATTGAAGAAACAGGTGACATTAGATTGCGAATGAAGCTGCTTGAGATTTACCTTTTAAATTCAAATGCGAATAATACAAGCATTAATGAAAATAATAGCATGATAAATGACGGAATTTTATTACTATCACGGTATGCCCCGACCTTTATTTTGAAAATAATAAACGAGTATATTATGGCATATAATCGTGGAGAAATAGAAAGACTAGATAGGCTTAACATTGAAAATCTTAAGAAGGTAATATCTAATCAAATAACAATTGAAAAAGAATTGGTAGAGGCCTGTATGGTGTTATCTAGTGATAAGAAGGAAGTATTAAAGAACTTTATAGAAAAGATTAGTTAATGAACGGCATCTTGATGCTAACTTAGGTAATGAACCGGTATTATTTTTAGATCAAATGCCAATTCAGTATGAGAGAATACTGATTTGGCTTCATCTAATAAGATATTTAGATCTCTATATCTACTGCTAAAGTGGGTCAGACACAATCTATGTACGGAAGCCATTTTAGCTAGAGTTGCAGTTTCGATGGCAGTAGAATGATAGGATTCCATTGCCTTTGTAAGTTCATCGGATGAGAATGTTGATTCGAAGATCAGTAAATCACAATTTCTAAAAAAATCGCATAGGCTGTCAGACGGACGCGTGTCTCCAGAAATACCAATTTTCCTACCAGGTCTTGTAGGACCAACAATATCATGAGAATAAAATAATTTATCATCATAAATAACATCAACACCTTTTTGGAGTGAGCCATATAATTCGCCTTCAGGAATACCTAATTCTTTTGCTCGTCCTACGTTGAATTTTCCGGGTCTATTATTTTCAAGCAAACAATATGCATATGAACAAATATTAGGACCATGTTCGGATTTACAGTATAATATCTTATAATCATTCTCCACTACAACAGTTCCATGAGAATTAGGAATTACATGAATGTCTAGTTGAAAAGTTAATTTGATCCGGAGCAATTTCATGTTCTCAGCTAAAAAATCATATAGTAGTTCTGGACCGAAAATATCAACCGCGGCCTTTCTACCTTGTAGTGATAGTGTTTGTAGAAAACCCAATATACCTAAAATATGATCAGAGTGCATATGAGTAATGAATATCATAGTTTTCTTATTAAACCCCAATCCAGTACGAATAAAATTATATTGCATCCCCTCCCCGGCATCAAAAATCAACAAAGTCCCATTTCTATTTACTACAAGAGAGGAAAGTGACCTGTCTTCCGCAGGCATAGCTGCAGATGTTCCAAGAAAAATAACTTCGAGATTTACCATATAGTAATCAATCACGTGATAAAATGGAGGACAAGGTTTTTGCAATCTCGCTACTCAAATCAATCTTTGCACAGGATCTTGGGATACTATTGGTAGAAACAATCTCATTTATTCCAGAATTCTTTAACAAATTTATGGATTTTTCATCCGACAGAGCATGAACACACATAACAAAGACTTTGCCGCAACTATTATTTTTTAATATATCCACGGCCCTTAGTATAGTTCCCCCACTAGATACCATATCATCAAGAATCACAATATCTCGATTCGTAACTGCAATATTTAGTTTTTCATCCATGGTAATATTTCCAGTGAATCTATCTCTATTTTTTCTTAACCCAAGGAAAGAAGCATTCACAATCCCAGCAAACTCTTTTGCTCTAGGAACTCCTCCAAGGTCTGGTGACACAATAATAGGCTCCGTTAATTTAAAATTGTTAATGGCATATTTTGCCAGTAAGGGCATAGAAGAAATATTAAAAATGTCATAATTGAAATAAGATAATGCTTTAGTACCTGTGTATATCAACAGTTATCAGATTACGAGTTCCAAAATATTCAAACAGTTTTGCTATCATAGACATGGTCACAAATTCTCCTTCCAAAAATACCCTATCCTGTCTAGCATAACCCATGTAAGGGATAACCGGAATAACTTCAGAAGCGCCAGAGTCATTACAATATGACAGCATCATCAAGGTCTGTAAAAAATGTGAATCTACTGGGGGATAAGTAGATTGTACAACAATGCATTTTTTATCAAGTAAATTCGCATTAATTGTTATTTTACTTTCTCCATCAGAAAAAGTACGTAATTCGACTTCAACAGGATCAACATTTAAACACGAAGCAATAGAATTCCCCAATTCTATCGAAGAAGGTCCCGGCAATACGACTACATCTTTCATGACATGATTGAAATGATATGAGAATCTTAAAAATGTTGAACTATGAATAATATCTTATATTAAGTATGTTCGATTTTCTACAATAGATCAATTGGATTGATATAACTGATATGTATATCCGATTTGATATCAATGTTCACAAGAATACACCGTGGAAAAACATGATAAAGTATCAGACAAAATCGCGAGAACATCCATACTTTGGAATGTGATTGAAAACTATTTACCACTTATGTCATAAACATAAAGAGATCAATTTGATGTAATCATGTATTAGCATAAAATCACATTGTGCAATTAACATAATATCTATTGCTTAATAATTAGCAAGACCTCAGAATCAATTTTATCCAACTGTTCTCTAATAGCTTGAATTACTTGTTCGTTCGCGTTTAGGCTAGAAAAATCCAATAGTTGAAACCCATCAACCAATTGAACATTTGGAGATAGATCAGAATTTGAGGAAAATTTGGAGATAATTGATGGGAGATCTGCAGACATTTTGGTTGAAAAGCCATACATCAATTTACCATTATCCAATGAGAGGCGCACTCTCCCAAATTTATCTAATACCAGTATAGATTGCATTCTTGTTTTAAAGAATAATTTTTTTTTCTGATATGTATTCATAAAAATATAATAATTTCCTAGTTTATGTTCCAAAGTAATATCTCCATCATGGTGAAACAAGGTTTTTGCAATCGCTACTACATCCTCTTGTTTTAACTCTCTAGAACCAACATTATTTAAGTCTAGAGTAACATTACCGATAACAGTGACTCTCAAAATTGAACGATCGCTTATATATTCCGATTGAACAGATAATGAATCAGGAGATGCATTTTTTCTAATAGCTAAATCTTTAATCTCCGTTATTAATTGAGTAACATCTTCAGGAGTCGGATTATTAATGGTTTTCTCTTTCTCTTCATAAATCATTCCTGTGGCCACGCCTATAGATGAAATGACATCAGCGTAATCTGCTTTTTTGTATTCAAAACTGAGTTTCTTAGCAACAAGTGGTACCAAAACCGAAGCGCCTCCTCCGCCCCCAATAACCACTATTCTGCTCTTTGATAATTTGTACTCTTTTACCATTGGAATTATATAATCCGATATCTTTGAAACAGAAATATCTAAAACTTGTCTAGCAATTTGCTCAGGCGACATTCCCATATAGGTAGCCAACTTCGTAAATGCAATCCTAGCTGAATCCATATTTCCATATGCATTATCATTCTTTGGGATGAGACCTAATGCATTTGCGGCACATGTATTGGTGATCCCGTATGCTTTTCCTCCAGGAACTTTGATACTAATATAGTCATTTGGATCATTATTCAAAGGACTAATAGGTACAATTTCACCCTTTATCAATTCGTCAGGATCGGCAAAACAAGAATACTCTAATCCTGCAATGTGTGAGGATCGAGGACCAACATCAATAATCCTTCTCTTTGATGAAAGTCTCAATAAAGACCCGCCAGCTACCCCACAAATTCTTACATCAAGTGATCTTATGCAAGTTGGATGTTCCATTATGTTCACATAACGCATTTCAGGCTTTCCATCCTTGATTATACAAATGTTAGTTGAAGTACCACCAACTTCAATAAATATGCCTTCTAAAATCTGCAAAAAGAGCAAAGCACCTACAACACTTGCAGCTGGACCTGAAAGCACTGTTATTATTGGCTTGTGCAAAAAAGAATCCAATGTGGTTACACCACCATCACCTTTCATTATCATTACCGGGGCGTCTATCCCTAGCTTATTGACTGCAGATTTAACATAATTTGCGGTACTTGTGGCTTTTGGAAGAATGCTAGCATTAATTGTTGCTGTCAAAGTTCTGATCTCTAATCCATAAATTCCAGTTAATTCATGGCCGGCAGTACAAGGAAGTTTAGAATGCTTCATTACAAACAATTCGTTACTTGGATCATCAACTCCGAAAGCCTCACTAACAACTATTGATTGAGCTCCTTCGGAAACCAAATGCTCCATGGATTTTTTGATCCCAGGCTCCTCTAAATATTTAGAGGTATCCATAAAGGTATAACAGGTTCTTAGAAATTTATTAGAATTTAGGGATATATCTTTAATATGAGTTCTTCTCACGACATTCGTTTTTTCCATACCCACCCCCATTCCAATAATGCCAACTTTTGATACGTCTCCTTCAAGAAAGGCATTGACAGCTTGGGTAGTACTATGAGAAATTAACTCTATTTCTTTACGGTCTATGTTGCACATCTCAATTAATGTGGATAAGGCGTTAACAATACCGACAGAAACACCCCCTTCCATAGAGTGTGTTGTTGAAACAGATTTTTTTCCTAGTATTTTTTTTTCAATTATGTCAATAGCTACGGCTTTGGTAAAAGTGCCCCCTACATCTATTCCGATCCGAATTTTTTTCATACCTTTTGCTCACTTGCCTTCATAGAAACTAGAAAAACGTTATTTTCATGCATTCTAAGTAATTTAAATGCTACCATATCGAAGAGTTACATTTGTAGCGAGACATCAAATATTATTTCTTTGATTCCCATATATCTAAGAATTGACTGAAAGTTTTTTTTATCTGCAGAAACAAGAATTTCGAGCTTGCCTTTGGTATTCTTATTCTTATCCAAATCTCCAGTATATTTGAGATAATTCTTCACATCTTTTGCAACTTCAGCTGAGGAATTGATGAACTTTATAGACGGCAAAATAGCTTCAATATAATTTTTAACAAATGGCAAATGGGTGCTACCCAATGCAATAACATCAATCGTGTTATCAATATTTGAGTCAATTATTTCTCGGATTTTGTCATAGGTAATTTTCTGATCAAATAAAAATGATCCACTTTCAACTAGATTAATAATCTCTGAAGAATCTACCTTATCCACAAAAATCTGTTGAGGTATTTCTTTTTTTATCAAGTAATTGAACTCTTTGCTATCAAGTGTACCTTTAGATGCCATTATTGCTATGTGTTTTTTCCTACTCAAGTTTATTGTCTTATCAAGCGGTAGTTTTGTTGAGATGATAGCTGTCGAAAAATTGTTCTTAATTTCATCATAAATTTGAACAGATGGAGTATTTGATGCCATTACTATTAGTTTTGGCTGATATTTCTCCAAAAATTTAATAGATTTTAGTATTATTGACTTTAATTCACTCTTAGTCTTATTTCCATATGGAAAATTCTTTTTATCTGCAAAATACAAAATGTTCTCAGATGGAATAATCTTTCTCAATTCTCTCACAACAGATAGTGAACCCAATCCCGAATCAAAAACCGCAATCGGCCTATATAGCATATCTAACAGTATTTAATAAGAGGTAAAAATGTTTGAAATGTAATTATTTTCCAATACAACAATTACCCTCAGGGATATGATACCCATGGGGACAGATTTTGGGATGTTTTAACAGGGTGCATAGTGCATCGGTAAAAATTTCTTTCATATGATGTTCAATGCCACAAACCATCTCTTCATCTACATCGATTTTTAAGGCATCTCTCATAAGTACTTCTAACAGTCGAGTGTTCCGTATCATTTTTTTTCCAATGTTCTCACCCTCTTTTGTAAGTGTCACTATGGAACCCTTTTTATAATCAATTAAAAGAGAATCATTTAACTTATGAAGCATTTGAACCACTGATGGTTGGGTAACATTTAAAATTTTGGCTATGGAGCTAACCTTTAACTCTTGGCCACTCTCTGAAATAGACCACATTGCCTTCAAATACATTTCAACATGCTCGGCTTCTGCGGTGCCTACATACAATTGCTCTGGGAGTCCAGAATTTTTTGAATAAACGGTCAATGTATATGATTACACATGTAATATTTTTTAACTTTATTGATCCAAAATTAATTGAAATAAAAAAGTTAAAGGTAAATTCATTCATTTTTGATAGAGCGTCAACAGACTTATTGCGAGATAGAATAAGGTAAGTTTCGTTCGTTTTTCTTAAATTGTAAAAGAACCTGTTTTTTGTTCAATATCAATTCTACTGACTGGATTTTACTTTTGTAAAAGACAACCTTTTTTCCTTTTTCATTTATCACAATTCTATCTATGAATAAAAGTCCAAGATCCTTGAGTTTTTTTATTTTTTTATATGTCGAGCTAATAGGCAGGTCATTTTCCTTGCAAATTTCAAAAACGGTTTTGGAATCTTCGATGGTAGACATTACAATCTTGTAAGAAAATCCATCAAACAATTCCTTCAATAAAATTGAAGCATTTTTATCTTCTTGATTCAGTAAATATTGCTGATCAGACAACATCATTTAGGCTACCCTAATTGTTAGGATAACCTAATATTTAAACGGTGTTATATTATTCAAGTTTAATCTACAAAATTTTATTATAATTTTTTCAAATTGTGAACCCTCTATGCTCCTATTTCAAAAAATAGTTAATGATTATTGGGATATTTAGATACTTTGAAAGGACGTGGTATGCAAAAATATATTTTAACTACTGGTCATATCTAAACCAGTTTAGTTATTGTTATTATGTAAAAGATGAAATTGTTTCCTAATCCTAGCAATACAGAAAATCTGATATCTAAACAGATAAGTTATTACAAACAAAGTGTAAAGTAGGGCTCGCTATTTTACTACAATCTCACCAACCATCGTTGGGTGGTAAACGCAGTAATAATCAAAAGTACCTTTATTATCAAATTTTAAGGTGAACGCTTGTTTTGAAAGTATAGCGTCTGAATCAAACAATTGACCCTCATCAGGATCGCTGTCTGATCCGGATGTAGCGGTATGCGATATGGTGTCTGCATTATACCATGTAATTGTTTCACCTGAGTTTATAGTAATTGGATTTGGTGCGTATGAGTTGTCACCGCTGATACCGTTAATTGTTACCAGGACAGAACCTTCAGGTACAACACTAGATTGTGATAATGGAGATTGAGCTTTTGGAATAGTACTTTGTGAGGTGGGCAATATTTTGTACAAATCCCCTGTATAGCTTAGGACATACATATACCCGTCAGGTCCTACCTGAATATCGGTAATTCCGCCGAAACCTTGTCCAAACGTAATAGGGATACTTTCAACGGTATTATCCACTTTTTTATCAGCTAATGCAGCTGCACCCCCTACATGTGTGTTATTTATGACAATATCATCACGTGCCTCATTTAAAGTAAATCTATATAAATTACCATTATTAATGTCACCTACAAACATATTATTTTCATATTCTTTACCCAACTTATCTGAATTCAAAAATTTTAGTGCAGTCGGACCTATAGGAATATGCCAAGCAAATTTGGGTTCTGCATATTTTCCGTTTCCAAAACTCACGAGATCATTTGGGGTTGCCCCGTTACCCAACAGATCATCATTAGAGAATCCTTGAATTAAGGACCAGCCACTATTAAAGCCAGGAAAAACCAGGTTAATTTCATCGCCTGCTGTAGGACCATTCTCTGTATCCCATAAATTACCAGTCATAGGATCAAAATCGATACCGAAGCTATTCCTAATACCCATTGCATAGTACACACCTAAAGGCAAGTCGGCACCAAAGATTGGTTCATCATCAACTAATCCACCGTCTTGAGAAATTCTGAGAACGCCGCCTAAGCCATTAGGTGCTGGACCATTTCCTATATTTTGTGCCTGAGTCCTATGACCTCCAACTTCCCCCATTATCATATAAACATTATTGTCCGGTCCAATTGTTACTTTACCTCCATTATGATCAGTTCGATTAAGATTATTTGGAATTGCAGTCAAATCCAAAAGGAGGACTGGATCTATTAATTTGCCGTCCACATACTGATAACGATAAAGTCTATTTCCTAATGGGTCAATATTATTGGAAACATCACTACCATCCTCATTATTTCCAGATTCAGTGTAGGACAAGAAAACAAAAATTTTTCCATCCAAGTGTTTTGAAGCAGCAATCCCTAATAATCCGCGTTCGATTTTTGAGGCCACAGATAGATCAAGTAAGGGATTATCTTGTACCTGACCATCCAGTACTCTCATAACCCTCCCAGTATTTTTTTCAGTAACCAATATATCATTATTTCCCACAAAAGTCATGCTAGTTGGAAATGTCAAATCGGAAGTAACTTTTTCAACTGTTAGACTATCATCATTGATTGTAGGTCCATCTGGGGAGGGTTGAGCTTTAGAGTAAGCTCCATAAGAAAAATAAACGGAAGAATAATTTGAAGATAATAGTATTAAAATAATTGCGAAAGAATAAAACAACAGTTTAATGTTATACACAAGTCTTATCAACAGAAAAAATAAAACGCGAATTAATTAAAAGGTTACGTAGTATTGTTTTTAAAGATATTCACCAAAATAAGAGATTTAATGTACTCAAGTGTGTACTTCATCTAATTATTAAGAAAAAATCCAGATTTATTTTAGAAATTATGAATAATGCTAAATAGGACCATTGAAAACCTCTTGTGAGAACTATTGCAGATAATCGATCTAACACTGGAAATTGATGAATCTATTCAAGTTTTTCCAGATTCACCAAAAGTAAACATTTTACAGTGGTCAAATTTCGACAATCACAAATATGCTTCAGAAGTATTGTTTTCTAGTACACATGTAGGTACGCATGTAGATGCCCCTTATCACTTTCAAAGGTATGGCATTACGGTAGAAAAAATTCCTCTTAACAGGCTGATAATTAACGAAAATATCAAGGTATTAAAAATTGAAAAAGAAGATGACGAAAAGATCGAAGTTGATGATCTAAGAAATTATAACATTATGAAAAATGATACCATCTTAATCAACACGAATTGGGTATTGAATAGAGCTTTGGATAAATATTTCAATAAAAACCCTGGACTATCAGAAGCAGCGGCAAAATATCTGGCAGAAGCCGAGATAAATCTAGTAGGAATTGATGGTCCCAGTATTGATCCCGCTATCGATTATGACTTTAATTCGCATAGAATTTTTAGTGCTAATGACATTCCAATAATAGAAAATCTAATAAACCTAGATAGACTATTGAATAAAAAATTTACTTTGGTGGCATTACCATTAAAATTAAAGAACTGTTCTGGCTCACCCGTAAGAGCACTTGCCATAATGGCTTGAATGAATCACAAACGTATTCAACAGCAAAGAAAGATTTTGAAATCAGTCGAATTAATTCCATAAAATCGTTATCGATCATGATAGTATATTGAATAATATTCATAAAGATCAAGGATGTAAAATGAATGAGAGAAAGAATAAAAGAAACCCTTGGTTCTATGTAACTAGCATGTATTTAAAGTCGACACATAGAACTCTAGCACTAATAGTTAAATCACAAACCCTGATTTATTGAACCCAGGTTAACAACACAGTTCATATTTTAGAAGTACATTCGTGTTGATCTTGTTTTTGCAATGGTATGATACAAATTCGCTTTTCTATGGTCAAGTATCAAAATCCTGACAACTAAAATAAGAAATAGGAATTCATTGGTATAGATCTTAACAAATGTTTTTTTTATTCTTGGATTTTGTATTATTGATTAGGCCAACCAATCTATAACCATATTCAAAATTATGTTTAACATGATTAATTCCATGAGTCAAATGTGTTTCGAATTTACCATCCAAAATATTTTCTATATAAAACTGGACCTTTTTGATTGAAATTTGTGAATGCCGAATTTGTTTATCAGATAAGGAACGACCAAGTTCGGATTCGATTTCTGTTTTAAAATCTTTTAATTCAATGAGCTTACCATATCGAAGAACTTTATTATAATTATTACAAATGTCGTGTAACTTTTGTAGTTCTTTCTCAGGCAATACAGATAAAGATTTTTTGACTTGATCAGGATCTCGCTGAACAATTTGTGCTAATCTTAATACCATTTCATCTGTCATGTAACCAGTGTTTACTGATTCAGAGGTATAGGACGGAGCATTGTCTCGTTTAACATCAGTGTAGGTTTTTTTCATAGTCAGAAGGCATCCTAACAGTATCCATATTATCAATCGGTTCTTTTGAATTTTTAATAGATTTTCCTGGCAAAAATTGTAGTTCTTTTGACGGATAAGAATAAACATGCTCTAGCAAGGATGATTTTTTGGATTCATAGTAAGTCTTTAACTGAAAAAGAGATACCTTTTTGCCATCTAAATCTGACTTGAAAAATATTATACAAAGGACATCTACTAGTAAGTTAGGAAACTGAATTTTCATATTTTTGTCAAATGTATCATAGGTATGAAGGAAGTCATTACAAATTTCAAAAACAACATTGTCGAAAGTAGACAAAGTAAATGGAATAGAATTAACCTGTTTTTTTATCAAATGATCTATCAAAAACTTGTATGACATAATAAAAAAATCATATACATCGCTCTTTTGTAATACAAAAGTATTTTTTTGAATGACAAAAGTTATCGTTTTCAACAAAATCATATATGGATTTACAACCTTAATCTCTGGAAATAAGGTGTGAAAATCCTTCATTATAGTAGTCAAATAGTCATCATCATTTTCTAAATTATCAAGCCAATTAATCCCAAGTTCTTTATAACTTTTTTTAAACAGAACATTGAAATCAATATTTGAGTCGCTATCCATTTTTAGACATGATATATGGTATTTTTTTGTTATTAAACATTAGAAAATAATTCAAGTGAAGAAAATTATATTAAAATGTTATCTAAATAGATATGCTAGTTATTTTTTTTGGGGTCATCGTCAGGATTACCGTCAGGATTATCGATAGCCCATGGAAACCATTTACCAATTATTTTGGCCCAATCAAATTTAAATGTAAAATATAATACCAAAGCTAATAGTAATACAGTTAATATAGAAATCAAAATAGTTGAATATTCATTATTATAATCCGTTACAACAAGGAATCTATCCATTATTGGTCGGCCCAATAATACTGTTCCCCACACAATTATTGCCCCTAGAATAAACTTGCCTGCGAATGTAAATATCGCAAATTTAGGTAGGCTGTATTTGGCAATCCCGAGGGGGATATATACCAGATCATCTGGTATAGGAGTTAAAGCGGCTACAAAAACCCCTATGCCACCATATTTGCCTAATAGTTTTTGAAGAGGAAGCATTCGGGTTTTTGTCTTATTACTTAGAATGTTCCTACCGTAATAGCTTGCGGTAAAGATTATTGTTTTAGCCAGAACTGCCCCAATAGTACTCACTAAAACAATTAGGTTTGGGTCCAGACTTTTATCTAAGGCTGAAGTGACTAAGACTGGAAAATAAGGGACTGGAATAAATGGAATAATACTACCTATAAAGCTGATTAAAAATATACCAATGTAACCTGAACTGCTGTAAACAGAATAGAGGTCCGGTATATCAATCAAACAAAAGAATATTAAATTACCAAATATAACTACTTTATCAATTTTATTAATTTTTTATAATAAATATAGTAAATATTAGAAGTCTTTATCCTCCTTTTTGTTCCTTTTTATTATTGTCGCCCACGGACTTTCTCATCGAGGCTATCTTTTGTTGACGTCTAGGTTGAATAAACAGAATATAGAGAGACCCAACCAAATATATTGCAAGTAAGATGATTTGAGCCACTACTGTTTCTACTGTTGGGTGGATCCCAGTCATCGTTGCAACATTAATATCTAATCGAGGTACTATGTTATATATAGGAGTAGTAGAAATCCATCCAAGTTCCTGAAATTCGCGTACTGCATTACCTAAGAAGGTTATCGACATAAAAGCTCCAACTCCCATGGTAAGTCCAAACAAAACTCTTAATGGTAATTTCCTTCCCAGTTTTCGAATTATGAAGACAACTGCAATTATTACAGCCATGCCCAATATTAACCCTGCAAGTACGTATATCTCCATATATTTTGCAAAAGAAAATAGAGCTTGATAAAACAAGACTGTTTCAAAGCCTTCTCTATACACAGTAAAGAAAGACAACAAAACAAATACCATAAAACTACCTGTAGTCGTTGCTTGCCAGACTTTAGCCTTAACAAATTCAATCCATTTCTTAGTTTCAATCTTGTTTAGAACCCAGAAGCTGACCCAGAATAGCACAGCTACTGCAGAGATGCCAGCAATAGCCTCAATAAGTTCTCTTTGTGCACCAGATATTTCTATTATAAATTGAGCAATAACCCATGTTACAGCAGTCAGTGCTATAGCAAGCACAATTCCAGCGTATACATGCTTTTTGAACTTTTCATTTCGTGATGCCTCCAAGTATGTCAAAATGGCACCTAGTATCAAGGCAGCCTCCAAACCTTCTCTAAAAATAATTGAAAATGATGAAGAGAATGCAATAGCAGGTGCAACTACCCCGATACCCGAAACAAATCTTTCGGATTCATCCAATCCACTTTTAAGTTCTGCAATCTTGGAAACGACCTGATCAGGTGGAGCATTTGAAGAAATGAGGTTGCGTAATTCAGCAAATTTTATCTCCATTTCGAGAGTAAAATCTGGATCAATTGGTCTTAATGGTATTTCAATATTTTCATAACTGTCAAGATATGCAGATCTAGCGGTTGCTAGTGCTTGAGAAGTATCATTTTGATTGTAGACAGATATTACCTCATCCAGTTTAAGTCTGATTGTATCTATATCGTTACGAACCTGACCCTTGAAATCTTCCGAGGCTTCGCCCATAGAACGCCTCTCTCCCGTGTAAACTCCAAACCCTTGTTTTAGAGAATCAATATTGGCAGTATTCGTAACAAAAGAAGATGGTATTGTAAAATTATTGTTTGACTGTGCAGCACTGGGGTACTTAGCAACTGTTTGGAAACTTGCAGATCATCTTTTATGTTAGAAATGTAAGCTTCAATGTCAGCAAGTGAGTTTGATTTTTGATTAAAGCACGCAGATTTTCTCTCATATTTGTTTCTATTTGCAACATTAAGGTGGAATTTACCTCTTCGATTGGGCTTCAAGGTATTCAAAATTATCTAAATACGCAGAGGATACATTTTTGTCTGCAGCAAGATAATTACCATTTTGAATGGAGGAAATTGCATTATTTAGCAGAATATCTATGTTATCATAATATGCCTGGAGAGATGGATCAATGACAGAAGATACGTTATTTGTAGACCCCAACAACTGTTTGGAAACTTGCAGATCATCTTTTATGTTAGAAATGTAAGCTTCAATGCCAGCAACTGAGGTTTGATTTTTGATTAAAGCACGCAGATTTTCTCTCATATTTGTTTCTATTTGCAACATTAAGGTGGAATTTACCTCTTCGATTGGGGCTTCAAGGTATTCAAAATTATCTAAATACGCAGAGGACACATTTTTGTCTGCAGCAAGATAATTACCATTTTGAATGGAGGAAATTGCATTATTTAGCAGAATATCTATGTTATCATAATAGGCCTGGAGAGATGGATCAACGGTGCTGGTTGTGCCTTGCATATGAATATTATTAGATTCGTTCAAATCATTCTCTATTGCAGAAACTATTCTTGAAAATTCTTGTGTATTATCACTTTTGGAATCTATTATTGTATTCAAATTTGTGATAAAATATTCTATCTCATTAGATTTTGCATCAGTCATATTTGGCTTTAATATTTCAAAAATTGTATTTGATTGATTTATCAATCCTCTTGTATTTTCATAATCTATCATGGCAAATTTTGCAACATCAGCGTCAGCAATTTTTGAAGAGTTCAAGTATAACCCATATGAATTAGAAGCATCTCTTAGTAGATATGACATGGTTTGAGATTCAAGAATTGAAAAATCTTGTGCAGAAAGCGTATCTTTCAATTTTGAATAAAAATCGTCGATTATGTTTTTGGAATCGGTTATGTCAGTCAGAATAATAGGAGAATCAGGATCAGTACGAGATTGTATTCCGACTTCAGTTAGGTTAGATTCCAAATTACTAGCCAATTCTTCATCAACTGCAATCGCAATAGGTTTAGTCGATGGATAAATTACTGAATGAGGAATATAGGCGTGTTCGAATAACAGAGAATTGTTATTATTATTTATTTTATTTAATAGGATATCAAGTTGCGTATCTATTCTATTTAGATTGATATTCAAAAGCAATAGATCCTCATTTGATATTGTAGAATTTTCAGTAGAAGTAGAATTTTGAGCTAAAACATTATTTATAGACGAAATTGAGATATTTACGATCAACAATAGTAGGATAAAAGTTGCAAGTAGTTTTACCACATTCTTTTACCTCGCGTACAAGCGCTAAAAAATTAGACATGGCGTTAATACTAATAACATTAGGCTTCCCTAATTTTGTTGGATATGCAATTTAAACATTCTTTGTTAAATTTACTATGTTTGAGCATAATATGATTAAAAGTATTACAATAATGTATCAAAATTTTTAATTAATTATATAAAAACACTATCATGAATTAAATATAATTAGTATATAGTTGTAGAAATAGATAAAAAAATAAAAAGTAAAAAATTGTTAAATCAAAGAGTTAATGCGACATCCGAAGATAATGTATTTGATAGTGTTTCAGTCTTATTCAAATCAGTTAGAGTGACATTTGTTTTTACATTTGTTAGAGAAGGATCTGCGAAGGAAGTAGCAAATTGAATAATTCCCCCTTCAGTTATTGTAAAGCCGTTTGGATAGGAAGAGGTCTTTATTAGGGTTCCATTAGGTGCAAACACCTCCATTACTCCGTTAACGGTGGAATCTACTAGCGAAAGATCCTTGGTTTGATAGTCAACCAAAAGTTTTACTTGATTAAGGGATGGATTTGAAGTTAAAGGTCCGAAGGTAGCAGAATTTAGACCTATTGTAATTTTTTCTAATGATTGTGCACTTATGCCATTAAATGAATAGGCACCAAAAAGTAACAAAGTAGCAGCAAATAGAGTTGCAGAAAGCAGCACAATTCTTTTGTGATTTGCTAATGAATTAGACATCAATTTAAAATCTAATATAATACTATAAAAACAATATGTTAAGATATAATTATACATTTTACTAAAATAATTTATATATAAAAAAATTAAATTTGATTTTATGAAGATAAAAAATCAAAGGTGAGATTATTTATTTTCATAAGCCACCTCCTGGTGATACGAAATATCCAGGCCCAAGTCCTCTTCTTCTTCCTTTGCTCTAATCCCTATAGCATAGTCTAAAATCTTCAAGATTACAAATGTTCCAACAAATCCCATTAGCGCACCAACTCCAACCCCTAAAGCCTGGATTGGTAACTGCATTGGATTTCCATATAGCCAACCGTTTGGACCAATTGGATTAATTGCCTGCGTCGCAAATAGACCTATCCACAAGCTGCCAATTATTCCAGTAATTCCGTGAACAGAGCTTACATCCAAAACATCATCAATCTTTAATCTCTCCTTTATCAATACAATTCCGTAATAGGATGCAAAGCCCAATACGATACCTAAAATGAATGCCCATTGGCCTGTAATGAAACCAGCCGTTGGAGTAATTCCAGCCAACCCAGAAATTGCACCATTTATTGCTGCACTAACGGTAGGCTTTCCAGTCCTCTTCCAACTTAGTAGTATCCAAACAAGTGCACAAGTGCATGCTCCTATTTGCGTGGCAAGTAGAGCACTTGCAGCAAGGGCACCTGATGCCAAAGCACTACCTGCGTTGAAACCAAACCATCCTAGCCACAGAAGAGTAGCTCCTATAGCCGCAAGCGGAAGATTATGAGGCACCATAATTTCCGGACCAAATCCTTTTCGTCTACCCAAGACCAAGGCCGACGCTAGAGCCGCCATACCCGCACTTGTGTGGATAACTATACCTCCTGCAAAATCAAAGACTCCTAACTTTGCCAGCCAACCGCCACCCCATATCCAATGAGCGAGTGGGTAGTAAATTACAAGGCTCCATACAATTATGAAAATGAAAAAGGCATTCCATTTCATACGTTCTGCAAAAGCACCAGTAATCAGTAGAGGAGTGATGACTGCAAACATCATTTGGTAGGCAGCGAAGTTAACTCCAGGAATTGTGGGGGCCCAAGAAACCGAATCGCTAAATGGTACATTGTTAAAGAAAAACCATGAAAGGTCTCCTATAATTCCATTAACATCCGGTGCAAACACTAACGTGAAGCCTACTATGAACCACAGGGTTGATAGTAAAGCCATTCCCGTCATAGTTTGCATAATAACGGATAACGAATTTTTTAATCTGATTAACCCTGATTCAAAAAAACCCAGAGCAGGGGTCATCAAAAATACTAATCCAGTGGAGATTAACATCCACGTGGTATCACCAGTATCTATTGCCAACGGTCACAAAAGGTTTATAGTAGATTATAAAGTTTTTCCTTTTTTACTTAAAAATTTGAATCAAAATGAATAGATTAATAAAATTATCATAAAATTTTGATTTTTTGATTAACAGATTTGAAAGCATAGAATTATTAAGGTTTATAATTTTGCGTCTTAGAATGTATAAAAATTATGCGATTTAATATATAAGAATTGTTGTAAAAGTAAAAGCATATCAGTAAAGAAAAAATTTTCAATTGCGGTAACCTCTTCATTTTAATTCATTTAGAATAATGAGAAATTAATCGGATAACAACATCTGACTATAACTAACTCTACTCAAAATAAGAACAAAAAAATGATAAATTATTTTCTTTTTCTTACTTATTGAAATTTAAGAAATTTTCCCAAAAATTCTTGAATTCTAATTTTTTTGTTTCAAAACTTCCCTTATCTGTCAATTGAGATTGAGTGTCAAAGCTACCTTTATCTGTCAATTGAGATTGAGTTCCAAAGCTACCTTTATCTGTCAATTGAGATTGAGTATTGTTACTTGTGGAATTTTCAGATAGTGCTGTATGACAGGTTTGACCATTATTACAAGTGGTTACGACACAGGTATCGTTTCTACAATTTTTTTCGTAATAGGTAGAAGTACTATTATTGCTATTAAGCGAATATCCATATGGAACTTGGACTACGGAAAATCCAATAACTAATATTACCATAAAAATAAGATAAGCATTCATAACAAAAATTACTATTCATTGTATTTCTAAATTTTGATGCAATCTAAAAGATGATTACTTACTAAATATTAACAATAAGAAAACAAAAAAAATATTATACATAAAAATATCACTGAAATAAAATATGAAAGCCCTTTTCTTTAACAAGCCCGGCATTGAAAATTTGATCTTTGGTGATTACCAATTACCAGATGTAAGAGATGACGAAGTCCTAGTGGAAACCAAGTGTACTAGTGTCAATCCCATTGATTATTATGCTGTAACCGGAATACACGGAGTAAACGGCCCTGCAATGAAGATAAATCCATATCCTCACATAGCTGGCTCTGAAATTTCGGGGACTGTAAAAAGAAAAGGCAAAAGAGTAAATAATACAATCAGAGAAGGTGACCGTGTTATAATATATAATAGAATATTTGACGGAATTTGCAAATATTGTAAGAATAACCATCAAATGCTTTGTGAAAACGGCGGAATGATCGGTATTTCAATAAACGGAGGATTTGCAGAATACTTAACAGTTCCTCAACACAATATCATCAAGATTCCTGATGAACTAGATTGGGAACTTGCCTCTGCTTTACCAATATCAGGATTAACAGCCTACAATGCAATACAAGAATCAGGACTCAAATCAGATGATAACCTTGTTATATTTGGTGGTTCTGGCAATACAGGCCTTTTTTGCTCCCAGATTGGCAAGATCATTTCTGCTATAACAATATCACTTTCTTCTAAACCATGGATTAAGGAATATGGTGCGGACTATGTTTTACCAATTGATGAAAACCTCAGAGAAAAAATCTTTGAGATTACAAATGGAGCGATGGCTGACGTAGTCATTAATTCACTTGGAGAAAAGACATGGACAAAAGGAATGGATGTGGTTGGAAAGCTAGGAAGAATAATTACATTTGGTGTACTTACTGGCGGTAACTTATTTATTGATGGCAGATTGTTGTATAACAAACAAATTACAGTTAAAGGTACTACTGGAGGATCTGTTGAAGGTCTACTAAATCTTATAGAAATGGCAAAAGAGCAAAATATTAGAACCAAAGTTTGGAAAAGATATTCTCTTGAAGATTCAAGAACAGCCATAGAAAAGGTTTTTGACAAAAACAAAGAAGGAAGAATCATTATAGAAAACTATTAATGAATTATAGTTACGAATCTCCACTAGCAATATAGTATTTAATAAATATTAGACAAACTATCATTTTATTACATAATTAAAATCATAATGATACATTCTAAATTGCTAACTAAGGTATTACTTTTATAATAAGAAAAAATACTGATAGTATATGAATAATCTAGGCAAGTTATCCGTTGTAATGATAGCTATTTTCGTAGCAGGTAATTCCATTTATCCAGTTAGTCAACTGGTAAATGCACAATTGGATATTTTAGAGACACCTACAAATCCTAATAACACATCAACATCAACAACAACAACAGCTACAAAAGCCGTAGACCCTGACAAAAGTGCAAAGATAAAAGAAGCATTAGCTAATATATTTGAAATATATCAAGCTCTGGCAGAAAAGGGAGATGTAGATTCTTTGCTAAAGCTAAATACTATAGAGAGAATATTGCTAGAGTTATTGAGATAATATAATAACTTTAAATTTTTTATTATTTTAATTATTAATAATAATTTTTCAGGTTTTATAAAGTAATTAAAAAAAAAGAGTGGTTTATGTTGTGGATGAGGTGTTTTGACCGTTCCAGGCTATTGGAGTACCAACCATGTATGGTGTTACCTCCACTGGAATACTGTTTTCACCAGTTGGTGGAATTGCATTTGATGGGTTTGCATCGCTTGTCAAACCAAATATTGCTTATAGCGTTGTCTGGACCGTCAACTACAATTAGACCTGCTTGACCTTTGAATAATTGAGAGTAGTCATGGTTTACAGGTGCATAAACTCCTGGTTGGTCAAATACTACATCAACAATTGCATCATTAGATCCACCTACAGTGTATGTTTGTTCACCAATTCCACTAACAATGCTACCATCTGTGACTCTGTCAAGTATTTCACCTACAATGTGGAAATTGACTGGAAGATCACCGTGATTAAGTAAGAAGAATCTTACGTGGTCACCTACTTTCATGAACAATGTGCATTTCACCTCTTTGTAATTACTGGATCATATCCAAATGGCATACCGTTAATCCAAGCGCAGTTGGAATGTGCGCACATCGCCTCTCTATCATATTGGCCAGATGGTCTAGATAGTATTCTGAGAATTGGAATGCTACTTCTTTAGCATCTGGAGATACTCTGTCTGTTGTTAATGCATTGTACCATTCTCTACGCCTACACCTTCATAGCCAGTATAACCATCTACTGGATCAACAATTACACCACCGACCATTCCTTGGAATACGTGCTGATCCATAGCTAATACGCCATTTCCTTCACAATGATATTTGAAGAATCCTGGTTGAGTTGCAACAAAGGTGTATTGCTTTGAATCGCTTACATTAATTGGACCGAAATTTGGAACTGCACTAATTGTGGATGCATGATGATCCAAACTGTGGATTTGTGTGTTATTTGGATGATTGATAATGTTAACGTTTAAAACATCCCCTTCAGTTACACGAATTGTTGGTCCTGGAATTGTACCATTCCATGTTATTGCGGATATACTTTTACCACTTTAATGTAATATTCTTCTCAATGGCTACAAATGTTACATTTTTCACTGGTGCTTCACTTTCCGCTGCCTCTTCAGTAGAGATCTGTTGGAAAGATCCGCCCATAACTAAATTCATATTGGCTAATGTTAATTGACCTTGCTCATTTGATATTGCAAATGATTTCATGTTTATGCCAGGAAGTAAAATTAATCCTGACATCAAAACAGCTGACAAAGCAAAAATTGCTAATGTACTCTTCATCGAGATAAATTAGATAGAAGATATTCTTAAACCTTTTGGAGATAAGAATTTTATATAAGAATGTATCAATTCCAAAATTTTTATAAATATTTGTAACTATTGCAAATAATGCAAAATATCCCTCAAAAAATAAAATTTGAACAATTATTTAACATATCAAATATTTTTAATATTTTATCGAATAATTTGAATAAACTTAATATTTCTAAGCTACGAATATCAATTTAATATCTAAAGGATAATCTATCAAGGATAACTTTCAATATAAAAGGTGATAACAGTTGATTCATTTATCTCATTTATTATACTAGAATTTGCGAAACCTAATGACTTAGAAATAATTGGATTGAATGGAAATCGCATTGATTAAATGCTCGAAATTAAAAATAATAATCTATTTAATAATTGAAGATTGTGACAATATTCCACAAACATTAGTAGTATCTGCAGATAGTGGTGTTGATGCGCATTAACTGCCACTACATATTAGGGCTTCCTATTTATTTTTAATTGTCGAAGATCAAAGAAAAATTGATTCTTGTCAAAATTATGAGTTTTTCAATAATAATTAATAATATGATGATAATTTTGCAAATGAGTAGAGATCAGGATTAACTTCCCAAAGGTAAGAGAATGTATCTAAAATACGATGAATATTTCACAATCAATTTAAGATAGTTCTAATTGAACAAAATTCCGCGCAATAATGACATAAATAACTATAAACAGTATTACATATGTATACGTTGGGAAAGAAGGTATATCAAATTCAGGTTAAATTTAGTAAAATAATGTGATTACATCTTTTATTCTATCGGATCCTTATTTTCTTTAGTCTTTTCCTCTAAATAATCAGGCAACCGCATAATTGGAATATTCAAATATTCAGCAATGGAGCATACTCTGCCTATTTGAAATAGAAAGTCTTTTGGATCAATTTCTTCCTTAAAGCAGTGTATAGCCATATTTTCAAGAAATGAGTCCGCTTGTATTTCAGTTAATTTCAAATCGTTTAGTCTATTTTTTAGCCTTATTGATGAAGCAAAATAAGTCAGATCAAGACTGTTCTTTTTCAACAAAACTGCAACCGCTCTCAGCAGGTCTATATCTTTTATGCTTTCTTTTTTGCCTGTGCAATGATGTTCGTGACACTACCATATCTTATTTCAAGTTTCATCTGCAATAATATTACGAGGTTTGCCCTCAAGCCATGCTTATTACTCTTTTCTTGATGGCGGATGGAACCTTTTGACCCATTTGGAATATTAATCTATAAATATTCACATATAATAAAGAACCATTACAGCACAAAAGACGATATGAGCAAAATTAGGTTATTTGACCATCATTTGACCATCATTTGACCATCATTTGACCATCATTTGACCATCATTCAAGGAATAAGAAACAAAGCCAGAATCATTATTCGCAAGTCAGAGATAAGTGACACCAATAAGCAACGATTGTATGTTATACTTTCAAGATGCTTTTATTCTTTAATAGATATTTATGAATCATTGATCCATACTGAATAGCCTTTTTAGGATGCATGGCTGCTTCTTTTGGAACGCCAATTCTCATTGCAACCTCTCGCAAAATATGCTTTCTTAACATATCATCTTGGCCCTTTATTTTATATTCCATGGGGATGCTTTTTGCATATTTAACAAATGCTTTTGATAGAAATGGCTGGTATGAATACATATTCAGTTCTGCTATCACATGGGAAATTTCTCTCATCATATGATCTTCATTGGTTAATTTTTCTTCCATGTAAGTGGTTACAGACTCCTCACCATTTTGATAATAAGATCTATATCGATCATATCCACAAAATAACTCGTCAAAACCGTTAGCGGTTAGGAAAGAATCCCCCAATTCGTGATATTTTATGATTTTACTGATCTGAAAAAAAGCAATACAGTTTTCAATGTGGGAAAGAACATTACAAGAAAGTTTTGATTTTACAAACTTAATGTCATCTAGGATATCCCCTCTCCTTAATTTCATAAGCTATGTGATTCATAGCTAAAGAGAGAGATTTAGAAATAGATTTAGAAAAAATAATGTCATGGGAATTGGCAAAACCAATTGTTACTAGGTGTACTTGTTTACCCAGATCTTTACAAATTTTTGCCAATAAAGAACTATCAACCCCTCCAGAAAATGCTATCACGACCTTATCAGAATGGTTTGTGAACTCTTCAACCGTAGAATATAAAATTTGGGTTAATTCGTCGGATATGAGCACTTTTAGGTTTGGGTTACCTCAGAATATATTTGTAATAATTATAATAGAGAGGAGATAAGTAAAAATAGATTTGGATAAAGATCTGAAATACATAGGTCAAAGCAAAAACTTGATCAAGAATAGAACAGGATATTCAATCTCAAAACTATTGGACTTTTTGGAAATTGAATATAATTACGATAATGTTTTAAATGATTCAAAATTAAGTATAGATTTTAAAATTGGAGATAAGTTCATTAAAATAATTGAAAACGATAATGACATGAATGAATTTAAAATCATTCAAGAAAGATTCCCATTTGTAGATATGATTGCCGTAGGGAGATCGTCTTACCTAGGCAAAATAAATGAGATGCACAACATCTTCCTGTTTGACAAAGAAAGCAAACAAGTTGGATCTATATTTATCGAGGACCCATCATTATCATTTGATTATGCTCATATATTACCGCTGGTCGAAAAGTGTTCAATAATTCATGGTCACACGTCTACGGTCATGGTAGAGATTATAGGCGAAATGAAAAATAATCTAGTGATCGACTTCTCAGAGGCTAAAAAATTAATAAAAGAAGCTTTATACCAAATCGATCATAAATTTTTTATTAATAGAAAATATTTAAAGAAGGAAGACAAGGATCACTTTTTTATTGAATTTGATGGTCCTAAAGGATATTTTGATTTAAAAGTTCCAAAGTATACAACTTATCTTTTAGAAGGCGAGGCGACTGTAGAAAATCTTTCTACAGAAATAATAAGAATGCTAGCGGGAAAAATGCCCGGGAATGTGCAGGCCCTTGGTGTGTATATATATGAGGGAGTCAATAAGGGCGCTCATATTCTTTCCTACATCCGATAAACCGTAAATAATGAATAAAATCCTGATACTTTCATTTCAGTAGCATTATATTCTAAAATTATTCAAGATTCGGATTACATCGAAAATTCCATCTAGATATTCAGAACATTCGTTGAGATTGATCTAGGAAGGTTAATAACTAATTAATAAATGAGTATTACAAATTAAAAGTTGAGTTCAAAGATTACTGAAAAGATATGGTCATCAGATATTGAGAGAAAGATCATAGAAGATTGGAAAGTTAATAATGTTTATGATAATGTTGAAACTGATCGGAGTAAAGATAAATATTTTGTTATAGATACTCCCCCTCCATATCCATCTGGAAGACCGTGGCACATCGGTGCAGCTGCTCATTATTCTCAGATCGATATGATATCAAGAGTTGCCCGCTTAAAGGGCTTTAAAGTTATTTTTCCAATTGGCGTGGATCGTAATGGCATTCCCGTAGAAATCCACACGGAAAAAAAATACAAGATTAGAATGAGAAATACAGAAAGGAAAGAATTTTTGAAGTTATGTAAGCTAACGCTTGACGATACGGAAAGTGAATTTATAGAAATCCTAGAAAGCCTGGGTTTAAGTGCGAATTTCAAACAGAAATACCAGACGGATTCTCCTGATTTCAGAGCTTTTACCCAGTCAACATTCATTGAAATGTGGAACAAGGGATTAGTATATCTTGGAAATAGACCAAACAACTACTGCATTGATTGTGGTACCACAATAGCAGATGCAGAAATCATATATGAAGATGTTGATACTAAATTAGTTTACATAAAATTTTTCTTAGAGAACAATAACGAATTCATCGTAATTGCCACTACTAGACCAGAACTCCTATTTGCATGTCAAGCGGTAATTGTGAATCCCGATGATGAGAGGTACAAAGAAATGCAAGGAAAGACTTTGAGAATCCCGATCTTTAATAGAGAAGTAATAATAAAACAACATCACTCTGCTAACAAAATCTTTGGATCTGGAGCAGTCATGGTTTGCAGTTATGGTGACCTAAACGACGTTCAATTATTCAGGGAAATGGGTTTGACGGAAATTAAATCTATTGATTTGAATGGAAAAACAACAGAATTTGCCGGAATGTTTTCTAATTTACGAACAAAAGAAGCAAGAAGTAAAATAATAGACGAGCTAGAAAAGCAAGGGTTAGTAGAAAAGATTGAAATTATTTCCCATAGAACTCCCCTTTGTGAAAGAAGTAAAACCCCGATTGAAATTATTTCTTTGGAAGATTATTATCTAAAACAAGTTGATTTTAAGTCAAATTTATTAGAACTATCTAAAGAAATAAAATTCTATCCAGAAATGCATAGACAAATCCTATTAAATTGGATAAATTCAATTGCAATAGACTGGCCGATCTCAAGGAGAAGATTTTATGGAACTGAAATTCCGATATGGTATTGTACAAAATGTAAAAAACCAAACCTTCCTGAACCTGGAAAATACTATAGACCTTGGGATGAAACTCCACCATTTGATAAATGCAAATCGTGTAATAATGACAAGTTTGAAGGAGAAAAGAAGATTTTCGATACATGGATGGATTCGAGTATAACTCCTCTCTATATTACGAAATTTTATAAAAGTAAAGAAATTTTTAATAAAACCTACCCTCTTTCCATTAGACCTCAAGGAAAAGACATTGTAAGGACATGGCTTTACTATACTCTTTTAAGATGCTTCTACCTTACGAGCCAAATTCCATGGCATAGTGCTTGGATAATGGGATACGGAGTTGATGAAAAGGGGGAGAAAATGAGTAAAAGTAAGGGAAATGTAATTGATCCACTTCCCATTATTAAGAAGTATGGTGCCGATGCATTCAGATTTTGGTCTGCAAGTGAGACAAATGTTGGGTATGATTTTAGATGTTCAGAACTAAAAATACAAAGTGCGCAAAAATTCTTATCGAAATTATGGAATATTGGAAGATTCATCTCTAATTTTGAAATAATTGATGAAAACAATAAACCTCAAGAACTAAAAGCGACTGATAAATGGATTTTATCAGAACTCTCAAGCATGACCAAAAAATGTCTTGAAGGTTATGAAGAATTAAATTTTTTCATCCCCGCTAATGCATTGAGAGAATTTACATGGAATATTTTTGCAGCCCATTATATTGAAATGATAAAAAGTAGAGCGTATAATAATGAATCAGAAGAGGAAAGGAAATCAGCTCTTTATACAATTCATAAATGTTTTAGAACCATATTGCTTTTATTAGAACCGATTTCTCCATTTATTACATATGAGCTGTGGAAGAAAATCTATGAGGGCGGAGAGATAGTTTCAGGTCAAAAAAATATTCCCACTGTGGAGAAAGAATATGATGTGTTTGTTTCATCGACACATCACATTATCAAGTTCAATTCAGAAATATGGAATAAGAAGAAGGAAACTCTTTCTAATATTACAAATAAGCCGCTTTCATTAAAAGACCCTATAAAAACAAAGATACCCAGCGAACTCGAGTTATTTAAGGATGATTTGATAATGATGCATAATATTATGGTATAGTAAAAAATTTTGAAAGAAGAAGGTAAATAAGCTGAAGGGTATTAAGCCTTATTTCCACTAACTATATCTAGAATATCTTCTGCCAAATCAATTACGTTTTGAGACTCTAGATTAGGCTCTAAAGTAATCAACAACATTTTCTTATCTAAGTAAAACGTTAACAGTGATAACTTCTCACGTTCTACATATACAAAACGAGCTTTACCCATAGTATCGTCAAATCTTTCTCTCATAGACTTTCTAAGAGCAGTATGAGTCAAATACAATTCTTCGCTTGGTTGATCAACAATGGAATCAATTCCGTGACGCATTCCACCAGCTATCAAAGAGCCGGTTTCATCAATTAATCCAGCATAACGGATACCATCATTTAGCTCAAAAATAGTATCAATTATTTTTTGGTAGTCCATAAATAAATAGAATAGTCACTATTTATTGAATGTTAAGATTATCTTCAAGTATATTTCAATATAATCCAAAAAACATTTTTATTCTAATGTATAAAAATAGCAAAAACTTTGTAATTATGAAGATCTTATTATAAGCAAATCTCCTTAATCTTATTAATCTATAACGAATGAAAGACACAACTTTGTAATTATTTTTTTCGTTAATTAAGGTATGAGGAAGAAAAGTATAGAAGAAAAGTATAGAGAATCGTGGAAGAATAGGAGCACTAATTTGCAGCTATTTCCCTCACACTCAGGTTCTTTATATCGACGTTTGAAGTTCCGTCCCATCGGAATGTAATAATGGGTCCTCCCCATGAAATTAATTCATCTGGACTTCCTCCACATCTATCGCCATCCTCACCGAATCCTCCGCTATCGGTATAACCAAACACTTTCTTCCATTGACCATCATTCTTTTCATCGACCCAGTTTTCGAGTTTTACAGCAGGCTCGCCATTTACGACAGTATTAAACATGATGGTTTTGAATCCTACCCATTTCCCTACGATAGAATCTATATTTTTCTGGGCAGGTGTAAATGAGTAACCGCCTGAATGCCATTGCTCTTTAGCAAAACGAGAACGTCCATCTTTGAACAGACCTCCTTTGTATGAGGTGCCTTCACAGGGAACATCTGAGTTATGTTTTCCACCATGGGCATACCATGTCAAATCAAAGTCAGAATCTGAAGCTGAATTGATTTTAACATATCCTGTTATTTCCAAATTCCTCCAATCATTTACGGCTTGCATATATCCTTTGGCTGACAGTTCGTTTTGATCATATGTATCAATATCACCTTGGTGATATCCAGTACTAGTCATTACATTCATCCTAACCTTATCAGATGTTACCTTATATGATCCATCAGCATTTTTCTTCAGAGTCAGTTTGGGATCAAACCTATTGTCAGAAGACGGATTATCCATATTCATGAACCACTTTTCGCCATTTGGTTTGTCATGATAAATTTTCTTTACACCAAAGACATCTGTTTCGTTATTTGGACTGGGGTTGGGGTCTGGACCTGGACCTGGACCTGGTGGATCTGTTGATGCAGGTTTAGAAAATGCTCGGATCTCAGAAATAGAAGCCCAATCATTTTCTGTATTACCATTTACAGTAACTCGAATGTACTTTGCTGTCAAATTAGAGTCTTGAATCAGATAACGTTCATGTGAGTTGGTTTGTCCACTGCTCTTCCCTTCAAATAGAGGAGTAAAGGTAGTGCCATCCGTGGAGGTAGACAAGATAAAGTCATTTATCCTTACATCACCTCGATGCCATGCAATATCTACAGCACAAAGTATATCATTTTTCTCAAGCTCAATTTGAATATAAGAGCCTGATCCGTAGTTTGACCATCGGGTGTTAAAGTTATTGTCAATTACGTTTTGGGGTCTGTTACCATCATCACCACTAGCACCTATTCTAGTAACTTTATCTTGAATACATCCTGCAGGCAATTGACCTGGGTTGGGGTCTGGACCTGGACCTGGTGGGGCGTTGATGCAGGTTTAGAAAATGCTCGGATCTCAGAAATAGAAGCCCAATCATTTTCTGTATTACCATTTACAGTAACTCTAATATATTTAGCATGCAAATTGGGATCATTAACTACATAGGGTTCATATGAATTAGTATCACCGCTAGACTTGCCAGAAAAGAGAGGAGTAAAGGTTATACCATCCGTGGAGGTTGAAATTGATAAATTCATTTATCCTTACATCTCCTCGGTGCCATGCAATATCTACAGCACAAAGTATATCATTTTTCTCAAGCTCAATTTGAATATTAGAGCCTTTTCCATAATTTGACCATCTAGTATTAAATTTATTGTCAAGCACGTTTTGAGGTACATTGTTACCATCATGACCACTAGCACCTATTCTAGTAACTTTATCTTGAGTGCAGCCTGCAGCCAATTGTTGACTGGATTGGTGCGGGTGTGGTGTGGGGCTGTGTGGTAGGCGTTGGTGCGGGTGTAGGAGCGGGTGTGGCAGCGGGTGTAGGAGCGGGTGTGGGAGCGGGTGTAGGAGTCGGGGTTGGACAAAGGCCAAGGCCAAGAATTTCCACCGCTTCCTGGAGAAGGCATTCCGTCTAGATATCCACCTATTATATCATTTATATTCACACTAGCATGTGCATTGATAACAAGGTTGGATAATCCAGGTGTGGAAAGAATTAATGTTAACGCTAGAAAAACATATAAAAAGTTATTATATTTTTTCATTTATACACTTACTCCATTTAAAATTGTATTTCTTTGTAAACTCAAATCAATTTCGATAAGTAATAGTGCAGTATTTATGCTCATTCCAAGAAATTAAGAGAATGTCATATTTATGGGACGCTTGTTTTTATTATCAAAGAAAAACAATGTAATTAGTTATAAAACCATTATAATTAATAATTATTATCTAAATTATACTATCAGTATTTTACTATCTTATAAAACATAAGAAGAGATAATTAAATAAAATTATATGAATTTTTATTACAAATTAAAACATATTTCATAAATATTACCAACCGTAATATAAATTAGAATTGTTTCAATATATTAAGATTAAAAACGTAGTAATCATAAGTGCATTTATTGTCTTTATTATTGGTTCTTCACATCATTTGATTTAAATAATAAATTATTGCTGCACCACTAGATTTACCAAAAGTAAGTCTAAATCATAATGGCGGCATAACTGATCTGACCCCAACAATAAATGTGAAAGATAAGATAATGACCAAAGTCGGACAACCAGAGGACACGGAGACTTATAGAATATAAATCGCTAATATATGCTATAAACAGAGGAGATCAGGTATCGTTTAACTTTGAAGACGAGCCCTCTCAAGTTGATGCTTTTCTCATAGACTATGAAACTGATTATAGTACGTTATGGGCTTTGGAAAAAACTCAAACCGGAGAATATATTGCAAATGTTCCCTCGCCTGGTCTTTACAATCTTGATGTACATGCTATATATCCAGACGGAGAATACGTGTCATACTCTAAGTTACTAAACGTTGTAGATAACAACCTAAATCTTCTAAGTTTAACTCCACAAAGTAATCAATGCGGTAATGAGATAACATTAGATAAGTTAACTGCAAGTGGCAATCCCGCTACAAGCATTTTGAACAAAGTAATTAATCAGCCATTAATCAAAGAGTTGTCATTTGGGATTATCGATGAATTGAACGTTCAATTAAACAATGTCAAAAACATTTGCGGAATTCAATTAGGGCTCAAAAATTCACAAAATGATATCAATTTCTTTGCAGTACAGGGTTCAAGAGACGGATCACAATATTCTGATCCAATAGTTTTTGCAAACACAGGATTCAGTGGTGAGTTACCAGAAATGTACATATATCCATCTTCAGTAGAAGCCAAATTCTTAAAAATAGTGCCTCTTGGAAGTACATTGGAAAAAGGCTTAGGAATTACCGACTTTAAGTTATTTGGTCAGTAATGCCTACATGTATCATGGTTTAAAATATAAAGAAGAAAGTAATCTTATTTTAAATTCTTATTTTTGAATTTGAATTATAAAATCAATTTCTACGGGAGAATTTAACGGTAAACTATTTACTCCTACAGCTACTCTAGAGTGCCTTCCTAGATCTCCAAACACCTCAATAAGGAAATCTGAAGCTCCATTGATGACTTTTGGATGATCCGTGAAAGCATCATCACAGTTAACATAACCTGTTATTTTGACTATTCTTTTTACCTTATCTAAGTCACCAATTAGGCTCTTAAGAATAGAGAAGGCGTTTAAACAACAAATTTTACAAGCATAGTTGAGCATCCTCGATTGAAATTTGTTTGCCTACTTTACCTCTAAATTTCAGGTCGTTTGATGGAGAATTTATGTCAATTGGAAGTTGACCTGAAATAAAAACTAGATCGTTGACATTTACTATCGGGACGTACGAACCTAATGCTTTTGGTTTTCCAATTGGAATAACAAGATTCAAAGACTCTATTTTTTTTTCTGGTGTCATGTTTGAATATTCTATAATTAGAATTAAAAGGTTAACTTTTGTATTCAGTAACCTTTTTAATATCTTTGACTTTTGTTGTAATTATGTCAAAGGAGGGTGACCTTCCAAAACTTCCAATCAAAAACAGGAAAATAGGTACTATAGGTATCTCTGTTATTGTGATAGGCTTATCATTGTTATTTATCTATATATTGTGGGCATCCTTTGGCTATATTGGCCCTTCGTTCTCATCTGATGTTTTAAATTTGCAACAATCAACTTTAAGAGCCCAATATCATTTACCGGAAGAACCAATTATTACGGATCCTACGGTATTACAAACCCCACCTTCACTTCGCCAGTTTTTGACAGACAATGCAACTAGTGGTTCGACCAATGCAACTAGTGGTTCGACCAATGCAACTAGTGGTTCGACCAATGCAACTAGTGGTTCGACCAATGCAACTAGTGGTTCGACCAATGCAACTAGTGGTTCGACCAATGCAACTAGTGGTTCAACCAATGCAACCGATCAAGCTTCAGATAATACTCAAGTATCAATAGTTCCAGGAGCATCTACTTTGACCGATACGGCATACAGTCCAAATTCTATCGAAGTCACTGTTGGTCAAACTGTAGTATGGACAAACGATGATTCCGCATTCCATACAGTAACATCTGGAACTGCCGGTGCAGCAGACGTTGGTAAGGAATTTGATTCTGGTCTAACTGGTCCAACAGCACTGACTAGTAAGGGAAAAACCTTTGAGCATACGTTCGATAGAATTGGCGATTATCCTTATTTTTGTACCTTACATCCAGCGATGGTCGGTACTGTGATAGTGAAGTAAAACAAAAAGTATTTTATTTGTCTGTCTTCGTTGATGAAATTAAAGACTTTGATATTCCATCAGATTTGTTAATGTTCATAGTGGTTTAAACAATTCATCTTTACTCCAAATACAGATAAAGAACACCCAAGATAATTGCCACCGGAACAGAGATCTAAATATGAATTTGAAAATGAGGAAAAGAAAAGAAAATAATTGAACACGAAATTCTAGTCCCATGTTTCCTGCCAATCCGTGCAAAGATATATTATTTTATCTAATCATGATATTTTCAGAATAGTGTATAAAAAAAGGGATGATCAGTACATAATAAATATAATCATGTATCTTCAGAGTCATGGATAATCGTTTTGACAATGCAAAACCCAATTCGTTGATCAAAGAAAATAGTCCCTATCTATTACAACATGCTTATAATCCAGTTAACTGGTTGGCTTGGAATGACGATTCCATCAATTTGGCAAAAAAAGAAGACAAACCAATCTTTCTCAGCATAGGATATAGTTCATGTCATTGGTGTCATGTAATGGCACATGAGTCATTTGAAGATACCGAAGTTGCAAAAACCATGAATGAAAAATTTATTAACATAAAAGTCGACAGAGAGGAAAGACCAGATATAGATGACATATATCAAAGAGCATGTCAACTAGTAAATGGTAATGGGGGCTGGCCATTATCAGTATTTTTGACTCCTGATCTCAAGCCATTTTATGTCGGTACATATTTTCCAAAAGATAGCAGATATGGTATGCCCGGTTTTACTGAGATTTTAAATCAACTTTCTCAGGCATATACGCATAAAAAAAGCGACATAAATAAGACCACCTCGGAATTTGTAGGAGCGCTGATAAACACATCAAAAGATATTTTGAACAATAAAACTGTAGAAATTGACAAGACAGTTCTAGACGAATCTGCATTAAATTTATTGCAAATGGCAGACTTTATTCATGGAGGTTTTGGAATCGCCCCTAAATTTCCTAACGTATCTAACTTATTATTTTTGCTTCGTTACTATGATATATCGAGTATTGAAAAATTCAAGGACTTTGTAACTTTAACAAGTGAAAAAATGATCTTTGGAGGGATACACGATCACCTGGGAGGGGGGTTCTCGAGATATTCGACCGATCAAAAATGGTTAGTACCCCACTTTGAAAAAATGTTGTATGATAATGCATTATTGGTTATTTTGTTTTCTGAAATGTATCAAATCACCAAGGAAAAAATATTTAGAGATACTGTTGAGAAAACCTTGGATTACATTTTACGTGTGCTTACAAATAAGGAAGGAATTTTCTTTTCAGCTGAAGATGCAGATTCTGACGGAGAAGAGGGAAAATTTTATGTATGGTCTAAAAGAGAGGTCACCTCAATCATTCAAAGTCCTTTACACCAAAATATCTTCTGCGAATACTTTGATATAACAGAAGTAGGGAATTTTGAAGGGAATAACATACTAAATATCAAAACCTCCGTCGAACATCTAGCAAGAAAGTATGGACTAGATGTGAAAGAGGTTAATAACATCATAGCTGTAAATTCTACAAAGCTTTTTGATATCAGGGAGAAAAGAATAAAGCCTCAAAAAGATGATAAAACAATTTTATCGTGGAATGCGCTATCCATATCTGCTTTTATTAAAGGTTATAAGATAACGGGTAAAGAAGAATATTTAAAAACTGCACTAACCGCAGTGGACGTCATCGAAACAAAGTTAAAATCCAAGGAAGGATATTTATATAGAATTTATAAACAAGATAACGCCAAAATATTTGCTTATTTGGATGATTATGCTTTTTACATAAACTCTCTTTTGGATTTATTTGAGGTAAAGACGGATCCAAGGTTCATTGAACTAGCATCTTATTATACAGATGTTTTGATAAAACATTTTTGGGACGAACAAGAAAATAATTTCTATTACTCTTCCGACCTGCATGAATCGATTCTCACTAGAACCAAAGTCTTGTATGATTTGGCTTTACCAAGCGGGAATTCGGTTTCTATATCAAATTTGATCCGTCTTTATCACATAACAGGGAAAAACAATTATTTAGAGAAGGCTGAGAAAATGATGAAAGGATCTATATCATCCGCGCTAGATAATCCATTTGGTTTTGGTTGGTTATTATCATCGACATATCTATATGTTAAGAAACCAACCGAAATTACCATTTTTTCAAAAGATGATAAATCGGATATGATTAATGAAATGAATAAGATGTATATTCCAAATGGTATTTTTTCTATTCTACACGAGGACAACCTCTCAGAAACTCTAGATCAGTACAATTTATTCAAAAATAAGTCACTAATTAAAGAAAAACCTGCGACCGATTTTGCAATAATATGTAAAGACTTTACTTGTTCGCCTCCATTGACCGATTTGAAAAAAATAATGGATATTTTGTCTTCAAATTCATCAAAGGAAAGAATTAAATAATTTTTTTATGATTGTATCACAGTGTCAATTCTTCCGCAATTCAGATTTTTTTTTGTCATTGGATTAATTATTTTGGGTTTGGGATCAGTTTCTAATATGGATGTTTTTGGTCAAATGGAACAAACATCCAATAATTTTGATAAAGCAAAGTCATCTAGTGATGAGGCGATTTCTTTAATTGATTCTTTGAAGGGATCGTCATTACTTGATTCGGTAGTTGAAGGTATGCAAAATTTTTCTTTCCCGATAGCAAACCAATCAGATAATAACGACAATGACAATGAGATCTCGCAAACATTAGACAGTGCCTTAAATTATCTTGGACCGAATAATACTACATCAAATATTACAACTGTTTCTCCGGATAGAAACAATATTACCATATCAGATATCAATAACAATTCAACCAATGATAATAGTGTTACTAGTAATAATAGCAGTAACAATAATATAGAAAATATGCAATCTATGATGATACTGCCCTATCCTATGACTATTTCTTCAAAGGATTACATTCCATTATATAGCTCAATGCCATTGAAAATTTTGAATGGAAACATTCTCGCAAAACTTCCGTGTAATTCTACTATTCCATTATTACAAATCGTGGGCACTTCTGCCGATAATAACGTGTTTCCCATTCAGATGAATCTTGTTTCTAACTTTTCAAAATTAGGGAGCATGTGTATGTACCAATCACTAATTCCCAATGATTTATCCAATCTTCTATATTCACATACGATAACCAATATTTATTTATACAATCCGCTTGACTTCTCACTCGAAGTTCCAACAACAACTTCCATTTTTATTGGAATACATAAATTGACAGAGTGATCTTTTTTTAGACCGAATACATTATCCCACCAGAGACTATAGGAATAGATTCTAAGTTCGACAGATCCTTTATACGAGCGATAATGGCATTAAACCAGAGACTATCGATGCCTTGACTCCAAATTGTTATCTTTTTATAATCCCTTTCTTTCCCCTGATGAAAAAAACCTTTGCAATCTTCGACTGTCATGTTATTATATTTTTGACTAATTTCTTCAATAGCTAAATTTGCTTCTGATGGCAAATACAATATAGTTAGAGTAGGATATGGAATAGTATCTGCAGAAGTAGATGATGATGATGCATCGTTAGCCATGGTTATATTATGTTTTAGACTTATATGATGATTTCGTTGAAATATTTAAAAGATTTTGAGACTATAAATCATTGAAAATTCATAAAAGGCTATATGTTTATTATTTTAATATAATAACATGAAGGCTGATCAATTCACAAAAAGCATACTAGATTTAGATAATGATATTTTGTTCAGTGGAGTTATCGAAAAATCCGGACATTTAAATATCAGCAATCAAAGGGATTCGCTGGACAAACATCTAAAAGGAAGAAATGCGGAACTGATTATTTCTGAATCCGCATATACAGTTGATTTAAGGAAGGCGTTCATTACATCATTTGGAAGTTTAAACTCTATTTGTTATCAATATAGTTCGCTAAAAATATTGATTATCCCAGTCAAAGAACATGTGTTATTCTTAGTAATCAACAAAAATGTTGAAGCAGACGATTTGACTCAGAAAGTTTACAACATTATTAATTCAACCAAAGAACTGGATTTATACTCCTAAAAAGGTCCTTTATGATTGAATAAAAAATAACTTGATTTTGTTGTCAGTTATTTAAAAAAAATTATTCTTTTTGGTTATTATGCTGTGACCAAAAATCTAACAACCTGAAATAAGAGGAAGTTGCTTCTTTCATGGTATGAAGATATGCCTCTCGTAATTGTTCCCATATCAGAAAATAGTTAAAATTATTTTCCAAAGTTTTCTCGACATTTCTTTGTCTCCCATCGAGCCTGTTTGAATTCAAGTTATTTGTAACCAAGGAATCATTTTGTGATTTTTGTAGTTTGGCCTTTTGTTCTGCGTCTAGTTTGGCCTTTTGTTCTGCGTCTAGTTTGGCCTTTTGTTCTGCGTCTAGTTTGGCCTTTTGTTCTGCGTCTAGTTTGGCCTTTTGTTCTGCGTCTAGTTTGGCCTTTTGTTCTGCGTCTAGTTTGGCCTTTTGTTCTGCGTCTAGTTTGGCCTTTTGTTCTGCGTCTAGTTTGGCCTTTTGTTCTGCGTCTAGTTTGGCCTTTTGTTCTGCGTCTAGTTTGGCCTTTTGTTCTGCGTCTAGTTTGGCCTTTTGTTCTGCGTCTAGTTTGGCCTTTTGTTCTGCGTCTAGTTTGGCCTTTTGTTCTGCGTCTCGTTTGGTCTTTCTTTTGCTTCTCGCGTCTTCTTTATTGGGTATTACGTAACCTTTTGGAAGTGTCATAGTTAAAGTGACATGAGTGAAGATTAATGTTTTTCTAAGATTCTTAGAATAATTAATTCAAATTAATGCGATTATTGAATCAAAATTTTTTTTTGACTTGTCCATTTTATAGTTGGATAATAGATTTAAGAATTCGGCTCTCTTTTTATCATAATTAACAAATTTGTTTATTTGATCTGAAATGATACCTTTGAAAATTAGCCCTTGAAATGCGGATGTAACATTATTAACTTTTCTTATGCAACTAGCACTTTCAAAATCCACTATAGTGCATTTTGAACCACAGTGGGAAATTATTACATGATTATCCAACTTGTTTAGTTGACCATGATCTATGTGTAGTTTATCAAGTGTGTAACATTGAGTCAAAATATTAATGATAATTTTTCGTATCAACTCTAAGTTCATTTTTGATTTTAAGAACCAGTTTCTTGCAGACAAACCTTCGATGAACTCCATTAAAAGAGTATTTTTTGTATAAGAGTAAACCTTGGGCCCCAAATGATTCCCATTTATACGCTGGTAAAATTCAAATTCATTTTTCATGTCGGTTCTACACGAGTCAATTCTCTTAATTTTTAGCGCCATGGTTTTACTATGCATATTTTGAACTTTGAGCACCAATCCTTCACTTCCTTTCCCCAAAATCCTAATAGCTTTTAGAAGAGTATTACCTTCCAGAATTACAAATTTTAGATTTAACGATCTAAGTTCACTCAACCTAGAATAATAATCAGAGGTACTAAATCTGGGATAACATAATAAATCAATCAAATTAACCGATGATAAAACAAATTTGTTAGAATACTCTTGCATCCGTATATAATAATTCAGAAAAGGTATTTTTTATATGTTCATCCAAAGAAGGATATTGACCAAGAGTATATATTTTGAAGGATCGAATAAAATCACTCTTTAAGCCTCTAGGGATCCCTATTAGATCAGGCTTTTTCGTGAGAACAAATTCCAAATAGTCTTTTGCGTTAGTGAATTCTCTAAAAAGAAGGCATCTAGTTCTAGAGTTGTTGTCCAACCATTTTAACGGTGAGCCATCATTAATCTCTATAAATTTTTCTACGTCATGTAGTCTAAATATTTCAGGACCTATTTTAAAAGATAGTTTAGAAATTGTTAGAGATTCATATAACAAAGCAATAACACAAACTTTTTCCTTTTCATACACGTTACAGTGATATTTCAATATTCTAAAACCATATGATTCGACAAATTTGCATATGGATCTGGTCATTTTCTTAAGCTGTCCCCAGATGACATCAGACGGTCTATCACTAAATTTGAATTCAATTGCCAGAATGAAAGAAGATAATAAATCTTTGAGATCGTTGTTTGAGTGATATACAGGTTCCTCTCGAAAATAATTATTGCCAGGATTTGATAAAAACTTTCTTGAACCCTGGATTAGAGTCGCTACTGAGCGTGATGAAATAGCACTGCCCAAATTTCTATTTTCATCTATTGGATCCAATATTACCAGAAAACTATCAAAAATTCTCTTATGCTTTTCCTGTTCATGATCGGGTTTTATGATGTTGATAACAGAGTTATCAGTAGAATATGTAGAAAAAAATTGGATAGTAGAAAAAAAAGATCCAAATTTTAAAATTAGGACTTCACAAACATATCCACTAAACCCTTCTATAGAAATCTCCGCCCCATAAATTTTTAGAGATTTCAAAAACTTCTTAAGTACTCTCACTTGATTTTTCTTTTCCTGGTTCAAATTACTGATTACATAAGAGGTATGGAACGGAGAACGGTCAGCTGCACTTTTCCAATCCCCAAAGGAAACATCATAGCACGGAACAATGTTAAATTTAACTCCGTCAACATAAGCTTCCACATAAGGATGATCTGCATATCTAAGATACGGAGAGTATTCCTTTAGAGATTGCATTCCAATTAACTTCCCGTAAGCTTCAAAATGATCATAATTAACATCATTCTTGAATTTGATAAAAATATCAATATCGGCTTCGTTTTTAAGCCACGTTCCTTTAGCAAAAGATCCACCGAATACGATTTCCTTTATCATAAAACCAAGTTTATATTCAGAAACACAAGATTCAAGTTTATTCTTCACCTTGTTAGCCATGACATGAAGGTTAATTTCTTCTTCTGATGTAGGAGTACAATCCTTCAATATTCCTTCGATTAATTTATCGATACTAGGATTACTCATTTCTTTTACGCTCGTGCATCAATGGTAAATAAATCAGAATATATAGGACCATCTGCTGTGAGCATGCTTTGCTTTAATTTAATTTGGCATATTTCATCTGTAAATGGATCAAATTGAAAAACGGGATCAAAAGATATACGACTCTTAAAATGTCGATTTATACGAAAAATTGTAAGATGAGGGATATATACAGATTTTTCTTCACTAGAATCTTTTTGTTTTTCCTTCCCGTAGCCGATATCTTTTTCCAGCAATTTTGAAATTGCATCATAAAGGTCATTTAATTTTTTAGAACTTTGATTATCCAGCCCCAACCAGATAACACTAGGATTAGAGTTTTTTGGAAAACACCCCACGTTAGTGAATCTAATCTCAAATGGATCAAAATCTAAACTTTTCAAATTGGTTATAATTTCTCTTACTTCAAAATCGGTCTTTTCCCCCAAAAACATCATTGTCAAGTGAAGATTATACTTGTTGATGAGTCTAACATGATGTGGAACAAATTCATATTGTTTCATAATTTGGTTCTGAATATTGATTATTTTCTCAACCTTTGGAATATCTATTGCCACAAATATACGCATGAATACAATCAGATGAAGTTCTAACTATATTAATTCTCAATAATCGAAGTAATCAAAAAACAAATATTGATAGAATGTTCACAGATTAGATTAGATTAGAGATTGTCGGTTCTAAACCAATTCATAATTTGTTTAACAGGAATGCCTGGTGCAGGAAAATCGACAGTTGCTACTTTCCTCCAAATTAAAGGATTTCATCTAATAACTATGGGAGACATAATAAGGGAAAAAGCGGTTGAAAACAACTTGCCTATGGATGACAAAAGTCTTGGCGATTTGATGAAAAATTTAAGAAAGCACCACGGAAATGAAGTTGTTGCAAAGTTAGTGATGGAGAAGATTAAAGAATTGGAAAATGCTAGTCTTATTGTAATAGATGGAATTAGAAGTTATGAGGAGTATATCGTATTAAAAAGCATGGGTTTTGTAAAGTTATTGGCTATTCATGCATCTTCAACTATTAGATATAACCATATAAAATTACGAGACAGGTCTGATACACCATCAAATCATGAAAGGTTTTTACAAAGAGATGAACGTGAGATGAGTGTAGGCATAAGCAAAGCTATAGCTCTGGCGGACGAATCGATTTCAAATAATGATCTATCTTTAATCGAGCTTAAGAATCACGTAGAAGTAATTATTAAAAAGTGGTCAGATGAGTATAATAACCGGAAGCCAAAAAACTTTCTTACTACATAGAACAAAAATGGAGCTTGAAAGTATGGAAGTTATTGTCATAACTCCAATTAATTTGACTGAAGACATACAAAAAGTGGTTTTTGCTGTCAAAAACCTATTACCAGATTCAGAGCTAACAATAAGAAAGAATAATTTGTATATCAAGATGAATAATTTTGATGGTTTGAGAAAAATAAAAGACAAGATAAGGTCAAAAAAAACACTGGCTGTTTTACAGAGAATTCTGTATAACAATTACACCATGCAAAGTACTTGGTTTTTACTAAATAAACAGGCTGCATTTTCTGACGTGGTAGTATTAGTAGAAAACGAAAATGAATCCCCATTGGGACCCATAAAAATAACTGTGAACGGCTGCGAATTAGAAAGAATTAATGAATGGTTTGAGAAATAGAGGAATAAATAAAATACTCACTCTGCTGAAAGGTCCCAATAGTTAGCATCTTTAAATTCGGTTTTGGGCTTTCCAAGAGATTTCCACTCCTTAAACGATTTTGGATATAGCTTCACGTTTGAAATTCCAGCGGTCTTTAGGGCAAAAAAGGCTAATCCCGACAACGTTCCGACGCTTCCACAGTAAGTGATTATCTCATTGTTTAAGTCAATACCCCTATTTTCCATGAATCGCTTAAGTTCAGAAGGATTTCTTAAAATGGAATTTTCCGAGCGCAACATGGTGTATGGAATATTCTTTGAATTAGGAATGTGTTCTGTTAAGAAATTCAATCTTTCTCGAGAATCAATTATGATCTTATTTTTATCATTTTGAGCATTTTCTATATATTCAGCATCTGCAAATATGGAATAATCGATATCAATAGAATGTGAAACTTTAGAATATTTATTAGACTTTCTTTCAATTTCTAAACCTAATTTTTTCCAATTATCATAGGTAACTTCCAATAATGCAACATTTCTGTGCCCAACAAACTTAAATGACCACGCTACCCTTGACGCTAGTGCACCAAATGTATCATCATATATGACTACCAAAGTATCATTCGATATACCAAGGTTATTCAAAATATTAATTATAGACTCTGGGTCATCGTTGGATAATAATTCAGCCAATGGTAAAGAAACGGCCGTCTTTATATGACCTTTCAAATATTCATCTCTTTTTCTGACATCCACGACTCTAACTTTATTTTTTTTTATTAGGGTTCTCAGAGTATCAATATCACATACAAGATTCAAAGGAGGTGTTGATGGTGTTGATAGAGGTTTTGCTTTTACGCGTTTATTTACTGCCTTTGCCTTTGCCTTTACCTTTACCTTGACATCATTTTTCTTTCGCTTTATGGATTTGCTCAAGCAGCACATTCGCCTCTAGCAGTTTTTGCGACAAAATTGGTATCGGTTCCATAGTCTTTGTAAAAATCAGGTGCGGCGGAAAATGCAGGTAATTCGATTATAGGTAAAAGTAGCTTCTTTATGTCATCTACATTCTTAATTTCGCCAGCTCCATTTCCATTTGAAATTTTGTAAATCCATTCATTTAATTTTTCATTACCTGTCCTTTCTTTCTTGAAATGTTCAAATATTTTGAGAACTACATCCAGCACTTTTTTAGCTGGAACACGCATGATTGCCTTGCCCAGTTCACCATTTTCGCCAGTACTACCCGCAAAAAGCATTGTATAGATTGGAACCATGGATGTTCCAATCCTAGTAGCACCACCATAGAAACCGATAGTTGCGACTTCATGCTGTCCGCAAGAATTAGGACATCCACTAATTTTGATAGTAGAATCAACAAAGTCTTTATCTAAATCAATATTTAGTTCCAAAAATTTACTTTGGATCTCCTTTGCAAGCCTATGAGAATTGGTAATAGCTAGATTACATGATGTAGTTCCGGAACAACCTACGGTGGATACAATTGTATTTGCACCAGGATTTCCTAGTCCATTGCCAGATAGTTTTTGGAAAACCTTTGGTAATTGATCTGCTTTTATATATCGGACCAGAAAGTTTTGCTGAGGAGTAGTTCGGGTTTTTTTTTCTAACGAAAATTCCCTGATACATTCTGCAAAAATCCGTAACTGACTAGAAGTGATATCGCCTGCACCTAAGGTTATATACACACTGTAATAGCCAGACTGTTTCTGAGCAACAACATTGGTATTTAGCCATCGAGTGTATGGTGTGTCTGCAGAGTTGGAATTTATTACCGGTAATTTAATTTTACTGTTAGTAGAGGTAGAGGAAATTGAAGTATTATTCAAATCTCCGGCATTCAAAAAACCATCGTATGATTTTCTCGTGGGTATAGAGATTGTTGCTTCAACCAAGATTCGTTCCTTCAATAATAAGCCCTGAAATTTTTCCCATCCGATTTCACTGACCAAATAACGCATTCTATTTCTTGCAAGATTTTCTCTATTTCCTAGTCGGTCATAAAGTCGAATGGTAGCTATAGAAGTAGATAAAAGCCTAGACTCTGGAGTAAACTCCTCTAACAAATGGCCTATAAACGAGGCAGCGCCTAAGCCACCTCCCAAATAGACCCGGAAGCCCCTTACTCCATCACGGACTGTAGGAACGAGGCCCACGTCGGCTATCCTTACATAACCATGCTCTGGACAACATGAAAAATTAAATTTAAATTTTCTGGGAAGATTCTGACAAATAGGATTTCTTAGAAAAAACCTCGCTATTGCTTTAGCGTAAGGAGTAGTATCAAATGGTTCATTAGGACATACTCCTGCAAAATGACTGCACATTACATTTCTAATGGTATTACCACAAGCCTCCCTAGAAGTAAGTCCTACTTCAGCTAAACCACGAAATACTTCACTTACATCTTCTAATTGCACCCAGTGCAATTGAATATTTTGTCTGGTAGATACATGAGCGGATCCGATTGAGAATGATTCTGATAGACTGGCAATCTTTTCAAGCTGGGTAGGCGTGATATCACCACCTGGAACCTTTATTCTTATCATACTAAATTCACTATTTAATCTAGAGCCATATGCACCGTTTTGAAGTCTAAAACGCCTAAATTCATCTGCATTCAATTTATCTTGACGATATAGCTTTACCTTATTAGCAAAATATTCAGATTCTTCTGCTAAACCCCATTTTTCATTAGTCTCAAGTTCTTTATTTTTCGCTGAAGAAAGAACATCATAATCAATAGATTTTGCCAATGTTAATCATATTGTGTTTAACAAACCTTATATTTTTTATGGAATATGCTTATTTGACACATATTGAGCAATTTTCGGATTCATACAACTAATTCAAATTTAGAAAAACTTATAGTTACAATTAAAAAACCTATATTAAGGTGGGGTCGTAGCGAAGCCAGGCATCGCAACGGGCTCCAGATCAAATAATGGGCAATTATTGAAGAAACCCGTGGATCAGGGGTTCAAATAATATAAGTACATATATTAGAACAATTCCCTTCGGCCCCATCTCCCCTCAATCATTCTTGAGTTTACACACAATGACAATAAAAAAACTAGACATTTTATGGATTAGAAGGAAAAATGTTGTTAACATATATTATCAAAAATTGGCAATAATAAATTATTACTTATATACTCATATTATATTAAATGGATAGAAACATGCGGTCCAATCAAAACAAAGTGAAAAATTATGAGTATTAACCAATATAAACTCCGAAAAGACGAATATTAACAAAATTTTGGAAAATTATTTGTTCTTCTTGAAGCTAAAATAACAAGAATGACATCTATCTTTACCATAAATAACGCCAGAGTTACCACATTCAGAGCATTTTTTCTCATTATCAACAGTGGAATCCAAGGATTTTATCTTTTGAATACATTTGTCACACAACGGAGCATCCAAATTATGACTAGATATGAAGACTTCTCCACATTGTGAACATCTGAAACTATAAATTTTTCCTCTAGGTTTCCATTTCTTGAATGGATTACTTGTAAAAGTATATAGTATTTTTCTAAATGGATTGGCCATAAAGTATATAGTATTTATGCAATCAGACATTTTAGTTTAATGGCATAGGAAATTCAAGAAAGGATACTACAACGAAAGCAGCGAACTATAAGTTTCTATATAGTTGCCTATTCCCTATACGGATAAAAAAAACTCCTGAGGAAATCAATATCAAAGAAATAAATAAAAATAAAGGATTTATCAATTGTCTAAGATATTCAGGTGCACTTGAAAGGTAATTGCAGTTCTCCTCACAAATCTTTGTGACTGGAAACAGTAGTAAAATCAATCCAAATAAAATCAACATAGTGACTCCAGCCGTAGAGATCAAAGCACCTAGTTTTATCATACGACGATATCTCAATGAAGTACCCATCTAACAATCTTACCTTAATACTAATATTCAAGTTTGGATGCATCTATAGTAACGTATTTGTATTCACCATTTTTTGAGACCCTATTGAATTGTTTGTTATAATATAAAAAAGGAACATCGTCTTTCGTGTGAAGGTCCCAAATCTTATGTACTTGATCGAAATACACTTTTCTTTTTTTCATTTTGCGTCTAATTATTTCATGACATAATATATGAGATATTTTTGCACAATTATTATCAGCAAAGAACTTTTCATTTTTGAAATCTGAAGAAAAAACTTTGGGTCTCAACCAAGCGGCTAGTCCAAAATTCTCACCATGATATACATCCATACGACAATCTGACCACAAAGGTCCAAAATAAGTGAGATAGAAATGAAATATGGAGAAACCCCTTTCTCGATGATCTCTTAATAGATATGCGAGATTGATCCTATCGAATAATCGTCCAGGAATTACTGGTAAGATATCTACCTCTACAGACAAATCTTCTTTAAATTCATGTTTAATCCACCACTGAAAAAATCGCACCATCGAAGAAACATAACCCCAATCTTCTTGATATCGTTTCTTCCATTCTTCATTTTTCGATACATAAATAAAAAAAAGCTTATCTTGCAATAATAACCACACATCATACATCAATAAAATTTTTGACACGTTAAAAGTCTACTAAAAACACATTCGCATACAAAAAGTTCATAATTTAGAAGCAATATAGACAAATTAGATGTCATTTAGAAAATTAGGTGCTGTAATACTTTTAGTTTCAGATATGAATAAATCTGTTCAATTCTATAGAGAGACTCTAAATTTGCCATTAAAGAAAGAATCTGACGAATGGACAGAATTTTTCAATAAAGAAACAGTATTGGCATTGCATCCGGTTAAACATAAAGAGAATCTGAAATCGGGCCAACATATTCTGCTTGGTTTTTCTGCAAGTGATTTTGATAACACAATAAATAAACTAAAAGAGAAAGGTGTAGTTTTTTTTAAAAATCCTAAGGAAGAAGGTTTTGGAAAGCATGCAATAATAGAAGATCCTGATGGTCATCTAATTTCAATTGTAAAATTAAAAGGCAACCAAAATGAAGAAGATGGATTTGATTTTTTGGGGTTAGTGGGTGCAGAATAGGTAAATCATCATCTTTCAAATAAACAAATATCGGTACAAGGTAACAATTCGTATATAGCAGAATTGTATTAGATCAGGATACAATATCAAATATAATACAAAATTCATAGGCTATAGTAATCAACCTATCAAAGGATTTTGAAAAAGGAAGCACCATTAATGGATCGAATTATTGGACTTTTTTACCTGGATTTAGTAAATTTAGCGGATCAAATGACTTTTTGAGATGACTAAAATAGGAATAAACGAAATTATTGTACACATTCTTTATGAATGGGGTCCTAGATATTCCATCACCATGTTCTGCAGTGATAGTTCCACGATATTCAAATATTTTTTTTGAAAGTCTCGTAAGTAATATTTTTTAGAATCCTTGCCTGTTTGGAATGAAGATGATCGTCGGAAATATTATGATTATCTAAAATGGGACGCGTATGAAGATTCCCATTACCTGCATGACCGTATATGACATATTGTAGATCATATTTGTTATAAAGTGACAAAAGATAAATAACATATTCATGAAGATGATCGATTGAGACCGCAGTATCCTCAGTTATAGTAAATTGTCTTCTGTTTCCTATGGTATTCTTTATAGCCATGTTCAATGCATTTTTCCTCGAGTGCCATAATTTATTTATTGAAACTATGTCATGAGCATGTTCTACGATCTTGCCGTCAGGATATATGACTCTTTTTTAGCAAATCCTGTATGTTAGATATTTTGTCCCGAAATTGATAAAAATATTCTACAAATAGCAAACAACCATTCTCATTTAACGTATTCAATTTAATTGAAGAATCCATAACGGAATAATCCAAAAGTTCAACAGCTACCGGTACAGTGGAGAGAATTTTCTTGGTATATAAACAAGCAGACAAGACATCAGAAAAATATACCAAGAAGAGAGATCTGAAAAGGGGGAGATCCAATATCTTTAATCTAAGAGAATCGAAAATTGATAATGTTCCCTCTGAAGCTGCAAAAATATTTTGAGGTTTGAATTCGAGAGTAAAAACAGAATCCAATCTATAACCACAGGAATTCTTACTGACATCAGGATAAAATGAAGATAATTTATTTTGAATAGAAATTAGGGGTGAAAGAATTTTTTTTAATCTACTATCACAAATACCATTTTCAGCAAAACCTTCCTTCCCGTCTGAATAGATAATGTCAACATGATCCAAATATTCAAGGATACTTCCGTACCCTAAACCATGTGGTCCAGAAGAATTATTGGAAACCATCCCTCCAATGGTGCAATAATTACTACTTGCAGGATCTGGTGGTAGAAACTTGTTTTGTTTTTTTAATTCTTTATCCAAGATACCCTTAACTAAACCAGGTTGAACGCTTACAGTGTCAGACTTGATATCCAAATCAAGTATTTTGTTCATATATTTAGTAAAATCTAAAATTAATCCATTTGAAAGGCTTTGACCAAGTAAACTTGTGCCTGCACCCCGACAAGCAACAGACAACCCATTGTTGCTAGCATAATTCAAAGACGTTACTATATCATCCTTATCTTTAGGGAAACAAACTAATTCAGGGTAAATTTGATGATAGCTTGAATCTACAGAATAATAATCTCTAATCCAGGATTCATTAGAAATATCACCGTTGTAGGAAAGCTTTAGTTCATCATATACATCCATTGAACAATTTAATATCTATATACAATATAATATTTTTAGTGCATGAAGAAAAAAGGGTGAACTTCATGAAAATCTTTATTATTTTGTCTCGATTTAATAACCATAATGGTTTGATCAATAAAGGAAAAAACTGGGTGAACGATGATATTAAGAAGGAATTTGTGAATATAAAACGCTCTACAAATGGTTACCAAAAACCAATCGTTGGTGTAAATATGAAAGTAAAACAAATATCAACATCCATAAAAATTTGATCTGCTGATCATAATTAGTCAGTAAGATTTTGCAGTATGGTATACCATATTTATATCTGATATTTCAATCATAGTGATTGTAATCAAAGTAAAATATGGATTTCTAGGAATACTAATCATAACTTTGATACTTATACTTATCCAGGAGTTTTTTTAGGACTAGAATGGGTCTGGGCTAGCAATGTTATTTCAACAGGTGATGTGAGGGAACTCCCGTCTGCTCTGGCGTTTAACCCAAGCAATGATAACATCTATGTGACCAACCCAGTGTCAGATGATGTCTCTGTCATCCAAACAACAAGCTCCTACCCTATTGCTGATGCAATATTTGATCAATTCATTAGCATTAGCAATTTGGTTTGGTCGTATGGAAAACAATACGTAGACTATGATAATTCTTCTATGACACATCAATGAAATGTATTAATTTATCCGAACCATCATGGACCACCGGTCGTCAGAAACACCTACTCATTACCAGTAAAACCTAAGTAGAAATAAATTGTACATTAACTAATTGTAGTATATAAACAAGGAATAGAACACGAACCGGATGAGCTATTTATAAAAATAACTCCAAGAATTCAACCATAACCCATCTGAAGACTTCATGGGCTTAGGAAATAACATACAAGTGTAATTTAAATTTAGTAACCGAAATATTGCACTATCAAAATAAGAAGATCGTCGATGATATTCTATTCGGATATATTTATGAACAATCATTAAATAAGATAAAGTCGAGTCCTAGAAAATAATCAAGAAGGTAAAATAATTATTTTCGTCTTATTTGATCCAAATAAAAATGAAAACTATTTTGTAATTATATGACTCAGATTCTCCGATATAAAGACCGTATGCTCCGCCTGAGATACAATTTTGTTATTACCCTCAACAAGAATAGGATAGGATCTAATATTCTTCTTCTTAATAAGATAGTCTAACATTTCACGAGCTTTAGATTCAGCGAAATCATTTACTAGCCAACGTAACGCAAATGGAAGTGTCTTAAATCTATTCCATAAATATATGATGAATTCATCCGTGTCCTTGTTTTTAGTAGGTTTTCTTGATACCAGTGAAAAAATATTTCTGATCTTACCCTCATAAACTATGCCTAGTCCGTCTTTAGTTGTTACAAATGGTTCTATTGCGTAGGCCTGATTAGGCATTAGTGAAAATGAAGGTCCGTAAGTCTTAATGTTGGGGATAGATTTTCCGGCATGTATGACATACTGTTCTAAAGAGTGTCCACTCAGATTTTGAATCGGTTTTAGACCATTATATGTTATGGTATTCTCAATTGTTTTTCCAATCTCGCTTGATTTAGTAGCATGCTTTGCAATCCTGGTAGCTTCATATAATGACAATTCTGCTATTTTTATTAATGGATCATATTTTGAATCGTATGAAATAGTAACTGCGGTATCCGCAACGTAACCATCTATATGTACGCCTAAATCAATTTTAACAACGTCAGTATCCCTTATTACAATTTGATCGTCTGGTTCAGCAGTATAATGAGCAGCCACCTCATTCAAACTAATATTAACAGGAAAAGCAGGTTGACCACCTCGCTCATATATTTCGCTCTCGATAGATTCACATATTTCATAAATGGTTCTACCGACATGATTTTTTTTTCTAGCGTTTTCTCTAACTTGAGCAGCTATTTGACCTGCACGAATATAATTATCTAGAGACATGAATTAGAGATAATAACCCCACAATATAACAATATAACAATATAACAATAATGCAAATAATGATTTATATTAATTGAAATAAGATTAAAATTAGACAAAAAATTTCTCATTAGAAAGGGATCGTAGTCTAGCTTGGTAGGATGCCAGCCTTGGGCGCTGGAGGTCGTCGGTTCAAATCCGGCCGGTCCCATTATTAATTAATAGCCAAAAACAAAGAGAAAAAAATTATACTCTTCTACCTCTACGACCACCAGGTTTTCTAGTAGTATCATGAGGAACCGGTGTAACGTCATCTATTCTACCTATACGAAATCCGGCTCGAGCCAGAGCTCTAATAGCAGCCTGAGCACCAGGACCAGGAATTCTTGGCCCAACTCCGCCTACTGCTCTTACGCGTATATGGAGTGCATTAATACCCTTTGTTTTGGCAGCGTCAGCCGCAGAAACTGCAGATTTCATAGCTGCATAGGGAGAAGATTCGTAACGATCTGCTGTTACGTGGCGTCCACCTGAACTAATGGAAATAGTTTCTGCACCACTTATGTCAGTTATATGAACTAAAGTATTATTATAACTACTAAAAATATGGGCTACCCCCCATTTATATTGAGTAATTTCCTCTTGTGACATGAATGTAGAATTTTTTGATTGTCACATTTAAAAACCTTCTTAAGTAAAATGTGTATACCCTTTGTTTCTGAGCAATTTCTTATTTCCATTGGAAGTGAGAACAAATACTCGCCCATTCCCACTAACTACCTTGCCGATAATATACAATTTTAGGTGATGTACGTCCAATATCTTGGAAATTTCCAATAGATTTTTTTCGGATATTGTTCCCACTATATTGTATTCCTCACCTCCGTAAAATATTAGGTCATATAAGTCAAGATTATTTATTGATAAGAATTCCTTCAATTTTGGTGGAATAGGAATCTTGCCCTCTTCTATTAGTAAATTCACTCCACTTTGCTTGGATAGCTCATGTAGTGAAGAGGCAAGGCCATCACTAGAATCCATGGATGAAGAAAAATAATGGGCAATAAATATTCCGAATTCATAAGAAGGGGAAGGCTTTAAGACAGAATCAACAGATCTTTTTCTAAAGTAACTATCTGGGCTTGATAGATTGTTCATGAGAATTTTCAAACCCGAAGAACTGTAACCGAAAATACCAGAAACAACCACGTAGTCACCAATACATGCACCATTTCTTCTCGGTATGTTTGCTACTGAAGATAAAGATCCAAACATGCAGCAATCAATTATGATTTCCTTAGATTCATTAATATCACCACCAACAATATCTATTCCAAACTCTTTTGAAGCTAAAGATAAACCATTAATTAGTCTAGAAATTTCAGAGTTTTTTAATGATTTGGGTAACCCTAATGATATTAAAGCGGCTTTTGGCATTATTCCTTTTGAAACCAGATCACTTACACTAGAAACTACAGATTTTCTGGCCATTTGTTCAAATGTCATTTCGGGTGGGACGTCGGTATGTTCAACTAACATATCACATGTAACGGCCAAAAATTTATTGTCATTAAATTCATTGGATGAAGGCTTTAATGAGTTTAATGGTATGATTGATATGTCATCCTTACCTATAAATGGTTCCATATTTTTGTTACTAAACTTAGATACAATTAACTTCAGTATTTGTTTCTCATTAAACTTTTTCATAAATTTCAATTATCTTATTGTGAAATAATTTATTCATAGAATCTACTTTTTCTTTTGTTGACTCCAACGATATTCTAAGTGCATGTTCTGTATTTGAGAAACGTATTAGAATCCAAGAACTATCGTCCAGAATAAATTTCAAACCATCAGTATATATTACATCTGTTGAGTAGGATTTTAATGAGGATAATATTTTCTCAAAGAGATATTTACTATCAATTTTAGGATCTATAGAATGTTTCGTTCGTATTTGTTTAAATTTTGAAGACAGATCCATACATTCATTAATTGTATTCTGATCTAGCGAGCTGATTATAACGCTCGCCAATAACCCATCCCTACAAGAAGTAAAGCTTGGCATGATGAATCCCCCGCTACTTCCTTCTCCACCTGCTTGTGAATCGGTTTCAAACATCCTTTTTATCACGTTTGATTCTCCAACTTTAGAGACAAAGACTTGACCACCATGATTATTGACATATTGTTCAATTGAGAGACTAGTGTCAAGACTGATGGTAAATCTTTTGAATCCGTTATTGCGTACAACGCCGGCAACACATAACAATAAGGTCGAATCAGGATTGAGTTGAATTCCTTCATTATTAACTATTACCAGTCGATCCCCATCCACATCAAATGCAAAACCAAAATTCAACTTATTTATTTTAACTAATTCACATAATTCAACTAAGGGATCAGACGTCGGGTCGGGACCACGAGAAGAGAACCCCATCTTGTCATTTATTCCAAGATATTTTACACGATAAGAATCAAGCAACTGATTTGCATAATTGCATGCTGCCCCTCCTCCAAAATCAATACCAACTTTGAAATCATCATTTAATTGATTTGGTTGTGGAATATAGTTTACTATATCGTTCAAAAAGCTCGCATTAATTTTGAAATATTGACCAATTTTAACATAATCTTGGATTTTCGTTTTTAATACCTGATCTAAATCTTCCTCAAATAATCCTCTTCCTTTAACAAGCATCTTCAATCCATTCCAGTTTAGCGGGTTATGCGATGCTGTAATCATTAAGGCACCAGAATATTTTCTGGACTCTCTAAATAAAACAGGTGTAGGTGCAATACCCAGATCATAAACATTAATCCCTTGCTCCAAAAGACATCCGATTACTATATCTGTAATTATGCCTCCGGATGGTCTACTATCTCTTGCAATTACACAAGTCAGTATATCATAATTATTTTTCAAATAAGAACCATAAACCCTAGAAAAACGGGCTATCTCTTGTATACTAAGGTCATCTCCAAATATCCCCCTTATTCCTGAGATAGATATCTTCACGAAAATAATAAAATAGATGCAATAATTTATGTTAACTGGATTAAAAAAGAAAAGTAAAAGATCAGGAGAAACGGGAGCCGGTTAACAGTACTTCGCATTGTTCACAGATTCTTTTGTCTATATTCGATTCAATACTATGGTGGACATCACATATTATGAAAGTATATCGCATAAAATTACATAGTTGAATGAATTTTGTCATCGTACTTGGAGAATAAGCATTATTTGTAGAAAGATCTTTGGATATATCGTTTATCATTTTCATAACTTCAAAATTATCCTCTAGTTTAGCTACCAAGGAAAGATCACCCCGTGTTCCTCGGATGTAATTACTAACTGCCGCCTGAGTAATCCCAAGAAGTTTTGCCACAGTCTCTTCTTTTAGATCATAGTCTCGAATTAATCTTTTAGACAAAATAGCACGAATAGCTGGAATTAAAGACTTGGATTCAATTTCAGAGGGTAGTAGCATAATAATTCCTAAATTTCTAATTATATAAAGATTTTTTAAAAGTTAAAATAAACAAAAAATAATTGGGTGATATGGATTTAGCCTTCTTCCCAGCCTTTATTAAATACACCGAATTTATGTAATGGAACTGGTTGGCCTGCAGTATATTCTAATGGTCTCATCCAGAATATAGCATGAGTTGGACAAACACCTACACATGCACCGTCAGAAATACATCTCTCGGGATAAAAGACAAATGCTTTGCCTCTTTTCCAACCTTCAACAGGTTTAACACGAAGTACATCCGGACCTAATGCGGTACAAATTTCTACACAAAGCGCACACCCAATGCATCTTTGTTCATCAACATCTGGAAGTATAGCAATTGGCATCTAATAATTCACTACTCGTCTTGTAACGATAAAACTATTTAAACTATATGCCAATAACAAAACAGCGTTATACAAAAGATAAAAAAACTAGATAATAATATCTATTTTTTAATTTGACGCATTACGTCTACTTGACCACTATGAAGCCAGTCTTTTAATTCTTCATGTGATGGTTTTGTATCATGTTTACCCTGAAGATGAAGATGGAGTAATACATAATTTACCTGATTCAATAAAACCTTGTTGGCTTCATCGCCCTTGCGAGCTTTTGCTTTTAATTCCTCCGGAACGGTTGCCCACCATTCCTCAAATGATCTTACCATTAAAAAATCAGCGCTTAGTTACTTTATAAATATTTTGAAATAATAAACCACAGATATAGAAATTAGCATGAAAAAAACCTTAAAATTACTACCTAGAAAATACATATAACCTATAATCAGTTTTTAAGATATGCCCTTTTTGATCGATGATATTAATTACGCACAAAATGAATTAAAAACATTTAGATTAAAAACCTCCGGCACCAAAGATGGGTCCATCCATGAGAGATTCATTTTTCCTTTTCTTTGCGGTTCATATTTCACATACAGAAAGGTAGATGTAGAAAGAATAGCCTCGATAGCTAAAGCGGTATCTAAAGATCCAACTTACTTAGATGTTGGATGTGGTTATGGCGATTTCTTGGAAAAAATTATTCAATATTTACCTAATGCAGAAGGTATTGAAAAGAGCGCCGACATATTCTTCAAATTAGGGAGATACAAGCCAGATTATATAAAAATTGGTGATGCATATAATGGAATAGAAAAAAAGTATGATCTAATATTTGTTGGATGGATGGAGCCCGGAGTAGATTATAGGGATAAAATTGCTGTAAGTACAGATGTAATAATTACAACGTTCGATAAGGGTGGACAATGTGGAATGAATGGAGAATGCGAAATGGATGAATACGGGTTTGAAAAAATAGCAAGCTGGATAACTCCATCCTGGATTGACGTTAACACTGAACTATTAAACAAATATTATTCAAAAATATCGCACGGAACCATTGAATTTCTAAAACAGCTAAGGGGAGCACACAATTTATGGTATGTTTATTCTAAACCAAAATACAAAGACATCATAAAAGAAACATTAATCAAATCTGGTAAAAAAGATGACAATAAGGATGTTTATGACCATGAAAAAATCTTGGATGAATGTGGATTTAGTTATAATGAAATTCTCCCTTTAAACCCGGATATTTGCTTATGGAAAATGAATTTTGAGGAAGAATGCCTCCAGAAATAAATGATTTGGGTAATGCATTAAATGCATTAAAAGAATTTAGAAAATACTCTATTTCATCACATCATGAGAGATTCATTTTTCCTTTTCTTTGCGGTTCATATTTCACATACAGAAAGGTAGATGTAGAAAGAATAGCCTCGATAGCTAAAGCGGTATCTAAAGATCCAACTTACTTAGATGTTGGATGTGGTTATGGCGATTTCTTGGAAAAAATTATTCAATATTTACCTAATGCAGAAGGTATTGAAAAGAGCGCCGACATATTCTTCAAATTAGGGAGATACAAGCCAGATTATATAAAAATTGGTGATGCATATAATGGAATAGAAAAAAAGTATGATCTAATATTTGTTGGATGGATGGAGCCCGGAGTAGATTATAGGGATAAAATTGCTGTAAGTACAGATGTAATAATTACAACATTGGATCAAGGTTTGAGCCTTGCTGTAGAGTTTGAGGGACATGGGTTTGAAAAAATAGCAAGCTGGATAACTCCATCCTGGGATGATATAAACACAGAAATAACTAACAAATATTATTCAAAAATATCGCACGGAACCATTGAATTTCTAAAACAGCTAAGGGGAGCACACAATTTATGGTATGTTTATTCTAAACCAAAATACAAAGACATCATAAAAGAAACATTAAGAAAATGTCTTAAAGATGAAGGACAAAGACAAATACACACATATGAATTTGAAGATGTGTTAGATGACGCAGGATATAGATATTTAGAGAGCATTAAAACTAGTAATGAAGAGTATCTATTGTGGAATATTGATTTTAGTTAGTAATAATGCAAAAAGACTAATATGATAAATAAATTATCTAGTTTTCATTGAAAGTTACAACGTTAGGAGCTGCCAAAGAAGTTGGAAGATCCGCATTCTTGATTAATTCAAATAATACAAATATTCTACTAGATTACGGAGTTCTTTTGAAGAAGGAACCTCTTTTTCCGATTCAAGTGAATCCAAAGGATATTGATGCAGTCGTAATAACCCATGCACATCTGGATCATTCAGGATGTGCTCCATCCCTTTTTCTTCAAGAAGATTCAAATCTAGAAGCTTTAGCAACTATGCCTACATTTGAACTCTCCGAACTGCTAATTCAAGATATGATAAAAATATCAGGATTCTATCTTCCTTTTCAGTATCATGATTTAGTGAATATGTTAAATCATGCAAGACATCTAGATTACAAGAGTAGTCACGCCATAAGGGACACAAGCATTACTTTTCATGAATCGGGACACGTTATCGGTGGTGCAACAGTTTTAGTTGAATCGGATGGAAAAAAACTTTTCTACACCGGCGATATGAATACACGAGGTTCTAAGGTTCTAAGACCTGCCGATCTGGATGTAGGCGAAATTGATATGTTAATAATTGAGAGTACTTATTCCCAAGCAGAACAGGTTCCCAGGGAACAATCTGAAAGGGAATTAGTAAAATTTGCGAAGGAAGTGGTCGAGAGGAATGGTGTATTTTTTATACCGGCATTTTCCGTGGAAAGGGCCCAAGAAATTGCTTGCGTACTTAAAACATATAATTTTCCATACAAAATTGCGATGGATGGGATGGCATTAAAAACCAATGATATCATGCTCAGATATCCAAAGTATCTTAGAGACCCTCCGATGTTTAAGAGTTCGATTGACGATGTTGAAAGAATAACAAGTTGGCAAAGAAGGAAAAGGGTAGTTAAAGAACCCGGAGTAATAATTTCTCCAGCTGGTATGCTAGTAGGCGGTACAGCAGTTTTTTATATAGAGGAAATTTGCAAGAGCCAATACAATGGAATTGCTCTGGTTTCCTATCAAGGAGAAGGAACGCCAGGAAGATCTTTACTCGATAAGAGACAGGTAACTTATAATGGAAGAACAATAAAATGTTTGGCAGAAGTAAATAGATTTGACTTTTCAGGACACAATAGTAGGACAGAATTATTTGAGATTTTAGATAAAGTGAAAGGAAGTCCTCAAGTATTGACAGTTCATGGCGATAACTTATCATGCACCAAATTTGCAGAAGAAATTGTTGAAAAGTATGGATATAAGGCTCATGCTCCAGATGCCGGTGAGATCACCACAGTTTAACTAAGAAAAGAATACAATATTACATATAACAGCAACGCCCAGTAAAATTTTCTAACAATTGAATAGCAAATATACTCTCAATATTAATTCAACCATTAATAGTGGACAATCCTTTCTTTGGGAAAAAAGAGAGAAATCATGGTATGGAATATATGAAGAATCAATATTAAAAATAACTGAATATGAAAACAAGGATGAAAAAACATATGAATATGATTCTTTTCCTAAAATAGAGAACTGGCAGCAACATGTTTTTAGATTTGATGACAAATACGATCAGATTATAAATGAAATTTCTGGAAAAGACATAATAATAGACAATGTAACGAAAAAATATCCGGGATTACGAATTATGAGACAAAGACCAATTCAGTGTATTATATCATTCCTATGTTCCAGTAACAATAATATTCCAAGAATTCGACTGATATTGAGAAATCTCTCCAAGAAATTTGGAAAAAAAGTGGAATGGGATGGTAATGAATTTTATACATTTCCAAGTCTAAGAACGCTACACACCACTTCTGTACCAGAACTCTTACTATGTGGATTAGGATATAGAGCAGAATTTGTAATAAAAACAGTAAGAGAAATAGTAAAACAAGAAACTGACATGGCAAAATTAGCAGAAATGGATTACGATAAAGCAAAACAAGAAATATTGAAGCTAAGTGGAGTTGGAGACAAAATAGCAGATTGTATATTATTATTTTCTTTAAACAAATTAGAAGCATTTCCAATTGACACTTGGATTATAAAATTTTTTCAAAAAAAATTGAATCAAATCTTAGACGAAGATATGAAAATAAAGGAAAAGATTTCTCCCAACCAATATAGAGTGCTATCGAAAAAAATTAGAGAACACTATGGAAGATATTCTGGATATGCCCAGCAATATCTTTACTATAGTATCAGAGAAGAAAACGGAAGAAAATGGTAGTAGGCTTCAATCTATCTATTTATTTCTCTTTTTATTATCGGTTGATTTCTTTGAAGATTTAGAATTGGATGTCCTAGAACTAGAGGGTGTATTTTTTGTTGTTTTGGCGGATGTCCTAGAACTAGAGGGTGTATTTTTTGTTGTTTTGGCGGATGTCCTAGAACTAGAGGGTGTATTTTTTGTTGTTTTGTTTGTAACATTTTTCTCTATTTTTTGTATTCTTTTATCCATTTCCTTAAGTAAAGATTGAGTCTGTTTAATAGATACAGACTGCTTTTCAATAGAATTGAGACCTTTTTGTAATGGTTGAGTTACTTTTTGTATCTTTTGAATTTCTTTAAACAGTTTATCCACATTCTTATTAATAATCTCTAAGCTTTTAGTTATAGGAGTTAAATCAATGTCCCTATGATCAGAACGCTTTTTCATCATTTCCTTTCTATTTGTGCGATTCGATTTTCCATCATCATCATCTTCATCATCTTCATCATCTTCATCATCTTCATCATCATCTTCATCATCATCATCATCTTCCTCTAATTCTAATTCTTCTTCCTCTTCATCATCTTCCTCTAATTCTAATTCTTCTTCCTCTTCATCATCTTCCTCTAATTCTTTTTCTACTTCTTTTTCTACTTCTTCTTTTTTATCTTCGTCATTATCTTAGATTATCTAAATTATCAGGTTTTGAAGTGTCATCATCTAGAGATAAAACGCGATCATCAGCTGCTATTATTTTCTCTTTTTTATTAATAACAATAGGAAAATATTGAACTTCTAAAGACATATCTATACAGTGAAATAAAATACAAATATTAAAACTGATCTCTATAAAATATTACAAAGTAATAAAAAAATACTAGCTAACTTAATGGTTTCAATTCCTCCGTAAAAGTATTGTAAATAGTCAATGCTTCATCTTCGCTTTTCGCTCCCACAATCGTGGCGGCCCCACTCGTAAGGAAGCTAATGAGTAGTTGATTTTGAAAAGACACTGTTATACCCAAATTGCCTTTTGATTTCAATATATATCCATTAGATTCGGCGATTTTCAAAATGTTTGATAAATCAACCTCGTTTGTAATTTGGGCGGGGGTAACAGTGTACGTTCTCTTGCCTCGATCTCTTCCACATAATTCTTCTACCATAATAGACGGTATTTTGATATCTTTTTGTTCAACATGCAATCCGCAGGAGGGACATTCATCATGTCTATTCATTTGAATTTTATCAAAAACTAAATCATTTAGATCAACGTATAATAATTTATTAACTAATGATGGTTGCTGTCCAATTGCGATTTTTACTGCTTCAGATACCTGAATTCCAGAGACGAGATACAGAATTGACGGATGTACTCCCTCAGTGCTGCATGTTGGCATTTCATCCTCAGACAATTCAGGAAAGATGCATCTAAGACAAGCACTCTGATTTGGGAGTATAGTACAGACTGAACCAACCATTCCAAGAGCTCCAGCATAAATAAAAGGTATGCCTAGTCTTAAGCAAGCATCGTTTAGAGCATATCTAGCATCGATACTATCCAAAGCGTCGATAACTATATCATATCCTTTGATTATTTTTTCAGCGGTAAATTTTGTAACAGAAATAGGAATAGCTTCTATTTTAACACTAGGATTCATTTTCTGTAAACGTTCTAAGGCAGCTTCAACTTTTACCTTTCCTATATCTGCATCAGTGTACAAATGTTGTCTGTGAAGATTAGAGATCTCTATTACGTCTCTGTCAACTATTCGAATCTCTCCTATTCCCATTCCAACTAACTGAGCTAAAACCGGGTTTCCTATTCCTCCTGCACCGACAACACATATTTTTGTATCTTTGAGTTTTTCCATCCCGACATAACCAATTTCCTCGAGCATAATTTGCCTCGAATATCTTAGCATATCTTGATTGGTTATTTCAGCTCCACCGGCAACTGCAGGCAGAATATAAATAGAATCACCTTCTTTCAAAACTGAACCCATTCCTGCACTGTTAAAACGCATATTTTTTCCATTAATATAAATATTAATTAATGCTCTAGGCTTTCCATTAATGTCTATAACTCTACGTTTAAAATCATCACCCATAATACCTGATACAATGTTGAATGCTTCATCCAAAGTTGAAGCATCAATAGACATTTTTTTTTCTCCTGCACCTTTGTTTAAAACTGATGGAACAACAAATTCTATTGTGGTCAATTTATAATTAACACCGTAATTTTTCGATTTATATCCGTTTGTTCAACGTATCATTGCGGAAACTAGTCTGATATCAGGTTTTACTGAACTAGGAGTAGGAAGAAGATCAGTAATAGATTCAGTAGTTTTAAGTCCGTTACCAGTAACATAGCATACTATATTTTCGTCTTTATCGATTTTATTTTCCTCAATTAGTTTCTTTAAAACACCTACTGCCACACCGCCAGCAGGTTCGGTGAATATTCCTTCGGATTTTGCAAGCAATAAAATAGCATTTTTAATTTCAGAATCAGTAACTTTCTCTCCTATTCCATTATATTGTCTTAGACGTTTTAGTACATATAATCCGTCACCAGGATCCCCTATTGCCAAGCTTTTTGCAACAGTATTAGGTTTTTCTACGGGTATAACTTCATTAGATCTATTCTTATAAGCATCAACAATAGGTGCACACCCATTAGGTTGGGCAGCAATTATCCTTAAATTAGAAATATCAGAAATTAATCCTAGATTCATTATTTCTTCAAATCCTTTACAAATGGCATTCAACATAGCTCCACTTCCTACTGGAATTACTAGTACATCAGGGACGGTCCAATTCAATTGTTCCAATACTTCAAACGCTAGTGTTTTAGAGCCTTCAACGTAGTAAGGTCGCATATTTATATTTACAATTCCATAACCATTAGAATCTCCAATTACTGAAGCAATCCTATTAGCATCATCATAGGTACCATCTACTGCTACAAAATTGCCTCCATATGACAAAGCTTGTGCGATTTTAACATCTTCTATGTCAGAGGGCGCGAAAATGTAGCAAGGTAAATTTGCCTTTGCTGCATGAGCGGCGGTAGCAGATGCGAGATTTCCAGTAGATGCACAACCCACGGCAGATAAATTCATCTCTTTAGCTTTTGATACTGCAACCCCCGCTGGCCTATCCTTAAAAGAGAAAGTTGGATTTACAGAATCGTTTTTAATGTATAAATTTTTAAATCCGCCAAGACTATTACCCAAATTATCTGCTTTTTGCAACGGAGTGATCGCACCATTCAAACTGACTATATTTTTCTTGTCTTCTATCGGAAGAATTTCAAAATATCGCCAATAAGTTAAATCTGAACGACTTTCAAATGTATGCTTAGTAATGGTAGTATCTATTTTATATTGGACATCTAATGGCCCAAAGCAATCCTCACAGATATATATAAATCTTGGGGAATACTCTTTATTGCATTCTCTACATTTTAGTGCACTTATAATTCC
>CAWKJS010000009.1:0-31628 GCA_963850055.1 uncultured Nitrososphaeraceae archaeon | reverse complement strand
AAACTATTTTGTAATTATATGGCTCATATTCTCCAATATAAAGATTGTATGTTCAGCCTGAGATACAACTTTGTTATTGCCCTCAACGAGAATAGGATAGGATCTAATATTCTTCTTCTTAATAAGATAGTCTAACATTTCACGAGCTTTAGATTAGGTGAAATCATTTACTAGCCAACGTAACGCAAATGGAAGTGTCTTAAATCTATTCCATAAATATGATGAATTCATCCGTGTCTTTATTTTTAGTAGGTTTTCTTGATACTAGTGAAAAAATATTCTGATCTTACCCTCATAAACTATGCCTAGTCCGTCTTTAGTTGTTACAAATGGTTCTATTGCGTAGGCCTGATTAGGCATTAGTGAAAATGAAGGTCCGTAAGTCTTAATGTTAGGAATAGATTTTCCGGCATGTATGACGTACTGTTCTAAAGAGTGTCCACTAAGATTTTGAATCGGTTTTAGACCATTATATGTTATGGTATTCTCAATTGTTTTTCCAATCTCACTTGATTTAGTAGCACGCTTTGCAATCTTGGTAGCTTCATATAATGACAATTCTGCTATTTTTATTAATTGATCATATTTTGAATCATATGAAATAGTAACTGCGGTATCTGCAACGTAACCATCTATATGTACGCCTAAATCAATTTTAACAACGTCAGTATCCTTTATCACAATTTGATCGTCTGGTTCGGCAGTATAATGAGCAGCTATCTCATTCAAACTAATATTAACAGGAAAAGCAGGTTGACCACCTAGCTCATTTATTTCGCTCTCGATAGAATCACATATTTCATAAAGTGTCCTACCGACATGATTTTTTTTCCTAGCGTTTTCTCTAACTTGAGCAGCTATTTGACCTGCACGAATATAATTATCTAGAGACATGAATTAGAGATAATAACCCCCTATAACAATATAACAATATAACAATATAACAATAATGCAAATAATGATTTATATTAATTGAAATAAGATTAAAATTAGACAAAAAATTTCTCATTAGAAAGGGATCGTAGTCTAGCTTGGTAGGATGCCAGCCTTGGGCGCTGGAGGTCGTCGGTTCAAATCCGGCCGGTCCCATTATTAATTAATAGCCAAAAACAAAAAGAAAAAAATTATACTCTTCTACCTCTACGGCCACCAGGTTTTCTAGTAGTATCATGAGGAACCGGTGTAACATCATCTATTCTACCTATACGAAATCCAGCCCGAGCCAAGGCTCTTATAGCAGCCTGAGCACCAGGACCAGGAATTCTTGGTCCAACTCCACCTACAGCTCTTACGCGTATATGGAGTGCATTAATACCCTTTGTTTTGGCAGCATCAGCTGCAGAAACGGCAGATTTCATAGCTGCATATGGGGAAGATTCGTAACGATCTGCTGTTACATGGCGTCCACCTGAACTAATGGAAATAGTTTCTGCACCGCTTATGTCAGTTATATGGACTAAAGTATTATTATAACTACTAAAAATATGGGCTACCCCCCATTTATATTGAGTAATTTCCTCTTGTGACATGAATGTAGAATTTTTTGATTGTCACATTTAAAAACCTTCTTAAGTAAAATGCGTATACCCTTTGTTTTTAAGCAATTTCTTATTTCCCTTGGAATTGAGAATAAATACTCGCCCATTCCCACTAACTACTTTGCCAATAATATACAATTTTAGGTGACGCACTCTCAATATCTTGGAAATTTCCATTAGATTTTTTTCTGATATTGTTCCTACTATATTGTATTCCTCACCTCCATAAAATACAAGGTCGTGAAAATCAAGATTATTTATTATTAAAAATTCCTTCAATTTTGGTGGAATAGGAACCTTGTTCTCTTCTATTAGTAAATTCACTCCACTTTGCTTTGATAGCTCGTGTAATGAGGAGGCAAGTCCATCGCTAGAATCCATGGATGAAGAAAAATAATGGGCAATAAATATTCCAAATTCATAAGAAGGAGAAGGTTTTAAGACAGAATCAATAGATCTTTTTCTAAAGTAACTATCGGGGCTTGATAGATTGTTTATTAGAATTTTTAATCCCGAAGAACTGTAACCGAAAATACCAGAAACAACCACATAATCACCAATACATGCCCCATTTCTTCTAGGTATATTTGCTACCGAAGATAAAGATCCAAACATACAGCAATCAATTATGATTTCCTTAGATTCATTAATATCACCACCAACAATATCTATTCCAAACTCTTTTGAAGCTATAGATAATCCATTAATTAGTCTAGAAATTTCAGAGTTTTTTAATGATTTGGGTAACCCTAATGATATTAAAGCGGCTTTTGGCATTATTCCTTTTGAAACCAGATCACTTACACTAGAAACTACAGATTTTCTGGCTATTTGTTCAAATGTCATTTTGGGTGGGACGTCAGTATGTTCAACTAACATATCACACGTAACAGCCAAAAATTTATTATCATTAAATTCATTAGATGAAGAATTTAATGAATCTAATGGCATAATTGATATGTCATCCTTGCCTATATAGGATTCCATATTGTTGTTACCAATTTTAGATATAATTAAATTCAGTATTTGTTTTTCATTAAATTTTTTCATAAATTTCAATTATTTTATTATGAAATAATTTATACATAGAATCTACTTTTTCTTTTGTCGACTCTAATGATATTCTAAATGCATGTTCAGTATTTGAGAAACGTATTAGAATCCAAGAACTATCGTCCAGAATAAATTTCAAACCATCAGTATATAATACTTCTGTTGAATAGGATTTTAACGAAGATAATATTTTCTCAAAGAGATATTTACTATCAATTTTAGGATCTATAGAATGCTTTGTTCGTATTTGTTTGAATTTTGAAGATAGATTCATACATTCATTAATTGTATTCTGATCTAATGAGCTGATAATAACGCTCGCCAATAACCCATCCCTACAAGAAGTAAAGCTTGGCATGATGAATCCCCCGCTACTTCCCTCTCCACCTGCTTGTGAATCGGTTTCAAACATCCTTTTTATCACATTTGATTCTCCAACTTTAGAGACAAAGACTTGACCACCATGACTTTTGACATATTGTTCAATTGAGAGACTAGAGTCGAGACTAATGGTAAATCTTTTGAAATCGTTATTGCGTACAACTCCAGCAATAGATAACAATAAGGTCGAATCAGGATTAAGCTGAATTCCCTTATTATTAACGATTACCAGTCGATCCCCATCTATGTCAAAGGCAAAACCAAAATTCAACTTATTTATTTTAACTAATTCACATAATTCTACTAAGGGATCAGACGTCGGGTCGGGACCACGAGAAGAGAACCCCAGCGTGTCATTTATTCCAAGATATTTTACATGATAGGAATCAAGCAACTGATTAGCATAATTGCATGCTGCCCCTCCTCCAAAATCAATACCAACTTTGAAATCATCATTTAATTGATTTGGTTGTGGAATATAGTTTACTATATCGTTCAAAAAGCTGGAATTAATTTTGAAATAGTGGCCAATTTTAACATGATCTTGGATTTTCGTTTTTAATACCTCATCTAAATCTTCCTCAAATAATCCTCTCCCTTTTATAAGCATCTTTAGTCCATTCCAAGTTAGCGGGTTATGTGATGCTGTAATCATTAAAGCACCAGAATATTTTCTAGACTCTCTAAATAAAACTGGTGTAGGTGCAATACCTAGATCATAAACATTAATCCCTTGTTCCAAAAGACATCCGATTACAATATCTGTAATTATGCCTCCTGATGGTCTACTATCTCTTGCAATTACACAAGTCAGGATATCATAATTATTTTTCAAATAAGATCCATAAACCCTAGAAAAACGGGCTATCTCTTGTATACTAAGGTCATCTCCAAATATCCCCCTTATTCCTGAGATAGATATCTTCATGAAAATAATGAGATAGATGCAATAATTTATGTTAACTGGATTAAATAAGAATAGTAAAAGATCAGGAGAAACGCGAACCGGTTAACAGTACTTCGCATTGTTCACAGATTCTCTTGTCTATATTAGACTCAATACTATGGTGGACATCACATATTATGAAAGTATATCGCATAAAATTACATAGTTGAATAAATTTTGTCATCGTACTTGGAGAATAGGCATTATTTGTAGATAGATCTTTGGATATATCGTTTATCATTTTCATAACCTCAAAATTATCCTCCAGTTTAGCTACCAAAGAAAGATCACCCCGTGTTCCTCTGATGTAATTACTAACTGCCGCCTGAGTAATCCCAAGAAGTTTTGCTACAGTCTCTTCTTTTAGATCATAATCTCGAATTAATCTTTTAGACAAAATAGCACGAATAGCAGGAATCAAAGACTTGGATTCAATTTCAGAGGGTAATAACATAATAATAATTCCTAAATTTCTAATTATATAAAGATTTTTTTAAAAATTAAAATAAACAAAAAATAATTGGGTGATATGGATTTAGCCTTCTTCCCAGCCTTTATCAAATACACCGTTTTTATGTAATGGAACTGGTTGGCCTGCAGTATATTCCAATGGTCTCATCCAGAATATAGCATGAGTTGGACAAACACCTAGACATGCACCGTCAGAAATACATCTCTCGGGATAAAAGACAAATGCTTTGCCTCTTTTCCAACCTTCAACAGGTTTAACACGAAGTACATCCGGACCTAATGCGGTACAAATTTCTACACAAAGCGCACACCCAATGCATCTTTGTTCATCAACATCTGGAAGTATAGCAATTGGCATCTAATAATTCACTACTCGTCTTGTAACGATAAAACTATTTAAACTATATGCCAATAACAAAACAGTGTTATACAAAAGATAAAAAACTAGATAGTAATATCTATTTTTTAATTTGACGCATTACGTCTACTTGACCACTATGAAGCCAGTCTTTTAATTCTTCATGTGATGGTTTTGCATCATGCTTACCCTGAAGATGAAGATGGAGTAATACATAATTTACCTGATTCAATAAAACCTTGTTGGCTTCATCGCCCTTGCGAGCTTTTGCTTTTAATTCCTCCGGAACGGTTGCCCACCATTCCTCAAATGATCTTACCATTAAAAAATCAGCGCTTAGTTACTTTATAAATATTTTGAAATATTAAACCACAAATATAGAAATCAGCATGAAAAAGTCTTAAAATTACGACCTAGAAAATACATATAACCTATAAGCAGTTTTTAAGGTATGCCCTTTTTGATTGATGATATTAATTACGCGCAAAAGGAATTAAACACATTTAGATTAAAAACCTCCGGCATCAAAGATGGGTCCATACATGAGAGATTCATTTTTCCTTTTCTTTGCGGTTCATATTTCACATACAGAAAGGTAGACGTAGAAAGAATAACCTCAATAGCTAAAGCGGTATCTAAAGATCCAACTTACTTAGATGTTGGATGTGGTTATGGCGATTTCTTGGAAAAAATTATTCAATATTTACCTAATGCAGAAGGTATTGAAAAGAGCGCCGACATATTTTTCAAATTAAGAAGATACAAGCCAGATTATATTAAAATTGGTGATGCATATAATGGAATAGAAAAAAAATATGATCTAATATTTGTTGGATGGATGGAGCCCGGGGTCGATTACAGGGATAAAATTGCTGCAAGTACAGATGTAATAATTACAACTTTCGATAAGGGCGGACAATGTGGAATGAATGGAGAATGCGAAATGGATGAATATGGGTTTGAAAAAATAGCGAGCTGGATAACTCCATCCTGGATTGACGTTAATACGGAACTATTAAACAAATATTATTCAAAAATATCACACAGAACCATTGAATTTTTAAAACAGCTAAGGGGAGCGCACAATTTATGGTATGTTTATTCCAAACCAAAATACAAAGACATCATAAGAGAAACATTAATCAAATCTAGTAAAAAAGATTACAGTAATGATGTTTATGAGCATGAAGAAATCTTGGATGAATGTGGGTTTAGTTATAATGAAATGCTCCCTTCAAACCCGGATATTTGCTTATGGAAAATAAAATTTGAAGAATAATGCCTCCAGAAATAAATGATTTAGGTATTGCATTAAATGCACTAAAAGAATTTAGAAAATATTCTATTTCATCTCATCATGAGAGATTCATTTTTCCTTTTCTTTGCGGTTCATATTTCACATACAGAAAGGTAGACGTAGAAAGAATAACCTCAATAGCTAAAGCGGTATCTAAAGATCCAACTTACTTAGATGTTGGATGTGGTTATGGCGATTTCTTGGAAAAAATTATTCAATATTTACCTAATGCAGAAGGTATTGAAAAGAGCGCCGACATATTTTTCAAATTAAGAAGATACAAGCCAGATTATATTAAAATTGGTGATGCATATAATGGAATAGAAAAAAAATATGATCTAATATTTGTTGGATGGATGGAGCCCGGGGTCGATTACAGGGATAAAATTGCTGCAAGTACAGATGTAATAATTACAACTTTGGATCAAGGTTTGAGCCTTGCAGTAGAGTTTGAGGGACATGGGTTTGAAAAAATAGCGAGCTGGATAACTCCATCCTGGGACGATATAAACACAGAAATAACTAACAAATATTATTCAAAAATATCACACAGAACCATTGAATTTTTAAAACAGCTAAGGGGAGCGCACAATTTATGGTATGTTTATTCCAAACCAAAATACAAAGACATCATAAGAGAAACATTAAGAAAATGTCTTAAATATGAAGGGCAAAGAGAAATATACACATATGAATTTGAGGATGTTTTAGATGACACAGGATATGGATATTTAGAGAGCATTAAAAGTAGTAATGAAGAGTATCTATTGTGGAATATTGATTTTAGTTAGTAATAATGCAAAAAGACTAATATGATAAATAAATTAAGTAGTTTTCATTGAAAGTTACAACGTTAGGAGCTGCCAGAGAAGTTGGAAGATCCGCATTCTTGATTAATTCAAATAATACAAATATTCTACTAGATTACGGAGTTCTTTTGAAGAAGGAACCTCTTTTTCCGATTCAAGTGAATCCAAAGGATATTGATGCAGTCGTAATAACTCATGCACATCTGGATCATTCAGGATGTGCTCCATCCCTTTTTCTTCAAGAAGATTCAAATCTAGAAGCTTTAGCAACTATGCCTACATTTGAACTCTCCGAGCTACTAATTCAAGATATGATAAAAATATCAGGCTTCTATCTTCCTTTTCAGTATCATGATTTAGTGAACATGTTAAATCATGCAAGACATTTAGATTACAAGAGTAGTTACACCATAAGGGACACAAACATTACTTTTCATGAATCGGGACACGTTATCGGTGGTGCAACAATTTTAGTTGAATCAGATGGAAAAAAACTGTTCTACACCGGCGATATGAATACACGAGGTTCCAAGGTCCTGAGACCTGCCGACCTTGATGTAGGCGAAATTGATATGTTAATAATTGAGAGTACTTATTCCCAAGCAGAGCAGGTTCCCAGGGAACAATCTGAAAGGGAATTAGTAAAATTTGCAAAGGAAGTGGTCGAGAGGAACGGTGTATTTTTTATACCTGCATTTTCTGTTGAAAGAGCTCAAGAAATTGCTTGCGTACTTAAAACATATAATTTTCCATACAAAATTGCCATGGATGGGATGGCATTAAAAACCAATGATATCATGCTTAGATATCCAAAGTATCTTAGAGACCCTCAGATGTTTAAGAGTTCAATTGAAGATGTTGAAAGAATAACAAGCTGGCAAAGAAGGAAAAGGGTAGTTAAAGAACCCGGAGTAATAATTTCTCCAGCTGGTATGTTAGTTGGCGGTACAGCGGTTTTTTATATAGAGGAAATTTGCAAGAGCCAATACAATGGAATTGCTCTGGTTTCCTATCAAGGGGAGGGAACGCCAGGAAGATCTTTACTCGATAAGAGACAAGTAACTTATAATGGAAGAACAATAAAATGTTTGGCAGAAGTAAATAGATTTGACTTTTCAGGACATAATAGTAGGACAGAATTATTTGAGATTTTAGATAAGGTGAAAGGAAACCCTCAAGTAATGACTGTTCATGGCGATAACTTATCATGCACCAAATTTGCAGAAGAAATTATTGAAAAGTATGGATATAAGGCTCATGCTCCAGAAGCCGGTGAGATAACCACGGTTTAACCAAGAAAAGAATACAATGTTACATATAACAGCAACCCCCTGGTAAAATTTTCTTACAATTGAAAAGCGGATATACTCTCAATATTAATTCAACCATTAATAGCGGACAATCCTTTCTTTGGGAAAAAAGAGATAAATCATGGTATGGAATATATGAAGAATCGATATTAAAAATAACCGAATATGAAAACAATGGTGAAAAAGCATATGAATATGATTCTTTTCCTAAAATAGAGAACTGGCAACAGCATGTATTTAGATTTGATGACAAATACGATCAGATTATGAATGAAATTTCTGGAAAGGACATGATAATAGACAATGTAACAAGAAAATATCCGGGATTACGAATTATGAGACAAAGACCAATTCAATGTATTATATCATTCCTATGTTCTAGTAATAATAATATTCCAAGAATTCGACTGATATTGAGAAATCTCTCCAAGAAATTTGGAAAAAAAGTGGAATGGGATAGTAATGAATTTTATACATTTCCAAGTCTAACAACGCTACACACTACTTCTGTACCAGAACTCTTACTTTGTGGATTAGGATATAGAGCAGAATTTGTAATAAAAACAGTAAGAGAAATAGTAAAGCAAGAAACTGACATGATAAAATTAGCAGAAATGGATTACGATAAAGCAAAACAAGAAATATTGAAGTTAAGTGGAGTTGGAGACAAAATAGCAGATTGTATATTATTATTTTCTTTAAACAAATTAGAAGCATTTCCAATTGATACTTGGATTATAAAATTTTTTCAAAAAAAATTGAATCAAATCTTAGACGAAGATATGAAAATAAAAGAAAAGATCACTCCCAACCAATATAGAGTGTTATCGAAAAAAATTAGAGAACACTATGGAAGATATTCTGGATATGCCCAGCAATATCTTTATTATAGTATCAGAGAAGAAAATGGAAGAAAATGGTAGTAGGCTTTAATCTATCTACTTATTTCTCTGTTTTTTATTATCGGTCGATTTCTTTGAAGATTTAGAAGTTGATTTCCTAGTACTAGAAGGTGTATTTTTTGTTGTTTTGGTGGACGTCCTAGTACTAGAAGGTGTATTTTTTGTTGTTTTGGTGGACGTCCTAGTACTAGAAGGTGTATTTTTTGTTGTTTTGGTTGTAACATTTTTCTCTATTTTTAGTATTCTTTTATCCATTTCCTTAAGTAAAGATTGAGTCTGTTTAATAGATACGGACTGCTTTTCGATAGAATTGAGACCTTTTTGTAATGGTTGCGTTACTTTTTGTATCTTTTGAATTTCTTTAAACAGTTTATCCACATTCTTATTAATTATCTCTAAGTTTTTAGTTATAGGAGTTAAATCAATGTCCCTATGATCAGAACTCTTTTTCATCGTTTCTTTTCTTTTTGTGCGATTCGATTTTCCCTCTTCATCTTCATCATCTTCATCATCTTCATCATCTTCATCATCTTCATCATCTTCATCATCTTCATCATCTTCATCATCTTCATCATCTTCTTCTAATTCTAATTCTCTTCCTCTTCCTCTTCCTCTTCCTCTTCATCATCTTCTTCTAATTCTTTTTCTAATTCTTTTTCTAATTCTTCTTTTTTATCTTCATTATTATCTTCTTTTTTATCTTCATTATTATCTAAATTATCAGATTTTGAAGTGTCATCATCCGGAGATAGAACGCGATCATCAGCTGTTATTATTTTCTCTTTTTTATTAATAATAATAGGAAAATATTGAACTTCTAAAGACATATCTATACAGTGAAATAAAATACCAAATATTAAAACTGATCTCTATAAAATATTACAAAGTAATAAAAAAATACTAGCTAACTGAGTGGTTTCAATTCCTCCGTAAAAGTATTATATATAGACAATGCTTCTTCCTCGCTTTTCGCTCCCACAATCGTGGCGGCTCCACTCGTAAGGAAGCTAATAAGTAGTTGATTTTGAAAGGACACTGTTATACCCAAATTGCCTTTTGATTTCAATATATACCCATTAGATTCGGCGATTTTCAAAATGTTTGTTAAATCAACCTCGTTTGTAATTTGGGCTGGGGTAACAGTGTATGTTCTCTTGCCTCGATCTCTTCCGCATAGTTCTTCTACCATAATGGACGGAATTTTGATATCTTTTTGTTCAACATGCAATCCGCAAGAGGGACATTCTTCATGTCTATTCATTTGAATTTTATCAAAAACTAAATCATTTAGATCGACGTATAATAATTTATTGACTAATGATGGCTGTTGTCCAATTGCGATTTTTACTGCTTCAGATACCTGAATTCCAGAGACAAGATAAAGAATCGACGGATGTACTCCCTCAGTGCTACATGTTGGCATTTCATCCTCAGACAATTCAGGAAAGATGCATCTAAGACAAGCACTCTGATTTGGGAGGATAGTACAGACTGAACCAACCATTCCAAGAGCTCCAGCATAAATAAAAGGGATGCCTAATCTTAAGCAAGCATCGTTTAGAGCATATCTAGCATCGATACTATCCAAAGCATCAATAACTATATCATATCCTTTAATTATTTTTTCAGCGGTAAATTTAGTAACAGAAATAGGAATAGCTTCTATTTTAACACTAGGATTCATTTTCTGTAAACGTTCCAAGGCAGCTTCAACTTTTACCTTTCCTATATCTGCATCAGTGTACAAATGTTGTCTGTGAAGATTAGAGATCTCTATTACATCTCTGTCAACTATTCGAATCTCTCCTATTCCCATTCCAACTAATTGAGCTAAAACTGGGTTTCCTATTCCTCCTGCACCGACAACGCATATTTTTGTATCTTTGAGTTTTTCCATCCCGACATAACCAATTTCCTCGAGCATAATTTGCCTCGAATACCTTAGCATATCTTGATTAGTTATTTCAGCTCCACCGGCAACTGCAGGCAAAATATAAATAGAATCACCTTCTTTCAAAACTGAACCCATCCCTGCATTGTTAAAACGCATATTTTTTCCATTAATATAAATATTAATTAATGCTCTAGGCTTTCCATTAATGTCTATAACTCTACGTTTAAAATCATCACCCATAATACCGGATACAATGTTGAATGCTTCATCCAAAGTTGAAGCATCAATAGACATTTTTTTTTCTCCTGCACCTTTGTTTAAAACTGATGGAACAACAAATTCTATTGTGGTCAATTTATAATTAACACCGTAATTTTTCGATTTATATCCGTTTGTTCAACGTATCATTGCAGAAACTAGTCTGATATCAGGTTTTACTGAACTAGGAGTAGGAAGAAGATCAGTAATAGATTCAGTAGTTTTAAGTCCGTTACCAGTAACATAACATACTATATTTTCGTCTTTATCGATTTTATTTTCCTCTATTAGTTTCTTTAAAACACCTACTGCCACACCACCAGCAGGTTCGGTGAATATTCCTTCGGATTTTGCAAGCAATAAAATGGCATTTTTAATTTCAGAATCGGTAACTTTTTCTCCTATTCCATTATATTGTCTTAGACGTTTTAGTACATATAATCCGTCACCAGGATCCCCTATTGCCAAGCTTTTTGCAATAGTATTAGGTTTTTCTACGGGTATAACTTCATTAGATCTATTCTTATAAGCATCAACAATAGGTGCACATCCATTAGGTTGGGCAGCAATTATCCTTAAATTAGAAATATCAGAAATTAATCCTAGATTCATTATTTCTTCAAATCCTTTACAAATGGCATTCAACATAGCTCCACTTCCTACTGGAATTACTAGTACATCAGGGACGGTCCAATTCAATTGTTCCAATACTTCAAACGCTAGTGTTTTAGAGCCTTCGACGTAGTAAGGTCGCATATTTATATTTACAATTCCATAACCATTAGAATCTCCAATTACTGAAGCAATCCTATTAGCATCATCATAGGTACCATCTACCGCTACAAATTTGCCTCCATATGACAAAGCTTGTGCGATTTTAACATCTTCTATGTCAGAGGGGGCGAAAATGTAGCAAGGTAAATTTGCCTTTGCTGCATGAGCGGCGGTAGCAGATGCGAGATTTCCAGTAGATGCACAACCCACGGCAGATAAATTCATCTCTTTAGCTTTTGATACTGCAACTCCTGCTGGCCTATCCTTAAAAGAGAAAGTTGGATTTACAGAATCGTTTTTAATGTATAAATTTTTAAATCCTCCAAGACTATTACCCAAATTATCTGCTTTTTGCAACGGAGTGATCGCACCATTTAAACTGACTATATTTTTCTTATCTTCTATCGGAAGAATTTCAAAATATCGCCAATAAGTTAAATCTGAACGACTTTCAAATGTATGCCTAGTAATGGTAGTATCTATTTTATATTGGACATCCAATGGCCCGAAGCAATCCTCACAGATATATATAAATCTTGGGGAATACTCTTTATTACATTCTCTACATTTTAGTGCACTTATAATTCCCATTATTTCTGAATACAAAAGAACAATATGATAGATAAATCTCTCTAAATAATATTTAGTATTACTTAACTTAACTATTAGGAATCAATCAGCCTAATTCATTATGAAAACATGAACGATTTCCTGTATGACAGGCAGGTTTCATAGAATTAACCAGATATAATAATGCATCAGAATCACAATCAACTAATATTTTTTCTACTGGTTGAATATTCCCCGATTCTTCGCCTTTCATCCACAATCTATTATGAGAAGTACTCCAAAAATGTGCATTTCCAGTTTCAACGGTTTTGGTTAAGGCATACTTATTTGCATACCCAAGCATCAAAATATCTTTAGTTCTTATATCTTGAACCACTACAGGGATGATTCCATTTCGTTTTTCAAAATCGATTTTATCTATGGATTTTAACAACCTGAAATATTGGAACAAAAAGGTATAAGAATTTTCTATAATACTAAAATTTACTCCTAAATCTTTGGGGTATTTTTATTAAATAGTATGAGATACTCATTACAATAAAGACATAATTGTTGCTAATGAATAATTGGAATAAACCTAGTGACGAGAAAACTCTGCATATAGGATTTGATGATACTGATTCAATAAATGGAAAATGTACTACCCACTTATCTTATTTAATATCAAATATGTTAATAAGAAAATTTCATGTCGAATTTGTCGAATTTCCACTATTAATAAGACTAAATCCCAACGTTCCTCTTAAAACTAGAGGAAATGGTGCAGTCGGTCTAAGAATTAGAGGTAGAAATTATGAAAAAATCAAAGAAGAGATCACTTATGCCATAGAAAACTATTCCGAATTAGAAAACGGAGCCAATCCAGGTTTAGTTTTTTATGAAGGGAATAGCATTAGCAAAGACTTGACATCGTTTAGTGAAAGTGCTATGGATACCATATTAAGTAAACAACTGGCAATAAAAATAGCTAGTAAGAATAATATACAATTCAGTATTTTTGGAAAAGGATATGGAATTGTAGGGGCGCTTGCAGCAATAGGTTGTCTTTTAGATTCAGATCATACATTTGAAACAATTGCATACAGAAGTAAAGAAAATATTGGAACTAACAGAAAAACAGATGACTTTAAAGTAAAAAAATTAAGCGAGCAATCATATCCATATACCTACAATAATTTTGACATTAAGAATAATAGAATACTAATTACCCCTCGTGGGCCTGACCCAGTGTTTTGTGGTATTAGAGGAGAAGATCCTTTTATAACCACATTATTTCTGAAGAACTTGTGTATCGAAGAGGAATTAGACGGCTATATGATATTCAGATCAAATCAAGGAACGAATTTGCATCTAGTCAAAGAGAACAGTGGAATTAACATTAAACCATTTACCTCGGGACGTATAACTTCTCAGGTTGCATCTACACCATCCGTAATTAATGGTGGACATGTAATATTCAAAATAAAGGACGGGTTTGATAGTATCTTACCAGTTGCGGTTTACCAACCTACTGGTCTAACAAAGATTGCAAGCATGTTAATAATTGGAGATAGGATCGAGGTAGGGTATGGCTGCACATCTAAAATCAAATAATCAAATTACACTTAACCTAGAATACCTCATAATCAAAGAATTAGCTAGAGTGTATAACATTGGAAACCCCACATGCGAAAAGTGTTCTAAGAATATGAAATCAGAGGGAAAAAATAAAGGATATCAATGTTATATTTGTAAAACAAGAATTAGAAATAGTGTAAAAATAAAGACGGAAAAAGATAGAAAACTAAAGTCTGGTCTATACATTCCGGAACCTATTGCTCATCGACATCTCACCAAACCATTATCCAGGTATGGTATGGAAAAGCGATTTAATAGTATGGAAATAAAGCAGCTGCTAAAAAGTACAAAGTGGATAAAAGATAGCGGGGGGTTGATTTGAACTTACGGCTGGCTTTAAAGGCACAGAAACCGCTCTGCGGGTTATGAGCCCGCCGGGATAACCTAGCCCCTAAAAAGGTCTGGCTTCCCCACCCCGCTAAATAATATTGGTAATATAAGGAGTATATATACGGTAGAGATGAATGAATTGAATCGAGACCAAGCAAAAGGCAGAGCAGAGATTCATTTCCGGTTTCTTATTTGCGAGACTATGTCTCGTTAGTTTATTACAAGTAAATTAAAAATATTTGATATTTGTGCATTATTCTAATTACAACATACGAATTTGAATAAAATAGTATACATAGTCAAAATGTTTAAAGTGTACTACAAATTGACTGTCGTGTCGTGTTGCTATTGCGAAACATCTATTTGATAAGATGTCAACAATTAATTAATTTATCATTGTAACTTTTTCATCTTTCATTGCCAAATAATCACTGCATTTGTTAGAGGAGTATATGATCATCTTAAAGTCTAACATTAGTTAGGCAATGGAAAAGGCTTGGATATGGATAAAAAAGAAACTTAAGTTTCTAATGCGGGAGATGGGATTTGAACCCACGGACCCCTAAGAGATGAGGTATCTCAATTAACCTGGTTTCTGAGCATCGTGTATTAAACATCTCACGCCTTTGACCAGGCTTGGCAACTCCCGCATAAAACATTTTTAAAAAGCCCAACATATATTCTAATAAAAAATGAAAAGATCACCCCATATCAGCTCCACCGACAAGATTTACGAAAATATCATCTAATGTGATAGGAGATACAGAAAATGACAAATTATGACGAACCAAAATATCAGATATTTCTCTTAGATTATGCTCAAAAGTAAATAATCTTATAGAGTCAGAACTCATACTAATTGTTTTCCCAAAAGAATTAATGAAGTTTCTTAAATCATAAACAGTATAATCCTTTGATATGTTGATATCAATTCTTATTTGATAATTTAGAGTATTTCTTAAATCGTTCATGTTGCCTCTAGAAACGACTATACCTTCATCAATAATGAATATAGAATCAGACAACATTTCGGCTTCATCCATATAATGAGTAGTTAGAATAATGGTTATTCCCTTATTTTTCCAATCTTTTATAATAGACCAAACCTGTCGTCGTGATACTGGATCCAAACCTATAGTAGGTTCATCCAAAAATAGCAAAGGTGATTCAGTTGCCATTGCCATCCCAACCAAAATTTTCTGTTTCATTCCTCCCGACAGATTCAATGCAGGAATATCTTTTGCAGAAAAGAGATCAAGTCTTTGTAATATGTCAGATGTTTTCTGCGATGCGGACTCTTTCTTTTCGCCTCGTATCCTCAACCAATTATAAATATGATCCCACGGAGTTAATGCGCGTAAGGGTCTTCCTTCCTGTGGAACTATAGAAATTTTTTGACGTATTTTTTCTGGAGACTTGAGTATATCGTCACCGAACACTAATATCTTTCCTGATGTAGGTAACAATTGAGTAGAACAAATACGTATAAAGGTAGTTTTTCCGGCCCCATTTCTTCCCAATAATGTAGATATCTTTCCTTTTTCGATTTGTAAAGAGATATCATTTAATGCCTTTTTATTGGAATTTTTGTATATTTTACTTATATTAAAAGATTCTATTGCTATCATATAGAATTGATCTAAATTTGTATGAAAAATAGTTTTTATAGTTCATTTTTATTGAATTCCTTTGACAAATCTTTTAATAGATTTTTTTGGGTATCATTAATTTTATCAGGCAATTTTACTTCGATTTTTACGTATTGGCTCCCTCTTCCAAATTTTCCATATCTTGGCAAACCTTTTCCTTTGATTTTAAAAACAGCATTAGCTTTGGTACAAGCAGGAATTTTCAATTTTTCAGTTCCATCTATGGTTGGAACCCTTGTTTCCGTTCCTAATATCAAGTCAATGAATGAAACATCATAATTATACATCAAATCTCCATCATCAAGTACTTTAAAAAGTTGATGCGTGAGTACATGTACACGTACCAATAAATCACCATTCATTCCACCTTGAATACTTTCGCCTTTTCCAGAAATTCTTAGTGTTACTCCGTCCTCAACACCAGAAGGTATATCGATCTTTAGGTTATTTGTTTTTCTAACTTTACCATTACCATGACAAGTATTACAAGGTTTTTCTAGTATTTTACCTTCTCCGTGGCAGGTATTACATGTATCTAACGAAATAAAGGTGGAAAATTGATTTTGGTTATAGACCCTGCGGGTCTGTCCTTGGCCGTTACATGTAGGACAAATTTTTGGTGAAGTTCCTGGGGAAGCACCTGTCCCGGAACAAACCGAACAGTCTTCGATTGTTGGAATTTGTATCTCTTCCTTCTTACCTTTAACTACTTCCTCTAAAGTCATGTCTACGTCATATAGTAAATCTCTGCCTCTTCTTCTTCTGTTTGAGGTTCTGGAATTGAAGCTAAAGGGATCATTATTAAAACCACCGCCTCCACCGCCGCCCATTCTACCAAAAATCTGTTCAAAAATATCGCCTACATTACCAAAGCCAATATCTTTAAAAATTTCTGCGAAATTGTCTTCAGATCCCCTAAATACCTCCTCATTACCCACATGACCGTATGTATCATATCGTTTACGTTTCTCCTGATCGGATAGTACAGCATATGCTTCAGAAATTTCTTTGAATTTTTCTTCTGCTTCAGGCGATTTATTACGATCGGGGTGATACTTTAACGCAAGTTTTCTATATACAGATTTTAACTCATCCTTAGTAACAGTTTTTTGAACTCCAAGTACATCATAATAATCTTTTTTACTCATAACAAATCACAAAAATAATTAGTGTGGAATTATTCTCTTAATCAAGTATTATTTGATTTATTGGCGGAGGTGGCGTCTTCCGCAGCAGCAGCAGCAGACTTAGGATCGTTGTTTTCAGGATTTTGATTTTGATTAAAAGTACTATCGCTTGGAGGTGGGGTATCGGACCCCACATCCCCTGGGTTTGAAGCGTTAGCAGCATTTTGTTGAACGGCCTGATATGCAGCTGTACTTATTTCTGCTAATGCGTTCTTTAAATCGGTTATTTTTGTTTTTATGGCGTCCACATTATTGGCTGTTATCGATTCTTTTAATTCCTGGATTGATTTATTTACTTTATCCTTTTGCTCTGGAGTTACTTTATCTTTTAAGTCTTGATTAATCAATTTTTCTGCAGAATATAGTAAATTGTCTGATTCATTCTTTAATTCTGCTTCTTCTCGTTTCTTTTTATCTACTTCAGCAAATGCATCCGAATCTTTCTTTAATTTTTCGATTTCTTCTTTAGATAATTTAGAGCTTGCCGATATAGTAATCTTTGATTCTTTGGATGTAGCAAGATCTTTGGCGGTCACGTTCAAAATTCCGTTGGTATCGATATCAAATGTGACCTCTATTTGTGGAACACTTCTAGGAGCAGGCGGTATACCCGACAAATTAAACATGCCTAGTGAAACACAATCAGAAGCCATAGTTCTCTCACCCTGGACCACATGGATTGTAACTGCGGTCTGATAATCTGCAGCGGTAGTGAATACCTTACTCTTTTTGGTAGGAATAGTAGTATTTCGTTCAATTAGAGTTTCTTTAAGTCCACCCATAACCTCCACACCAAGAGTCAAAGGAGTAACGTCAACCAACAAAATATCAGTAGATACTTCACCTGAAATTATTGCACCTTGAATTGCAGCTCCCAACGCAACTGCTTCCATTGGATCAACTCCACGTTCAGGTTCCTTGTTCATGACAGATTTTACAAATTCTTTTACTATTGGCATTCGAGTAGGGCCCCCAACCAAAACTATTTTTTCGATATCTGAAGCTGACAATTTTGCATCCTTGATAGATTGTAGCATTGGATTTCTGCATCGTTCTACCACTGGACGTAATAATTCCTCCAATTTTGCTCTATTCAAAGGAATAGCAAAGTTCTTTGGACCAGTAGATTGATCGTATGCCAAAAATGGTAGGTTTATTTCCGTGGTGACTATGTTTGATAATTCGATTTTTGCCTTTTCTGCAGCCTCTCTAATCCTCATCATCGCTGCTTTATCATTTTTGATGTCTATTCCAGACTGGTTTTTAAATTCATTTACAAGATAATCTATCAAAATATTATCCATATCTGTGCCACCAAGTTGAGTATCACCTGAAGTACTCTTGACCTCAAATACACCACCGCCCATTTCCATAATGGTAACATCTAAGGTTCCTCCTCCAAAATCAAAGACCATAATTTTGAGATCATGGTGGACTTTATCTAATCCAAATGCTAGTGAAGCAGCGGTGGGTTCATTAATTATCCTTACTACTTCTAGTCCGGCAATTTCTCCAGCATCTTTTGTTGCTTGTCTCTGATTGTCATTAAAGTAAGCAGGAACAGTAATTACAGCTTTATCGACTGTATCACCAAGAAATGCTTCAGCATCCTTCTTGATTTTTTGAAGAATAAATGCAGATATTTGTTGCGGAGTATATTCTTTCCCAAATACTTTAAACTTGTAATCAGTACCCATTTTCCTTTTAGCGGCAATAACAGTTCCCTCAGGATTTGAAAGCATTTGACGTCTAGCAGGTTCCCCAACCATTAATTGACCATCTTGCGAAAATGCAACTACTGATGGAAAGGATTTCCCCCCTATTGAGGCGCCTTCAGCAGCTTGTATTATAACTGGCTTTCCACCGATCAAAGAAGCAGCGGCAGAATTACTAGTTCCTAAATCAATTCCTATTATTTTTCCCATTTAAACTTCATCTCCTTTTGTATCCTCTTTATTATCATTATCGATATTTTTAATTATCTTTTTGGAAACCTCTACTAAACTCGGACGAAGAACACGATCATTTAATAAATAACCCTTCCTAATTTCCCTAGTAATAATATTTTCTTCCGCATCATCTTCAACATAAGAAAATCCTATAATTTCATGAAAGTTAGGATCAAAAACACTATTCAAAGCTTTTATTTCTAAAACATTTTCTTTTTCTAAAAAGAGATCAATATTTTTTAGTATATTCGTCAATCCTTCGAGAATTGAAATATCGACTTTGTGGTGTTTTAATGTATCTAATGCACGTATAAAATCTTCGCGTAAATTAACCACGGTTGACAAGATATCGGCCTTCACCGAAAGTATCCTCAAGGCGTTTTGTTTTTCAATATTTTTTCTATAATTATCGAAATCGGCTAAACTATATTTTAATTTGTTAAATGTGTCGTCATATAATTTTCGATAATGTTCCAAATCATCTCTTGTTTCCTTTAATTCGGCAGTCACATCTTCAATGGATAATTCAGTTTCTAAATTTTGATTAGATTCATTAGCGTTATCATCTAATAACAGATAATCATTATCTTGATCATTTTTTACTTGATCTTTGTTTTTAGTTTTATCCATAATAATAAATTTGGTTAAATCTAATAATTACATATCGATTATAGCGAAACCCGGAAGCAAAGAAAATATGATGAGAATATTGCATCCAGTCGATATCGCGATTTGTAATCAAGCAATCAAGCATAATTACTTTTTATAGAAGATCTGGCACCACAAGCTTCACATATCATAAAGCCTAACTTTTTAATTTTTTCTGTCCTAGTGTCTGGGCTACCGCAAACAGGACAAATAACATAGTCCTTTACATATCGATCGATCAAACCTCCGAATGAGGATACAGGTTTTCTGCCCAAAAAAATAACCCGTTCACCAGAAATATATCCTGCAGATGCTAATTCCTTATTCAAATATAGTAATAATTTTTCAGGATCACGTCTTAATGCCTTTGGAAAATCCATGAAATTTCTAAAAATTGTTCGTTGGCCAACCCATATTACTCTTGGAACAGGAACTTCAAGTCTGGAAACTTCTTTCTTTACCACATTTCCCAGTTTATTTTGTAACCTATCTAACAAGGACACATAACCAGATTCATCTTGGATTGACATGTGATAGATTACAACAGACCAATTAATGTACGTTGTGAATAATAATTAATTTAAATAATTAGCATGTAATAAGTATCAGAATACTGATCTAAACCCGGATGTATTATTTTGAATTATCCAATCCACAAATGGATGCAAAGTATTATAAGGCAAACTAGCAGATTTTTCCACGTTATAGCTTAACATAACCATCCGATTTAACAATAAATTATGTAATTTTTTATCTAATTGATCTCTTTTAAAAGGATCATAAATTTCAAAAAAACATTTTTGTCTGTAGTATGAAATATGGTGAGCATAACAATACATAAGCAAAGTAGGGTCTCGGCTAATCCTTTTATTTATCTCCCTTTCTTCAAATGCAGGGCTATTTTGCATTTCAACATAAATTTGAAGAACTCTTCTTTGATAATTTTCTTTAATCAATTCAATATTAGACGGAGCTATGTTTTTTGATAGAAAAATTTCACGCTTTAGTTGATCAATAGTTTTTCGTGTGATATCTTTTGCAGATAACACATCTAAATCATTTTGGACTCCAAAATCTTTTCCGAAGAGAAAAAAAATTCCTAAAATTTCATGTTGATCGACGAATGGAAAGCCCAAATCGCCATCAAGAAATTTAGATAATCTTTCGTAAATGTTACCAGGCAAAAAGAATCCCATATAGGAATCAGAAACTATAGTCAAGGCAATTGAAGAGGCATATGTATATAATAAATATTTTTTCGTGCTGTATTGGTTGTTTGGTTGTTTGGTTGTTTATATAAAGAATAGTCGCTATGCTTTAGAATAGAATCCAGCTTTTCTTTCATAAATTTGACCATCGTTCATCGCCTTTTTTATGTGCAATTTAGCATCTGAATCACTAAATTTACCGGTTTTGACTAGTTCTCCAATGAACACATTCTCTTCAACGTCATTCTTTTCTTCTCCGGAAAGACTTGAAAATATCTCCATGAAAAGTTTTAGTTTTGATATTTCGCTGAAAGGTTTTCCATGCAATACACCCAGATCAACTTTACCAGTATTGACATCAACGCCTGCGGTTTCCAGCATTCTTTGAACGAGAAACAACGATCTTTCTGCATCCTCTCTTTCGACTTTATCTTTTAACAGCAATCTTGCGCGAGCAGTAGCAAGTCTCACCAGACCTTCCAATTGCCTGGGTGTAACGGTAATCATACTATCTGAATCAACATTTCTCATTTTCATATAATAATCACGAATAATATTTATCGCCTCTCGAGTCAGCTCGGGTTCAACAATTTGTTTAGCAAATGCCAAGTATTTACTGAAGAGATCTATATTAATAGCGGCTTGAGATGATTTTTGGACATCCTTATGGATTTCTAAAATATGGCTGGCGATTTTACTATCCTTTTCTTTTTCTGGAAGATCGCGTATCACATAAACAAGATCAAACCTTGTAAGAAGAGGAATTGGAAGATTTACATTTTCAGTGATATTTTTATAAGGATCATATTTGCCATACATGGGATTCGCAGCGGATAGTATAGAGGTTCTCGCATTTAATGTTGCCACAATACCACCTTTAGCAACCGAACAAGTTTGCTGTTCCATAACTTCGTGAAGCGCTGAACGATCCTCAGCTTTTATTTTGTCGAATTCATCGATACAAACCAACCCTTGATCTCCAAGTACTACAGCACCTGCTTCAAGCATCATTATTCCGGATTTATCTCGCACTACAGCAGCTGTTAGTCCTGCCGCAGTGGAGCCTCTTCCAGAAGTATATAATCCCCTAGGGGCTATTTTTGCGGCAAATTTAAGCATTTCAGACTTGGCTGTTCCCGGATCACCAACCAATAGAACGTTGATATCACCCCTTCTTGTTGACCCATCATCTAATTTTTTGGTAATAGACCCCACGATTAGAAGCAAAATGGATTCTTTTATGACTTCGTGTCCATAGATATGTGGAGCAAAGGATGATACTAGTTTGTCATAGATATCAGGTTTTTTTGACAAGATTAGTATTTGTCGTTCATCTTCTGCACTGATTGAAATCCGCTCTATTGATCGAGTTTTCTTATCTCCAGCCCTACCTCCAAGATATTCTATATTATTACCTTCCATTCGTAATCTAAACAGAGAAGTCCTTTGAGTGGTGGAATTTCCCGAAACAAAAGAAGCTTCTTGATCTATTCTAATAATTCCTGTCAACATAATCCTATCCCCTGGTCTGCATTGGTCAACCAAATCACCAAGAATTGTCACCTCTATATAGTGAGGGAGTTGTCCTGCAGGAAGATCCTCAGGCAACTCTTGTAATCTAACTAATTGAAAATCGATAAAGAGACTGCTTTCTACATCCATCTCCATTTCTTTTTCTGAGCAATTAAGGCATCTTTGTGGTTTTTTTAAAGATAATCCTTTTAATTGTGAAAAACTAATTTGATTGCAATTAAGACATCTATATGCAATTCTTTTTCCTAATGGTTTAACTTCTGAGGAACGTACCACCATTCCAGAAACACCTAGTAACTTATTAATAACATCGGCATTTATATCACGCAGTCCTTTTTGAACAGCGTAATTCCCTATTCTTACTCGAATATGCTCTCGAATTTCATTTGTATAATCTGGATGAATTTCCAATAGAACAGAAATAACGGCCTCATTAAAAGCCGAAAGCATTTCATCTGGATTATGAGTGATATCCTTTGCAAGTAATGGACTGAAACTATCAAAATCAATATAATCAATAGTAATAGAAGTTGAAGATGTCGCCATCATATTATTAATTTTATCAAAATACTTGTAATTACCATCACGATCCTTAAATGAACGTAAAAAAACCTCCAATTCATTTGACAATGCAGATATGGTTTGTTGTTCTTGTTCCTGCATATTTGATGGATTCTGAGGATCAGTATTACTCAATCTTTAACACCAATTTTTTAAAATTAGACGTCATATTGTGGAAATTCTCATAGAGAAGTTTTTCTTCTAATGATAGTTTTTCTTCGAGTTCTGGCACCAAAGGAGAAGAAGCAGAAAGTTTGACTATCTTTTGTAGTCTAGAAGCTATGAATGGATTCAATGACACTATTAATGATTCCCTATCTTTATCTTCGATGGTACGAAGATAATTATTTACGCGTGCATAAAAATCTGGTTCTATTGTAGATACCTCATGGCTAGGCGATATTCTTTCTCGATTTAATGCTCTTTTAATATAAGATAATTGATCATCGTCATGAATTTCTACTACACCTTGTTCACTCAAAATAATAGAGATCCATCTCGGAACCGAAGTCATATCTCCTTCTTTAGCGCTAATAAAAATAAGTGGTCTTATCGATATTTCAATATCCTTTAAATATATTACTCGTACATCCTTTAGAAGATATTCTAGAGTAGAAAAAGTATAGAGGATTGAAATATCGTCTATACCTGAAATTAAGTTATTTGCAATATCAGCATCAACATTAACATCATCAATATCGTCATGTGACGGCAGCAATGAATTCACAAATGTAATTATCATTCTTAGTTAATAAAATTTCAATGTCGGATTAACGGTATCCTCTACAGAGTATTGAATAATTTTAAATTAGAAAAAGATGGACAGTATATAACGATGGAAAAACGGCACCAGGAGCAGAAGCCAGAGGTTATTTCGGATATTATGTGGGTCGAAAAATACAGGCCAAAACATCTAGCTCAAATAATTAATCAAAAAGAAATTGTAAAAGGCTTGGAAAATTTAATGAAAAAACCTAACGAATTACCGCATTTATTGTTTACAGGATCTGCAGGGATAGGTAAAACTACCACAGCTTTATGCCTTGCAAAACAAATGCTAGGAGATAACTGGAAAAGAGATACTTTAGAGCTCAATGCATCAGATGAAAGAGGAATAAAAATGGTTCGTGAAAGAGTAAAAGAATTTGCATCGATCATGAAGCTTTCTATAAATCAAGAAAAAAATGAGAAGCCCTTTAAGATCATTATTTTGGATGAAGCAGATGAAATGACTACAGAGGCTCAAACAGCTTTGAGAAGAATAATAGAGGATAGTGCCAGAACTACTAGGTTTATTTTTATTTGTAACTATCTTTCACATATAATTGAACCAATACAAAGTAGATGCGTAATTTTTCGATTTTCAAAGGTTTCTGAGGAAGAAGTAATTGAATATTTGAATGATATATGTAAAAGAGAGGGAGTAAAAGTCGAAGAGAAAGCACTTCGTAAAATATATGAACATACAAATGGTGATTTAAGACATTCAATCAATATATTGCAAGCTGCCTCAGTGAACGGAAATATAAGTGCCCAGCAGGTTCAAAATGCAATAGGTATATCTGGAAAAAGCATAATAGCTGAAATAATAAAATTAGCCATTAATTCCAAATTTAATGAATCAAGAATAAAATTATTAGAATTACTATATGTTTATGGAGTTTCAGAAACAGATTTTCTAAAATATGCCAATGAAGAGATTTATAAGCTTGATCTGAAAGATCCCTATGAAATTTCATCTATAATTGCAGAATACGATTATAGACTTGCAAATGGTGCACACCCTGAAATACAACTAGCAGCCTTTTTAGCACAATTAGGCAAGATAAACTTGAAAAAAGACAAATCTAATTAAAAATCATCCTCAAACTCATCGCCACCATCCTCTTCTGTTACATCATCGAAATCTTCTTCGAATTCTTCACGTTCTTCCGCGGTCTTATATGGGATATCTGCTTCTCCTAAATTTCCACAAACTGGACACTTAAATTCAATTGTTTGACCTTCAAGGTCTAGTAGAAATTCTTTGGTGAAGACCTCATCACAGTTTGAACAAACAAGAGTAGTTTGTATATTTTCTTGAGTGAATTTATGCGACTGTACCCGAAAGATTGTGTTCACCATACTTATTTTACCTATAAAGAATCGGTCTTTATTATAACCTTATCTTTTTATAAATCTAAGGTTTTTAACAAAATAACTATTCTAAAAATATTAACTCATGCCCAATAATTTATGCATTTGTGGAATCACTCTTACATCTTTATAAAAACTACAAACTTCATCATATATTTTCAATATTTGCTTAGTAGAGGGAGAGTCAAATTGATAGCTAGGCTGGAGTGTTATACCACTCAAATTGCTAATATTTGGACGCTCAAAAACTCTAGAAAGCAAATCTCTAACTTCATTTAATGTTGTGGAATTTGTAAATACGATTTTTATAAATGAAATTTTATCGCTCCTATTTAAAGCGATATCTAAACAGGTTAGTTCGTTTTTTAAAAAGTTTTCATAGGATTTGGATTCGATTACTTTTGAATCAGATGTTTTAAATTCAACTTTACAAATATCAAAATAAGGCAAAACCAATTCAAACCTTTTCCAATCAAAACACGATGATTCCAGATATGTTTTAATCTTTAATTCGTTTTTAACAAAATCTGCAAGAGCAATCAAAGATCGAGTTTGTAATAAAGGTTCTCCTCCAGTAAAATTGATTTTATAGAGGTTTGGTTGAAGATGTTGAAGGATAAGATATTTAGCTTCATTAATTGTATAACTTTTGCCGCTTGTAGGCGATAGAGAATATTTTGTATCACACCAATGACATTTGAGATGACAGCCTGAAAAACGGATGAATAGAGTCTTTGTTCCTGCAAGAATACCCTCACCTTCAATGCTTACAAACATTTCATTTAATTGAACCTTGTTATGTTTGTTGGTAACAGAAAGACCGTCATCATGATCCATCATAATTATCAGTACCGCTATCATTATTGATTTTTGGATTAATAACTGACATAATTTGTTTTATCCTCCAAACCAGCTTTCAAAATTGCTTGTTTTCGATTCATGCAAGACTCACAAATCCCACAATGTTTTGAAAGGTTAGTTTTTTTATCGGTAGATCCCAAATAACAGCTCCATGATTGAAAAATCTTGTCGCCCAATATTTCATAACCTATCAAAAGCAATTCAGATTTACTTAAGTTATCCATGGCTGGAGACCAAATATGAAGCTTTTTTCTTATCCCCAATTTAATTCCATCAATTTCAGACAGATAAAATACTTTTTCTAGAGAACGTGTAAAAGAGGGACGACAATCAGGATATCGAGTATCTCCCGAATGAGCACCGTATATTACCAGAGGAATATTTAATGAAGTTGCCCATACAGAAGCAAGAGTCAAAAAAACAGTATTTCTTAAAGGTACTACCATACTATAGTCAAAAGTTGATGGAATTTTAGATTTGGATCCGGTCAAAATATTTGTTTTCCCAAGCAAGGTTTTTAGAAACGATATGTTAATTATTTCGTGTTTTTTACTCTTCAATAATTTTGAAAAGCGCTTTGCAACGAGCAATTCATTGGATGCGCGTTGCCCGTAATCAAAAGAAATCAAATACAATTCTAATCCCATTTTTTTTAGATACGCAGCTGTGCTGATAGAATCCAAGCCACCACTAAATATACAAACAGCCTCAGAAAAATTATGAATGGAACCAGATTTTTCTTTCAATTATTATTACTACCCTCATTCACTAATGTAAACCTGACGATGATGCTGCGGGCGAGTTGTCATCAGTGTTCTTAAAATATCCCACTAGTCCCCCTATTCCGTATGAAACTGAAATCATGACTCTAGTAGAAAAAAGTATCATCTCATAATTATCTGTGTAATTATAATAAATTGTAACAACTAACAAAGATGAAAGGAGCAACGCCCCAGTTATCAATTGTTCGATACTGAATATTTTAGAATATTTCTTTAAAAATATGAAAGTTGAAATGTTACCTAAGGATAAACCAGTAAGCAATAGAAATGGATAATATTTTTGGAAAAAGGGGATCAAAAGAAATGGTAGAGCCCAAGTTAAACCATTTATCAATTTTATAAGAAATGGCCAAGAAATACTTGTTGAGACCCGGTCTCGAAATACTTTACGCATTGATAATATAGGTCTCAAAAAAAGTAATAACGAGACAGCAAAGCAGCCTATCCATATGATGTAATAATAGAAATAACTGAAATTATAAACAAATACTAAATGTGATAAAATCGATGATAATCCAAACCACACAGATATAAAAAAAAATATGAATGAGAAGACCCTGGTCATTCACTTTAAAAAACTTCACAGAGTATATAATTTAATAAGGTAATCCTAAAAATATGTAACCTATCAGAAAAAACATGAAGGCCTGTAAATTATGCAATAAAGTAAAATTTTATTCTATTAATTATTTATTTTCTGACACTTTGTGCAATGAGTGTTATATAATCCTGAAGGAAAAATCAACCAAGGAAAGGAAAAATCAGTCCATTTCCTAAGGCTAATTACTCCTGAACATATCCACACTTATTACAAAATTTAGAAGAATATTTGATTGTACCGCCACAATTAATACAGTATTTTTTTTCGATATCTCCAGATTGTTTAGTGTTTGAAGTGTTTTCATGTTGTGTAGAGTAAAAATCTGCGATAGCGCCAGTGGGTTTAAAGGTCTCATCTATGTCCGGAAGGTACCTAGAAGGTGGAGACGACATCCCGGTCTTTGATTCGGATTTTTCTTCCAAGTATGAAAGTAGACGAGGAGTAGGTGTATCTGTTTTCGAATCTTTGATTTGTTCACCCAACCAAATCGCAAATTTTTTTAGCGTCATTTCAGGTGTGGAAAAGGTTAGAGAATGGGTGGACATGTAATCTTCAGTAGCCAATCGCCCATTAAAGATTTTCATAATATATACTAAAAAATTGTGTTTATTAATTATTGTGAATTGCCGCATTTATTACAAAATTTTGCTTGTTTTGGAATTGACGCAGCACAAACAATACAGTTTTTTTTCAACCCTTTTGAATCAAGTGAATCTTGCTTAGTAATTATTATATCTACTGGTTTATAGGTAGGAACTTCTTGCGGCAACGGGAAATCGTATTCTTCACTGGTGGAAGATGGAGCCGATGGGTAAGTAGAATGAGAGGAGGAGGTGGAGGTAGAGGGTGAGGAGGATCCCGCATGACCGCCAGCAGATATAAAACCATCTACTCCAAAACCACCACTACTACCAGTACCGCCATCGATATTACCACTATTCCCTGATCCTGATGGATAAGAGGAGGGAAAAGTAGAGGGTGAGGTAGAGGGTGAGGTACTAGACCGTTCACCTTTGCCTTTTGTAGAACCAGCTTTATCGAGTGCTGTTTTAAGTTCGAGAATTACACGACACGCCAAAAAATTTAAGGCTGAAGAAGATACAAGGAATTCACCCATTCTTGAAAAATATTCATTACTCTCCATTTTTCCTTGTTTAAATAACTGAGTTGAATCAAAAAAAGATTCATAATTATCTTGAGTATCATTAACTAATTGTTTTAGTTTCTCGATTAAGAGACCCAGTGTATCCACTCCAAAGGACATTACTTGAAAATGAATAAGAACAAATTTAAATTTATGTAATTACTGCAACTATAGATAGCAATCTATGATAAAATTATACTTGACAATATTATCATCTTATAAAAATAATTCTGGGTGAAATAGTTGTGAAATTTTTAGAAGACAATTCAGATTTTGGGATAAATCCATTAGATAAGAAATACAAGATATTATCAGGCAAAAATTTTTTTGTATTATGGTCTAGTTTAGGCATCGGATTACTGGTAATTTCCGCAGGATCATTTATCTCCTCTTCAAATTTATCAGAAGCAATTATCGCAATAATTGTAGGATCTATTGTAGGCTCTGTTTTATTAGCCTTAGCAGGCAAAATAGGTAGTGACCATTCAATTCCTTCGATAGTAAGCATGAGACCAGCCTTTGGTCTGCATGGCTCATATTTTCTTACAATCTTAAATATCTTTCAATTAATAGGCTGGTCGACTTTTGAGATAACAATATTATCAAAAGCTGCAAACATTTTTAGTAATGGATATATTGATTTTTATATTTGGTCGATCGTTTTTGGAACGGTAATCATCCTCTTTTGTATTTTGGGACCCTTAAAAATAGTTAAACAATGGCTAACCAAGTTTGCCGTCTGGGTCGTATACGGTTCAACAATCATCATGCTCATAAATATAATATTAGGTGCCAATAATTTAGATACAGCCAGTTTAATAAATTCAGGGTCTAGCGATTTTAGTTTTTTTAATTCTCTAGATTTAGTCATTGCTATGCCATTATCATGGCTACCTCTGGTAGCAGATTACAATAGGTTTGCTAAAAAAAGCAAAAATGCTTTTTTGGGAACATTTATTGGATTTTCGATTACAAACTGTCTTTTTTATGTAATTGGGCTCTTATTAGGCATTAGTGACATATTTGCAATACTACTTGCAATTCAAACCTTCTTTTACGGATTTGTCTTGCTGGTATTAATCGTTGATGAAGTAGATAACGTTTTTGCAAATATTTTCTCATCTGCAATGTCATTTAAGAACATATACAACAAAATAAATTACAAATATCTTGTTGTTTGTTTCACAATAGTAGGAGTAGTACTGTCCAATTTAATTCCAATTTATCAATATGAAAACTTTTTATTGATAATAGGAGCACTATTTGCCCCCCTATTTGCGATTGTTTTGACGGATTATTACATCATAAGGAAGGGGCGAATATCTGTCGAGAAATTCTATGAAAAAAACAACAAGTTCAAAATATCATCCTTTTTTTCATTTTTCGTTGGAAGTATTACTTACTTTATTCTCTCCCCTATTTCGCCACTTCATGTGGAGGATTTTGCACTAAATATAGGTTCAACGATTCCAAGTATAGCAATTTCGATTTTAGTCTTCTTAGTAATAGAACTTTTAATAAAAAAAGTTAAATTGAAAAATAAAGAATATTCTACAGATAAGAAAATTGAGTAAAAAGATGATGTAAAATGTCGACATTGAAAAAGAGAATAGTAATCCTGGGTGCAGGCTATGCGGGGATTTTTCTTAGTACTAACCTTTCATCAAAATTAGACAAGGATTCAAATGAAATAATACTGATAGATAGAAACAATTATCATCAGCTAATGCAAGAAATACATCTAGTAGCATCCGGTTTTAGAACTGCAGACCAATTGAAAATTCCAATCTCATCCTTAATCCAAGGGAAAAATGTACATTTTATTCAAGACGATATAAAGAGAATAGTTCCTGACAAGAATCTTATATCTTTGAATTCAGGAGATATCAAATATGATGAATTGATAGTTTGTTTGGGGTCTTCCACAAAATACTTCAATATACCAGGTGCTGATAAATACACTCTTCCTATTAGATCAATATATGATGCTTCAATTATTCATGATCACATTTCAAAAATAATTAGTGAAGAAAATAAAAAACACAATATAGTAATAGTAGGAGCCGGGGCCACAGGTGTAAGCCTTGGGAGCGCCTTGGCAGAGATGATAAATGCTTCACCAAATAAAAGCAATATTAAAGTAAACATAATCGAGGCCACCTCAACTATCTTGCCTGGATGGGATATCAGAGTCAAAAATAAAACTGAAGAGATTTTAAAAGACAAAGGTATAAGGATTTTCCATAACTCACTTGTGGAAAGAGTAGAAGAACATACTCTATTTCTTAAGGATGGTCTAGAGATTAATTCTTCATTAATAATATGGACAGCAGGAGTAAGAGGATATAATATAGATATAGAGCCTACAATCGACAAGACCAATGATGGCAGAATAATAGTTAATGAATATTGCCAAACTAATCAGTATAAAAACATCTATTCGATTGGTGATTTGGCAGCAATGAAAAACTCTAAAGGGACATTATATCCCCCATTAGCACAAATCGCAGTAAGACAAGCACGTTATTTGGCAGACAATATAGCAGAATACTATATCGAAGGAAACAATCCAAAGGAAAAATTTGATTATGAAATAAAAGCTCAAATAATTTCTGTAGGTAGTGATGAATATGTTGGCTTGTTAAATAATTATGTAGTGAGTGGAGATCTTGCAAAGATGATTGATGAATTTACCAAACAAACATACATGAAATCGCTAAAGACTGGAGGGAAAAACATATCTGTCAATTTATATGAAAATGACTTTTTTTCGCAAGTAATGGCAGGTATAACCTTTGCTGGATTCACATTCTTTAAAGGTTTAGAAAAATTGGCATAATACTTTAAGAAAAGAAAAGAAA
>CAWKJS010000008.1:0-6309 GCA_963850055.1 uncultured Nitrososphaeraceae archaeon | reverse complement strand
CCGTAATTGTAGGATCTGAATCCTTAAAGGCTTCGGATATGCCCATAGCAGTTCCAACTTCTCCATGATGGACACGTCTATTTTTGACATATACTTTACCTGGTTCTTTTTGAGAATTCCACTTTGAAGTTATTGCATCTCCTATGGATTCACCGATTTTAACATATTTTTCATATGTTGAATCCGAAGGTGATGTTGATGCATCTTTGTTTTTATCTTTCAAAGAGGTATTTTTTTTAATGTCTTTGAATATATCCATATACATGTGATGGCTTAACAAGTATTAAATACATAGAATCATGAAAAAAAATTCCCTTCTTCAGCTTTTATCAATGAGTATCCTAGAGAAACCGCTGACACAAACAAAAAAGAAATGATAGAAACATATGGACAGATAAAGATAATCATGAAGTAGAAATAGAGAAATGTTATTTGGATGATAATGGAATCTTGGAGGCATAAAGGTCAAGACAATCGATATCAGAGGGACAACCAATCAAGTCCCTTTATTAGGTTTTATTAATATTATTCAGTTACTGCCACTATTTGGCACAATATGGTCAAAAAAAAGGAACGAGTGCTCTTCGAGTAGATTTTGAATTTAATAGGAGAGCATAAATAACATATCCCAATTCAAGATTCTTTATATTTGATTATTGGGATTCTCATCTTTAGACATAATGGTAGATATGATAGAAGTAACAGTAACGCACTACTCGTCTAAATACCATAAGCAAACCATGTAAGATGACTGTTATGGCCTTATGGAAAAAAAATAATATTTCATACAGTCTTTTATTACATTATGATTCTGAGGATAAAATGTAAACAATGTGATTTTAACCATATTTCAAACATATACCGAGTGGTGATCATATTTTCCCTATTCATAGACCTTTCAAGATTCGAATTATAACTATTTCATATTAAGATTCTGATTCTGATTTGAAGTCGTTAATCAGTTGTTCTATTCTGTTAAATCTCCTTTCATGCAGGTTATTAAAATAGATTCGTCGCTGTTCCTCAGACTGTCCACTAGTTGTTAGAAAATTAAGTTTCATTGCACCTTTTATCTGTTTTAGCTCTATTGAATCACTTCCATATGTTTTTTCAATAACTCTTTCAATCCTTCCTTGCCACCCACCATATTTTTCAGAATTGTTCGATCTTCGAATTTCGAGAGTATAATTCAATAAATCATCCAATACCTTAAAGCGATCATTACCACCATCTTTATCATCTTGCAAGTTCATAATTCTATTATCATTCAATCCCATTTGATTTATAATCTCTGTCCATTGTATATCATTAATTATTGGAAAATTAATATTAGTGTCATAAAAAATAGTTAAATTTACTAACTTCTATGATTGTCTTTTTAAAGATAAGTCTGTCATAACAGTCACTATCTTATGCAAAATAACCGATACATTCAATGTGATGATTCTTGTAATATCAAGATATATAGTGACGCTATTTTTATTAATGAATTGAATAATTGTAAATTACTTTATTTCTTGTCTTATATTATACTAGATACTAAAATAGGTAGCTTGTTTGGTGGAAAGTGTCATAGATGTGAGAGCAATTCGCTTTTATCGGCCATTTGTAAGATCTATCCTTTAACGATCCTACATACGATTTTAATTGCTCCTGCCAAATTAACAAAACTTCAGAAGTATTATAGCATTATGACCATATGATTAACTCTACTCTCTTAATATTGGTGGGAATTCTTAGCATTGCAATTTCTTTTAGCACCGAGACTTTATTTACAGTAGATGCACAACAGTCAATAGAAAACTCTTCGAATTTAACTTATCCAAATAACCCAACTTTAACAATAGGAGAAAGATTTAACGGAACGGGTGAGCAGGAAAATAATTCTAATGAGTCAGATAGTAATTTAGGATTAATCTAACAATTACAAATTTACGTGACATAGACTCCTGAATATTATAGCAGAACAAATAGGTGGGACGAGTATGAAACTCCATGGTTAACCAATCAACTCTTCCCTTAATTCATCCAGCACCGGCCTTATCTTTTTGTAATAATTTTATTAATGTCCGGTCTATAGTAGTAATTGACAATTAGATTGAACTACTGATCGTTCATCACAATATGACAAAGAAATAGCTCAATGCCCAAAATGTGAAGGTATTTGACTAGATAAAGAAACTAATAATAAAATAGGAATAATTTGAGGAATCTAATCCCACACCGCATATCAATATCCAGATTAGATTTCTTTGATTTTTTACAGATTCTTGGACTCATCTCTAAATGATCTTAATAAAACTAACTAAAGAATTAAAGACTAAAACTATAGAGGAAATATCACGCATCATGGGTTTCTCAATTAAATAAAATATTTATCAGTTCTGCATTTGATACAAATTATTTCATAGCCTTCTTTCTTTCCTGCTATTGATACAAAAGTAACACAATTATGACAAAATACAAAATCTATATTACTTTTATGATCTGCTACTCTCAAGTTTTTTCTTTGTTAGTTTTACCATTAATTACTAATTCTTTACTACATAAAACGTATTTTATATCTGTTGCAATCTTATTTGTTTTCTTTATCTCTATTTACACGGGATTTACATCAAATTAATTATTTATGAATCTAATTTAGCCATATCCACTCTTGATGGTGAAATATTTATTTACCAAGATTTATGAAATTGAAATTCAAACATTCATTTCTCATGTCCCTGGATCCGATATTTGCGTCTTTAGAGTCACTAGACATAGAATACAGACAAAATTAGAATAAAGAAAGAATGAGAATTAATACAGAATATCAAAATTACTAAACTAGAAATGAGGTAGTAAAAGCGTTGCTGATGGGATATACGTCATTATAACATACCTCATTTAATGAATTGACGTCTCGATACTCCTGTAATGGATGCTTGAATAAAATTATATGAACAAAATAGTATTTAACGATAATAAAAATAGATATGAGGAGAGGAGGTCGGATTAATCCCATCTATCCCTTATACTAAAAATCTGATTCAGGAACTAATTCAGATATTTTCTCATTATAATATTCATGTTTGTGATAAATCATAATTCAAATCCGTTACGGAAAAAATGTGAAGTGCGGGATTACGCCCTCACGGTCTTTTTAAATAATTTCCTTACTATAAGGTATATAAAAATCTGACATCTTTTTGACTAGTTAAATTAATGTCAACATACTAAAAAATAAAAAAATTAGTCCGAGTCTCCATCATCATCAGATGATGAGGGTGCTACTGCTGGAGCTGGAACTACTACTACTTGTTTTCCACTGGCGTTGATCAATGAATTTTGAATTTGAACTAAACTATCTTGTGCGGCACTAGTATTATCATCATTTAAAGCTAAGATAGCAATATTTGTATAATTTAGCAATTTTTCGTTCATTTCAGGGTCTTGTTGCTTTGACTGGTTAGATTGTGATTGAGTTTGATTGGTTTGCTCTAGCTGTTGTTGAGCTTGTTGTGTTGTGTTTTGTCCACTAGTTTGGTTGACTTGTGCAAGTTGTTGCTGTGTTTGATTAGATACTTGTTGCTGTGTTTGGTTGGCTTGTGCAAGTTGTTGATTGGCTTGCTCTAGCTGTTGTTGAGCTTGTTGTGTAGTGTTCTGTCCGCTAGTTTGATTGGTTTGATTTGTATCAACTATTATTTGTCCATAGATATTGGAGCTTCCAGTATTTATTAATAATACCAAGCTAATGGTTAGTATTACTGAAACACTGATGTTAATGAATGTCTTCATTGAAATATAATTTCTAACATTGTTTTTAAAGAAGTAACATGCGAGTCAAATAAGCCAAATAGGCTGAATTAGGCGAGGCATTTCTAAGCCTATGATTATCAAATGATAAATCAAAACCAATTATAAACCCGCCTCAATGAACTACGTGGCAATGTGTAATTTCAAAAGCGATTAACGATGTTTTGTAGTATTTATCCCTTTTCTGCTGATATTACCAACAGTTACATCATTCAAGATAACTGATAGTACATGTATATAAACCATTATTGACAAAATTTCTTGATATGCTTGGAACACTTTGGACAATTATTTTGGTTATAATTGCAATTATCGTTATAGTATTTTTACTACGATTTCTTTTTGGAATATTAGTTATAGCTCCTGTAGGGATGGAATTCGTTAAAACTGGCACACCCATCGACACAGCGTTATCAATAGTTACTGGCATCTAGTAAGTTGGAGAAATGGCATAATCGTCTAGACAACAATTTGACGTCTCGCAAGTAATGTCGAAATAATTTAACAATGAAATAAATGGTGTAAAACATACGAAAGAATACTGCGATGGAACATACTTGGTGGGATGGTCATAAGATAAAACAATTATAAGAAATTGACAATTCAAATATTGCATTAGTGGAGCCAGGTATTTTAAAATCTTGCAATACCGGAAATATAAATGAGGAAGGAACCTCTGAAAAGGATTATTATTACAAAGTTGAATTTACCGAGAATGGTTCTATTGACGATTTATTTGGATTTGAATTTAAATGATTCATCATATTACAGAATAGGGTAGAAACATTCCTTCCATTATATAATGGATTGAAACTGAAAGACTGAATTGAATCGATTTCAAGAGCCTCCTATTCTCCAACAAGACCAGTAATTCGGTGGAAATCATGTGGATATCTATGAATCAAGTTTAGAAATAAGTTAGTTTTTTTTTGAATAAAATTTCCTTATTTGGATGGAAAAGAAAAGTGACAGAAAAATGAATGTAATTTTAGTATTGATGAATTTAAAAATTTGAGTTTGTTTAACTCCAAAGGATAAATCAATGGACTAAATTTTTTAGTCTTTGATTTTTCTTTTATCTTTGTTAATGATTTGTGGATTTTGTGGTAGTGGTGGAAGTAGTAGATGCGTTTACGTTTGAATTGGCGGCTGCTGCATCTTTAACTTCTGCTGCTAATTGTCTTGAATTTTGTTCGAATACTCTTGCGGTGTTTACTCCCGTGTTTGATATGTGTTTTGAAACGTCTTTTGCTTGTTGTAGGACCGGTTTCCATGCATCAAGGGTTGAGAAAATAACGTTGTTTGAAAGTCTAATAGTTGATACCGTATTGTCTGCAACATTACTAACAAATCTTGTGTATGCTCTCATTGCTGCATCAGGAGTATAGAAGTTGGTAACTAATCCAGTGTATATCTCATTATATGGCCTCCATGCTGATTGGAGTGAATTGACTACTTCTTTTTGAGAATCAAGATATTCTTCTGAAATCTCTTTTGCAGTTTGTAGTGATTGCTCTTGATAATTATTTACACTTTCGTTAATTCTTGGAATTTGTTTTCTAGATTCATCTAATGATTTTTTGATATTATCTTTAGTTTCATCAAATGATTGGTTAACGGATTCTTGGAAATCATTGTTATTATTTGAATAACTTTGGTTAGTTTCTATTTTCTTTGACATACTATCTATTAGGTAGCATCCTATATAAATACTGGTATCAAATGGTGTTTAATGCCTAAAATTGACGAAACATGACGACAATTGGTGAAATGACTAAAAAATGCTGATACATGTCTAAGATTTAGAGTTATTCAATGATAAATTATTGCTATTTCAATTATAGTAATCATTTGTTATAATTTTTATATATCTATATCGTTACTAAATTAGGTAGCGTGTTCGGTGGAAATCATGAGGATATCCACATGGGTTTGATAAGAGGTATGTGTATCAGTTAAACTTGCATACTTGTTTAACAGTTTCTTGAATGACTCTGCATATCCTCAAGGGTTTTGAGATCCGCGACTTATAACTGACCCTATGTGAATTTTGTTTATAACCCAGAAATGAATTAACAGGTTTATGCGGTATTTTTTAGTTATCGATATTATTATTGCCGCAGTTATTATTATTCTGATTATCTGACGCTTTGATTATCTTTATTAGTTGGATCTTGAGAATATAGAGACATCTTTGTAGCCTAAATGATTCTTCTCAATGTTTTTTGAATTTTTTGAAGCAATAGTATTGACAGACACAATGATTTTATGATGAGGAATATCTAGGTGGTAACTAACTATGGATCAGAAAAAAGATTAAAAGTGAAAGTCATCTTAAATTTCACGTAATAAATTATTTTATAAGTGTTATAAATGCAGAATCTAAATGCTAGTTAAAAGTTACAGATCTTAACATTTACAATAGTATTGAATTTTAACAGTATTTATGGAACTATAGTTTGAGTTCATTAAAGTTGTTCCTATAAATAGGTATCTGATTTCGTGGAATTAAGT
>CAWKJS010000007.1:0-54436 GCA_963850055.1 uncultured Nitrososphaeraceae archaeon | reverse complement strand
CCCATGTGGATATCCTCATGATTTCCACCGAACCCGCATAGTATACGGAACTTAATCCCACACTTGTCATTCAAAGTATATTGTTTATATGAGAAAATAAAACGGAACCCCTATGCCAAAAGGAATTTAATGCCCTACCCAGGTCCATCGCTTATGGCTCAGAAAGTCTCAAGCTATTAGAATATTTGGACATTAGAAAATATATTTGCTAACAAAAAATCCTAATTTTTAATTCTTCGTATTTGCTTTCCTTAGATTTTTCCTTAAAGGATATCATTTTTAGGATTTAGAATTCTCGTTTGAATTTGTAGTACCGTTTTCTATTTGTATTCCTCCACTGCTACCACCTCCACTATTAATGTCCGTCGTGGATAGATATTGTTCCGTGACTGAGGGTGGAGATGATTCAACCTCGTAGCTCTTTATTTCACTTTCAGAAATATTAAATCGGAGGACTTCTCCATCATAGCTTTTGATTTGACTTTTAGGTAGCTGATAAACATTCTTCTCAATAATACCTTTTTGAACGACAACCTTATCCTCTGATACGTCTTGAACCTCGCCTAAATCTATAATCATCAATTCCTCTTGCTTCTTTTTTTATAACATCATCCCAATTTATTTCGGTATCCATACTACTTTATGAGATTATATTATAAATAGGATAAAGATTTACACAGGTTTATTTTATGAAGATAATGTCTGACATAGGAATGAAATAAAGTAATTATTTAATGATAGATGGAGTTTATTTTCAAGCAATCACGGCAGTAACAGAAGCTTATGAACCAACACATAGCGTTCTGAGTACTGCCAAAGCGTTTGTTGACCCACACCAATTTGTCTTTGACGCGTTATAGAGGCCCAGAGTATTTCAAATGTTTTGATGAATTACAAAATTTTATATTTTTATTAGAAAATTGAATTGTTAGGTTTGCTTTGGACTAAAATCGACTATGACGTTCCTCATGACCTATATTGCCATGAAGCCTGTGTCTTAAAATCGACTATGCCATTATAAATAAAAGATTTATTGTTTTTATTTGCAGAGTTCAGGCTGTTCTACACAAATAAGATGCTGGGTTCCAAATATCGGTTTGGTTCCAAAGTGGTTATTTGTTGCTTCGGGATCTAGAGATATAGTTATTGAACTACTATCAAATGTGGTAATTTGGGTGGAAACATCGGATACTGGTCCATCTTTCATCGTTACAGTAGAAGTTCCATTAAATGTTGTAGAATTAGTAACACTATCTTTGGTTGGATTACCCACCATCACAAAATCATATATCGAATGTTTATGCTCAGCTGTGCCGTCCAATTTTGTCATATAGAAAGTAGAATTAAAGATTGGAGTTGATGAATTTATGTTAGAAAATTTGTAAACCCCGCCTAATGTCCAAGCTGGATCTGTAGATGTTCCATTATTAGTGTTACTAGTAATAGATCCCTTGATGATATTGTTGTCCGGATTAGTTACATTCTGAGCAAACGCAGAATGCATAAAGCTCACGGTAACCAATGACACTGAAACTGCTATTATAAAAATAACTACAAAGGTATTAGAATTTCTTCTCATTAATAGATGTCAATAAACAAACTATATAACGCTATGCCATTTAGAAGATGATGTCCACTAGACAGTATTTACCGATATGGTAATCTTCTAAAAAGAGAACTTAATATATATGCATACAATCTAGAAGTATGTTGGTCCATTCCTGTTATGATTTATCAATTAAAATCCAGATATTCCAAAAATGGATTATTGATGAGATAAATACAAGATATTCTAAAAATTTAAAATGAAATCATTTTATACAATCTCCAAAAGTTAAGATCTTCGATGATTGATTTTACTGAACTATCCTTGTTATTATTGGGAGTGTTTACTGTGTTTCTCTAAAATATCTTTTATACGTTGACGCGTATCTTCGTTAGGCTTTGCTATGGATTGCAGGGACCAATATTTCCCATTATTGTATATTAACGATTCTTTTTCAGAATCATGTATTGCTTCTGATACCTCTCCAATTAGCATTACATGATCACCAAGAGTGACCTCTTTGAATAACTTGCATTCAGCACTTAATGAAGCCCCTTTCACCATCAATACATCTATACTTTCTGCTTCATAGAAACTAAACCCTAGATCCTTCAAAGCATTAATTTTGTCATAATCTCTTCCACTATATCCTCCAGCCACACTAGCAAGTATTGTCTGATCAGTTGCACATAGGTTAATTCCGAATTCTTTCGACGTTTTGATGTTTTCGACTGTGGCCTTGGTGGGGCCTAAAGAAACCGCTATAAGCCCTGGTCTATAAGAAAGATGATGTGTCCATTCACAAGCCATAATATCATGACCATGAGGACCATTCGATGTTATCAAGCCTATTGATGTGGCGAATTTATTTGAACGTGGGTCACCCCAAGGTAAATCCATAGACTGTATTACAAAGCAGATTTAATAAAACATAACCAGCATCGGCTGTATTATATATCTAAAATAAAAATTCTTTGGGTTGGTGTTTGAGAGGGAAGCATTTTTACAATGAAAAGCAGGTCTTGATGGCTGTCGGATATCACGTTGCCACTATGTGAATTCATAATTTGAGTCAAATTTGTTTCACATACCACCGAACCATCTACCAATATATGGTAACAATAAGTTAGACAAACCAGATCAATAAAACAGTCATATCATCTTTGTTCTAAAATGGTAAATTCCTTAAAGCCCCTGAGTGGGTTTGAAAGCCACTCAAAAAGGTCTTCAAGAACCTTTGGCTCTATTGGTCCGCCTAGAGTAGTCATCCAAATGGATGATGGATAAAACAAATGGCCTAAATTGGGATATGTTATCAATGTGTGATCGGGATGTTCGAGTTCCGTAAGTTTTTGTTGCAAAAGAAATGCTTGTTCTATTGGTGTGTCAGTGTCATTTTCACCTTGTAAAATTAATATGGAGATATCAGTGGGAACTTTACCTATAATATCTAAATTTGGTGTTAAGGAATACTGTGAATTTACCCATATTGGGCATGGTCCTTTCAAAACATCACATTTTTCACCATTTGTCACAACTGACATTGATTGGAATTTGTTTTGCAGTATAGGCTTGAATTCATCATTAATATTTATGAGAGTATCATTGTTTAAATCATATTGGGAATCATTTCTATCCAATGTTTCATTCCTATAGACACTATTGAATTGTGTTAAAAGTGGATAAAGATCACCAATCAGAGAATTGAAAACAGGGTCTTTTGAGGCCTTTTGTAATGAGATCAATCCATCATGATCTGTATCTAACACCTCCTGTGCATAATGCGCTGGAGTCATAATCTGATGTTTTCCTATATCCAACAAATTTTGGGCCAGTGTTCCCATCAATACAATATTATCTACTTTATCTGGATTGTTAATTGCAATCCTTGGTACTATGGTTGTTCCTTCACTATGCCCAATTAATGTAATCTTTTGAGAATTAACTTCTGGTTGTTTCAAAAGTTCATCCAGTGCCTTTTGAGCATCTTGTATTAGGTCATCAACAGTTACGTTTCCCCACACATTGTTATCTAAAAATGTAACATTTGCTCCAATTCCTCTCTTATCGTATTGTAAAACTGCAAAACCCCTTTCTGAAAGATATTGAGCAATATTATGGAATGGTCTAGCATCTGGATAAATGAGTGAACCCGTTTTATTATCAATACGAAGGTAACCTCCAGTCTCATTCATATCAACCGGTCCAGAACCAGGTACAAGAAGAATACCTGGAAAGGGACCTTCGCCTGTAACAGGAAGATTTAGTCTAGCATTAGTCTCTAAGCCATTACCCAAATCAATAACCATGTTTCTATGTTTAGTTGTCTGCAAATCTGATTGGGCATAAGATGTTAGAGTCAGACCACAAAATAATAAAAATATAGCAAAGGTAGAAAAAACTATTGGTATCTTTAATGACAAAGCGTTAACTAGTATGCATGCTATGAATTAAGCATTGCTAACGGGTGGTCACTTAAAGATTAGTTAATTGACATCAATTCTTCATAAAGCTAATCACTGATACTCAACCAAATGTTATGCTAATCATTACAAATCTCTGTGAAAATCTCCTTGGTTTCCACCGAACCCTTCTACCATACGGAACTTGATCCCACCAAAGTCTATAGGAGAAAAATTTTATAATTTATAATAATAGCAAAACATCAGCACAGAATATGACAGTGATAACAAAGAGTCTTCAGGTCAAATCAAAATCAGAAAATGATATTATTGATATCACAGATCAAGTATCAAAGATTGTAAAAGAAAGTAAAGTAGAAAACGGGGCTGTGATAGTTTTTGTTGTCGGCTCAACTGCAGCAATCACAACTATAGAGTATGAACCAGGATTACAAAAGGACTTTCCAGAAATGTTGTCAAGACTGGCGCCTAAAGAGAATGAATATGCACATGATAATACATGGCATGATGGAAATGGACACTCACATGTTAGGGCCTCTTTGATTGGACCAAGCTTAACCATTCCGATTATAGAAGGTCGTCTAACGCTTGGCACCTGGCAACAGATAGTGCTGGTAGAGATGGATACAAGACCCAGGGAACGCAAAATCATAATACAAGTGCTTGGCGAATAATATGATTTAGAGTTAGGTGGTAAAAATGATTCATTGAGAATTGAGTGAACATATTTTTTTATGGTAATATTCGCACTCCTCCCTTTAGACTTCTAATTTAATATTGCATCAATTATAGTGATGATAATTAAGTTAACCGAACCCCTATACCACAAGGGACCTAAGGGCTTCGAATCCATGAGGTAAATGGGAACTGTTAATTAAAAAAATTTTTTTAGACATGAAGTCTTATTGGAGTCATTTCAAAAGAGAGCGTAGTGGCAGTAACGATTCTAGTATATATTCATTAGATAAAGTAAATATTCCCAAAGTAGTCCAAGAAAAAATAAATTTGAAAATAGAGAGTAATGGAGGCGAATAATTGATTGATAGGACAAGATCGAGAAATAGAAATAAAGCGTAAAATAATTAATATATTGAAAACATTTAGGTCGCTTGGAATTTTAAGTGACTCGGATGTAAAGATAAACAGCTTAGAAAAAGAAAACGATTACTTTAAGATAACATGTGAATATCAATATAAGAATTTATTCGATAAATTTTCGTTTGAAGATGGAACCTTTGACATTAGTTCAAGCGAATCAACTCTACAACCTACAAATATAAAAATCACCCCAAACAAGAAAGCATTTAAAATGAGTTAAATATTGACAATGGACGGCATATCTGATTATAAAGTAATCCTTGTTGTTTGAGGCTATCTATTTGCCAAACTTAATAAAAAGTATACCCCTCAAATCACTTGCATCTGAGTGTTTGTTTGAGATATTGATATTTGTATTTGTACGGCTTGAGCAGTCTGGACTTGGTCTTAATTTATCTATGACTATAGGGCTTAACGTCTTTCCATACGTTGATATTGCTTTTTTTGCATATGATGTCCTACGACAACGGCTCCAGCGACTGAAGTTCCTCCTGCGATCATTCCACCAACGACAAGTCTTCTTCCTACCATAATTTGGATATACCGTGGATTATTATATAAATTTTACCTAGCTATGGGTATGAAGTGTGTAGGCATCTTTGTCTGTCGCTAAAGAAATACTTACTGCTGAATGCGATACCTCACAAAATACCACAAACATGTTCTTATCGGGCTGTTGAATTTGCTGACAAGAGAAAGTAGTTGTACTTTGTTGCCTTAATCACCGATTATAATCGACCGAATTTCTGTAGAACAACCACATTATGTAGTTGCATCAATTCTATCTTCACCGATAAGTTAAATTAAAACTTCCCACAAATATACATATGTCTTCTACAGAACACAAACGGATTGTTCACGAATTCATTGATGAAACTTACAACAAAGGAAATTTTAAAAATACAGATAGATACGTAACTTCTGATTTCATATACCATGCTCGTGGTGTGAGTATTGAAGGGATCGAAGCCTATAATGAATGGGTTTCCTCAGATCGTAGCATATTTCCTAATATTCGAGTTACAATCGTAGATAGCATAGAAGAGTCAGATTCAGGTAGAGTTGCTTCAGCTTTTATCGTAGAAGGTACTCAAGGAAAGGAAATTCCTGGCATCCCAACTACCAATAAGGATTTTGAAACAGTAGGAATGAACATGTTCCATTTTCAAGATAACAAGATAAAAGAGGGATGGGTTGTAGTTGATGCGCTTACTGCAGCAATACAGCTTGGTGCGATCAACTTACCATCTACTGAGGCCGACTAGAAATTATCTGTCTATCCAAAATGCTATATTTTATGAATTGGCAAAGGTCTAAATGAAGTAGTATCTGCTCTGAACAAGATTAGCACCTACAGTGCATTATAGATAATTTTTGGTTTTGAATTTATCAATAAATTGTTATATTTACCATATTTACCATATTGAATGACCAAACCCAATAATATCCCAAATTAAAACTCAGATGCAAAAAACATTATAGGCTCCATTATCGAATCAGGTTTAGCGTTACTATACTATATTGCTGGTAATTATGTTGAACATAAAGAAATGTTATGTAGTGCTTTAGAGAAATTTAATGAAAATTCGTTTGCACTAGTTCAGTGTGGATATTTATTAGTAAATAAAAAGATTATCAGAAAAGAACCAAAACAAGAATTTGACATAGTAGAAGCGAAGAAGAATTTTGGAGATGAAAGGAGAATAAACTAACTAAAATAAACATTAAAGTAAAACATAAAAAAAGATGAAAACTAACAAATCTTATCAATAACTAGAAAGAAGAGTGATCCTCATTATTTAAGCTTCTTAAAATTCTTAATATATTTAAGCTTGATTTGCTTCACGCCGAATTCTTCCGGGATTATTCTCTCCTCTCATATGTCAGGAGAGGAAGGAAATCGTATTTCTATAACAGCAATTGATAAAGCAATATAGTATATAAAAGAAATCAGATTTTATATTAATAATGATATTTGAATTTCTTATTTATAGCAAATCTCTATAATTTTCTCATACTTCTTCAATTTCCTATTATTCATCAAATATCATGGATTAATCAAATCTAAAATATCTACAAGATCAGAGATTAAATATAATGTTATATAGATTGTACTACCTTATATGGAGAACGCGCTGATCAACGATCTGTGATATTCCAAATGAGGCGTAATAAGGCTACAATCGTGTCATAAGTTTACCTCTCGTAGGAAAAACAAAAGCATGAGAAGGTCTGAGGCATTCTACACAATAGGATGTCAAGGTACTTACCATAATAAGAAACAAGACCTTTATTGAACCTTATTGCCTTTTATAACATCTTACCTTTGAATGTTACCTGAAATATTTTATATGTAAAAGAATATTGAAAATCTTAGTTATAGAAGTGCTCTAAAAGAATCACAAGGGGACGTACTATTCAATAATAGTTCAAATCCCACCGAACCAGATATCTATTTTAGTAACGAAATATTAGTCTATACCTATACACCATACTGGTACATTAGACTTTGTTCTAGAAATTAGGGTGCTGGTCTATTGTTTATCTAATACATCACTCTTAGGGTAACCCGAATTATCTCCAATTGATGGTTGCGGTAGTTGTTCTAGAATTCCTTCGTCTAGAGGTGGATGTAAAGTATTATCAGGATGTTGACTTGTCCTTTGATTGTGGATAAGGATGTCCAAATTAGCACATTCCTCACCATGATATGTCACAATCTTCACAGAATTTTCATAGAAATGTGTCATCTGATGTTTATGTTGTTCCTCTATCATCCCATAGGCTATAGCAACACGTCATGGTTCCATTTCCGTTAGCTGTACAAAATTGTGATAGCTTGATTTGTTTTGCAAATAACTCGGGTGTAATAGAGCTAATCATTAATGATAACGAAAAACAGGTTATTGCAATATATAGTATTATTTTATTCATTACCACTTCACCTGTTTCTCCTCTGTTTTGAAATCCCTCTTCATTCTCCTAGTCGTAGTTTTTGTGTCTTTTTGCTTATTATTAGCAAAATTCATGCATTAGTCTATCTAAAGAAGTATTTGAGATTTTCTACCTAATTATAATATTTTTAGGGTTATAGTCAAGTGAGTTTGCAAAGTATTCCAACTATCTAAGCTCTCTTAAAGACTGGACTAGGAAAGATAATATCAAAACTAAATAGATATTTTAACTATTCAACCAGGAAATTAAAATATTCTTGTTAAACTTGAAATACTATCACTAGATATGTTAGCTCACTTTCATCTCTTGTAATATTTGATAGATGCTCGAAAAACTTTCTCAATGAAATCTGAGTTAAGTATGGTTTACAAATCATTAAACTAGCCTATTGTCTATCGTTTACTCCCTGAGGAATCCTCTATTGCGCCCAGAATAGCTTTTAGATACTCCCAAATTGTTTACTAGATTTGTTGGTAATACTCCTAGAATCATCTCCGTAGAAAAATCTGTAAAAAAACTGGCTAAACCCAAAAACAAGACATTACGAAGTCCCCTTGGTTTTCTGTCCATAATCGATTTATCTTTGGAAGTTATTTTCTAAACTAATCCCTTTATTACCAAATGCTGTTCTGGTGCTAAATTTATCTTAATAATATGACATAATGATTCTTCGTAAATTGTTGTAATTATGATATCTGATTCAAGTCATGCCCAATTCACAAGCATATCCTGATGATTTCCACCGAACCCTTATCCTATACGGAACTTAATCTCACTAAATAAGATACCTTTGTAAGTAACTATATATGATCAATCTCAATGGTATTATGCAAACAACAATAAATGTAAAAAATGCAAAATGCAAAATGAGGATTCCTATTGATTTTCTAATTCTAAAACTATAAGAATATTAGAGTATTACACCTAGTTAGCAAATTCAATATATTTTTTCTGGAATAAGAAACATATGAGAAATTTAATAACTCATAAAATATACAACAAAAAGAAAACCATCACTATGGGCTGCTTATTTTTAGTGACTGCTCTCATAATGGGTTCAGCGTTAGGCATGATCATCACACCATCTGCAGTCATGGGTGAAGAGATGAAAAAATTCAAAATAGACAGTGGAGATTCAGATAAGAGGGCGACACTTAATCAACTTAACTCGGATTTTGCCATACCAGATTCAGATGCTAACGGCGATACCAACGTAGATGTAGGAGAAGAAATCGTGATAAGTGGCGACCATTGTGGCGTACATGATGAAGATAGTGGAACATCATATCCAATCAATTGCGATACCGGAGAACCACTATAATTTTTTTTGGTATGAAAGCTATGGAAAATAAAATAACGGCTAAATTTCACGCAAAGAGACAAATTGCATATGCCGCAGTCTCTATTATAACCACATTTGCATTCCTCATGTATTTGGTATTGCCTATAAATGATACATTCGCTTATGTGCCCACAACTCCTGAAGAGTCTGGATGTAATCCTGAAACAGACACAGATTGTTTTCCAGATGAGATCTTTACTTCCGGTCATTCAAATAATGCAAATTCATTAGTGCTTAATGGACAGTTCTTAAGTTCTAACGCAGAGGTCGATGATTCGGAAGTGATTGAAATGGAAGAGATTGTAGTTAAAGGATGTGACGGTGGAACGAAAGGAGAGGTCCCTGGAAAACCAGGGGTTTGTAAAGAGTAATCAAGCATAAAGAACGTTGAAAAATACTTCTTCCATTTTTTTGATATTATAACATTATATTGATTAGGAATTTGATTTAATATTGATTAATGAAATACCTTATCGCTTGATCCACGTTCCACTATGTTTCATAAACGCACAAAATCGGATCCAGCGATAATCATATAAATAATACATAGCGGATACCAATTATTTTAAAAAATATTGTAAACTAGTGTGAAATTTCATACTCATCCCACCGAACCAGCTACCAATGTGAGTGACGAAGTTATAGTGCAATTAGAGATAAAGTAGTTCTAAATTGTCGATATTATCAAAAAATAGGGTATAAAAAATCAAGTAGTTTTTATCATTTTTCTAAAGTGTTCCATGTTCTTTGCCATTTCTTCTTTGAATTACTCTTCTGTATAGCCATGAACTTCTATACCATGTTCCTTTGCAATTTCTATTAATTCTTCCTCTGTTTCGCCATACATTGTATGTGTACACACGAGGTCTCCAGCATCTTTGCAATTAAGGCTTAATGTCATATGAGGTAAATAATTTCCATTAAATTAAAGATATCTATCAACTTCCTATAAAGACAAAAGAAAAGGATAATTTTCTCAGAAAATTCCTGTTTAATTGCTACTTGAGGTAGGTGCATACTAATTTTGAATATGCTCTATATGGATATCCACGTCATTTCATCCGAACTCCTAAAGCGAATGACTTAATCCCACCGATTCAGAAAATAGAAGGTTCTGACCATGATGATGATTATTTTTGTTTGTTACCATCATACTTATCTTCAGATTGACCTATTAAGGCGGAGTTAGATTAATCCAAATATTTATTGAATTTTAATTCAATTACAAAGAAAATTTAATTAATATCCTCTATTTAGAGAGTACAATGAAAGAAATCCTTTCCGGTGCATTCACTATTCTTGTTTTTATCCTGGCAATACCTTTTGCTTATGGACAACCACTTGATACTGCCACAAATCTTGATGCAACTACAAATCAAACCACTACTACTACTACTACTACTACTACCACTCCTGAAGCTACCATAGGCAAAAGTGAAAATCTTACTATAACCGATCTTAGATTCCGCGGAGAATCAAATCAAATAACAGGAACAGTCACAAATAATTCTACAAATGAGCAATCTTCTATAACAATTTATGCAATCCTTTTTGACAAAGATGATTCTTTTCTTGGAATTGCTCAAGGAAGACCTTTAGTTGAATCACTTCCCCCAGCTGATAATTCTCCCTTCTCAATAGATTTATCCTCAGGGTTTGGATTCTTTGCAATGCCTGAGGAAGTAGATGGTATTGATCATTATACAATCTATGTAAAAGGAAATGAGCCGCTTTTCTAAAATAGCATAGGTATGCAATGAAAAAGAATAGTTGATAAATCAGACCAAGTGTCGACCATTTATTATTTTTCTCTGTAAGCGCAATGTAATACCATATTGTATTTTATTCCGTTAGGCGAAAATCGATTATTGTTTCAAATCATATCTTAAATGGACCCATGCGGATATCCTCATGATTTCCACCGAACGCGATGTCATTTATAGTAACTATGTTAACGGACAATTAATGGTAAATGATCCTAGATCCAATCTCTAATGGTACTGAGGAGGTTCTTTAGTTATCTACAAATTGAGAAAATGATATTAGTTAAAAGAGACGAGTTGGCATTATAATTTAAATTACAACGACTGTCTGTGATCTTTCTTAGAAAGATCTAGATTTAATGAAAGTGGTCAATAATTCGTATATTTTGTTTCATTGATGCCGTCCGGATTTTAGTCATACATATAACAACTATTATATATAAACAACATCTAGAGACAGATAAAATTGAACTCATTGATTATCAAGGGTATCGATCTATGGCCAAACTAAAGGTTTGGTTGGTATTAGTATTACTTTGGGTAATTATAGGATCTACATATATCACTATAAAAATTGCGATCGATACTATCCCACCATTTTTAATGTCTGGAATAAGGTATGTATCATCCGGTGGGCTTCTTATCATGATATACATTCTGCTTCCCTCACAAAACAATAACTATCAGACCAATCGAATTCAGAATACCCGGGTCAGTCGTCGGATCAAACTTGCATCAATTCTTAACAAGAGACAATGGAAGGAGGCAACAATTATCGGGGCTGCATTGATACTTGGTGGACAGGGACTATTGACCTGGGGCGAACAATATCTTTCATCTAGTGTTACTGCACTCTTATTTTCTACGGTTCCCATCTGGGTATTACTATTCGGGAAAATACTATATGGGGAAAGCCTCAAGAAATTTACCGTACTGGGAGTTGTTATAGGTTCTATAGGTTTTGTCATACTGATACTTCCTTCTCTGGCAGCACAATTTGTAGAAATGGATTCTCCTAATACGAAATTTGAATTTGTTGGTATAATCGCATTAGTGATAGCTGCACTCAGCTGGTCAGTCGGATCTTTATATTCTTCTAAAGCAGATCTCCCTGTCGATGTACTCATTTCAACTGGTATGATGTTATTTATAGGTGGATTTTTCTTAATTGCATTGAGTATTGCAATAGGCGAGCTACAGAATTTCCATGAATCTGAAATTTCTAAGGAATCCATAACTTCGCTGTTTTATCTCATAACTGTAGGTTCAGCAGGGTGGGCTGGATTTTTCTGGGTTCTTAGAAATACATCGGCATCACTAGCCAATACTTTTGCTTATGTAAGTCCTGTAGTGGCTGTTATTCTTGGATGGGTCATACTTGATGAAGTTATCACTCCACAGATAATGATCGCTACCGTGATAATTATGATTGGAGTAGTTTTAATTGCAAACAAAGGGAAATTATGACGTTTAAGTCTGCTAGACTCATTTCATAAGGTGGTTCACTTAGTTAGAACTGATTCTAAAATTGACAATGCTTATATTTTTCTCTATTGATAATCGATTAAGTTTATGTCGCCTTCTATGATTCTGCTAAAGGTATATTACCTGGTATATGATCTGAATTATATGAAAAATTTATGACAGATTGTGATGTTGGAACTGGTTTAGATATATACATTTGAAAAGAATTGATTGAACTTTTGGGTATTAGAATGTGGGATTTGATAATAACTGTAGAATAGGTTTAACCCGTGTCTTTAGATTACTAATAACAAGTAAAGGAATATTAATTACTGATTGGTCTAAATTTATCAATTGGTAATTTTATGATTTATTTACTTTTGAGTGAGATTTTATGTCAAATTTGTTTCGCATATCGCCGTACATGGTATCCATTTATAGTCACGATATAGGACGGTATAAAATGTAGGGTAGTTCTTAATTTTCATCTTTTTAAAACAAATCTTTTTCTGTTTTCATCTTCATAATTGAGATCCTAGGAATAATGACCCTTGCCTATTTTGAGAGTAAAGGTCAGATAAATGATCTTTTGCTATCTGTTATTTTATATTCTTTTTTGCGCATGAATCACAGTATTTTTCTAAAATTGTAGCTCCCTCTACAGTGAATAATGCTTCCTGAGTAGCCGCGTTACCGCAAATTACGCAGGGTTTTATATTTCCGCCAACATCAACAAATGCCCTTAGCGACGAAAATTTCTTATGGAAAGAGTGCAAAGATGTCGTTATAGGATTAGAATTTTTTTCGCTTGTCATATCATATATATACATTTTGTATCTATTAAGTATGTCATGCTGCATATCGCTGATAGGTTGCTCTAATCATTACTATAAATCGAAATATAGAGATTTCAACTAGTTCTAAATGATAATACACAAATATTAATCAGGATAATAAAAATGGAAATCATATCACTTTTTGGACGACTATTTCCAAATTAACTGAATTATGATTAAATTAATACTTCAAGAACATCTGAATCGGTATACTATGCATCAACCCCTACCTTTATATAATTTTCTTTGATACGGAATTGCTCTTTAGTTTTAATGAAGTTTTTGACACGGCTTGTCTTGATTATATTATCGATTTGATAAAAATAATCCTCTATTAATAATAGCAGTTTAAGATAATCTTATAACCAATAATTATATAGTTTTCATAGATGATGACATCATTAAGAAAAAAGTTTGAATTAAAGCATTCTAATACCTAGTTTTGAACACCATTAATTTAGGAAATTTAACTCTAGCGAATTTCCATCGAACCCTTATACCATAGGGGACTTAATCCCCAGCCCAATCTCAATGATCACTTATAGAGTAATGAAATCATGATTCAGCGGGATTTGAGCCCTCCTCCAAACTTTCAGGTCGAATTAATTCTAGATTCTATTCAACCTTGAATCGTATCCCTCCCGACCCTACCAGCTTAAGAGTCATTTATGACATTCGGATAAAAAGTTCCCTATCCTCCTTGAGATAGTGAAACGGTGAAACTTCTTCAGGGATTAGATATTCAATTACCGATTACTGACTTTTATGATGCTGCAAAAAAACTATTGATGGCCTACTTGGATTAGTTCATTCATCGAATCAGTACAATCCTCGAAAATTAACAAAAAGAAGGGAATCGAAAAAATTGGTGAGCGGTGTCAAGAATTTGTCTTGAGTAGATGGCGGAATGGGATGAGGAATAATTAAGTCAAAGGCACTGACTGTATAGGGAGTAGTATTACGATATAATTGTACAATAACTCGATGTTCGCCATCATCTGGAAAAATATAGTCTACAGAGAACTTACCGTTAGATAAAGGAATTAACTTACCTTCAAACTTATAGAGTCTACCATCATGGTCCGTTACCGTAACTTTTGCTTTTATGTCTTCATCCTGGTTGGAACCGCTGAGACTTCTAAGTTCAAATTGCATTCTAGTCATTTCATCAATGATTGGAGTTTTTGGTATTAACTCTAATGATAAAGTCAAATTTTTACTGATGCTCATCCATGTACTGTTTTTTATAATATTGGTAACATTTTGAGTATGAGTAGTCGGAAGGTTTTGGTCCAAGAAATAAACAAGAACAACTAACACGATTGATAATGCAAAAGTTGTCTTAATTCTCACATCATTTTTAATAGTATAATATTAAAATATATATGATATCATTCAACAAAATATTCAGTATAAAGATTTGACACTCTTTTCAGTACCGATATCAGCACTCCTTCCTACAGGCCCGGACCTTATGTAAATCAAGCGTTAGATGATTATGATGGAGCGATAGAATCGAATCAAATTTGTTTCACATACCACCTAACCCGCAACCAATTTTAGTAACGATTGCATTATCTTTTGGCGACAATACAACTGATAATCTTTATACTCTGAATTATACTATGAATCTATCTCTAACTATTAATATAATTACTTGCTTTATTGATGAGGAATTTCTATTTCATTTTTTATACAAGTCTCAAACATTCTTTTAATGTCATCCCTCTTTCCTTCAGGAACTTCATAATATACTACTATTTGTAAAGCGTTATTAGGCAAATTGTGTGATTGAGAGCCATGAGTTTTTCCTTTAAATTCCTTTATTAGATCAGTCAACACCTCATATTGTTTTGTAACTGTATCTGCCGATCCTTGAAGTATTTCCACAGAGTTATCCATTGGTTGTTTGTTGTTTGAGTTTAGCCATGATTTTTTATAATTGTAATTGTTCTTACTGCTATAATTATTCTGTAGATTATTTTTGTAATATGTAGGCTTTGATGAGGTATTATTATTATTAATTGCTGCTGCATCTACCGATTTATTACTATTGATTGATCTGTTTGGACAAAAATGTTTCTTCTTTGTTAGAACCTCTGAATATTCGCTATTTAGGGTATTCCAGTAAATTTTGGTGTTACAACCATACACACAATATTTTGAATTAATATTAGAGACGTCTAAAGTACTCATCTTTATTATATGCTTTTGACTGTATATAACTATACACATTAATACACTGCGTAAGATAAGATAATAATTAATACCATATAAAGGTTCAAACCAATCTTAAATTCATTAAAAGTTCCATATTCCGAATGGACAATTCTAATGACGGTTTATGGATGATCGTCCATTTATCAATACTAAGGATATTTGAGTTAAACCATCTAAAGCTCTATTATTTCAAACATTTGGATGTTCTCAAAGAATAAAAATTAGCTTCGACTCTCTATGGTCAATCAAACAGTTTGTGGGAGTGATAAAAATGGGTCATATCTGTTTCACATACCATCGAACTAGTTATCTATTATGGTAAAGATCCCGACGAAGCCAGGGGTGACATCGAATTTGATCCTACTAATCAAAATAACCTATCAATAGGATCTACTTTTTTAGATGAAAAAGATAAAATCTGTTTTAGACTATATGATGAATATGATCTTTGTAATACGATACGGATGGAGAAGCCTTTCAAGTTTGCAGGTCTAGAAGGAAATAAAATATTAAATTAATTATTTAATGTTGATATTAAAATAGATCAAGTAGAAAAACTTTCATTTTTATCAAAAAATCCGTTGCCATATAAAATGAGAAGGTAAAGATTGTATTATGAGACAGATGAATTATACAATACCCCTTGTTAATAAAATCAAAAACAAATATTTCTCTTTCTTGTTCGGATATACAAATTAGAGAGGGATAGCGTAAATACTAAGTAATCGTCATCACCGTCCAATCGTCCAACAGTACTTGATAGAAAAACGAAATGAGCACGATCATAGTAAATAGCCCAATATTATCCATGGATGATGTTAGTAACCTTTGGTAAAATAAAGTATGGATTTGCTGATAACGCAGATAATTAATGATGAAACCTATTATGCATCATTCATCTTTAGTATTAGCCGAATCAGTCGGCTGGTCAACATCTACTAATATTCCTTTAAACATTAGAATTATCACTATTAGAGCTGGAATAAGCAATAAAGATACCATTATATTATAATGTGGATACAAGAATTCATCGATTGCAAACCAGGCAACAGCTATGAGAATAAACACTGGAACCAACAATGATAATATTATGAAATGGTAATGTCGTATTGTTTTTTTTGTTATTTTTCCTCCACGTGATATTTGAAAACCATAGATCACAAGTGCTAGACTAACAAGTAATGCGATAGTACCGATATAAGTACTAGCTCGGTCTTGAATTGCAGTCTCATCATTTTGTTGAATTATCCTGTTGTTCTGTTGAATTATAATTTCTAAATTATCAGTATTATTCGTTGGCTGTTGTTGTTCTTGTTCTTGTTCTTGCTGCCCTAGCGCCTTATCATTTATAGAGTAATAGATGATGATAATCACCGTTGCCACAACCAGGCAGAGAAGTATTCTTCCTGGCTGGTTCAATTGTTTGTCAGCACCACCATGTTCTGTTCAACCTTATCGTCATTAACCTTTCCTGTTACAAATTCCCTAGTCAAGGCCGTTTTGGCCGATATTCCGGTACATATCTTATCTAATCTTTTCTAGTTTAGCACTTCCCATGCTCAAACCCCATTGGACTCAATTACTCAATTTAGTAACGCATTAATTTGAAACATGCGTTGTGTTATAATTTTTAATATATCTTGTTAGGTAAATGGGATGTAGATTGTTTCCCGAACTAAATTATTTTAGTTCTGTTTACGACTTTCTAACTAATATTTTAAGGAATCGACACCTCTGTTCTGATGAGTTGATTTCCTTATCCAATATTCCAAATGTCAACGCGATTGATAATTAATAAAATAATTCAATAGAATCAGTGAAAAACTATGTTGAATCTTTTATTCATTATATCTCATAAGTACTAGACTATATTCAATCTAGAATCATATTTTCACTGGCCCTATTTTTTGTGGTTATCATAATCGTGAATCGAAAATGCTTGAGTGAACAGAGCCCAATTTATAAATAACAATATTTATATTATTATTCTTAAGAACAAAATTAGACTGTGTATTATGACTGCAAATGAAAAATTCAAAAACATATATGAAAATGCATATCTTCAGCATATACAAACGATCGAATTAAATTATACTCAATTCAGAAACATGATTGAAAATGCATATCTTCAGCATATACAAATTATCAAAACGAATGCTTCTATAATGAAAAGCTATTCTAGCATGTTTGGAAATAGCGAGATAGCAAAAAATATTGAAAAGATGGAATCAGATTATTTAACTCTAAATGAGCAGTCAAAAAAATCAATGATCAACCAATTGGATCTCATTAAAGATAATTACCTATCTAATGCTGCTAGAATAAATGAAGGATATTATAAGAAGTCTAACATTGATAAGTTTATTCCCAATCCTGATGGCTCAGTGGAATCCAAATAGAAATTTAAAGAAATAATATTAGTTGAATAGTTTATTTCGCTATCCATTTCATGGGTTTTTAGCAGGTTCCTGATGAAAAGAATGAAACTTTTTTTGCACATGTAGTATTCTACTTTAAAACAACTCTATTACATGTCAAGTTCATCCAATTTTCATTTGTAACCATATTCCAATTTGAGGTTTTGTCATCTGAACAGTTTGAATGTGTAATAGTCTTGGTTGGATCCCTATTGATTAAGGTGTTATCAACCACTAGTCATTTTATCAGAATTGCTTATTACATTAATTCTTAAGAAATATCTCTGATTTTGGAACTGCTCTTGGACTATTTATTACTAGAAAATTAGTGGAGGTTTACTAGTCGAGGGACTGAGCATTTAACTATGATGATGGTATCCCTTACATAGTCAATTGACGTGAATTTGGCAGTATTTTTAATCTCTTTTGCTAAGTTTTCAAAACCCAGTATATCCGCATATACTCAAAAACAACCCCAACAAGAATATGAAAGTAATTTAGTACTAATATTATCGAACTTCCGACTTCCAAAATTGCAGGATAATACTAATTGACTAACTATTGCTATGGTTATCTTTTGGCTGAGATTCTGCGATGATCTATTTCTTTTAAAAGAATTGTCAAGTAGATGAATTTGAATAAAATCTTTTTTTTCTAACCGTAGTTTGGTATGATCGCTAATTCTAAAGCATGGTTGGGGTAACTCACAAAATCTGGTCTTTATTAGAGATTTTGATTACATCCAAATAAAAGACTTCAAATATTAACTGATTATGAATATATTGTAGCGCTAATCGAACCCAGATCATGGATTACCCCAGATGTCGCAGCAAGTATTAATTAACAAAATAATCCGTGACATGAAAAAGTTTACTGCTGCTAATATAGCCTTATATTCTCTAGTCCGTTTTCACTTTTCAATGAATAAGAATATTTCTGACAGAAAAATGGAGTGTGTAAAGGAGGTAATATTATGGCTGAAGTAGTAGAGCTTTCCATAACACCGATCGAAGGGTCTTCCGGAGTCTACCGGGTGGACGTCAGAGGTTCCGGCTTCATACCAAATCAGACGGTGTATTGGCGGTTACGGGGCGAGGACCCGGGGTCTGAAGATTTTATCAGTGCTCCTAGTGGTGGCGGCCCCGTCGGCCCAGACGGGACGTTCTTCTTCACCGATAGCGCTATCGGAGCGAACTTGAACGAGGACTGGGGGGGCCAAGACGAGATCTTTGCCGACGTATACTATACTTATGTTGGTGCATTTCACCACAAGTCCAACACGATCAAACGCAACTTCTGAATCCCGATTGCGGCATCTATGACTGAGTTTAGTATTCCGCAGTGCCCGAAATCAACGCGTTTGGAAAGGAGTTAAGCATAGACAAATAATGAAGAATCCATCTATTAAGATAGATACAATATCGGAGTCTTTCATAGAATTAAGTGTGGTTTTTTATTTTGACATTACCACTAGATATTTTATGCCGCCTTCTTGTGGTGTTGTAGATACGTCAATTATTTGAAACTCATCTACATTCTTTATCAAATCTGCTAGCCTAAAAATATGATAATTATTGAATGATTCTAGAGCTAAGGTATTGTCACTTTCAAAAACAACCTCAACTATTCTTCCACATTCTCCATTTTCATTACAAAAAGCATTAGCAGGTTCGTTTATCAAAGTTTGATTCCAACTAGAATATTGTGGAATCGTAACTTGATTTGATTTGATGTATTGGTTAAGGATGGATCCTGTACTTGTTGATCAGTTTGATTTACCTCTGAAGTTGTAGGAGGAGTTGGCTGAGAATAGCTGTAATTTATTCCCGTAATCCCAAGAGTTATAATGAATGCAGTTGTCAAATAGAATAATTTTGAGTATTTTTGAGTAAAGATTTTCATTTCTAAAATTGAATCCTCTCCCATTATTATTTTTTAATTTTCTAGACTTAGATATCTACAGGCTTTTTGTCTAAATCATGAATTTTATACATATTCAACGTTGACAATAGGTAATTCTTGGTTTAATATTGAAAGTGAAATTTATGTCAATAAGCACCACTGAAGAACTGGGTAAGGATATTCACTGACTATCACAATTATTACTATAGTGCATTAAATATTCAGAACAAATATTGCCTATCTCAACCCATGTCGATGTCCACATGATTTCCACCGAATCCTTAGGCTATACAGAACTTAGCCCCACAGAAACATGTTTTAAGGCAAATCCAAAGATGACGCGGTCACAAAAATTTGTGCCGCAAGACATATGTCAAACAATAGAATAGCAAATGATGCGAGTAAAATGTCAGACATACATGAGAATGAGGTCACTTCTGTAATATGTAGGAATATAAAACCCGGACATGAGAAGGATTACGACAATTGGCTAAAGCGGTATCTGGCACTTCAGAAAAGCGCGCCGGGATATCGTAGCATTACAATAATCATTCCTGGTGAGGGGAAACCATCTTATCGATATATAATCCGCAAATTTGATAACAAAGCGAATATGGAAAAATGGGATAATTCTAAAGAAACATTAAAACTAATAGACGAAGCAAACAAATACTCTACCAGGCATTACGAGACATCAACCGGTTTGGAAACTTGGTTTACACTTCCAGGCTTGAAAACCCTTAGCCAATCTCCACCACCAAGATGGAAAATGGCTATTGTTATCTTCTTTGCGGCCTATATTATTAGCATCGCATCACGATATCTCTTGAGTCCATTTATCGGAGAATGGCCCCACTTCGCAAACACTGCAATTTTTAGTGTTATACTCGTAGTTTTGCTTACCTATTTTGCGCTTCCTATTTTGAGTCGTATCTTTAGACGGTGGTTATATCCCGGAAACATATAGCATTAAAAAGTGATGAGTAACTTGCTTTATTTGGCTTAGTGAAGCATGATCAAACCAGATACATATTTGCATTATCCTCTAACAAAGACCATGCGATGCTAGTTCTACAAGCATTATTTGAAAAATATTGGAATGCTGTAATGATCTTACAATCTCATACAAGAACTAATTAATTCATCTAAATGATAAAAATGGGTCACATTTGTTTCACATACCACCGAACGGCTACCAAGTTTATAGCTGCTTAACATTCACAATGATCATAGATTAAATAATATGTTATACAAAGATTAATGCTTTTATCGGGTAGAACTATAATTTCGCAAGAAAATATAGTCTTATTCAATAAAGGCATTCTAAGTTTAATGATGATTAATTTTACTCATGAACTGCATTTTTTTGTGGTAATTAATAATATAATAGTATAACAAGCTAACTCTTTCTAAACTAATTGACCTATTTCGTAAATAACAAGGTTTGACTTTTGTGATATTTAAGAGATTTAAATATTCTATAAAATTATTGTAGAAAAGTTTACCTATACTAAACTAAGTATTATATATCATAACTTTAAAGGTACGATGCAATGAATAAGTTCAATGCATTCGTAGTTTTAAGTATCGTAGCAGCAGCCTCGATATTTGCAGGAGTAGCAATGGTAACACCCGCAGTAGCACAAGGCAATTCAACAATACCAATGGGTGATATAGCTAATACCACGATGACGATGGACAATTCCACTAGTATAACTGGTAATTCAACCGATTCGGAAGAAGGAAGTTCTGAGAATGGAGAAAGTGAAGAAGGAAGTTCTAGAGAATGGAGAAAGTGAAGACTAACTCTAATTCATATTAATTTTTTTCGTTTGATATTTCCGAAATTTGTATTTATGATTAATTCTGAAAAATATAGTTACGACTCTAGTGAGGACTATATTAGGGGTAACTATTTAATGCTCATTAACAAGATTTAGTAAAAATATATTTTGTAAACATGAAAATTAACGGATTTTTCAGTTTTTTAAAAAAAGATGGATAAAAACTTAACTTGCAGTCTATTTGTATATTAGAAATGCCGTAATCTTTACAAATACATATTGTTAATTTGTACAAAGTTAATAGTTTAAAATATATTTTCAAACAATGAGTTTATCATGTCCTAATTGTTCCACTGTTATGACATTAAACAATAGATTGGGAGTTGAAATAGATCAATGTCCAAGATGCAAAGGGGTGTGGTTAGATCGTGGAGAATTAGAAAAAGTTGCAAATATGCAAAACAGGTATGAAGACGAACATTATAAAAAATATCACTATGGTACAGGACATGACGACGACGAAGACGACGATTATTATCGAGGTAGAAAACACAAAAAAGGAGGCTTCTTGGGAGATTTATTTGACTTTGGCTAAGTATACGAATAAATAATTCAATATTATTTGATTAACGTATTAAAATTTAAGAAAGCCAAATAATAATCCTAAAATCCTGTCAATTATGGAATTTGACGATGGGTTTTTGGTATTATCTTGACCGTTATCACTGCTATCCTGGCTATTGGATGTCCCATTATTCTTACTTAGAGGTTGAGTTTGATTTGATGTTTGTTGATTACAATAGGTGTCTATATTAATTACCTTTAAGCTACCAATAGTAGTACACAATTCAGCCAGTGCTTGATTCGATCCAATTGAATTTAGATTATTACATATATTTAGCGCCTGATCGAGTCCAACTAATCCAGATATTAGACTATTGTCCTGAACCAGTTGACAAATGGAACCAACTAAGGAACTAGCGGTTTGCGGTTGTTGTTGTTGTTGGGCAAATGCATCAATCCATGGATCCAAAATAAACATCGAGGAAATTAAAACCATGGATAAAGAAATTATGAGATATTTTAACTGTAAAAATTCGAATATATCGTAACTTTTTTTTCTTTGCATGTTTATCTATTATTGCTATACTTCTTCCATAATAAATTACTATACGGTGTTAATTATATTTGCATATACCTTTTTGGTATATCGGATCTTTCTGTAGTATCTGAATTGATAATAATTATCACTTATTCCTAAAATTTTCAAAATACCTTACAATAAGAAATTGGTGGATCGGTTTTATATGGTGTAATAGATCAAGAATTAAACTTATATTCATTCAGATTTTTTTTACGTATAATTAATTGCAAATCTGCTAAACTGATTAAATAAGTGAAATACATTTCGTATCTCACCAATCACAATTAATCCTGATTTCGTTGCAAACCCCTGTGGATATCCTCGTGATTTCCACCGAACCCTTATACCATACGGAACTTGATCCCACCGAACCCGCAAAGTATAAGGAACTTGATCCCACTAAAGACGCTACCTATTGTAATAACTATAGTATTCTATAAATGAAATATTATTATCCTTTTCATGTCCAAGAAGTTGAACGAAAATTAATGTTGACATTAATAAAAAAACAAATTTACTGTAATTATTGAATATACGACATTCTATACTCAATTTTCGAGTTGGGTTTTATAATATCAATAGGGAAGAGGTAAGAAGATAAATAAAAATAGATAAAAAAGAGGTATAAATCCTTAATTTCAATACTGTAATTAAAATATTTGGTAAAAATAGGAAACATTTATCTAAATACCTAATATCACCGAACCCGCTACCTACATATTTTAGTAACGATATTAATATACAATAAACAAGTAAGAAACCGTGTTATTTGTTTAGAATTATATATCCTCTAAAATTTAACAATGATGTCACAAATCCTAATATTACTCCAAACATGACATGTGCTATAAATCCAAACCCGTATATAGGAACAAGATTTTGTTCAACCGTTTTCTGATCTTTTGAGCTACTCTGGGCGGGACTAGATTGATTCATGATGTCAATGAGATTTGGATATACCATGCTCATAGTAGTTGGAATATACAACACAATGAATATAATAATTGAATAAACAATTCCTTCCATAATTCCTCTCTTAAAGTTAATAATTCTAAATTTCTTTACCGTACTTACTATTATCGTAAATATCGCACCAGCAATGGCTCCGGTAAGTAGATGCATTCCAATACCTAATGTCAAATTAAGATAATAATTGTCATTGATATTGCTTATTGCCATGCCTCTGGCTATAGACAAGTCATCCAAAGGAATTCCCATCATACTAGTAGTAAGAAATAGGAAAGGATACATGACGATGCTTGCAATGACTCCTCCTAACGCTCCAAGCAATAGGGTTTTAACTATTCTTTGATGTATCACAGAAATATCACTTCATCCTAAAATATACATAAAGGTATATGACGTAGATACAAATAAAACGAACAAATAGAGGTTATGAGATTTTATTGTCATCCCACCGAAGGATCTGAGAATCATGAACTAAGATTTATCTTTGACTTCATGTGAGAACTATTTTATTGATAACACACTAAATAGAGGGGTGAACCGATACTTGTGAACCGTGACGTTGTATTGACCGTTATCATTTCTCACCCGCATTTTATATCGTTGAGATCTATCAATAGCAAATATTGCTTACCGATAAGGACATGTTTGATGTCGATATAATAAAAATGGTATTCTTATGATAAATCCATTTTGTGCGATTGACCATAATTTTTACGTTTACTTATTTTTTCTAGATAGTGGATACGAGCGACAAAAAGAAAGCGCGACTAGGCGATACAATGTCATTTGGTGATGCTCTCTTCGCTTTTTCAATAACAATTATGACCTTGTCGATACAATTTCTTGCGGTCAAACACATAATCTCATCCAAAATAATATCATTTCTAAACTGTTAAAATTGAGACCACAGGCAATCGCAATATTCCAAAAAAAAAACAAGTGATTGATATAGTTCGGCAAGCAAAGTTGATAAAACAAATTGTTAACGCTTTTAAAAATATTTTTCAAAAAGTAAACTGTTTTGGTAATTACTTTATAAATTCTGGAACTATAAATTGTTTGTAGTCTAGGATATACTATGAATAATTATAAAGTAGATAGTGGAAAAAATTCAGATGAAATTTCAAAGAATAACGAGGCATTATTTTCTTGTGATAAATGCGGACAGAACTTTGGCTCACAGCAAGAATTAAAAAATCATGGTATAAGTTCACATCAATTACTCTGATTTCATATACAAATCATTTTTTTCCTCAATCTTGAATAATTTATAATCAATCTTTTGATACCAGAATCGAAGTTTTCTTCATTCTTGCTCTAGGTGATAAGTTGTATCCTATTATGAGGAACATTAAATTCGGATTATAGAATTGTGTTTAACATAATAATTATATGAAGGTAAGTTATTTTTAGAGTTAGAATTACAGTTTAAATTATCTCACTACCACAGTCTTCTGTCATCCCAGATAACATTATATATTGAGGACCTTGTACCAACTAGATCCACATCATATTTGCAAAACTAAAATGAGTATACATGGTGAAATAATTTTAATAAAACTATTCGAGGTTAAAATAATAACTTACACTCAATAACTTTTCATTACTATGATGATTGATCTCGTCTCATTCAGACTACATGATCTCATGGAATACAAGTATTCAGTTAAGTCCTTAACAATCGGTATTAGAAGGTGGGTTTCTTTCAATTTCTTAATTGCAATTCTGAATATTCTGAATTCATGAGAAGAATTAGAAAGATTCTTACGTATTGCATAAACTCACAATATTTAGTTAGTTTTAGCACTAGGGAGACAATATTTATTAGCGTTAAATACTTTATTATACAATTTTTTTCTCTATGGTTCTTTATCTAAAGAAAAGATCAAATCGCCCTAAAATTGTATCTGTAAAAATAGAAATTATTAAGGGATGTATTATTGCATTTGTTTTGGCTATAACATTAAGTAGTGTGGAAATGTTATATCAGAATAACATTCAGGCACAAGTTACAATGTATAAGTGTACCCCTGATATGGGAATAAATGTGTCAATGGTAAATTGTCTGACTAATTCCACATCCGATACTTATAATAATTCAATGGTTGCTGAAATGAGGCAAAACCAAACTGGGGAAATTGCTCAAGAGTCAATGAATGGGACTAGTCAAACAGCAACTCAAGGAATGGAAGCTGCAATGAATGAAACTGGCGAAGCACTATCAAATGCTACTGGTGGCGTGATGGAAGGAATGAAGGACTTAGTTAATGGCTCAAGCTAATAGTGTAAATATGACAATGGAATAGCCAATATAACTATCACATTTTTATTGCGAAACTTCAAACACGATAATCAATCTGTCTTAAAGTTTCTTTTAAGACTGTGTTCAAATTTTTTTATTTGTGATTACAGATAATGTTTTTACAAGTCAATCAAAATACAAGTATCCGTATAGCTTCCATTTCACATACTTTAGGATTTTCATATTAAGTTGCTTATTGCTAAATACTTATCCTTATTACGAATTAGCAATTTACGAAATTCTGGTTTAGAATATTGTATTAACAATCTAAATTAGGAAAATTTCAAAGTTTATCTATATTTGTCTCCATTTAGAATATATGAGTGAGGAAAAGACACCCGAAAGTGATTCATCGAAGAATGACAAGTTAAATAAAGAAATCCTAAAACCAGTAACGAAATCTGATTCTGAGTTAGAAGATGAATTGAAGGAGTTAGAAGTGGAGAATTCTGGAGGGGGCAAGGATGGTGGAGGAGGTTGAAGTAATCTTATTTATTATCTGAATTATTTATAACTCCCATCATGATGTTTAAATTGGTTTCTGAATTACTAACTCGTATAAAATTTTATACTCGTCCCACCTATTTGTTCTGCTATAATATTCAGGAGTCTATGTCACGTAAATTTGTAATTGTTAGATTAATCCTAAATTACTATCTGACTCATTAGAATTATTTTCCTGTTCACCCGTTCCGTTAAGTCTTTCTCCTATTGTTAAAGTTGGGTTATTTGGATAAGTTAAATTCGAAGAGTTTTCTATTGACTGTTGTGCATCTACTGTAAATAAAGTCTCGGTGCTGAAAGAAATTGCAATGCTAAGAATTCCCACCAATATTAAGAGAGTAGAGTTAATCATATGGTTATAATGCTATAATAATATAAATAAACCTATGACATACTTCTGAAGCTTTGTTAATTTGGCAGGAGCAATTAAAATCGTATGTAGGATCGTTAAAGGATAGATCTTACAAATGGCCGATAAAAGCGACTTACTCTCAGATCTGTGACACTTTCCACCAAACAAGCTACCTATGTATAGTAACGATATAGGAAATAGTTAAGTAACCTTGTCTATTAATTTGCTTGGATTTTGGTAAATAAAAAGAGATGAGACTTTATCCAGCCCTTCTGTGGTTCTTATTGTCTTACCTTGTTAGAAGTCTAAGATATTACCTGACTATCCTGCTCTGTAGATTGACCTTGGAAAATGGGAGAGTCAGAATACATATTTCCAGCACCTGATTGTCCACCTGTAATATTGCCAGAATTCTCTTGAACCTGGACGTTTATGTTTTTCCAGAGCCAAGTATTCCCTCAAATGATGGAGTTTCATTTTCCGCATTTACAGTAATTGAAACACTATCAGGTTCACTTGTCAATCCCTGCTCATTTGTAACTACAATCTGAAAGACAGTCTTGCTGTGTGTCAATACTTGGTGCTGTAAAGGTGGGATTTACTGCAATTGGGTCTTAATTCCAAACGAATAAAGATGGTATCATAAAGTATTATTTTTATGATTTTAGCAATGCATCTAGAAAATTATCAAATCCTAGGAAATCTGTTTTGTAAAAATCCTTTAGGCCTACTACTACACGGTATGAGGACAATAAATCAAAAACCAACGAAGGAGAAGATGGTCGCAGTCAATGAAAAACGGTTATTCCGAAATTCCTACAACGAATACCTACTTATCAGGAGACTCGCTGAAGAGGTTTAGAATCAATCATTCGCCGACTATATCAAAGATGCACTGGAGATAAGAACTCACGCAGACTTAGACGACTATGTAACTGTATGAAAATCATTTGAGTCTGCTGAGAAATTGATGGAATGGGTTTAAGGAAAATACTGTGGGATACAGTATGATCATTTTTAAACCAGCCATCTACTATAATTTATTTGGAGAAGAGGAGCATCAAAGAGGATGGAGTTAGAGAAGAAACACTATGAAAATATAGAATTAGGCATAGCATTTGATTATCCATCAGATTGGGTTGAGATAACTGATGAGAGCATAAAGAATTTTGGTGCAGATGTGTTGATGCACAGCGATTCGGTAATTTTTGGGTTTAAAAGAGTGAATGTAAAAATAAACTCCGAGGGTCCCATTGAAATGGCTATTGAAAAAGTATTAAAGGATGCAATTTACTTAGGAGAGACAATACTCGAAGAATCAAAGTTAGATAAATATCCCATTAGAAGTGGCCGCTCTGGAACTGTAATCGTAAAGAGATCGTACGATGATAAAAATATAGTTATACATGAAAGAACGTTTATCATAAATGACAAAAAAGATCGTGGTTTTATAACCTTATTTGAACAGGATCAACAAAATACCAAAAGCATAGATTCTCTGAATGTTCAGAATCAACTGGAAGAAATATTTGAATCGTTTAGGTTTTTGTAGCAATTTGCTAGAAATAGTTATTTGATAGATTCAAATGAGTTTGAAAAAGATGCGGTATTCCTAAACTCCAATCCATCTGATGAACTGGATAAATCCCTAGGGCATTGAGCTACATAAACTTCTGAGTTATCTCTGGTAGGGGTTTGGAGAACGATCATTACTACACAACCCCTCAAATCCAGCAGTTCCTTGATCGGCGCCTCACCCTCAGGAGTAATTACAATACTATAAATCGCAGGGTCCTCTCTAGTATAAAGCGTATCTCCGTGATCTATTTGTGTGGATAAAATAGTACGATTATATGCAACAATTCGACTTCTACACTTTTACCCAAGTGGTTTGTAATTATCATAGTTCCTGATCGATAAACAGTATCTCTAAGAGTGTTTCTTATGTATGGAATTGAATGGAATTTATATATACCACTTGGAAGGGAATGATCAAGTGCATGTGTTGTAACGAGACCCAAACCAAGCGTAGAAACTATAACAATCGTAATTGGAATGACTAAAAACAATTGGTAAAACAGCATATAAGTATATGAACCGTGTTGGAATTTACTGTAGGCAAAAGACTACTGGATTCGAATTTCCTATCGTGCCACTACTAGAACCAATCGGAATATTAAGGGCATATTGACTAGTTTTAGGACCATATAACTATATTAATGCGTTATTTCTTATAATGGCTAGGGCCCCTTACAGAACGATATCATTATATGAACCACCGAACCCGCATTGTATACGGAACTTAATCCTACCCAATCATAAGACACAACTAATTATTACATCGACTTTCCAAAATCCCATTCAGAGAAAACTTGGGAGTAATTTCAATTACAACGTATTTTTTTAGCATTTTCCAGAAGCGTTTGGGTGAGAGGGTTATCCATAGTTCCTAAATACTTAACAATTATTTTCTCTAATCGTTCGACTCCAATCTATATTTTCGGATCTTCGTTTTCTTAAAAACAGGTCGTCTTTTACATTCTATTCCATATATTATAATGTTTCTTTCTAAGGTATCTGAATCTGCCAACTTACACTAATTTCATCTACTTACTATCTTATCCCTTACCAATTTAAATACTTTCCTTTTAATAGTAGATATAACAAAGTGATTTATAGATGAAATCAATTCAAATAAATAAATATGGTGGAAGCGACGTTCTCGGTATAAACGATGACGTCCCTATACCAAAAGTATCTACCGGTAAGGTTCTTGTTGAAGTTAAGGCATCGGGAGTTAACCCCGTTGACTGGAAAATACGTGAAGGATATTTTCAACAAATGGTTCCACTCCAATTCCCAGCTACACTCGGGACAGATTTTTCAGGGATAATCAAAGAATTAGGGGAAAATGCATCGGCGGGTTTTAACATTGGCGATGAAGTTTATGGACAAGGATCTCCACTGTCTGGTAGCTCAGGATCTTTCGCTGAATTAGTTTTAACAAATATTGACAATATCGGACCTAAACCAAAGACTCTAAATCCTATAGAAACCTCCGGTTTACCCCTTGTTGGTGTCAGTGCGTGGCAGGCGCTTGTAGAAAATATTGGATTATCCAAGAATCAAAAAATCCTAATTCATGGAGGAGCAGGAGGTATTGGTTCAATAGCAATACAGCTCGCAAAGCATTTGGGAGCGTTCGTTGCGACAACAGTAAAATCCGAAGATAAGGAGTTTGTTCGACAGTTGGGAGCAGATGAGATTGTTGATTACACAACCCAGAATTTCGAAGATATACTACAAGACTTTGATGCAGTACTTGATACAGTAGGTGGCGAGACCTATAAAAAATCCTTTAAAGTATTGAAAAATAACGGAACTATCGTCTCCATGTTAGAACAACCAGATTCGAATTTGATGAAACAATATGGTGTCAAAGCGATATTTCAATTTACTGAGACAACAAATGAACGATTGACTAAATTGGCACAATGGATAGACCAAAATAATATCAAAGTAAATGTTGAAAAGACATTTCCATTAGCTGAAACTGCCAAGGCACTAGAATACCAAAAAGATAATCATCCTCGGGGAAAAGTGGTCATCACAATATGATAAAAACTATTTAGAAACTACTTTGGATGTCTATTGATTATTTGATGAATATCATATATGTGAGCTTATAACAAGAACCAATACTGATATCTATTTTCGAAAACGGTATTATCATAAAGTGCTTGATCTGGTTCAAATGCGTTAAAATAACCGGACCCTCATACCATACGGAATTTAATCCCACCGAAGGCGATATTCTATTTTAGTAACGATATTAGTGTAAATAGATAAATGGTTTTGGGATTTCAAATTGCAATAGAAAGCTCTGCCATACCTTTTGAGCATAGAGGGTCTACCTTCCCATTCGAATTGTTTTAAAATCAATCAATCACCATGTCCACATGCAACCCTAATAGTAAAAAAGCCTAAAACCATATCTTTTCAATTTGAATTATCTTTAAATGTTCAAGTAATTCTTGATATTGTCCATAATCAACAACACATTTAAATATATTTGAAATACTAATCAAACAGTCAAATATTATATGAAATTAAATGTATGATGATATTTGAGTTTCTTTTATCTTTACCGTTTTTCACTCAAGTTATTATTGAATTATATCAATTAGGTATTACTTTGTATTAATCCATGAAGTATTCTTTCGATTTGATTCGTTGTTCTATGAAAATTTCTGGAATCACTGGATATATTGGAGACAAATCCACGAAACCCTATTAGACTGTTACGGATCAGATAGCCCTGTTCTCATATGAAATCAAAAATAAACCATTCTATGAGTCAATTAATCAAACTAAAAGGAGAGATACTGTTGTTGAGTATAGGCGAGTATACAAAAGGTCTACCCCTGCGACGGTGTTTCTTGATATAATTTGATGACCGATCAATCAACCCGATAAAATACAGAATTCCAATTAGAATATATGACGAATTATAACGGGTTGGTCTAGTGGATAGTAAGTTTTCAATCAAAATACGATAGTCTATGATACCAGCTTTATTTGTTTGGAATTGTGACCCAGTGTCATATAAGTAGAGTGACTCGATTCTTGTCGTATTTTGTTAACTATGAAGTCTAGAATTTCGTACGGACAAATCCTAATGAGATTGGAGTACCTTCATTTTTGAATATTCCTTCTACTAAGGCACTACGACTCCGATGAATTGACGGCATACACTACGATACTTGACTGAGTACATTAACTACAACTATGACACAACATATATTTATCAAACATTATTTATTTTATTTGATAACATGTATGCAAAATTTTCTTAGAACTTGTATGGTATTGATGATTATCACAGGTACGATATCAGTGATAACAATAAGCAATATTAATTTTCTAGATTCTGAAGCTAATGCTCTACTACTTTCCGATAGAAGACACGTAAATTTAGTAGCTGACGCTCCAATAGCTATATCAGAAGATAATGTATACGTAGCCTGGTGGACTAATAAATCGGGAAACAATGAAATATTATTTAGAGCATCAAATGATAATGGAGCTACATTTGGAGAAAAGATTAACCTAAGTAATACTCCAAATGCAGAGTCAGAAGATGTTGAGATAATGGCGTCAGATAATTATGTGTATGTTACATGGTGGGAGAGAAACCAAACTGCAAATGATCCTATAATGAGAATTAGTAATGATAATGGAGAAACCTTCGGACCTCTACTGTTACTTGCTATGAATGGAACTATCTCTAGTGGCGAAGAAAACATTGATTAAGTCAAAAGATCATATGTGCGTGCACCACTACCCAAAGAATGGCTAACCAACACTAGATTAGACTTGTAGCATAGCAAAATGTGACATTGCCTGCGGGAAATTAAATGACATAATTCTAAAACTCCAAGAGTATTAGAGTATTGCACTTTGTTAGTAAATGCAATATATTTTTATTTGATACTAAAGATTACAAATGAATACATCAACAAAAGTATTGTCAAGTAATAAAAATAAAAGCACACTTGTATTAGTGATTGCTATATTTGCGACAGTGATGACCTTGGGCCCTGCTTTAGACAACTTTCCAAGTGTATTTGCACACTATGGGGTAGACAAAGACGATTGCAAGGATGATAAAGATTATTATGAAGACCATGAAGAAGCATGTGATAAAAATTTGAGAGAACATTATGATGAAGATTACAACGGAAACTTTGCTTCCCAAGCAATAGGCCAATCTCAATCCTCAGAACAAAACAGTCAAGTAGTATCAGGTGACGATACTGAAGACTCTGGAAACAACTTGAGCTTCCAAAACCAAGAGAATTCAGGTAGCAACGCTTTAGCTCAGGACGGAAATGGTAACGGGGATGGAAATAGCGCTTCCCAAGCAATAGGCCAATCTCAATCCTCAGAACAAAACAGTCAAGTAGTATCAGGTGACGATACTGAAGACTCTGGAAACAACTTGAGCTTCCAAAACCAAGAGAATTCAGGTAGCAACGCAGCAGCACAAGGTTAATCATCTCTTTTTATTTTTTGTAGTATTAAACGATTCAATCAACAATAGATATCTTGCAGAATTAGACCACCTTTAACAATTTGTAGTTTAAAGCCAACTTTTTGATTATAAAATTTATACTAACATATACGAATTCCGCAGAATGGATGTCCTAACTTTTTGATATTTATTATATCGTTTAACTTAAGCAAGCCTAACCATAGCTCTTATAATACAAAAATCAATTGTAAACATATTCTATCGAAATGGACCTTTCATAATTTATAGTGTTCAATCTTTTTATAGGTTTAAAATAGTTTTTGATAATTTCGATAGATATTTCTCCACTTTCAGCCCTCTGATTTTGCAAAGAGAAAAATTTGAATAATTCATTTTCAAGCCATGATGTGCTATCTTTTTTTACTTTTAATTTTTTATAAAACAAATTACAATTCTCTTCGATAGAACCAGATCTGATATCTATGAAATCAAGGAACCTTTGTAACCTTTTAGGATATTGACGCTTTGATTCTTTGGAGTTAAAAGCGTACATAAATTTTTGATATGGTGAGTAAATTAAGAGGATTTGTTTCGATTCTTATCTCATCGGAAGAAGTAAGAGAGGAGACCATTCTTGATAAATATATTATTAACTTGGGTCTTAAAAAAGGGATTATAAAAATTCTACACCAATTATGGTGTATTGGTATTTTCTAAGAAAGCTTCCACTATACCGCTGAATTGTTCTGGATATTGATACATCAATCCATGATCAGCTCCATTAATTTGAACGTACCACGCTCCAGGAATAAGTGATGCCATTGTTAGGGAATTTGGTGCCGGAGTAGCCGCATCGTCAGTTCCTACTATGACTAGTGTAGGCTGAGTTACAGTTTTTAGTCTATCGCAAGTACTTGACGAGCTGAATGCTGCTTCTATCTGCTTGTTAAGTGTTTCATTAAGAACTGTCTCTGTAGTTTTTGGAATATTTTCAAGATAATTTGGATTTTGATTGCGCCATTCCTCAGGGAAGAATAATGGTACAAGTCGTGCTATTCTTTCTTCTGCAGTTCCTGTTCCATTAGTCAGCACACTTAGGAATTCCTGGCTTGGTGGTACAGAATCCGGACCACCGCAACCTATTGCATAGAGAATGAGTCTTCCAACTTTATCAGGATTATTAATTACCAATTCCTGGGCTATCGCTCCGCCCAATGACCATGAGAGTACATCTGCTTTCTTGATGTCTAGTGCATCTAACAATCCTGCAGTGTCATTTGCAAATTGTCCTACAGAGAACTGTTGCCCATTGCCAGAGGTCGTATTTCCTATTCCCCGGTTATCAAAAACGATTACTGTATGATTGGAAGCAAGGGTTTCTAGTAAAGTCGGGTCCCAACTATCCATGGTGAAGGAGTAACCATTAATCAGTAGAATAGGGTTACCCTTTCCAAAGGTTTTATATGCAACATCTATATCACCCACACGAACTTTTTTTGCTGGGATGTCTTGTATGTTTAGTGTATCTGTATTTATATCGTCATCACTAATACTGTTTGAGCTCATTTGACTTGGTTGACTGTACGCAAAGTTAGCCAAGGGTGCAGCAATGATGAGAAGTGAGAAAATAATAGCGATAAACATTTTTCACTGTAGTCTATTGATAATGTTATTTAAGGATTAGTATGTTTGTTACCCTTTAGTATCAAATGATCAATAAATTGAATAATTCAATTCAAGTCTACCAGACTCATGTGGATATCCTCATGATATTACCGAACCCTTATACCATAAGGATCTTAATCCCACCGAACCAGATACCAATATTAGTAATATTAGTAACGATTTACCATATAATCTAGTTAAAGTAATTCTAAACTGTCGGCATATTAAAAAAGATTATTAAAAAATCAGTTGATAGCAAAGAAAACCTTATCATTATCTACTCTTAAACATATTTATAATACTCTGAGAATCAATATCTGAATAAAATTGGTTAATAAACCCATTTTCCTGATCACCATGCTATTTGCATTAATAACTTCAATGGTCACTGTCGCATCATTATCTTCTTATTCGATGGATATAGAAAATACAGTTTATGGTTCTGCTACTCCTCAACAAGGTGAAGAATCCACAGGTGAAGAATCCACAGGTGAAGAATCCACAGGTGAAGAATCCACAGGTGAAGAATCCACAGGTGAAGAATCCACAAGTTCGAAGATATCTCACAGGATCAGAATTCATCTATAGGAAATAAGTTACCTGTAGTCAACAGCAATTCGACATTAATAACCATAGGTTGTACGCCTGGGTATGGATACGACCCCAATAGCCCTAACCCGATTTGTGTACCACTTGATGGAAGCGAAAAACCTGAAGGAGTTATCACCTGTTCAGCTTTAGGTTGTCCTTATAATCCACCTAACCCAAATGCTAATCAACCTATAGGAAGTGGTAATACCGAGCCGGATTTAGTAACCATAGGTTGTACGCCTGGGTATGGATACGACCCCAATAGCCCTAACCCGATTTGTGTACCACTTGATGGAAGCGAAAAACCTGAAGGAGTTATCACCTGTTCAGCTTTAGGTTGTCCTTATAATCCACCTAACCCAAATGCTAATCAACCTATAGGAAGTGGAAATAGTCTAACCAAGTAGTAGCATTCAAACTACTGTTTTACTAAAGCTCTTTTTTGTTTTTCTGATGATCAATAGGTCTACTTAAAGCAATACTCACGATTTGTAATATTATTTTTTATTAAAATAGAGTGATAAAATCGAGTCAAATGTGTTTCACATACCACCGAACCCGCATACCATACTGAATTTACTCCCTAAAATCCATTTTGTAAATTCCTTTTACTTCTGGGTTAGAATTGATTTGCCTACATCTAAAATAGGATCTTAACTACTATCAAATAACTGAATCTCTTGTCTTATTTCCTTTTCATCTGTTTATGAGATAAATATTTAGATACATTTTCCTTGATTAGGATCATATCTTTGCATAATTTTCGCACAATCCTGTATACTTTGTGGATTTTTACAAATATTCATAGTTGGATTGAATAAAGTTCCTTGAGCTTTACAAGATGCTGGAGATGATTTTGTTACTGTTGCTTCTGTATTGAGTCCATTGGGATTCAGTACTCTATTATTTGGTAGAGGTTCCTTTACAGCAGAATCTCGAGTTGTAAGATTAGTGGTTACTATACTATTATCTAGTAGCTGTTCATTTACTCACAAAAGCATCATTTGGATTCTCTTGATTTTGTTGTGGAATAGGTGCGCACATGGTACCCTCAGGTCCGCCTGGAGTGTTCTTTACTGTGATTGCGTCTGATGGACATTGTCTTGATAATCCACCACCAATCACATAGCATCCTGGTGGTGATCCATCTGGACATTCCTCTGGTGGAATAGGTGCGCACGGTACCTCAGGTCCGCCTGGAGTGTTCTTTACTGTGATTGCGTCTGATGGACATTGTCTTGATAATCCACCACCAATCACATAGCATCCTGGTGGTGATCCATCTGGACATTCCTCTGGTGGAATAGGTGCGCACATGTACCCTCAGGTCCGCCTGGAGTGTTCTTTACTGTGATTGCGTCTGATGGACATTGTCTTGATAATCCACCACCAATCACATAGCATCCTGGTGGTGATCCATCTGGACATTCCTCTGGTGGAATAGGTGCGCACATGGTACCCTCAGGTCCGCCTGGAGTGTTCTTTACTGTGATTGCGTCTGATGGACATTGTCTTGATAATCCACCACCAATCACATAGCATCCTGGTGGTGATCCATCTGGACATTCTTGATTTTGTGGTGGCTCGGACAAAGCGGTTAAAGATGGATTGACAGTGGTTGTGTTCTCTACATCTTGTAATCCTTGAGTATCTTCACCAGCATCATCGTTGTTCTCATCAGATTCCTCGTCAGGTAATCCTTGAGTATCTTCACCAGCATCATCGTTGTTCTCATCAGATTCCTCGTCAGGTAATCCTTGAGTATCTTCACCAGCATCATCGTTGTTCTCATCAGATTCCTCGTCAGGAGACGCAAAAACAGATATTATTAGTAAATTATTTTGGGTAACCTCGCTTACGCCATTTTGAAACAAGATTGTAGTAGAAATTCCCGCTGAAGTAGAATTAAACACAAGTAAAATAACAATAAAAGTAGTTAGTATAATTGGCAATGATTTACAATGATTAGACAATCATAAAATGGATAATAAGGGTAGTATAAAATATTTTACTTCAACACTATTTAGTGACGAGTAATATACTTGGCTTCGAATTTTAATGATTGGTCAGATAATCAAAATGAAAATAATATTCATATAAAATAGTTTGATATTTTCAGGTTCATATACAGAATATTCATTAAGGTATTCAAATCAATTAATTTTCGTAACCCTTAGATTAATTCACTTTTAATTCAAAAAAATTTTTCCAACCTATTTTGGACTCATGTGGATATCCTCATGATTTCCACCGAACCCGCATAGTATACGGAACTTAATCCCATCTAACAAATTATCATAAGAAATGATTCAACATCGGGTTAGTATACCTATCTAAAAATTTACCTTAAAGGTATCTTTATAAAGTAAAATATCTTCGGTTTGAGTCCAATACAATGTCTCATTCGTATAATACTGAAATTGTTTATGGACTGGACGCTATAATTAAGAGAACCTTAAAGAGATTATCAAAAGCAAATAAGAAGATAGATGTTTGTGTTAGCGCAGCTGCCTTAGAAGGTACTGTAAAAGCAAAACCCATTTTTGACTTGATAGTTCTACTAAAAAAGAACGGAGTAAGTATTAGATATATTACGGAAATAACGCCACAAAATCTTTCCTATGTCAAGGAGCTAATGAAAACAGGAGTGTTTCGCCATATGGATGAAATAAAGGGTAATTATTCAATCGTTGATGGTGAAGACTACCAAGCTACTGCCGCTGTCACTGAGGGTGAAGGACCGACAGAAAGTGTTTTAAGTACTGCAAAGGCGTTTGTTGAGCAACAACAATTCGTATTTGAGATGTTGTGGAGAAAGGCCATTCCTGCTAATAAGCGAGTTAGGGAGATTGAAGAAGGTGCGAAGAGAGAATTTATCGAAACAGTACAAGATAAAACTGAGATTGATAAAATAATTTCTCATCTTATCTCTTCTGCGGTCGAAGAAATAGATATTGTTTTGCCGACGCAGAATTCATTTTATAAAAATGGTAGGGAATTTTTATTTAATTTATTGGAAACCAGTATACTAAATCACCATGAAATAAAACTAAAAATTTTGTCTGACAATGAATTTAGTGTAATGAGTGGTAGTCTGCACTCCATTGTACATACTCATCAGCCTGTGGAATTCAGATCTGTTAATGAAAAAATCCAGGCTCAGACGATCATAATTATTATAGATGGAGAATATGTATTGGCAGTAGATTCAAAAGACATTTCTGTTTACTATGATAATTTTGACGAAGTTGATGACGTGAACATGGCAATCTATTCTAATAGTGAGTATACGGTGATGTCCTATGATTCGATCTTTGAAAATCTTTGGGCAAGATCCGAGTTTAATAATTCTTAGTAAGATACCGATAGGACCGGGTCCTAAACTACCTAATCACTAAAGTAGGATTCAAAAGCAGTATTCTAAGAATACCAACTAGTATGAAATTTCACACTCGTCCCACCGAACAATCTACCTATTTATAGTAACGATATACTAGAATTTTGTTTCATCTCAAAAAAAGTAGATCATTTTTCTAATCATATTATTATTCAAGCTTTGGTTAATCCATATGCTTAGGGAAAGAGCCTACATGATATGAAAATTTTATATTTTCGCTTAAATCCAAAGGTCCAAAAAGACAACATCCTTCATTGCTAAATTGAGTTTTGAATTTACTAAATCTTGAAAGAATCTTCGAACAAACATGTACTCGACTATTGAAGCTCGCCAAAAAGGAGAAAAGCCTGATAGAAAGAACAATGTAATACATGAAGGACATGACAGAATTTTAAGATGATTATTTTCCCTGCACACTATAAAATTGTAAACTAGAGCATGTACGGGATTGGTCGAATCTATTCACTTAATGCCACAACTAAGAGTTAGAAACAGTTAATTGAACATAGCAATAGACCTATTATTATTCTGTAATTGTGTTAATGCTCTGTGTATATTTCGAATGTAAATTAGAATTCTTTGGCATGCTTGCTGACAAGAAATAGATTTGTTAAAACAAAGAAAATCTATGATCCGGATAATGCAATTAAGTAGACAGAGTAAGTAAAAATCCCTTTTTAATTTGAGCCCAATTGGCTCAATTATTCATATTTATTTAACCTGTGAATAGGTTATATATGAAAGTAAAAAATCTATTATTATCGATCATTTTAGCCACATTTATCGCAGGATTTACTCTATTTGAATCCTCAAACACTAATGCGCAAAATAACACTATAGCATTGCCATTGTCAAATTCCACCTCAAATTCAAATAGTGAAGAAAAATCATACATCTTGATTTTTGAGCAACGAAATATTGGAAACATTGACAACTCTACAAAAATTGTGTCATCAATTGTAGGACATAATATTGTAAAAATAGCAGAAGAATTTGTTGAAGAGATCAGCTTAGCCCCCTCTCAGCAATTAGAACAACAGGTAGAAGAAATAATCTACAATGGTACAAATGGTTTACCATGTAATACGTTGTTTACAACTCAAGAAGGTGAAAGTGTTTCTGTTGAGTGTATTTCATCTGAAAATATTGTTATTTGGTATATTCACTCGTAACTATAGTAGAGCTGTTAGTAGGAATATTTTGACAACTGCTTAATTATTAAAATTCAAAATATTTTTTTTATATAAAATCAAATCCTAATTTCAAAGCGATTACACCCCAATTAAATATCATACATTTTGGTTGAAGAAAAAACTAATAAAATTTGTTTCACATACCCCTGAACCCGCAATGATATTAGTTCCCATAGTGGACTTGAAACAAAAAAGGTATGAACTATGTCCAATAATCAAGCTAATTTTAGCGAAAAAGTTACGATTGGAGGCGATTTCAACCCTGGCAATGGCGACCGCGATGAGGATGAAAAAACCATTGAACCGTTAGTTATGTTTGACTATTCAATTCGATCAGGATCAAACCAAAGATAGTTATTTCAGATGATTGAGGACCTTTTTCGATTATTCTAGAATTGAAGGAGCAGAATTTCGTGAAAGGTGTAACCTTGCCACCCAAGGAAAAAAGAATCCTCAATGGGCTTTTAAGCTCTTACTTAATCTCATTAAATATCAAAAACAGAGTTACAAACAAAGAAATCAAAAGTCGCAAGTCTATACCCATTTGTTTACTCTTGACAAATGATATAGTTTATGTAGTAGACTTTAATTACGAGGTTTGAAAAAAAACAAATCAAAGATATGGAAAATTTGGTTTCGTTAGATAAATTGATTCTTCCTGTACCTTCAACATAATTGAGTTACTTCATCACTCCCGTGGTGTGAATGGATCGACCACCTCAACGATGCCCATCATACCAGTATCCTCATGTGGAAGAATGTGGCAATGAAAGACGAATTTTCCAACAAAATCCGTGAATGGGATACGAACCACAACTTCACCACCCTGTGGAAGCACTACCGTATCCTGCAAGCCGTGTGCATTATAAGGTTGACCGTTTACTGACATAACCTGGAAGTCATTGACATGAATGTGAAATGTATGATCTTCGTTATCAGTATTTTTGAGTGTCCACTCCTCCACATCTCCTAGATTTACCATATAGTCGACTCGGTTATGATCAAAAACTTTGCCGTTTATCTGATTAGTTCCTACGTCGCCAAATCGGTTTGCTGTTTGGTTATCTGGTGAGCCATTGAAGACTAGCGTACAGTTGAGCCTGGATCTGAGCATCTCCTAGGTCGTCCCTTGGTCACTAAACTCGAGGGAGTGACTTCTGCTGTCTGAATTTCATCTTTGTCTTGTACGTTTACCGTTGCTAAGGTCACTTCAGAGGTCGGAGAGAATCCAGAGCGGTTGTATGGGAGCGATTTAAGAGGATAAGTTCCATTTTCTCCACCAGTAACTAATACATCAAATCTCTTACCAGCGGGAAGCACAAGGCTTTTTGCATCCCAGACTTCCCAGACAGGGTTACCATCTTCCGCAATTACCTTGAAGGTGTGACCTGGCAATGTTATATTGTAAAACGTTGCGGGATCAATATTTGCAAGTTCCCAAAGTTGAGTCTCTCCTGATGAAATATTTATAGCAGGATTAGTGTAACCATTGACGGTAAAATAATTTGCCCACTTGTATATTGGATTAGTTGAACTTCCGTTCAGGCTCCATGGAAAAGCCTTCAAAACCAACGTCTGCTGAGTGATATTGTGCAAAGCACTAGGTAGTAAGTCCTTCAAGCCTTCAATCTCGATCAAACCTGACATCCCGCCGCCCACCTGAGAAGTAGCTAGACCATGGAGGTGCGGATGGTACCAGAAAGTTCCTGTTGGATGATTGATCGGGATATCAAGCACGTACCTTGCAGTTTCTCCAGGTTCCACTACACGAAAGACATTGTCTGAGCTACCTATCGGTGACACATGGAAACCATGATAATGTATGTTAGATTCATCTATCTTGTTAACAAGGTTTACCACCAGTCGTTCTCCCGGTTTGATGTGTAGCGTTGGTGCCATGAGCGATCCGTTATAGACCAGCGCTGTGACTGATTGGTTTCCAATCATGCCTTGCTTCTCTTCAACGATAAGTGAAACTTCCAAGATTCCTTGCTTATTGCTGTACAAATCTGAAGGCTTTGAGAAATTCATCCCCTTAAAAGGTGACGACTCTTCCTGACCAAGAGCAACTTGGTTAGCAGTAATTGTAAATGTCAACAATGACATAAACATAGTAACAAATAGGTATGTAGAGTTATAGTTTAATAGTCTCTTCTCACTAAATCTCATATATTTAGCTATTGATTGAACTAGATGTATTTGAACATTCTTAAGAGTTGATCGGCTCTGAACTTAAAACCCATTTCTTGAGGAAGCGCACCTTATTTCATCATAGATAATCAGAAATAAAACACCCCTGAATACATCTATCGAAGTTTGCATTTGTACCTTTCAGGCGTATCATTAAGAGGAAAAACATCTCAACAATTGTCTTTTTGTTTTATCAAACCAAACCATGTAACAATTTGGACCTGGTGGATTCAATAGCATCCTCAAAGGATATCATCAAAAACCAAAGGATATCTGTATTTATAATTATGATGAGAAATGGCTGTATGTTGGCTCGAATATATTTGACTAAGGGTTGCAATTGAATCAAATCATATTTAAATACTTTATATTGAAAAATCCTTTGAAAGGACAAAGCAATACATAAAGGATAGAGCGGAAAGTCTTGATGACTAATTTCTTCCATGCATAAAAAACTAAATTAAAGCGTGTGACAAACTGGTTAAACCTGCTTGTTGATCATTTTTAATAGAGTTAAAAGTCATCAAATGAAGAGAGCCCCTATGCAATATAAGATTTTAAAGTAGCCAATGGCAATGCTTGAAATTCAACTAAATAATGATGAACAAGTTACTGCAGAGGCAGGCGCAGTGTTACATTAAATATTAGAAAATTGAGTTATCAATCCTATAACCTATTTTACTCAAACAAGATAAATCCTATTAGACTCATGTGGATATCCTCATGATTTCCACCGAACCCGCAATATATTTTAGTCACGATATATATATATAAAAATTATAACAAATGATTAATATAATTGAAATAGAGATGATTTATCATTGATTAGATATAGATATTAGATATGTATCGGCATTTTTTAATCATTTCACCAATTGTAGTCATGTTTTGTCAATTTTAGGCATTAAAGACCGTTTGATACCCGTATTTATATAGGATGCTACCTAATAGAAAGTATGTCAAAGAAAATAGAAACTAACCAAAGTTATTCAAATAATACCAATAACTATAACAATAATGATTTCAATGATTCAGTTAACCAATCATTTGATGAAACCAAAGATAATATCAAAAAATCATTAGATGAATCTAGAAAACAAATTCCAAGAATTAACGAAAGTGTAAATAATTATCAAGAGCAATCAATACAAACCGCAAAAGAGATTTCAGAAGAATATCTTGATTCTCAAAAAGAAGTAGTCAATTCACTCCAATCAGCATGGAGGCCATACAATGAGGTCTACAATGGATTTGTTACCAACTTCTATTCTCCTGATGCAGCAATGAGAGCATATACAAGATTTGTTAGTAATGTTGCAGACAATACGGTATCAACTATTAGACTTTCAAACAACGTTATTTTCTCAACCCTTGATGCATGGAAACCAGTACTACAACAAGCAAAAGATGTTTCAAAACACATATCAAACACGGGAGTAAACACCGCAAGAGTGTTTGAACAAAATTCAAGACAATTAGCAGCAGAAGTTAAAGATGCAGCAGCCGCCAATTCAAACGTAAACGCATCTACTACTTCTACTACTACCACAAAATCCACAAATCATTAACAACGAAATAAGAAAAATCAAAGACTAAAAAAATTCGACCAATTGGTTTTTCCTTTTAGAGTTAAACAAACTCAAAATTTTTTAAATTCATCGATACTAAAATTACATTCATTTTTCTGTCACTTTTCTTTTCCATCCAAACAAGAAAACTAGATTTAAAAAATAAAATCATTTCTAGGCTTAACTCACGTAGATATCCATATTCTATTTCCACCGAACCCCCATAGTATACGGAACTTTATCCCACAGCACCTATTTATAGTAACTATGTATGCAACATGATTTAGATATTGTGTTGAATTTCTTATATGCCGCCCCTCTTTTACGTAAAAATGTTATGATAACAAAAATTAAGAACTGATCTTAAATATTTCATCAAGCCAGTCAAATACTCTTTGATGTGTGATCGAATAAGCACCTACTTGACAATGTTCTTCTGCACCTTCCTCCTCTGTAAACAGTATGTATTTCTTAGATTCTGGCGGTAGAGAAACCAGCCCATCGTATACCTTTTTTGGCTGCCCTGGAAAAGAATCTTCCTTTTCAGCATCTAACACAAGTGTCGGAATCTTAATATCTTTTAATATGTCTTTGACCGAAAAATCTTTTGCCCCTATAATCAATTCATAAGGGGAATTTGTTCCTGTAGTCCGCATACCATGTTTCATGTTGAATTTTACATTAGGATCAGATTCCATTAGATTAGTTAATGTAGTATTTACAAATTCTGAATTGCCTGCATTTACTGCATCTAACAATTCCTTTGGAAAACCTGTCTGAATAGCATCATAGCTGTCATAAACTCCATTATATAGAATACAAGCGGATAAGTGTGACTCAAATGCGGCAGACCTCGCAGCTAGATATCCACCCATACTAATACCCATAAGTGCAATCCGTTTTGGATCAACGTTAAATTCATTTTGATTGGATATTACAAAATCGGAAATTGGTGTGACTACCTTTTCCCAATCATATCGGAATGGGAGATTCTTCTTATAAATAACTTCTCCTTGACCTGGACCTTCAAATGTCAAACAATTATATCCTCTTTCCACAGCAGCGGCTGCAGCAGAAGCATATAATTCCTCTAATGTAGAATCAAAACCACCAACCACTATCAATGTAGGGTATGTAGTAGTATTTCCATTAATGTCGTTATCTGTATTCTTATTATCTCCTAGTTGTTGTTGTTGATCGATTTGTTTGCTATTCTGGTTTATTTTTCTTCTGACTGCGTGGTAAAAGTAGCCAGGTAACGTAGTTCCCTCATACGGTATCTGAATTGATTCTACGAGATCGGTAAATAGAGATGTAGCTTTTTTAAAACAATGTTTACTAAGATCTAATGTAGTTAGAATCCGTGGATCATCGGGTTCAATCAATAGAAATCCAGAAACACGATAGTAATTTGAGGCTCTTAAATATGCCTCCTTGGCACTGGTTAGGTGATTTTTAGATATACAATCTTCTGCATATTGATGAACCCTTTTTGCAGTTTTTAGCCATTCTTCATACCAGCTTTCAAAATCGCCTTCCTTGATACGATAAGCTGTGGATAAACATTCCCCAATGTCTGCACATTTGTAATATGTTTCACCTATTGTTCTGAGTAACTGTAAAGAGAATGTCGGGTCATTGAAAATAAACTTCATCATGATTACTACGTGACACGTCCAATAAGTATTACGTTCATACAATCCAGATCTAAAAAAAATGTGGATGAAATCTAATGTCAAGGTCATTACAATTCACAAGTTAAAATTTGAGTATATTATTATTAAGATAATGGGGTGATTGAATTAAGTCAAATTTGTTTCGCATATCGCCGCACATGGTATCCATTTATAGTCACGATATAGGACGGTATAAGATGTAGGGTAATTCTTAATTTTCATCTTTTTAAAACAAATCTTTTTCTGTTTTCATCTTCACAATTGAGATCCTAGGAATAATGACCCTTGCCTATTTTGAGAGTAAAGGTCAGGTAAACGATCTTTTGGAATCTGTTATGGTATATTCTCTTTTGCGCAGGAATCACAGTATTTTTCTAAAATGGTAGCTCCATCTGCAGTGAATATTACCTCCTGAGTAGCTGTGTTACTGCAACTTACACAGTATTTTGTCTTTCCGCTAACATCCACGTATGCCCTTATCGACGAAAATTTCTTATAGGGAGATTGCAAAGACCTCATCACAGGATTAGAATTTTTTTCGCTTGTCATATCATATATATACATTTTGTTTCTATTAAGTATGTCATGATGCATATCGTTGATAGATTGCTCTAATCGTTACTATAAATCGAAATATAGAGATTTCAACTAGTTCTAAATGATAATACACAAATATTAATCAGGATAATAAAAATGGAAATCATATCACTTTTTGGACGATATTTCTAAATTAACTGAATTATGATTAAATTAATACTTCAAGAACATCTGAATCGGTATACTATGCATCAACCCCTACCTTTATATAATTTTCTTTGATACGGAATTGCTCTTTAGTTTTAAAGAAGTTTTTGACACGGCTTGTCTTGATTATATTATCGATTTGATAAAAATAATCCTCTATTAATAATAGCAGTTTAAGATAATCTTATAACCAATAATTATATAGTTTTCATAGATGATGACATCATTAAGAAAAAAGTTTGAATTAAAGCATTCTAATACCTAGTTATGAACACCATTAATTTAGGAAATTTAACTCTAGCGAATTTCCATCGAACCCTTATACCATAAGGAACTTAATCCCACAGAAACCATTCAATAAGATGAGTATGATGTTGTCTCTTTTTCCATAATTAGTTTTGATATTGTTTCTGTAATAGGTAAGCCTAATATATCTTCAATGAAAGCCCAGGTTCTTGTCAAATTTACTTAAAAATAATATGCTGGTTTTAAATGAAATTTTGGTTATATTACGATAACTTTACCTACCATAGTTGGATGCAACTTGCAATGATATTCAAAAGTACCTGCCGAGTCAAACGTATATTCAAATGTCTGATTTGGGCGTAAATCATTCGAACTAAATGTCTCTTCGCTATCTATAACGGTATGAATTCCAAAATCTTTATTAGTCCATGTAATTGTATCACCCTGTTTTATCGTTACTGGGTTAGGATTGTATGCCTTATCGCCTAATTTGGAAGCTTCTGAAACAATTGATACTTCATTATTAGATTGTGCATATATAGTTGGAAAGACAGGTATGACAAATGTCAATCCCATCAATATTAATGCCAACATTTCTACTTGGATTGAAATGCATGCTATTATATATTATTAGGATATTTTCTCTTTTGAAAATGTAATTACATATTATGTGCCTGCGAAATAAATGACCCATATTACTGGTGTTCTCTCTTAAATTGCCGATAAATCCACTTTATCTAGTTCTAAAGGACTGGAGAAAAATGTAATGAGAAGCAATAAAGAGGTTCAATCTATACACAACATGGTGTCACATACTAGATAATCACCGTCAACAAACCTGTGTGGGTATCCTATAATTTCTACCAAATTCAATACCAGTTTTAGTAACTACATTAGCATAAATTACACTCATTAACAGTTTAATATTTTATCTCACTTAGATTAAAAGTGGAAAGTAAAACAGACACAAATGCAATTCCTCATAATGAAACAGTAATAAACAGATTTACTAAACAAGCTAAAGAATTTTTTCATAAATCACATACTTCAAACCAATATGGATTAAACCTGATGTTGAAATTAAGTGATCCTGGAAAAGAAGATGTAATATTAGATGTTGCATGTGGTCCAGGTATCATAACTTGTGAATATGCAAAACTAGTAAGTCATGTAACCGGAATAGATATAACTCCGTCTCTTATCGAACGAGCAAAAAGTGTTCAGAAGGAACAAGGATTGGATAATATAGAGTGGAAAGTTGGAGATGTATCGAATTTACCATTTAATGATGAATCGTTTTCTATTGTTATGACAAGAGCTAGTTTTCATCATATAGTTGACCGTAAAAGAGGTACTAGAGGAAATGATACGTGTATGCAAAATTGGTGGCAAGGTGCTGATTGTAGAGGTAACTCCACACAATGACAAAAAAGAAGCGTTTAATCACGTAGAGAAATTACGGGAGCCTTCATATACTAATGCTTGGACGCTTGAAGAATTAACAAAGACGATGAAAGAATTAGGCGCCGTAAATATCGGATCAAAACGATTTGATTTGGAAATGGACTTGGAAAAAACATTGCAAGCCTCACATCCTAAATCTGAAAATAAAGACAAAATTATCCAACTTTTCAAACAAGATCTTGCTGATAATAACTTGGGAATGAAAAGTCATTTAGTAGATGGCCAAATACACTTTTACCTTCCAATGTCAACTGTAATTGGCTTCAAAGTAAAATAATTAGAAGAATCTTTTATTCTTGACAAATTCGTAATTATAAAGAAATAAAATTCTAAATAAGAGCAATACCGTCTCTCAAACACATGATTCCTAGATTAAAGTTAGATTATATGGTTTGACAATCTATTACATTTAATAAATAAATCCCATACCTCCACTTTAATTTGTTAAATAAGAAAATCTCACAATCAGACGGCTAGGATGGTGATAAATTGGTCAGGTAGAAACAACCGAACCTTATACCATACGGAACAATCCCACTGAAGACACTACCTGTTGTAATAACTATAGTACTCTTATAAATAAAATATTATTATCCTTTTCATGTCCGAGAAGTTGAACAAAAATTAACGTTGACATTAATAAAAAAACAAATTTCCTGTAGTTATTGAATATACGACATTCTATGCTCATTTTTCTAATTGGGTTTGATAAATATCAAAAGAGAAAAGGTGAAGATAAATCATTTCTAATCGTTAGGGATAGTCCATAGATGTTTGTAACTAGTACAATCTTTGCAGTTATTTCTGGAACCATTTATAAAACTAAACATTTCGATAGAGAGGAATATTGTTTAATTATCTATGACGTAGGCTCCTAATTCGCAACAATAATAGACCTTATAACAAGAACCGGACAAATTAACAAAGGGCTCTATTAATTATTTCTTTTCCTCTTCTTCTTTTTTCTTAAATGTAAACCATTTTTCTTTATCTGCTATATCGTCTTTGACTAGACCCTTTCCGATACCTGATATAATGCCCGTAATTTCTGGACTAAAATCCTTAAAAGTGTCAGCTATACCCATTGACGTTCCAACTTCGCCATGGTGGACGCGTCTATTCTTGATATATACTTTGCCAGGTTTTTTTTGCGAATTCCACTTTGATGTTATTACATCTCCTATCGATTCACCTAACGTAACATATTTTTCGTAATCAGATGATGAAGTTGAAGAGGATTTTGTATCATCCTTATCCTTTAAAGATTTATCCTTGTTGAGGTCTTTTTGTTTATTCATGTCATTGTTCCTATAGCATATACTTCTTTGTCGCCAACACCTGATTTTGTAATTATGTTATCTCTTAGTACTTCTTGGATTTCACCAAGGTCAGCGTCATCAAATCCTCTTGCTTCTTTCCTAATTACATTTTTCCAATCAATGCTATCATTATAAGCCATATTTGTTTCTGTTTAACATGCAATAAAAGAGGGATACAATTTTTTAAATGGATATCAAATTATCTATCCGACACATACAGATTAGAAAGATATAACTAAAAAATAGATATCCAACAAACACAGATCCATGAATAAACAGCTTTGTCACATTATCGTTCGATCTGGGGATGTTAATACCATTGCGAATGGGGGGTTTTCCTTTTTGACTCTATATGGAGGAAGAATCCTAATAATTCCATTACTACAATAGTAATTTTATGATTACGACATTAAAAGAAATGATTTGTTTAAACATTTGATAAAAGAAAAACGATAGTGTGAATGGAAAAAGATTAGAAAAAACCATAATGGATTTTTTAATAAAATCAAAGCTCATTGCGCGATAGTTTGATTGGGCGTTAATGGATTTTGAAGAAATGGAAAATCAACTAATGATGATTGAATCAATTGACCGAACCCTTTTACCATACGGGATTTAATCCCACCCGAACCCAGATATCTATTTGGGTAACGATATACTTCAAAATCTCGTGGTTGTTTTGAGGATATGTAACGTTAGGATTTGTCTTAATTAATTCCGATTCTATGGAAAATCATGGGAAATTATATGATAATATAAAACTTAATTAGGATTGCTTTTCGAAAAAAACACTTTATCCCAAGAATATATATCTTCTTGTAGGTATACGCTCATACGTGAGTCAAGAATGGTATTTCTTCGTTGATATTGTGGGGTCTTCAAACCCAAATATAAAGTTAAATACACAAATTGAAAAAATAAAGAAGTTAGTACAGATAATTAAAGATTTTTTGCTAACACATCCAGAGTTGTATAAATCATTTACGGGAGATGGAATGCTAATAGTTTTCCCCAATTATCAACATGCCTTGGATTTGGCCATCCAATCATCATTTAAGATACAAGAATATAACAAGACCATTCAATCCTCTTACGAGGAGGAACTTCATGTTAGAATTGGTATCGGTACTGGGACTTCCGAACATTTTGAAGATGGGGTTCATGATCAATTGGCTCCATGGGGAGCGAACCTAATAAATGCTAGAAGGATAATGGATTTTGCAAACGCTGACCAAATATTACTAACTGCTTTTGCATTTCATTTAATAGAAGACGTTGATAATGACGTAATATACAAAAAAAATTTACACGATATGGGGGAAGTTTATTTTAAACATCAAACAGACCCGCACAGAGTATATTCCTTTTGTGACTCTGGAAATTTCGGTAATAACCTAAAAATTGACGCGAATTTTGATATTCAAAAGATTCTCATGAGTATTCAAGTGGAAAACAAATTAAGAAGACCCTTATTGAAGTTTTGTGAAAAGAGAGCAGAAAATTCCATATATGATTTAAGAGGAATTATGTCAGAATCTGGACTGGATTTGCCTGATAACAATACTAATTTGCTCTATGAAGTGATCTTCACACATACTGAACGATATGTCTCTGCTTCCTTCCTTCCGCCGGGCCAATTTTGGAATGCTTACAGTGGTAATCCTTATAGATTGTTGGAATATCATGCGGATCTATTAAACCGGACCAAAAAAAATGGAATAAAAGGAAAAAATTATAGATTCTTAATTGTGTCAAATGATGACATAAAAAAAGATAAGAGGAGGAATTCAGGATCCTATGATCATTTTGTTCAATGGCATAAAATGCATGAAGTTGACTTATACTTAGTCGATCCTATAGAATTTAAAAAATTATCTTTTGAACGAAGAAAAATAGTAGGTGCTACCGCGATAGGCCTGTGCTATGACCTATGTTTGATGCAGTTTGGGAAGTCGGAAAAATATATTAGTGAAAGATATAGAAATCACCCAGTTGTCAAAAGAAAATTTTGGTTGTCAGACTCTACTACTTTACCCTATGCAGAGGCAAAAACACTTTTTGATGAACTAAAAAGCCTTGCAGAAAACACAGAACTTATCAGAATTGATCAAGGATAGTATGAAGATTTGTGATGTTACTAACCTTATAATAAACATCTAACCAACTATATGATTACTATTATCGAAAATATGTGGTCATCATTTTCAAGTCAGTAGTTCCAAATCCGCTTGACCCTCTACTTTGATTATCCTAATTATCTAGAAAGCCTTCTCACAGGAATTTGGACTCTTAATATTTCTATTACTGAACCCCGCGAGTCCATTCCACCGATAAGTCTCATGTATATAACAACTAGCACAACACGGAGAATGTACTTAATCTGACAATCATTTAATCGTATAAAATTTTGTCGTATAAATTTGATTTAAACAGGTTAATTGAATTCAGGTCAAATTAGTATCACATATCGCCGTACATGGTATCCATTTATAGTCACGATATAGATATATAAAAATTATAACAAATGATTAATATAATTGAAATAGAGATGATTTATCATTGATTAGATATAAATATTAGATATGTATCAGCATTTTTTAATCATTTCACCAATTGTAGTCATGTTTTGTCAATTTTAGGCATTAAAGACCGTTTGATACCCATCTTTATATAGGATGCTACCTAATAGAAAGTATGTCAAAGAAAATAGAAACTAACCACAGTTATTCAAATAATACCAATAACTATAACAATAATGATTTCAATGATTCAGTTAACCAATCATTTGATGAAACCAAAGATAATATCAAAAAATCATTAGATGAATCAAGAAAACAAATTCCAAGAATTAACGAAAGTGTAAATAATTATCAAGAGCAATCAATACAAACTGCAAAAGAGATTTCAGAAGAATATCTTGATTCTCAAAAAGAAGTAGTCAATTCACTCCAATCAGCATGGAGGCCATACAATGAGGTCTACAATGGATTTGTTACCAACTTCTATTCTCCTGATGCAGCAATGAGAGCATATACAAGATTTGTTAGTAATGTTGCAGACAATACGGTATCAACTATTAGACTTTCAAACAACGTTATTTTCTCAACCCTTGATGCATGGAAACCAGTACTACAACAAGCAAAAGATGTTTCAAAACACATATCAAACACGGGAGTAAACACCGCAAGAGTGTTTGAACAAAATTCAAGACAATTAGCAGCAGAAGTTAAAGATGCAGCAGCCGCCAATTCAAACGTAAACGCATCTACTACTTCCACTACCACAAAGTCCACAAATCATTAACAAAGATAAAAGAAAAATCAAAGACTAAAAAAATTTCGACCGATTGGTTTTTCCTTTTAGAGTTAAACAAACTCAAAATTTTTTAAATTCATCAATACTAAAATTACATTCATTTTTCTGTCACTTTTCTTTTCCATCCAAACAAAAAAACTAGATTTAAAAAATAAAATCATTTCTAGGCTTAACTCATGTAGATATCCACATGATTTCCACCGAACAGGCTACTTATTTTGGTAACGATTTATTGTGAAATAATATTATTATTTGCATGATCCGATGTAGATATACTCATTTACACTGAGCCCTTATACCATGCGGGATCCAATGTCACTAAACTAGATCTTAATCTTAGTAACAATCTTAGCGGACAATTTAAATAGTATTTTCTTATTATATTTACTTTTTATCTATACACAATGATAGTTGTAATAAATACTAAAGCTCTAAACAGTCAAATGTAAATTACAAATATCATCATCTAAATTAACTAGTGCGTTCCTCACAAAAGATTAATAAAAAAAAGTGATAAAACTTGATGAATTAGATGGTTTAATTATCTTGCTTTAGTGCCTTCAATAACGCCAATCATGTTAGATTTGGGGTAGTAAGTTTGAATATGTCTCCATCCAGATTGGCTTAAAATTGATTTGTACTCTTCAATCGTTCTTTCTCTTCCAGTGGTAGCACACATCATATGTATATCGAATAATTTGGAAAAATGCGGTGTATTTGGGTCTGGTACTATATGTTCAACAATTAATATCTTGGAGTTGTCAGATGCAGATTTGTGAATATTTGAAAGTATTTTTATACACTCATCATCATTCCAATCATGAAGAATCATTTTCATTATATATAAATCTGCAGAGGGGACTTGTTCAAACATATTTCCTTTAATATATTTACAGCGTTCCTGCAAACCCATTTTGTTAGGCCATGATGAATCTTGATTGTTGACTACATGTTCCAGTTCTAAAATCATTCCATCGAGGTGATTATATTTTGATAGCAAGTGACTTAAAAGATGTCCTTGACCACCACCAATATCACAGACATGAGAGATATTAGTAAAGTCATATCCATCTAATGCTTCTAATACCATGGCAGTATGTATTGCTGAATAACTACTCATTGCCTCATTGAAAACTTTGGAATATTCTGGATTTTGGCCTGCATAATCAAAAATATCATTTCCATATTCTGAAATAAATGCATTTTGTTGTCCATCTTTAATCATTCTTGACAAATGCTTCCATATTTGATAATGCTCTGGCCCTTCCTCTAGAAGCAAAACTCCTTGAAGAGTTTGAGGATGATTTTTTCTTAGCAGTTCTCCTAAAGTGGTGATTGAAAATCTGTGGCCGTCCTCCTCTTCTTTTAAAAAACCTAAAGACGCTATTGATCTAAGAATACGATACGCCATTGTCTCATTCAGATTCAAATCCTGTGCAATTTGACCTATTTCTTTAGGACTTTTTGTCAAGTAATCAAATATGCCTATCTGGGCACCGGTATACAGTATTTGACCTTTCCATCTGCCAAATATAATGTCCATAGTTTTATCAAATTCAGACATATGCTTATTCTATCAAACTTTTTATTATATGTTAACTAAAAATGATGAATTTCATCTATATGTGTGGTTGATATCCTTAATAATTTTTTCATTTCTTTAACTTGTACGCCGATAAACTGGTTGCTGATTCTGATGCAAAACTGGTCATTCTATTCTTTATTTTGATGTTCTAAAATGAATGAAATAATTACTTAAACCCATGTGGATATCCTCATGATTCCCACCGAATTCGCTATTAATTTTAGTAACGATTGCATTATCTTTTGGCGATAATACAACTGATAATCTTTATACTCTGAATTATACTATGAATCTATCTCTAACTATTAATATAATTACCTGCTATTATTGATGAGGAATTTCTATTTCATTTTTTGTACAAGTCTCAAACATTCTTTTAATGTCATCCCTCTTTCCTTCAGGAACTTCATAATATACTACTATTTGTA
>CAWKJS010000006.1:0-10615 GCA_963850055.1 uncultured Nitrososphaeraceae archaeon | reverse complement strand
CAAATTTCATTTCCCAAATCATAGAACCAATAATTCTTTTCTGTTCTGGCCAGTTAGGTATTTTTATGATCTTATCAAACTCTAAGGCCTTTGTATTAAATACCAATAAACTTCCCAACTTTCCAGAAGCGATCCAGATGTTGTTATCCTTATCTACAGTTAGCCTGACAGGCTGGCTACATTGAGCAGGAATAACAAATTCATTAACATATAGGTTTGAATTTATTATATCATTCCCACAAAATCTCTTTTTGTCTTCTCTGACATCGTCGTATTGGATGGATTTTGGTTCATTTGTGACATGTGTTCTGAATGAGAAGTGTTAGTTGTTGCATAAACGACTAACGGATTAGTTAGCGTTAGGACTTATTGCTATAAATACAAAAATAAACTAGACGAAGTTTGGGACTCCAATCTACGTCTTTCAGACGTGGGTTCCAATAATTAGAAATTAAAATACGGTTAGAAAGGTGATGCATATTCACTTTGAGTTATTAAAGACGTTGTATCTGAGTTTTTATACATATTTTTGTGCTTTTCTTGCAAAGAAAAATCAAATTCTTTCGGGTTTTGGGGTTACAAAATGCCATGTGAGAAATCCCAGACAAATAGTTAAATAATTTGGAATCCAACTAAAATTCCTTTATCAATTCTTAAAGTAAATGACGAAGAAGAACTGGCTGTTCTTTATAAGGAATTTATTATAAAATGGGTTATAACGCTGTATCTTTTACTAACCCCTAATTGGCTTTTGAACACTATAAACCATGCATTGATAAATATTCCACAATTTAACTGATTTAAGGATGTCAGGAATGTGTGGGTTAGAGTATGCATGTAAGATAAGAGAACTTAATTCTGCAGTAAAAATATTTTTAATTACAGCTTTTGATGTTGCAGATATAGAAAGCCGATGGGCGGTTGGAAAAGCAAAAAGAAATATCAATAAATGACAAAAATAAATTAGACTAAACAATATTATCCTTATGACTGAAGATAAGGATAAACCTCTGACCCGCCAACAGAATATTCTATGAGCAGCGGACTTCTGCAGATGGTAATAATAGAACAACAACTTATTTTAATGAATATAACGAGATTACTGAAGTTGTGGAAGAAGAAAAAAGATATTCGGGATTGGCTTTTGGTAGTGTAGGTGCTGCTACACGTCATTTTGAAAGATGGGTTGTAAAGGACAAACCTTCACAGACCACAAACAGTCAGGAATCAGACTCTGATGTCTCTAGTAAATGAATTTAAGTTTAGAATATTCTTTAAACTTAGTCATATCAATTTTATCAAATAATTTATCTTCAATTATCCTATTTACAGCATTAATCTTTACTGGCTTAACCTTTTGGAAAACCTTCGGGGGTATGAAAAAATCGGAGCGGATAAAAATCGCACATGACATACAGTCTATGTATTTTTCTGCACAAAATCATTTTAACGATTTAATGACTTCTCAGCGCGATTTTGAAGGAGACGTTCAATTGAAAAGCTTATTGCACAAAAAACTTCCTTTGAAGAAATTCTGAATGTTTGGGAATGGACATCATATCTAATTTTACGAAAGCAACTCGATAAAGAATTGATATCTTATTTTAAGCCTACTATTATTCAATCATATCGGGATTGCCTCAGAATGTTTCCCGAACTTTTGGATGAACAAGATGAATATAGAGAAATCAAACTGCTATATGCAAAATGGATGCGAACCCCCAAATAGATAAAGGATGTTAATTAAACTACAATTCTCAGCATCCATCAACTTGAATATCCTCTTACATCAAAAAAGAACATTTGAAGTGACAAAAATTACCCAAACGAAGACCATTGACCTTTATTAGGAATCTATGTACAATTGTTTTCCTCTGCCTTCGCCGTCATTGAATATATACTTCATTTAAATTGGACCTTATTCCCCAAACCTCTATAGTGGGAGCAAGAGCATTCTTAAATATAGGCAATTATTATTTCGCGTATATTAAGTATATAATTCCATTATCTTGGACCATAATTTTTGACGAAATAGAGAGTGTTAGTGTTACAACGGTAAAAAGAGCAAAGGAAAGATTAAGAAAGTTTGATATCAATATAGAAGATGTAGAACTCCTCCTAGGTTCATTACTCGGAAATGAAAACCTTTCGAGGAATAGGAAAAAGTATTTGACCAGCATGCAATCAGATTATGAAACCATAGCAGACTATTTCTCAAAAGAGAAACAATTAAAAACTCTTTCGGATATTCGCAACCAAAAAACAGCACGGGAGAAACTAATCGAGGACCTTGAGCAAGAACCTGCTGACCTATTTGATGGTTCCCTCGATGAGTTTCTTGACGGAGGGCAGTCAATATTTACTTAATCTGGAGATATAACCGGTTTAAAAAAATCGCAGAGATTAAGAATGAATTAAGAAGGGATTTAGATAAAATCTACCCATTAGAATCCAATGCTTCTGCGGACGATAGTAATACTGCACCTTCATTAGAATCCAATGCTTCTGCGGACGATAGTAATACTGCACCTTCATTAGAATCCAATGGCCCAGTTGATATAGAGATAGATTATGATGATGACAATTATTTCTATGATACAGGATATTTAGAAATGGTGGCTGGCGTTCCAGAAATCTCTATCTTGTATCAAGTTCTACTAGTGATAGAATATTCAAATGACAGTGACTTAATCCGGCTGGATATGCATCAGCTAGACGATTACTTTGAGTCGGAGCCCGATGAAGATGATTATGATATAGAAACTGAAACTAGAACACAATCAGAGCATACTTTACCGTATTTGCAACTAGGGAAGGAATATTTCAATGACCGCTATAGTATTTTGCGTTATATTTATCTAAGATTAGTGGTAGATACTGACGATGTAAAGTTAAATTTAGAATATATTAAAAAACTTAATGAAGATGATTTTATTGCTAAGGTTTTATGGGACCTTTGTTTAGGAAAATGGGGTATAGCAACGTTGTCCCTTATTTACATCATGGACCTTCTGAAAAGGGGATAGATATAGGGCCTTTTCATAAGAACGAATTTGGCCAAGTTATGTACTTTGGAATTCAAGTGAAGGTGGTCAAACTACATACTAATTCTAGAAGGCCAGATGGAAATGCAGAAATGGTATTAACTCAATTGCGAACGGCGTTGAATCATGAATTTTCAATCGATAACGGAAATAAAATTAAACTATTTAACGTATTTCTTGTTACATCAAAGGAGATAGAGCCTTCTGCTAGAGAGTATATTAATAAGAACCTGTCGAATGTAATCCTTTTGGATGGATACAGTATTGCAGAATTATCTCTAAAAAACAATATTATATTTTTTTAAACTCTAGGTTAATACTTGGTCACTACTAAATAGGTGATTCAAATAAAGATTTTGGTTTTTAGTTCCACTTATTTTATTTTTATTATAAGATATTATCTAAAGTAAATAATGATATCCTAAAAATTTCTAGGAAGATTTGTTTTTCTATCAATTGTTAATCTAAAATAAGGTGGACCAATAGGATAAATAGATTTGCAAATAAACTCTGCCTAATTTTGACCGTTATTCTCACTATCAACCATTTGCGATTTTACATTTTTGAGAAAAAAGTCTTCTGAAATATCAAAATGACTTTTTATTTGTATCCCAATTTTATTATTTGATTCCAAAAAATGTAGTATTATATCGACTCCGGCATCGCTTGTACTCTAATTCAATTGGATAACAACATGTTCGTCAAAAAATAGCCTGGATTGCTCGAACCAATATTTTAATGCATTTACCAATTTGTCACGATGGATACCTTTGAAGTTAATAGTTTCCTCAGAAACCACACCTATAATGTTAATTAGTTTTATGAATCTAGACTTTATCTTGTCAACCATACTTATACAAAATTTTCAAATAATCTTAGAATATTAAAATTAATATTAATATTAGTACGCGTCAGTAGCTAGAAACATACTATTAGTTAAATCTAAGATATGACACCTCTTGGTCTCATTCCTTAACTACTATTAATCATTAACCAACTAGGTCACATTAATCAAGCCCGGGAATTCTTCCATTAGGAATCTCATCTTCTAAAATCTTTTTCCTTAATGTCAAACAATTTATCTCATGTTGTAACCGGTTTTTTATACCGTTGAAGTTTTTGAATTGATTTAAGCATTTTATAAGTTCATCAACATCAATTTCGAATAATTCGAATTGCTTCATTTTCTCTATCATTTTAAGTAGAAATGGCAAAATCTTCTGATGTTCTTTATAGAAATTTATAAACTCGGTCAAATTCTTTAATGTTAAATATTCTCCATAGAATACCCTAACTTCATTATAGTCTAATCTAGAGATGTCAAAACTTCAATAGTGTTTTTCCCTTCCGTAAACATTTCAAAGGCTCTGGCCCTATTTGATTTAGGTTTTTCTGGTTGTGGCTCTTTATGTATGTTCTTTTAGTATAATACCAATATCTCGAAGTGAGATTCTTACTTCTTTCGCTATATCACGAGTATGTTCTTACCTTCTTGGTAGAGTTTGATTACCAATTCTTTCTTTTGATTTCTTGTAAGCACCATCATATTATCATGTCTAAAAAATGTATATAAGACTGATTTTCAGTGACTACCATTATTGTTAACATAATACCTTTGATATCCTTGATTCTAACAATATTTTTCGAAAATCTTGTTCGTCAATTTTATTTACATCACAAAACAATGACAATGCTCATAAAATTATTAAAACCTTTCAAGACTTGAGTATATTATCGAATTATGGGTATTTTATTATACCAATCATCTTTAGCATATAGGGATTGTCTTGTATTCATACCCATACTAATGGCATTCAAGAATGGAGTGCACTTCGTGGCTCTTTGAAATTTCGCCTATGACGGATGAATTATTATTGTATTTCTATTGACAATTATTACTGAGGGCCATAATACAGGTGAACTTAATGAAGTCATTGTAACGGAAAATCTTATTTCAATGCGACCCCATAATGAACCAGGACCTATTAGGCAACTGGCTATTTAAATTAGATAATGAATTAAATACAAATATTTGTCACATACCAAAATGTTAAAAAATCGACAATTGAAATAATATTCATATCATTATGAATTTCGCAAATTATTTTCAATAAACATCGTATACCTTATTGTTACCTTCGAGATGGGTCTAGGAGTTTTTGTTGGGTCATAGTGATACACCTCACTTAATACTATTGACATTAATAGCATCATAGAGCCATCTATATCTAATTTTCAGATTTTCTAATTAAGAAAACCTTTGTTGCTTTTTAATGCAGTTTGGATTTTTTGCCTTGAATTAAAGTCTCTATCCAATGGCCTTAACTTGTTGCATTTATCTAGCCACCTTTCTAATAAAACGACTGCTTCATCATATCTTTTTCTTTTGCGTAGATAAGGTCCTAAAACTAACCTTAGTATCTCTCTTTTCTTCCGTCTGGAATTGCGGATTGCATTAGCTTTTCTATCCATTGAATTTGAAAGTCAGTTGATTGTCTTGTACGTATTTATTTGACCATTCTTAATACTATTTGCTTTACTTGACTGCTTAATTTCTTCTTGAATTAACCATTTCCAGAATTCTCTTGTCAGAAGTTGAATTGGTGGGCGAAAACCATTCCATTTCTTAATTACTTTAACCTTTGAATCTTCAAAACTCAATCCCTTTTCTATGCACTTTGAATTATGTGTGGCGGGTATCCTGATCAAGCATGTTTTATACTTTGGTCTATGCTGGGGATCAGCTTTTCCATCCGTGAAATATTGTTTAGCAAATGATAGAAAGACTTCGGATACTGAGTAACCACTATATTTGCCACAGTGAAGAGAAAATAGGGTCGGAAATTTTTCTTTAGAGAATGGTTCAAAGTCGTCTAAGATCAAGGCTTTAATAGGCAAATAAATATGATATCCGTTTCCAGACCATAGAACTGTTGGACTAATATCATTTTCTTTGATATCATTTGGTTGGTGAAAATTATTTTGAGGTGAATGCTGTGATTGGTGTGAGTGCTCTTGAGAGAAGGTTACTGATATATTTTTTAAGGTCTTTTTCAATGCTTTGTCAAGCATTTTACCCGGATTTTTACACTTTGAGAAGGTCGACAAATCAAGATCGATGAAAATAAAGTTAGGCGGATATAGCGAGATATCATAATTATTCCATATAGTAAATTCAGGATACGCATTTATTCTACAATCTACAAAATTAGATTCTATGCACTTTTGTGCTATTACTTTTTTTGAATTAACACTAAATTGATAATTGGATATTTTTGTCATCATTTTCCTTGGAAATAAGGATTCACAATCAAAATGAGATGTAATAAAATCAATTTCTTCTTCAATGTTCATTGGTATCTCCTCCGTTAACTTCTAATGAAGTATTTATGCTCCTCGACAGGGATGTTTCTGCATAAACCACTTATCATCTCTCAAATTGCAATTATTACAACCCCAGGTATCAGTTTTACCTATTCTATAAATGTTATTTATAGCCTTGTTTTCTACTTGATCCTCTTCTGTGTCCAATGAGTGGGGTGCGTGCTGTGAATGCTCTACGACAACTGGTTTATCATTATTAACGTCTGTTACTTTCCCAGATGAATTTGTTAGTTGGTTTATATTCTTAGTTTCTCCAGTTCTTGTACCCGGGACACCGATTTCCATACTCAAATTAGACACGCTTTCATCTAAAGCATGATTATTATCGACAGGAGGTTCGGTAGAGTGCTCACTGCACGCACTCCACTCACCTTCAAAATCTCTGATGGATGTTTGAATACAAATGTTATATTGGCTTGCACTCTTGAGAATTTTTTTATAATCAAAGAGTAACTCCGTATACGACTTGTGATGCTTGGTACTCACACCCAATTTGCGTAATGTATTAGTTATATGTACTTCTGTAAACGGTACCATAGTCTTCAGTATGGTATTCATTTGGTTTATATTCATTTAGTTTGCCTCTTATAGTAATCTTCATTTTTTCCCAAAAGTCAAAAAATTTTATTTTTCTGGTCTTGGACTCGTTCATTAGGTCGATTACTATGGGAATAAGTGCCGACTCGAGTGAAAAATCCTTTTTGTTGTTTTTTATCTCTAAAAGTTTCTGAAAGGTATTTTCCAATTCCTTGTATATTTCCTTCTCTCCATCTGTTTTATAATTAGAGAACAACTGGAGGTAGGGTTTGACAAGTTCCTTGTTTCGTCCAATGAGCCCAACGTCAATGTTTCTAATATGATCTTTAAAGTGCAACATTCTATATATGAAAAGCAATTTTCTGAATTCCACAATTTCCCTTAATCTCTCTTTGAATTCTTCTCCCCCGGTATCTGTTGGATTGAGTATTTCCTTTATATCGTATTGAGGGGTACCAAAGTATACCACATCTCCAAGTATCCTATCATTAACACCCCTGGCGATATAGGGAGAAGGCGGTCTTTCACCAATTATCATCTTTTGACAGTATGCAAAAAATAATTCTGGTTTTCCTGTATTGGGGTTTATACGTGACACTTTTTTGTTAAAAGAGTATCCTGACTTTAGAATACCAATCATATCAACCGATTGATCTACCTTTTCAGCCTCATCAAGGATTAGAGTAATTTGTCCAGGCTCTACATTTCCAAGGGATCTAAATATGTTTGGTGCAGTAGGGTCAGTGGTATTAAATGACCTGTAATACATTGCTTCAGCCACATCACCGATACTACTCTTTCCTGTTCCGTTGTCGCCAAATATTCCTGTGTAATGAACAGTATTGAATCGATCCTGAAAATAAGAAAATATCAGGTCAATTGATACCAGGTTGATAATCTGAACTTCCTGATCCATATACCTTGACGCTATCGACCTGCCTTTTTTGAACAGGGTAAATATAGTTTCTTTTTTTGCTAGGTTGATGATGCTTTTGATTTCTTCTTCAGACCCAAACTCGTATGGTTCATGAAGATATTCGTTTTCAGGAGGGGGATATAGCATCCTAGTTTTCTCCTCCACAAAGGGTTGAAAACTACATTCACCTTCACCATCGATACTTAAGAACAAAGACTCTCCATCCAATACTATAGACTCGAATAGACTGCTCTTTCTGTTCTGAGAATATTTGTTGACGGTTACTTTCTTCTTATTCTTAATACCATCTTCTTCTTCCTCGGATAAATCACTACTGTTTTGAAGAAATCCTGAATAAATGGCATTTTCCAGATGATTAAATTCTTTTTGGGGTAATTGTAATATTTCTTCTAACTTTATCTTCAGCTTTTCTATGGATTTCTCCATATTTTGCGGATTAAATGGGACAAAAAGTTCTCTCTTTCCGTGCTTTTCTGTTAGAATCATCTTTATTACTTTACTGTCAAAATAATCTATGGAATAGAAAAATGGTACATATTTCTGAAGATATTTTAATTTTCATTGCAAGTCCTTACCAAAGTATCTGATTGTTCCTCCGATACAGGTTTCCCTCGAAACTCAGACCATTCTACATATGCTATCTTTTTTTGTGAGAAAATAGATATAAAATTTGTTCCTATCTCATGATTCAAAAAATCATCTGCTTCATTGATATTCACGATGATCACTCCTATTGCTTAAGAACAATTTGACAGTAACGAGTTTGAAAATACTAGCAAAAGTTTATTGTTGACTGTGTTTAATATATTGTTATACATGTATTGAATCGGCCTCCGGTTTGATGCTATGTTGATTTATTTTAGGAAATGGTGATGGAATGGAAAGTTTGGTAGCCTTCTTTCCATCACTATTTTCTTTTGCCATACTTCTAACGCCTGGTATATTATCGTATTCCGTATTGTGAATTATTTTGGTTAAATATTTGAGGTATGAGCCATTTCTATATGAATAAAGAATTAAGTTCTTATCTTTCATTTCGGTAAAGCACCTTGATTTTGACATGAGATATTGTTATTTTTGAAGAAATCCACACATTTACTACACAGTTTTAAGGTAATAGTCCCAAAGGTTCCGGCACTTACATTGATTTTTTCTGATGGTCTGTTAGAACATCCAAATCTATAACACATGTTATCATAACCTTGTTCAGTATTGTTATTTGATACTGTAGAAGACAAAGTGGACATCTCTACCTTTCCTCCATAGTATTTCGGTCGGTATTAACCGAACTTTTTTTGGTTTTTTCTAATAATTCTTTTATTATGTCATTATAGGTCTGTTCTTTTCTTCCAATACTTCGTAACTGATTTCTGATCTGATTATCAATCAGTATGGTGCCCATTAATTATAGTTAACTATATTGCATATATAAGATTATATAAGACCTATTCCTATATACCTAATCATATACTCATGGCATCAAAACCTGACAAAACATCGAAAAAACAAAGAAAAGATGAGATAATCAAATATCTTATAGATAAACCTGGTAAAGAAGAAAAAGACGTTCTAAAATATTGCTTAGAGAAAGGAATTGGTAGTAAGGTTACTGTAAATCAGGCCATAAGAGAATTACTCGAAGAAGATATTTTGGACTCAGGAAAAGAAAGAAAAAACTCTAAATCATACAAACTAACAGTAAAGTCTAATAATTTATTATTGATTGTTCCAAAAGATTTAGATGAGATATTTCAACAATTCAAAGCTTTTATTGATAAAGTTAAATCACCAATAAATGGTATCTATACTAATCCTAGCAATAGAGATAAAATAGATCACCTTTCTCCTAGGAATGTTGTATCATTATTACAATATTATATAATAGAAATCATTAATGACGTATATTTATTCTATTTTGTTACTATCTTGCCATATCAATTAAACAATAAAGATCAAATTAACAGATTGTATTTATATTATTTTGACAAGATCATCGAAATGTATTCACTTATATCAGCAGTTTCATTGACTAATAATCAACCGTTTGATCCACACGAAATACAACAATCCAAATTACGCGAATATTATATAAAATCCAAACAACAAAGCTTACACAGCAGACTTTACGAGGTTGCACAAATATGTGAAAATTTAGGAATAGAGGTAGACCTATACAATTTGTTGAGTCTGTTATGGAGTAAGAATAAAGAATCTGCCATTTCGTTATATGGACTAACAGAAAGATATAATCCGAACCTTCCCTCGGAAGAAAAAGGTCAAGATATCAATGGCCGTGCCATATATGATGTCGACAAGCGATTAGAACTATTTCTTTTTGATATTAAGAATGACAAAGATAAGTTTATGACAAAGAGAGACGCTTTTGAAATACCAAAGGACGGCAATATGTGATCATTCTATTTTACTATTTTTTCTAATATCTCTGGTTTTATATTAATCAACATGTTATTTTGTTGAATGACTGCAAAAATTTTGTTCATTCCTTCTTTTAGTATTTTCATGTCGCTTTCTAAACTGTCAATTTTCTGTTTGTCTCCATTTCTTACTTCTGAATAAGAATCATAAGACAAAACCATTCTGCACCTACCGCAAAACTTACTTTCATGTTTATTGATCTCTTGACAATTTGGACATTCTTTAGCCTTCAGGATATTTTCTTTCTCTTTCGTTTCTTTAGTTATTATTCCATATT
>CAWKJS010000005.1:0-88479 GCA_963850055.1 uncultured Nitrososphaeraceae archaeon | reverse complement strand
CGTGAATTAACCCCTTTATTTCCACTGGAGGAATTCTAAATTCATTCACAACGATAATAAACGTGAATTAACCCCTTTATTTCCACTGGAACTAGAATAACCTTAAATGTGGATAATCAAATTAACTTTAGAAATATAGACATCAATAATTATGTGCTTATTTTAGTTAACAAAAACTAATCTTTTAGCTATCAATTTTTATTCCATATTGTTAAGTTAACATATGTTATCAAATTCACAGAGACGATAAATTGTCCACTGGAAAAAGAGAATAAAAATTGAATTAGAGGATGCTGAAGGTGGAAAATATAATTTATCTCTAGAAGGCAATCTATCAAAAGACAAAATTCAAAAGGTTCTTCAATTAGTGGAATCCTTGAACATCTCAAAGGATGATTTAGATAACAAAATCCAAATTCCTGTGGAACAAAATAATAGTTTACAAAAGTATGACATAGGACTCAATCCATCTAATAACTCGATTGGATCAAAGATATGGGCATTGATCGAAAACAACTTTGCATTTAGTTCTTTTACATCTTCAAATGTAGCCGAATCCTATGAAGAATCATACGGCGAGCAGTTACAACTTAGTCTTATATCCACTTACTTATCAAGATATTTTGAAAAGCAAAAATTGGTAAGGAGTAAAAGAGGGAAAGAATGGATTTATAAGTTAATTAGAATTCAAAAAGATGTTATTTCGTCCGTTGGAACACCTACTACTTCTCAATCAAGTCGTTTAATGGATTCACATTATTCGGAAGATCAGGGTGAGAATGACTTTTTGAAGCAGAATGCTTTGACAACAGTTTACGACCTTCGACTGTAATAGCATACCTAAATGGCTTTGTGCTCATATCTCTATCAACCAATTTCTCATCAAACAATTTTTTCATTAATCTAGAAGTGTGTTCTCTACTCCTACCGATTACTCTTTGAATCTCTCTAGTAGTCAAAGATTTATCCTCTAATTTTTTTAGGATGTATTCTATTGTACTATTCTGACGGTCTTCTTCCTGATCCACTGACTTGATAGAGCCTTGTGATGTTATGTCGTGACTAGGTAGTGATGTCTCAATTTTTTGATTGCTTACGTAGTTTTGGAATGGTGATATTACGGAATTCTGTGACTTGATCTTATTGTTGTTAGAGATCATATTTTCATCTAATAATTTTATTAAACCTTGTATATCAGTTAATTTTTCGTTGGTCTTATTAGTTCTGTCGTATAAGACTCTAAATTGATCAGAAATGAGATTGGTTTTATAAATTTGATCCTTTATTTGACTTTCAGCTGAGAGATTTTTGTTTCAATATTGTATTTCTCAAACTTTTTGTTTTTTAACTGGTTATAAATTTTTAAAGCTAGAATTGATAATGCTATAGCTGAACAAAATGGAATTAGGGTATAATTTAGTATTAGTGATGCAATATCTATGCTCACATATAATTTAGCAATACAGTGTGATATAACTTTATTGTATGTGATAATTTGACATTTAATATCATAAATTTTGTGATATATTACATATCGATTATTCTATTGATCAAATCTTCTATCACATTTATCACACTATTTATTTCTTTATCGTGATATTTAGTGTGATTATCTTCAAGCATTCTAAGCTTGTTTAACATAGAGTTTAAGGCAGTAATTTGATCGTCATTCATGACATTTATTAGATTTAGTAGTATGATGGAATAGAACAATTTCCGCAGTTTTATCTTTGATTGCTTAACTTCTCTGTAATATGCGCCTGAACTTATTTCCTTTGGCCTTTTCTCTTTATTCTTGAAATTATAAATTATTTGTATTTGTCTATTGGTAAATAGAGATTTTTCAATTAATTTGGAAAGAAATAAATTATTTATATCTTCTTTGTTTTCCATCAACTATACAATATTGTATAGTTAATCATACTCTTTAAATGAATACTTAGCACAATCATTAAATTAAATTTAACTAATATACGTTAGTACTATATTGAGCCGGGTAGAGAACTATATTAATGATGAATTAAAAAAGCATAAAAAAATATGTTTTGCTTTATTAGATTCGGAGAATTTTAAAGACATTGTTGGTGTTGCGAAAAAAGTTGAATCACTTGGTGCCTCAGCTATTTTGGTGGGGGGTTCATCTGCCATAGATCAACTGGATTTAGACAAATTAGTAATATCGATAAAATCTATAATATCTATTCCTGTTATTTTATTTCCCGGAAACGTTACAGGCGTATCTCCTAATGCCGACGCAATTTTATTTACCTCATTGCTTAATTCCGAGGATCCATATTTTATTTCCGGAGCTCAAGCATTAGGTGCATTGTTAGTAAAAAAGTATAATATTGAACCATTGCCGACAGGATATATAATAATTGGAGATAATACTACGGCCTGGTTTATTGGGAGAGCAAAGGGTATACCTTTTGAAAAATCCAATATCGCTGTTATGTATTCACTGGCCGCACAGTATTTAGGTATGAGGTTTGTTTACCTAGAGGCTGGATCCGGTGCAAAAAAGAATGTATCTGCGGAAATGATTTCAAATGTTAGAAAGTATTATGATGGCTTATTAATTGTTGGAGGGGGAATTAAGAATTCCTCAATAGCTAAAGAATTAGCGGAGGCAGGGGCAGATATCTTAGTTGTAGGAACATTATTAGAGCGGGATCCAGATTGGGAAAAAAAATTTAACGATATTATTATGGCAATTCGTTCCTGAATTAGTGCGATTGAATAATTATGAATTTGATTGATGAAGCCAAAGTAAGATTAAAAAATATTTCAATTCCAAGTTACTATTTAGAGTATCAAATTAGTCTACTGGAACAGGTAAATATGCTTCATTTGGTAGCCGAAAAAGCTAGAAAAAAAGGTTTGGATGTTACAACTTATGTTGAACCAAAAATTGCCTACGACTTATCTGACAGAGTTGCAAAAATGCATGATATAGATATATCAGACAGATTAAGGGCCTTACTAAATTATACAACAAAAGAGAAAGCGGCTCTTAAAATAGCCGAGGAAATAGCAAAGGGGGAATATGGATCTGGAGATCTTAGGACAAGATTAGAAAATGCGGTTAGGGTAAGTTTGGCAGTGGTGACTGAAGGAGTCACTGTTGCTCCATTGCAGGGTATATCTGACGTACAATTGAAAAATAATAAAGATGGTTCACAATACCTCTCCATTTCTTTTGCTGGCCCAATAAGATCTGCTGGAGGGACTGAAGCAGCACTAACTATGCTTATAGCTGATCATGTAAGAAGAGTGTCTGGACTTGCCAAGTATCAAACAAATTCTTTTGATGATGAAACTGGCAGGTTTATAGAAGAATTAAGATTGTATGAGAGGGAAGTAGGAAACTTTCAATTTAAAGTCTTAGATAAAGATGTTGATTTTTGCATCTCTAATTTGCCTGTTGAGATCGATGGAGTAGATACAGACCCAGTTGAATTAGTAATTCATCGGGAGATGAAGAGAATAAAAACGGATAGAGTTAGAGGAGGAGCACTCAGGGTAATGAACGATGGTTTGATAGGTAGATGTAGAAAACTCACAAAATTGGTCGAAACACTCGAGTTAGAAGGCTGGGATTGGCTTGCAAATATGAATGGTGCAATCCAGACAGGCGATGATGATACTGTGAGTCATAGGATGTCTGAAGTAATTACAGGAAGACCCGTGTTATCTATGAACAAGAAAATTGGTGGATTTAGGTTACGATACGGAAGGTGTTTTAATACTGGATTCGCTACGATAGGAATTCACAACACGATTCCTGTACTATTGAATTCTGCCGTAGTAGTTGGAACGCAAATTAAAATGGATATCCCTGGAAAAGCCTCTACAATTGCCCTTGTAGACACCATTGAACCACCAATAGTAAAATTAGATGACGGGACGGTCTTGCAGATCAATACCGTAGAGCAAGCCCTAAATTTAAGATCACGGGTAGTCAAAATATTATACTTAGGAGACATCCTGATTAGTTACGGAGATTTTCTTGAGAATAATGCACAATTATTACCAGCAAGTTATGTTGAAGAAATATGGACCCAGGAATTATTTGAAAAATTGAGTCATATCAATGAAGTCAAAAGTGACTTTGTTGTTGAATATGATAAGTTAGTTAAATTGAGTTCAAATCCCTCTATAATACCGCCATTTAGAGAGGCACTGAAAATATCGATCCAATTCGACATTCCACTACATCCTAAATATTCCTTCTACTGGGAAGCTATATCAATAAAAGATTTTTTAATAATTAGAAATGTCTTGATATCTTTTATTTCTCTATTTAACAGAAATAAAGAGATTGAATCAACTACCGAGGAAATTAGGCTATCATATGATCATAAACTAAAAAGTATTCTAGAAAAACTAGGCGTGTTCCATAGTTTAGATACATCTAGTAATACTATAGTATTGTTAGATGAGTCTCAAATTTTTGCCTTAGTGTGTTTATGTATTCCAGAATTCCAATCCATACTCTCATTGTTATATGATACTCGCAATGAAATCCATTTTTCAACATTTTCTAATTATGTATCAAAGGATGGATTTATAAGAGATATAGGTGAAATCGTTGAAAGCTTACAGTCGGAGAAGGGCGAAGGTAAAGCAAATGTCATCAAACTAATAAATTCCATTTCATCCATTAAAATACGTTCAAAATTTTCTTCTTCCATATCAGTGAGAGTTGGTAGACCTGAAAAAGCATCGGAGCGTAAGATGAAACCCCCAATTCATGTTTTGTTCCCAGTAGGTAACAAAGGCGGTCCCATGAGAGACCTCCTAAAGGCTTCAAATGCAGATTCTTTTTATTCGGAAAAATCCAATCGATATTGTTCTAATTGTAATATTCCATCCTTAGGTACTAACTGTAACTATTGCAATCAAGCGACTCCCATCAAATTTATTTGCAATGTCTGTAAAGTTGAATCTCTAGATTTAACGTTTGATCCTATTGATAATATAAAAAAAAGGAACAAATGTTTAAAGTGTGGTAACGAATATAAAACATTTTCTCCAATAAAATTCCCTTTAAAGACCTTGATAGAAAAAGCCGAAACAAGGTTGAGCTTTAGGGTAACTTCTCCTTTAAAGGGAGTGAAAGCTTTAATGGGGAAAGACAAGGAAGCGGAACAAATTGAGAAGGGCATTCTCAGAAAAAAATGTGGTTTATCTGTGTTTAAGGACGGTACCATAAGATTTGACGCTACGAATGAACCACTTACTCATTTCATGCCATGTTTTATCGATACATCCATTTCAAAATTAAGGGAATTAGGGTACAAATTTGATTATCGACAGAATGAACTTAATTCAGATAGACAAATCATAGAATTGCTGATTCAAGATGTTATAATTCCATTAGATTCTGCAAAATATCTCTTAAAAACAGCTAAATTCATAGATGAAGAATTAGTTACCTTATATGATTTACCACCGATTTATAATGCCTATACCGAAAATGATCTGATTGGACATTTAATAGTGGGATTAGCTCCTCATACTTCAGTCGGTATTATTGGGCGTATAATAGGTTTTACAGAATCACAAGTTTGTTTGGGTTCTCCAATATGGCATTCCGCAAAAAGAAGAGATTGTGATGGTGATGCCGATTCGATTATCCTACTATTTGATGCATTCTTAAACTTTTCATATTCTTTCTTACCGGATAAAATAGGTGGATTAATGGATGCTCCATTACTAATACAACCTATTGTATTACCTCATGAGGTTCAACGACAAGCTCATAATGTTGACATTGTGGAAAAATATCCACTAGACTTTTATAAAAATACTTGGTTAGGGCTTAAAGCAGCTGATGTTTCTAATACGATTGAAATACTAAAAAATCGAATAGGGAGTGAAAAACAATTTTATGATTATGGGTTTACCCATACTAGTGGCACTTTAATATCCGACATAAATCGAAGTGCTTATTCTACATTAAATACAATGAGCGAAAAATTAGAAATGCAAATATCCACAGCAAATCTTATTAATTCTGTAGACACAAACGAAGTGATCTCTATGGTCCTGACGACACATATTATTCCTGATATAATGGGTAATATGCGTTCTTATTGTTCGCAGTCGTTTAGGTGCAATAAGTGCGGTGATAAGTATAGGCGAATTCCTTTGTACGGTAAATGTCTTACTTGTAATAATACCTTGCTACAGACGGTTACTCGAGGTTCGGTAGAAAAATATGTTCTTTTAGCAGAAAACTTGAGTAACAGCTTTAAAGTCACTAATTATCTAAAGAGCAGAGTTGAATCACTTATTGTGGAGCGAAATTTTGTTTTTCAATCAAAGAAAGAACAACCTACATTACTTGATTATTTCTAAAATCATTGTGACTTTTGTTTTATTAGTTTGCAAAATTTATTTGATATGGTCTTAAAGTGGCCAAATTAACTACAATTGCTATACCAGGGGTAGGAGTAATTCCCATAGCGCGCTGAAAGGGTGTTTGGGTTTGCCATGCGCCAGAATTCACTACCAAGGTTCCCTTATAGCTATCCACATCAATTACATGTACATGACCGGAATGAAAAATATCCGGAACGTCTTCAATAACCATCATATCCTCTAATTCTGGAGCAATAGGTGTTCTTTGACCGTATATAGGTGAAAGATGTCTTGATTTAAGTAAAATCTTCATCGCCTCTGCCGGTTTAGAATAACTTAGACCAGGAATTGTAGCAATCGTATCGTCCAAGCTTTGACCATGAAACATTAATGTTTTTACTCCGTCCATATTGATCATGCAGGGATTTCCTAGCATAGTGACATTGCTCAAAGAGTAAATCTTATCAGCATATTTTCTTGGTATTGCTGGTTGAGGCAATGCTCGTCTTCCCAGGTCATGATTTCCTGGAATCATAAAAACCTTGATGTGTTTAGGAATTTTCGCCAACAAATTTGTAGCGTGCTCCATCTGGGAAAATGAATCCTTTTCAAATAATTCTCTGTCTTGATGCGGAAATATCCCTATTCCATCAATTAGATCCCCACAAATGCAAATATACTTTATTTTAGAAACAATATCTTTATTCTCTTCTTTTCCATTTAACCAATTCAAAAACATTTGAAATTCATCCTCCATGAAGAATTTACTGCCTATGTGCAAATCAGATATTAACACACTATATACCTCAGAATGAGATCTGTTTGGAATTCTATCTGGCACATCTAGTGAGAATATTTTTTTTATTATATGGTTCTTTCTTTTTGAATTATTCTCAAGTTCTATCATTATCATTTGATCCAAAATTAATGACGAAATCTGTTTTTTTAAATCTTCATCGTATGCAAATGCCTCTAATAATCCGCTCTGGTCATCAATAGTTAAATTATAACTATTCTTTTTGATCTTCTTTTCCATAATTAATCCTGCTATGAATAAAGATTCTTCCAAATTCTCCTTAGATTGTGACTTCGGATTATTCCTTGATTGGTTAAGAAATTGTTTAATGAACGCTATTTTTTTTATTCTTTTACTGTCTGGTCTATTAGATAAAATTTTTAAGGATTTATCAAATCGGCTTCTAAACAGTGATGTATATCCTTCAACTCCTTCACCGCTATTAATACTATTATTCGAATCATAAATTATGTTGTTGACATAATAGTTATTCTCAAAATCATCAGAATCATGAGTTACTAATTCTAAAATGGTCTCTTTATTATTATTTTTAGTATCAATGATTTCAGAATGATCTAGCCTGTTTACGATAGTAGTACCATTATTAGCATTATCATTTACAATAAGTGAACTATTTGTTGAAAACTTCAAAATATTCTTTATATCGTCGGATAAAATAACCTTAGAACCGTCTCTCTCTCTTTTGATCATAAGAATCTCTTCAACTATTTGATACACATCTACTTGTAGATTCTCAATTAACACTAATGCATCGGGATGAATCTGGAATCCTTTGCTAGTTATAAAGGAAATTATTTTTAAGAGATTGGAATTATCGGTCAATAATCAAATTAACTAGTTGATGATATTCCTTAAATCTTTTTATATAAATAATAAAGTATTATAATTGATAAAAAAAGTATTATAATTGGTTATGCTTATTACATTTAAAAAGAGACTGGTGTTTTTCTTTGTTGCCCTGTTATTTTTCTTGAGTATTTTTTATCTTGGATTTTCCTTTAGAATGGATGAATCATTTTCTAAGGAGATATCAAAAAACTTTATTAATCAGATAAGTGACATAGACGAATTTGGTATATTCTTAAATAACCTAAAAATAGCATTAGTGATGTTTATTCCAGTCATAGGCCTCGTAATGGGAACTATTTCTGGATTTTCTACCGGTTTAGTGTTTAATTCAATAATGAACCTATCAGATGTTGCGTATTCTAACCCCTTGGTCATTTTCTTGACACCATTTGGAATCCTAGAGCTGGTCTCATATGGACTAGCAATTTCTCGAGGCGGTATTTTATTTTTTGAAATACTAAAGAAGAAATTTACAAAAAAATCTTTATTTTATCTGCTAATCGAAATAGCATTAGTTTCTGGAATGCTTTTTGTCGGGGCAATAATAGAATGGATGATGATTGAAAATATTCCAAAAAGATTATAATCATCTGTCATTCGTGCATGGCATTTGGATTATTTTATATCATTGTTATAAAATGCCATAGTGTTTAAATAGTTTTAATGAAGATTTACGTACAGTGAATTATTAGATGCCAGTAGCAATACTTCCAGATGTTAGTGAACAGCATTGTATTGGGTGTGCTTTATGTGTAGAAATTTGTACAGCTCTTGGTCCAGATGTATTAAGAGTAAAACCTGTGGAAGGTTGGAAAAGAGGCAAAGCATTTGTCTTTTATCCAGAAAGATGTATCTCTGATGGTGCTTGTATTGGCGTTTGTCCAACAAAAGCAATTTTCTGGATGAGACCAATGGATTATACACCAGGACAACCAATTCCATTAAAGAAAAACGCCATCTTTACCAAAGGCTGGGAAGAGGGCTAACTCCACCAATTTTTATTTTTTCTCAAATTTTAGAATTTAGTAACCATAACAAATCTGATCAGTTTTAGTTTTAGTGTATTAATATTCTAATATAGTTTTCTCTAATAATTAGTACTTAAATATCCAATAGAATTACTAAAATGCCTAATTGACAAAAAAAATGTATGTTATGGGTGTAGGTCCAGGATCAAAAAAATATCTGACGGATTTTTCAAAAGAGGTTATCAAACAATCTCGTTTTATTATAGGATATAAATATACTCTAAATACGATAGATCATCTGCTTGATAGATCATTTAATCAAGTATTCGAAATAACCATGAAAAATCAAGAGGAGATTTATTTGAATGTATATAATAATTTAATGAAAGAAAGTGATATATGCACTGTTCCATTTACAGGAGATGTAAATTTCTCAGAGTCAGAAGTTGTGGACCGGCTTTTATACTTGTTCGGTGATGAAAATGTCTGCATTATCCCTGGCATCAGTTCTATACAGATAGCAGCTGCAAAGTCTAGAGTTCCATTGGATAAATCTAACATCATGACTTTTCATGTCACTGGTGATATTGAAGAAAAAAAAATAGAATTGGTTAAATCAATTGTTGATAAGAAAAGTGTAATATTAGTGCCAAGACCATGGCCGTCGGATCCATCAAAAAACTTTATGCCCTCTGAAATTTCGTTATTTATCAAAGAAAAAGGACTGGACACTTCAAAAATTGACGTTTGGGTATTTGAAAATTTGACAAATGATGAAAAGGAAACAACTTTTACTGGAAAAATGAATTCGCTAGAAAATAAAGAATTTAGCGATTTATCAGTAATGGTTATAGATCAAAACAACCGACAAACTTACTTGGAGTTCTAAATTTTTTCTATATTTGTATTATATCAGTTTTGAATGTAAATAAAATATATTACAATTAACTCTATATAATGTTGAATGAGCAAGAACGAATTTAGATGTTGTATTGAATGTGGTTCAAAAATGTCTAAAAATATTAAATTATGCCCCGCCTGTGGAGAATCTCAGGGATAGATTTAAATATTTTTGCTAAACTCATTTTCCATTTTATTGATCTTATTTTTAGATAATCATGACAGTTTATTTTCATATATAGTCATTATTAAAATACCTCTATTTTTTAATAATTAGACGATGGTAAAAAAAATAACTCTCCTTATTCCTGTGATTATTTCAGCCTTTGTAATAGGGATTTTAGGAATTATCTTTGCTCCATCAGATATTAAGAATGCAAACATCAATTTTTCAAAAGGAACCATAAAAATAGACGAAAAACTTTTGACCGTCGAAATTGCTGATTCGGATTTTGATAGACAACGATGGTTAACATTTAGGAACGACAAACCAAATTTGGATTCCGGGTTACTATTGATATATGATAAACCTGATTTATATTCCATGTGGTTGTTAAATATAAAATATCCATTAGATTTAATGTGGTTTGATCAAAAAGGCGATTTAGTTTATCTTAAAAAAGATGCCCAACCCTGTGATAATATACTTGATTCATCCAAATGTACATTTAAGAATACAAAGCCGGCAAAATTTGTGTTGGCCAGTTCGACGGGATTCATCCAACACAACAACATAACAGAAAGTTCAAAATTAGAAATAATTTCAGCTTGAACTATATTTTTCTCTTTACTACACCTTACTTTTATCAAGATCAGTATCACTAACTCTTAAGTTCGACTACAAGAAAGTAAAAGACAGAATTAATTTAAATTGGTAACAAATAGAGTAGGATGTTGCTTAATTAGAGAATTAAGAGTAGCCATATTGTATTATTTTTGTAAATGCTTATTTATTTCTTGTAGTTCGTGAGTTATCTCTTCAATGGATGCCTCATCCTCAAGGGTAGTGATATCTCCAATAGTCTCGTTGTTTACAATAGATTTTAGAAGTCTTCTCATTATTTTGCCACTTCGTGTCTTTGGTAACTTATTTACAAAATAAATCTTTTCAGCAGATGCAATTGGCCCTATTGTATTTTTAATGTGCTCATTTACCTCTATATCTAAGTGCGAAGATACTTCCACTCCTTTTCTTAGTACTAGAAATGCGATGATTGTTTCACCTTTGATTTCATCCTTTTTACTAGTGACAGCTGCCTCAGCTATAGAAGGATGAGAGATAAAAGCACTTTCAAGTTCTATCGTTCCTAATCTGTGACCGGCAACCTTCAGTATGTCATCTGCTCTTCCTAGTATCCAATAATATCCATCATTATCTACATATGCAAAATCACCTGCAAAGTAACTATTACGTGTCTTTTCCCAGTATGTTTTTACATATCTTTCGTTATTGTTCCACAATGAAAGGAGCATTCCGGGCCATGGTTCTTTTACAGTTAAATACCCTTTTTTATTGACTTCTACTTTTTTACCATGGTCATTTACTATTTCTAATTCAATGCCTGGTAATGAAAGTGTTCCAGAACCAGGTTTCATTTGGATAATCTCAATTCCAGTACACATACTTATCATGATACCACCAGTTTCAGTTTGCCACCACGTATCTATGATAGGACAATTATTTTTACCAATTATATTGAAATACCACATCCAAACCTCTGGATTTATTGGCTCTCCTACCGTGCCCAATAATCGCAAACTTGATAAATCATATGAATTGGGGATATCATTTCCATATCTCATATATGATCTCAAGGCTGTGGGCGTAGTATACAGAATGGTTGCCCCGTGTTTTTCAATAATATTCCAATATTGACCTTGGTCAGGGTAATCTGGTGCACCCTCATAAATAATTTCAGTTACTCCATGCATCAATGGTGCGTATACTAAGTAGCTATGTCCAGTTACCCAGCCTATATCTGCTGTACAGAAAAATACATCCGTTGGGACAAAATTGAAGACCCATTTTGCCGAGTTAAACAAATGAGTCAAGTACCCTCCACTTCCATGGACAACACCTTTCGGTTTACCTGTGGTCCCAGATGTATATAATATAAACAAAGGATCGTTACTTTCCATCCATTCTGACACACAATAATTGGATTCTTTATTTACTAATTCTTCGAACCACATATCTTTTTCATCGATGTCTATATCTTCATGCGTTCTTTTAACGACTATTACTTTTTCAACAGTAGGGGTTTGTTTTACAGCTTCATCAACTATTTTCTTCAGTGGTATTATTTTCCCTCTTCTATATCCTCCATCAGCTGTAATTATTATCCTAGATTCAGCATCATTAACTCTGTCAATTATTGATTGAGAACTGAACCCTGAAAAAATAACAGAATGAATGGCTCCTATTCTAGCACAAGCAAGCATTGATATGACTAATTCGGGTATCATTGGTAGGTAAATTGTGATCCTGTCTCCTTTTTTTATACCCAGCCTTTTGAGTGCGTTGGCTAATTTATTCACTCTATAAAATAATTGATTATATGTAATAGTAACAGATGTTCCATCTTCACCTTCCCAAATAATCGCTGCCTGATTCTTCTTTTCACTTGTTAGATGTCTGTCGAGACAATTATAGGCGGCATTTAATTTTCCTCCCAAGAACCATCTAGCAAAAGGAGGATTCCAGTCCAATACTTGCTCCCATTCTTTAAACCATGCCAAGTTCTTTGCACAATTTGACCAAAATTGTTTTGGATCTATTTGGGATATCCTTTTTATTTCTTTTATCTTATTTCCCTCTAGAGAAATGATTTCTTGATGTCCATCCTTGCGATATTGAGGATCAATCATGAAAAAGGAAAAGATTTTTCTTTACTTAAATGCTTTTGTTATTTATTATAGCGTATTATCTATATATGATTTTTCTATCAAAAACCATTCACAATCACACCAATTTACATAGTCTTATTCATTCAAAAATTTTTCTTTCAGCGGCAATTTCAAATTATATAATAAATTTATATAGGAATGTTATATTTGATTGTTGCAATAAACTAAAATAAATAAAGAGAACGAAAATAAAGTGTGAAATATAGAAGTCGAACTGAAATAGTGGCCATGATCCTGGATGCAGCCAACGGCGGAGCAACCAAAACAAAAATCATGTATAAAGCATTTTTAAGTTATGCCCAGTTACGTGAATATTTATCAGTATTAATTGAAAATAATCTAATCGAATATGTTGAAGGTTCTCAAACCTACAAAACCACCGAAAAAGGCTTAAACTTTCTTAAAATGCACAATGAAATTGGAGAACTCTTAAGTTCAACTACACAAAAGTAAAACAACTTTTCAAATTTTTATAAATTCTTGTAATTTATGACTTTTTTAATAAATTTTACAAGTGCAATCAATCAATTAAATAAATAGAGTGAAGGAATGATCAAAAATAATTGTGGCTTTCTAACCAAATGTCTGTATATTTCAGATCTTTTTTTGTTATTTTGTACTCATTAATTATTTGTAGCCATTATGTGGGTGGATTTGTTGTTTTCCATATTATTTCCTAATGACGCTTCTACATAGTTGGTTACTTCATTGGTAGAACTTTCAGCGCCTTCTGCATTTGATCCCACTTCTCGCTGTTCCTGGTCTTGTTGAATTCCTTGATCATAATTCGTATCTTGTTCTGATTCTTGAGTTAGCTTTTGAATATTGTAATCTAATACCTCTTCTTTATCTTCATTTTGAACGTTTAATTGATCATTCTTGATTTCGTTATTGTTTGAGGTAACTGTGTTGTCTACTGTTTGTTGTGTAAGCTTGTTAATTATGTTGTTTATTTCTGTTTTTTCTAAGTTGACATGTTCTATTAATTCATTGGTGTGCATAGTTATCTGTTGATAAATATCTTCTGTTATTTCGTTACTCTTATATTGCAACTTTGCATCAAATAAAACTGCTTTTATTCTTTTCGATTCCATATCTATTTCAGATATTCTTTGATGAAGTCTCTCGATAATCTCTTTGGTGTTTTCGCCTAAATCATCCAACCTTTTTTCATACTTTAAGTATACCAATTCTGCATCGTCTTTCATATTGTCGTTATCAGCTACGATTTCTTGCAAAGCTTTAATCCTCTTCAATGTCAAAGATTTTTCTCGCAAGAGCTTTTGTGCATCCAATCGCCACCTCGGAATAAAAATGACATAGTCGCCTTGTACCAAAAGTTGTTCATATGGTAAATTTTTTATACCACTTGATCCACAGTCTACACTTACAGACTCTATAGATCCTTCTATATCTGTGATGATACCTACAACTTTTCCAATGAATGTTCCATACATGTCTTTAACTTTTTTACTGACAAATTCGAGCTTCAATTCGCTCATGCAATTCAATTTGTAGACGAGTATAATGCTCGCTGTGTGAAAAAGATTTTATAATATTGTAAGATTTAATCAACTATAAGTACAATTACATACACGCAATAAACTTTGAGTAAGTAGTTGAATCAGGAAAATTTTAATAATGAAGAAAGAAAAAAGCTTGAATCTCATTTTTCCAATTCAGATAGTAGTGTATTTGTAATAATTACTCCACGTCAGGTCGATCGTGGAGCTTTGATGTCTAGATATTCTAGAACTGATAAGACGATGAGAAGGATATTTATTGGTGAATTTCTACCAAATCCCAATAGAGGTCTGGAATTTTATAACAGTCCTTTTAGAATATGGCGATGAATCTGTAGCTGAACTCTGGACAGCTCAATGTGCTTTGGAATGGATATCCAATATATCTGCACAAAAAATAGAAGATCATAGGATCGGATTATCATTTTTAGAAAAATCATCCCGCTACGTTGCATTTGATAAAAAAATTAACGGAGTTTATAACTATTTTAGGGATAAAAAAATCATGTCATCCGTTTATGCCGACAAGTATATACAGTCATGTGATTTGGTAATGAAACTTATTCAAAGAATATCTTACCTATGCAACAATATCTAAAAGAAAAAATTCCTATAGATAATCTTATTTTTTAATGATTCTGAAACAAAAACTGATACCCTCTTTAATAACTTAAAAAGCTCTATGGATATTGATAATGCCAAAAAAATATATAATTCATCCATTAAGGCCAAAGCTTTAGACATATTGAGAAATCTCCTTCTATCTTCAACCCTCACTAATCTGGCAATTACAGGAAATGGAAGAGCGTTTGAATATCTCTTGTTTAATAAAAACTCCTCCGAATTAGGAGAAATCAAAAAGTTAGGTGATTTATTATATAAAGAACTGAAAAAGTACATCGAACCATTTATCAAACGATCAAGAGATAGACACAGCATTTCATATTGCAAATATTGATAATACCAAGAAATCAATTTCAAGAATTCTGGACAAGGATCTTTATCAAAAACATGATGAGGTTTCCGTTAATGACATTTCATTAGATAGTTTCATTAATATCAAAAGTTTCATAGATGTCAAATTGCTTTATCATGTGCCCAATATTGAAGCAGAAATCAAATTGGTTGCTTCTGTATTGCATGAATATGGTAGAGGTCTATCCATGTCTTTTATACCAGATCTTGTTACTACCTTCTCTGAAGAAAAGCGACATGAGATTATTCGTGCGTATTCTCATTTTAGAGAAAATAGAAGGCATAGACCTGGAAGAGCTTTTGAGGCAATTGACTATGCATTTGAATTAGTAACCAATTATGGAATATTTAGGGATCTTCATAGGCATAGACTTTTGACTATGAGTCGACAGTTGTTATCCACAAAATATGGGTTTAATGTTCCAGAGGAAATTAGTGAATTAGGAATAGAAAAGGATTATAGTGATTGTATGTATCATAGTGCTGATACATACAAGTTAATCTCATCTACAATGCCTGCAGAAGCACAATATGCTGTAACTTTTGCTTATAGGTATCCGTATTTTATAAAAATGAATCTTCGTGAAGCATGTCATATGATTGAACTACGGACAACTCCGCAGGGCCATCCAGATCATCGAAATGCGTGTCAGAAGATGTATTCACTGATAAAACAGATCAATCCTGTTATTTCTGAAGGTATCAAATTTGTAGATATGAATAGTTATGATTTAGAAAGATTCAAATCAGAAAAAAATACAGTATTGAAAATCTAAAATAAATGTATCTAATAATTAATTGATACATTCTGATTTCTTCTTATAGTATCTCTATACACATAACTGTTATTTGTATCAAAATTACTACTTTTTTCATTAAAACCATTTGTCAAGAGATTGACTTCTTTTAATAATACTTTTTTCAAGCCTTCCCAAGTGGTTGATAACTCTTTCATTGGAGAAATCTTTCTCATCACAAAGATATTTTATGGTTTTTTCCTTCTCTATCTCATTAAATTCAATATTTAAGTCCTCTAAGTCAGTAACTTGGGGATTCAGAAATATTTCCCTAATTTCATTGTATGGAGTGGTCAATAGTTCTGTTTTTATTTTTTCTATGTCTTCAAGCTTCTTGTACTTTTGTATCAATTTTAAAGCATTTTTAGGACCGATGCCACTAAATCCATCAGGATTAAAGTCAGTACCAATCAAGATTCCAACATCCACAAGCTGCTGGTGAGTTAGATTATTAGTCTTTAGTACTTGAGAGTACTCTATTATTTCTGGTACGATATCAACATACACATTTCTATTGGGGATTTTTCTTTTTCCACTAACTGTCAAATTCCTTATCAACCTTTTAGCACCAAATAGTATTGAATCATAATCTTGACTCACGGATGAATATGCCAAATCCTTCCTAGATAAAAGTGCGGCGGTTGCTTCCCCTTCTGACTTTGCAGTAATATGTGGAATTCCCATCAATGACAATAAGTATTTTGATTCTTCAATCATTTTAGAGGTTAGAATTGAAGTCCCCTGACTAAATTTTTTTGCGTCATCTATTCTTCCCTCTTCCAATGCTACATTATACTTTTCAGTTGCTTCTTCTTTGACTTTTCTTCTTCTTTGAATTTCTCCTGATTTCAATCTATGAGGTAGTCCGTCAAAAATATATACTAATTTGACTCCATCATTAAGTAAATTTATGTTTCTATAAAAAAGTCCACTGAGATGACTAGTGGGTTCTCCTTGGTTGTTTGCAAGTAATTCTCCAGTGGGGCCTCTAATTGTCGCTAAGAATTGATAAATTACATTGAAAGCATCTATTGCAACCACTTTTCCATCTAAATCGGGAATTCTGATAGGATTAGATGTAATCAATGGTTTTAGGTTTAATCCCATATTCTGATGTTCTACCATTTATGATTTTTAAATATTTGACATTTTACAGTCTTGTAATAACGAGACTATTTTTTAATTGAATATTTGTAAAATGATCAAGGGCTCCGTCCACTTCTCGTCTAATATCGGTATACTTCAAAGGTATAAAAAGTAGTAAGAAGAGTAACGTAAGAATTTAGAAGAAACTTGTTTAATACTCTATCATAAAGATGAATCTTTTATTTCATATCCTGTTAGTTGTATATATGAGAAAGTCGGTTCTCTTAAGATAGGTACCTTCAAAACTGATGAAAAAGCACCTACTCGAGCAGACTATACACTAACATTCATTGGAAATGATATGCCACCAACTAAAGAAGAAAAGGTTTATCCCATTAGGCAAAACTGAAACATTTCCTCATGTAAAATCTCAAAATACCTATGGATTATTAAAAAGGAAAATAGATTTTAGATTATCAAAATCGCATTAACTTTTTATTCATATTAATTATCAATAAAAATATGGATGTAGTCAAAACCGTAAAAGGTTGATTATATTAAAGGTTTAATCTTGATACCTGAAATTCTAATAATTACCTATGAGAAGAGGTTTGGGTTTAGCTTCTCATAGGTAAGAAATACTATTGAAATACCTTGAATATTTTCACTATTAATTTAGAATTTAAGTTTTAATTGAACAAATTTCTGTTCGATTATACTATAAAGATCTATAAACAAGTATTATAGTCCTGTGCCATCTCCAAGAAAAACAGCTTCTTTTAATATTGGGTCTATAGCGAGCTTTTCAAAGCAAATGAAATCTGGTTTATGGCCTTCAAATCTGTGCATTCTTTCACAATATATAGATCTTTATTTCTCTTGACGACTATATTGATTTTCCTATTGGTAACAAACTATTTGTTAGGGGAGTAACTTAGAGATGAGATGTCTCAATGAAGTAGTAAATACGTGTGGGTCTCTAAATGAATTATCATAATGTTTTAAAACATCTATTCCCATTCCCAAAACACTATACACTTCAACTGCACCTTGGTTACCTTTTATTTTACTCATAATATTTTGTTTGTATAGTTTAATTGTATGTGAGCCCTCGTTTGAATTGAAAACTATTTTTACATAAGATAATTTGTTAGAATGATGTCTTTTTCCGTTCGTTTCTATGCATTTATGATCCTCGATTAAAAAATTCTGTGAAACTAATCCTATTCTATATTCATTGTGTCAACTTAACTGAGTAGTACAAGTACAAGTATCTAAAATGAACCATATATCCATTGGTTGATATAAAAAAAGATACTATAGTTTAGCTGATATTCCCCCATCTAGCGTCATCACTGTTCCGGTTATCCACTTTGAATCATCTGAAGCTAAAAATAAAATGGCATTAGCAACATCCTCTGGATCGCCAATCCTTTTTAATGGAAATGATCCCTCTAACATCCTTTTTGCGTTTTCGTCCTGTAAATATGGCTCCATCATAGGACTGCGAATGGTAGACGGTGCTATACAATTACATCTTATATTGTATTGTCCGTATTCTACTGCTATACTTTTTGTTAACATTATGATACCTGCCTTTGTGACACCATATACTGAAAATGGTACCTTTGGTATGGCTCTTATTCCCAACAATGATGATATATTGATGATATTACCTGATTTTTGTTCGATCATCAAGGGAATCACTGCTTTGATAGGCTGAAACGTTCCTTTTAGATTAACATTCATCAAGTTCGTCCATTGATCTTCAGTCATTAGATGGAATGGTGTAGGATCATTAATTATTGCTGCACAATTTATGAGATTATCTATTTTATCAAAAGCAGTCAAAGTTTGTTCAATGACACTTAATACTTCTGATTCATGAGATACATCAGCCGCCATATGTATCAAATTATCATTCTTGCCCAACTCCTCTACCGTTTTTTTTAATTTATTTTTATTTCTAGAAACTAAAACCACTTTACTACCTTCTTCAAGTACTTTTTGTGCTACTGATTTTCCAATCCCACCAGATGCACCTGTAATAATAGTTACTTTTCCATTCAGTTTCATGAAATAATTACGATCCAATTAATTAAAAGGCTTTTCAATTTTGTTCGTGTAATTCTCTATGTTTATGTATAAAGGTACCAAAAATGTATTTATTGATAGACTGTAATGAATATAATTAATTATTATCGGGCTACATTGTCTAATTTAACGATAAGAATTACGACAAAATAGATTAATATTGGAAAAATCTTATTTTTTTGTATGGTTAACGAATTAACTTGTCCTAATTGTTCAACCATGATGCGCACCAATCAAAGATATGGAGTTGATATCGATTTCTGCCCATCTTGTAAAGGTATATGGTTAGATAGAGGGGAGATAGAAAAAATCGCTAATGCTTCTAAAAGATATGATGAGGACCCTGCATATTCAAATGAACGTCCTGCATATTCAAATGAACGTCCTGCATATTCAAATGAACGTCCTAGAAATTATGACGATTATCCAAGGGAAGTAAGAAAATACCGAAACGACGACGAGTTACGATCATCATCGGTATGAATCTAGTCAATATGGTTACAAAAAGAAAAAACGAGGATTTTTCACCGACTTTTTTGATTTTGATTAACAAGTAACAAACATCATATTTTTTAAGCTACTAGAAATTTATCAATTCTATCTTATTTAAATTTATTAAGAATCCAGAACTTATCTATCTATCATAACTTAGGGTTCCCCTCTCTATTTCGATTTTTGCTGCTATTTTTGATATTGATTTTCTTTTCTCTGTTTAGTATGATTATTATGAGAAGAGGGAATATGAAACCTAAAAGAATCATTATTTCTAATGTAATGACTATAAAAAAACCATTAATAATCAACCAAACGTAGCAAATTGTTAAAATATAGTCATACGTACTCTTCAGCATATAGTTTGGATATATTTTACTTTATAATAAACTAAAAGATCAAGGTCTAAAAAATTAATCAAACATCTCTCACCTCCTCGAGGCACAACTCGAAAGATTTCACGAATCTCTATAATACATAAGGAATCTGACTATTCTATTCTTGGTTTTTTATCTGTATTATCATCCTTGACGGTTGACTATTGATCATTTCATTTTGAAAAAATTGCATTTAGTAACATACAGAGATTACCCTGATTGAATCGGTATATTATAATAATATTTGGGAGTTTGATCATTCTTGACATGAATATCCGTAGGGCTAGATCCTCTGACAAAAATAAAGTCTTGGATTTTTGCATTAATACGTTTGAATGGGGGGATTATATTGATAGAGCTTGGGACAATTGGATAAGTGAGCCATCGAGTCTGCTATTTGTCTGTGAAACCCAGTTATCATCTTTCGTTTCAAAATCAGATCTCGTAGGAGTCATCCATATTCTTCAATGTTCAAATAATTCATTATGGATTGAAGGGTTACGGATAAATAAGCTATATAGAAACAATGGTTTTGCCACCGCCCTCTTAAATCATAGTATTGATTATGGAATAGAGAATAACTTAAATGAATGCTGTGCTTTAGTTTCTCAAGGTAATTTTGCTTCGCAAAAAATGCTAGAAAAACTAGGATTTTTGAAACTCTTCACCTGTACTTATTGTAATGTAAAGTTAGAAAAACTAGGATTTAGGGGCAAGAAATTATCCACATTTGCAAATATGCCATCAATCAAATTAGTTATTAAGACACCAAAGTTGGCTGACGTCGCCAAGATTCGCAGATACTTATCTAATCCAAATACTACAAAGATTATGGATGATAGATATTTTAATTCCTGGAGATTCTACAAATTCAATATGGATTATTCTAACTTAGTTTTACTAATAAAAAGTAATGAATTATTGATTGTTCTAAATGAAGATAATAGAATAGTAGGAGTTGTAATGATAAAAACAATTGTTAGTCGAGATAGCTTCGATAAAAAATCTGCAATACAAATCAGTTACTTTAATTGTATTCAAAAGTCGTTATACTTAAAAGTCTTATACCTATTACTAGAGAAATATCATAATGATGAGCGATTTGATAATATTCAGGTTTTTTTACCGACTTTTCTAGGACTGAGAAAATTTCTTAGTTTCGAATCAATTGATTACTCGGATCAGTTCTATCTGTATACAAAAAAATTAAGGATATTCGGAACATGTTATAATATACCACATGATTAAAACAACATAATATATTGTTGCATTATTATTGCTTAATCGATTCTATACTAGAAATATCCAACAGCAGTGAGAATTCAATTAGTTGCTGTTCGAAATCGAGATTGTTCACTGATCTAAAAAATATATTTTGGTAGGACTATTAATAATATCGACGTCAACTCGGATAGCCATATATATAGAGCTAGATCGAAATAATTCTAGAGAGGAGTGATGAATCTATTAGGTTTCCTCTTTTACCTCTTCTTTTCCACTCAATATTAACTTATAATGAATTAACATTCTTCTATGCATACCGGCTAACACAGCTTTACCGTAAATTAATAAAAAGTCAAAAATAAATAATTGTAACCAGTAAAAATATCGTCATAGCCTCTCCAAAGAAAAAGAAAGTCAATTCAGCATCCACTCCTGTTTTTTCGAGTAATCCAAGCCTCAAAATTATGCCAAGAGAAGTAATTACTAAACGTGTTATAGTAGCCAGTATGTAGGAGAAGTTGGAAAACCATCCGAGATTAACAAAAATTATACCATTACTATTTTTATAGAATCTTAATGTCTTATCAGCATATTTGTTGGCTAGATATAGGGAGACACCAAAAACAATCAAATAGGGGACTATAAATTCGATCGGAACCCGATGATGAAAAATGAACTATAGAGTAAAAATAATGTAAGAGCGAATTGTATAATTGAATGGGTGATAACTTTTCTCTTATTTAATTTTTCAAACTTTTCTTACTGATTTAAATCTCATACCTATACCACTAGTTCATCTTATTCTTTGATTCATCAATTGTGTAATTTTGTATTCAAGATATGGTTAATGATATCTGATTTCATATCGATCTAATCCTTGACTTCATCTTTATACCATTTTTTGGATTAAGTGTGATTCCGGGATCCATTCTAATTTTCTGATTTGGGATAAGCTCTAATTTCCAATAACTTGAAACGGTGGCAATTAATAGTATGCCTTCTTGCCATGCGAAAGATTCCCCTATACAACCACGTATTCCTCCTCCAAATGGGAAATAACTAAATCTTGGTAAATGTCTTTTAAACTCATCAGTCCATCTGTCAGGATTGAATTCGCTTGGATTATCATAATATCGGCTATCATGGTGCATAACATATTGACTCATTAGGATTGAAGATCCTTTTGGAATCGTATATTTATCAATCAAATAATCTTCTTCAACCAACCTGCCAATGCTCCAAACAGGTGGATAAATGCGCATTGATTCCCTAAATATTTTTTCAATGTACTTGAATTTAGGAAGATCTTTGATTGTTGGATTTCTATAAGTCTTTTTCTTTCCATCTATATTTTTTAAAAGTACAGAATCTATTTCTTCAAACATTTTTTGTTCTACCTCCGGATGTTGGGATACGAGATAATAAGTCCATGTAACTGCATTTGATGTGGTTTCGTGTCCTGCTATGAGCATGGTTATAACATTGTCTCTAATTTGTTGATCAGTCATGGGGTTAAGGTCCGATACGGTGCTTGTTTGATGCTTGTCAAATTCATTAATTTGTTCCACTTTTGATTTAATGGTTGATAGTGATTGTGCTTGTATTAGCCTTGATAGCAAATCATCCTGTTTCTCTACTTGTCTACTTGATCCTTCACCTTCATCCATACTGGTAGTCTTCTTTCTATCTTCAAGTAATTGATAAACTATGGAATCAAGAGTTTTTATTGATTCCCTACTTTTATGTACTTCTGGTAGAATTTCAAAATGATCCAAAATGTGTCCTATTGGATGTTGAAGGCGTTTAAAGTATTTCTTTGAAACTTCTAATGCAGACGAAAATTTAGATGCCTCTTCGGAATCAATTTCATAATTCATAATTGATTTACAAATTATTCTTAGAGTAACATTCATCATTTCTTTATGAATATCCATGACGCAGCCATCTTCCCATTCTTTGCACATCAAGGCTGTCTTGTCTACAACGATTTGACCATAAGAAGCAATTCTCTTTGGTAAAAACAACGGGTAAATTATTTTTCTTTGACTATCATGCTTCTCACCCTCACTTGTTACTAAGCCTTCGCCCAACAATCTTTTGGCTGTTTGCAGTCTTTTACCTTTTCTAAAATTTTTATGATTATAGATCAAAATCTTTTCAATGTAATCTGGATTATTTATTAAATATACATGACCATTACCAATTTTAAAGTGAGTAATCTCTCCATAACTTTGTGCAAAATTACTTAATGTTTTGATTGGATCTTTTGACAATTGACGTAGTAATCTAAGAGAAAATTTTGATGATGGTCCTGGAGGAAATTCTAGTATTGTCTTTGACATTTTAGATCAAAACAGGGACAACTTGCTTATATAATTTGGTTAACTTTTCTATCCCTATGATCATAAATATTTTATAAAGAATTATATTATCTGAAATGTTATCGTAGAACTCTATCTTACATTAGTTAGAAAAATAGATTATTAATAATTATATGTCTGGTATCAAATTTTAGAAACAATAAGAGTTAGCATTGCGCGAGATCAATTGAAGCAATCGATTCAAGCAAGATTCTAGAAGCTAGAATTGAAGTTGCGTTATTGATGTCAAAATCCGGTAAGAGTTCTACTATATCAAGACCGAGAATACCTGAACCAACTGCCACCTTAATCAGAGTTATCAAATCAATACTTGATAGACCCCCTGCTGAGGGGACTGAAACTCCCGGAGCAAAGGCTGGGTCCAAACAATCAAGGTCAATAGAAATATACTTCTTACCTTTGTTACTTTTTGCTTTCACTTTATTCATAATTTTCGGAATTCCGAATTCATTTATATCTAGAGGTGTAACAATGTCTAATCCTACTTTGAAAGCATTTTCTAATTCTTCTGGCTCGGCCGAACGCGTTCCTATCAAAATACTTTCATTAAAATCTATCCATCTTGAGGCATCATGCAATACCGAACCATAATAGTCATCTGTCGTTGAAACAAAGTCGGGATGAGCATCAAAATATACTAGTCCTGTCTTACCAATATAGTCCCCTATTGCATGCAATATAACAGTAGTAATCGAGTGATCTCCTCCTATGACGATGGGAATTTTTTTTGAGGAAACTAGATCAAATATCAGTCGGTACAGGTCTTCTCTCCTAATATTACCGTAATCAAAAATACATTTTCTATCTATTACTCCGCGCATTGGACATATAGGAATAGTTTTTCCTCCTCTCTCAAAAAAGTTAGATTCGTTAGATGATCTGCGAAGGATATCTGGACCCTTTATTGTACCCTTTCTCTTCGCATGGGATTTAGATTCATCAGGTACACCAATTATGACAATATCAGCTTTTGAGACCTCATTTACATTTGAATAATTAAAAGTAATCATGTATCAGTATTTCATTAGTTTTCATAATAATCTTGCTCCATCTTAATTCATTCGACAATGAATATTAATATTGGAGTAGATGTACAGCAAGCGCACTACGAATTTCTACTTCTATTTTTTCTCAACGATCCTACTTTTACAAAAAATCTTTCGAGAAAAACAGCCCATTTGATCTTTAAGAAGAATACGAATAAAGCACTAAATACGACTATTGATATTATTATTGTAACAATTAACGTATTAATATCTAACGACATTTCAGAGAAATTTCCTATTATTGGTTTGCCAATAATTATTGTTCCCCACACCACTATTAGGTTCAATAGCATTTTGGAAGAAAATGTGATCAAGATGAATTTTAGGGGATTATATCTATACATTCCAAATGGAATAAAAATAATATTGTCCGGAATAGGTGTAATACCTGCTAGAAATATTGTTAAACCTCCATATTTTCTTAGGATCCTATAAGTTTCTGGATAATCTACTGAATTAAAGTTTCTTTTTAGATCACCAATGTTTGTTCCATAATAGCTAATCATATATACAATTGATTTAGCACTTACGGCTCCAAGTGCGCCAAATAGAACTATTAAATTTGGATCTAAATCAGTGACTAAAACTGCTGTCATTAGAATGGGAAAATAAGGAATTGGAACAATAATTAACAGCGCAGAAATAAATGTCAAAAGAAATATCGCTAAGTAATCCATTCCCTCAATGAAGTGTATAAAGTCAAATATCTCCATGGTAATAAGTACAATACTTATGCTTGATTAATTACTGTTTTTTTAACCAAGATGAGTTCTTATTGTAATTATTGCCCAAAAAGACATTCTAATCTAATTTTAAGGTTTTGATAATTTGTGGTATCACACAAGTAAGAATCAGATGAACTTGTTAACCTTAAATCTTTTTGATATATTTGAAATTATTTAGTCAACAAAAAATGATTTACTATAATCTTACACCCATTTTGTCTATTCTTTTTATCAAATTCAGCCTACTAGAATATTTTTGGTGATATCTATAGACAAATATTAATATGTTACCTCAGTAAACTTTAGGTTTTTACAAGATGACCTATGTTTGCTTGTGTGGATAAACCTAGATAGACGCGATTTTGATTATCATATTTGCTAATTTTGGAAAATAATTAAAACTCGGGGGATTGTAATTACATTACTAGTCTGAATAATTAATTGGAGTTGTTAAGAACTATCCCCTCATAGGTTTAGATATAATCAAAAATCTTGAATTTAGGCATCATAGTCAATATTCCAGTGACAAAATATTAGATTTTGAGATCGTTACTATGTTTTTGTTGTATTTCAATTCAAATTAGAGCCAATAAATTTATTTAATACCCTATAATAGATTGATTATTGGATAATAAACAGAAAGCAACAAAAGCAACAAAAGCAACACCTGTAAAAAGTGGAACAAAAGCAACAAAAGCAACAAAAGCAACAAAAGTGCAACAAAAGCAACAAAAGCAACAAAAGCAACAAAAGCAACAAAAGCAACAAAAGCAACAAAAGCAACAAAAGCAACAAAAGCAACAAAAGCAACACCTGTAAAAAGTGGAACAAACGATATACCGGTGGTCAAAAAGACTATAACCAAAACTAAATCAAAGCCGTCTGCAAAGAAAGAGAAATCTCTGTAAGTTAGTTTTTCACAATTTTTTCATATTTTATTAAATCTGTTTCTCTCTTTTATTTGCTCTAGCATTGAATAACAAAACCTCAATTCATTGAATCGTAATACAATAGACTGTTCAAAATAACTAGAATTAGGATCGTCTACATTGTTGAGTTCACCGATAGCAAGAACCCTGTCATAAGTGTAGTAATAAAAATTTTGTACATATTATGAAATAACATTACCCAAAATTGATTACATTGTGCAGCTAATTCTGTAAAGTCACAAAAATTAGAGTCATTCATTACTTTTATCTTTGGTATATCGTACTATGAGGGCTATTCCCCGGAATAGATTATACTTTGTCTATGCAACTGTGATTACAATAAACAAATAATGTGATGTTTGCATAATGCTTGAATCTTGAACATGGTGTTAAGATTAATCATAGAATAATATTGGGAACTGTTGCTTTCTACTTGGGCCATTATAAAATGACTATTAATCAAGTTGTAGTTTAAATAGATAAAGGAGGACTCAAATTAAGTAGATATGGGAATTAGTATAGTATATACTCCTGAGGACAATAAATTTAAACCATTCAATCTATACTTTGAACCATATATTTCTGAAAGCAACCTCCCTAATCATCCTACTCTGAAGTTAGTTAACAAGGATTTGGCATTAGAAATTTACTTGGAAAATAATGATAATGAACTTATCATAAATCAAAAAATACAACGCGATCTTATGCTGTCATATGAAAAAATTGTGATCGAATATGATGATAGTAAACAAATATTCCGAACTTTAAAAAAAGTTAAAGCAAATTTAGAGAATTTAGTTAACCAATGAATAGAATAATATTACAAATATTGCTACTAAATTAGAAGCGTACAGTCAAACATGTATACACCCGGTAAATTAAATTAATATATTGATGATTAAAAACAAGCGCGATTTTTATTTTCAATAATGATCTTGAATACAATACCTTCTTCAAACTTACAAGACATGAAATTTGCAATTGTACATATTGATCTCAAACGTCTCCTTTATTCAATTCCCATTATACTTTGATATTTATTAGATATTCGCCAGCGGTATTTGACGCCTACCGAATCAACATTTCTTCCTCTTCTCAAGCTGCCTATTTTTCTATAATCGCTATTAAATGTCTTAACTGGGATTGCTTATATATGTTAAAGAATGGAGACATAATATTAATTGACAATATAGTACAATATTACACTGCGTAATATATATAAATATAGTACATAATTAAATGTAATGAATAAAAAAAAACAAATGATAAAACTGAAAATTATTAGTCGATCTCCATACCTCATGGGCATAAGAAAAAGGATAAAAATACATAGTGAAAAATAAAGAAATAGTATATAATAAAAGGAAGATATCACTAAACAGTACTAAATAGAAGTAACTAAATATCGAATTGGCATTGCCCGTGATATATTCTTCTATTTACGACCATTTTATGAACGCCGTCTACTTACATTAAAGTAATAACTTATCGAATTATTGTCTTGGAGCTCTTAACCTTGAAGTACTAAAACTATATAATAGTATCATAATCATGTTCGATCAATAGGTACAACTGACTGTTCTATATATTTCTATGAAAGATTGCAGATAATCTTTTTACTACTTATTTTATCTAATATAATCACTATTATATTCATATGACTCTTATTGGAAAAAATAGTGATTTTGTAACTCTAATAAATTCATTCACAGTCGACCAACCAAAGCAAAAAATGCTTGTAAATATGTTGATAGAAACTACCGAACAAATTATGAAAAAGCAGGAGGGCTTCATATCAGCTAACATACACCGTAGTCTAGATGGAACTGCTTTAGTAAATTATGCACGGTGTAAAAGTAAGGATGCATTTGAAAAAAATGCTCAATAACCCCAAGCACAAATTCATATGAATGATATTTTGAATGTAGCAGGATCAGATGGAAGGCTGTACGAAGTAGTTTTTGCCGAGTGAAAATCTTTTAGTTAGCTATTTCTAGCCATTTAGCGACTTGGTCCATTGACGAAATCTAATCAAATCATAAATAAGATTTTTTAATAGTCAAAATTATGTATTATGCGTTTCGAAGATACAAATTAAATAATTTTGATACCTGGATCATTATTTAATCTTAAATTTGAGGACATGCGACTAAAAGTAACATTATCTATTCTCTTTATTTTCATCATCTAATTTCTCATCAATCTGTTTTTGAAGTTCTTTATATTTTTTATATTTTTTATCCCATTTTGAGAGCACAAACCATTGCCTGATTCCTATACCTAACCACACAAGAACAATTATTATGGGTACTAAGGGCAAAAATCTAAAAGAAGGGCTTGGTTTGGTGTCCCATGACTTTTCATCACTCGTTTCATTTCTGTTATCAAAGGATAATTGCGATCCCAAAAGTGAAAAGCTCAACATAAATGCTATCGGAGGAATAATCATAATGGTTAGTAACATAATAATGAAAAGTTTCTTAGTTTTATTTAGTTGATCAATTATCCCATCCATTATGTAAAAAATACTAGAATCTGATCTTGTATTGTTGTTATCAGAATTGTTGTTGTTGTCATCGCTGTTTGATTTTTTCATTAATCTCGCCCCTCCTTTTCATTATTTCGTGGAAATAGTTCTTCATAAGGTGGTAGTATTTCATTCAAAATTAATCTTCCTCTTTCTGAGACTTTGTAGTTGATTATAACTTTGCTACCCTAATTTTCTTCCATTCTATTGATCAATCCTTTTCTGACCATATCATCCAAAATTTCTTTATGTTTAACATTATTCAAACCACAATAACTCATAAGTTTACTTTGATTGATTTCACCATATTCACAAAGTTTCAAGAGAATATCCTTCCTGATAAATATTCGATCACGGTATTCATGAACCACAATGAATTAATCAGAGTAAATTACACATTGATTAATATTAAAATTTTTGATATAGATAGGTACATTGGCTAGTCTTCATGGATGATTGAAAACAATATAATACTTAAGATTTATCCACTTTGCCGATACTTACACTCCTATGTATATAAGGGAGAATTATGGGATGGATTTGTTATATTGTAAGGATCTTAATCATAGAGATGATTTTGCAGTATTATATCTAAAAATTAAGAATAAAGAATGTCTAGCAGGTTATGGAGTTTACTGAAACTTTCAACACCCGGATCAGGTTATTAATGGGGAGTTCTCTCGCATTAATGCTTATTACTATCGAAAAATTATATAGTAGAATAAATGACAACAAAAATTTTTGTGAACCTGCCTGTGAAGGATCTAAACAGGGCGGTAGAGTTCTTTACTAAACTTGGTTTTAAGTTTAATCCTCAATTTACGGATAAAAATGCAACATGTATGATAATCAACGAGGATATTTTTGTCATGCTACTAGTTGAAGAGTTTTTTAAAACCTTTACTAAAAAAGAAATTTGCAATACTTCAAAAAATATAGAATCCATAATAGCATTATCGGCTGAGAGTAGAGAAAACGTTGATGAAATGATTAATAAAGCAATAGAGGCTGGGGGGACTGAACCGAGAAAACCACAAGACCATGGATGGATGTATGATCGTGCTTTTGAAGATATTGATGGACATCTGTGGGAGATAATATACATGAATGAAAGCGGGTTAAAATCAAATGATAAGAAATGATAAGATAGTAAAAGACAGACTTACTTGATCTTGTTGCCCATATCAAGTCACATCCAACAAAAAACTAAAAAAGTTTAAGATGATGAACTACCGTGAGGATGTATCGGAAATTCAAGTAGTTGAATCTCTTTTTCAATATTAAATCGTATGACAACAAACCCTCATAACTCGCTAGGATAGATATTGAAGCTTCTAATAATCCGAAAAATCTGATTCTATATTCACATAACCCTGTCGGCATATTCAAATCCAAAATTGAATTGAACAAAAGTAAAATAAATGACTCTTTTTCTAATCTAATATATTTTACTGAGTCAGAGATCTCATTACTCCATATCGTGTATGAATTACAAATGGCTTTGTTTAACAAGATAGGTAAGACTCAAATTATTACTGCATATCAAATGTGATGAATCATCTTCACAAAAAAATTAACACCATTTAGATTTAAATAAAATAAAATGTTTTCTTGCATGATGTTATAAATGAATTCTATGGTAATAAATGAAATCAAGATTAAAGGAGGTAGGGTGTTGACATTAGTTGAGGGGGATATTACTGAAAGAAATGTCGATGTTATAGTCAATCCTGCAAATTCTTACTTACAACATGGTGGTGGAGTCGCTAGTATCATATTGAGGAAAGGAGGGAATATTATACAAGAGGAAAGTGATAAGATAGGTTTTGTTCAAGTAGGATCATCCGCAATAACTTCTAGCGGAATTTTGCCATGTAAAGCTATCATACATACTGTAGGTCCAAGAATGGGTGAGGGGAACGAGGATGCAAAATTGAGCAAAGCCATCAATAGCTGTCTTGAACTTGGCCTACGAAAAGGATTTGAAAGCATCTCAATCCCTGCAATCAGTTCAGGAATATTTGGTTTTCCAAAAGATAGATGTGCCAAAATATTAGTAAATGAAACCATATCTTTTCTGAAAAACCTGGAAGACTCACCCTCAGGTATCAAGTTAGTAGAATTCTGCATACTTGGGAAAAATACCTTACAAGCTTTTCAATATGAATTTGAAAAATCAAAACCAGAACCCTAAAATTAGTACAATTGTTTCTCAATTACATATTTATTCGACTTTAACAAAGAAAGGAATAAGAATTAATATTTATGAATTTTTCCTGTCGTTGATTAAAAAACCTAAAGTGTCTGCGCATATTGCCTTTTTGTTGAGATGACTACCAAAATTTCACTCAAGTCCCCATTTGAGATCAAGATCTACATTTAAAGAAGCAACCTTATGAATTGATCAAATGATATTTGAAACTATTGATCTTCTGCCAACAGGAAGAAGTAATAGTAACAATAACAATTACAGCAGTAACTTATTGGTAAGGAATATTGATCTTTTCGATCATTTAAGGGCTTTAGACCACTTTTATGAACGGAGTGCTCTAGAGCGGATAACGAATCTACTCATACTTAATTCTTCATATACCAAATAATCATTCTAACATATCTTAATATTAGATAGATAAACTGGACTTGATTGGTGTTGTATGTGGATGGGAAAATAGCCAATAAAAAAGTTGCATTGGTAACAGGTGCCAATAGGGGGATAGGATTTGAAACTTGCAAACAACTTTCGCAATTAGACATAACCGTTCTATTAACCTCTCGTGATCCTACAAAAGGGGAAGCTGCAGCTAAACAACTAACAGACAAGGGATTGGATGTAATCTTTTTTCAATTGGATGTGTCAAATAAAAGGAATATAAAGGATATCTTTACAAAGATAAAAAGACAATTTGGACGTCTTGATATTTTGATTAACAATGCTGCGATTCTATATGATAAAAATCAATCTACTATGAATGCAGATCTAGAATTGGTAAGTAAAGCATTGACAACAAATCTATACGGTCCATGGCATTTATGTCAAGCTTTCATCCCACTGATGGAAAAAAACGACTATGGCCGTGTCGTTAATGTATCCAGTGGTGCAGCTTCCCTGCATTATATGGATGGTGGAACACCCGCCTATGGTATGTCAAAAGTTGCACTTAATGCTTTGACTAGAAAATTAGCATCAGAATTAGGACGAAAGAATGTACTGGTAAACTCGATTGATCCTGGATGGGTAGCAACAGACATGGGTGGTCGTGGTGGACGCCCCGTAGAAGAAGGTTGTAGAGGGATCGTATGGGCTGCTACTTTGCCAAATAATGGCCCGAGTGGGGGATTCTTTTATGACGGAGAACCTGAACTTTGGTAATGATTCCAATGAAAAGATAATTCCATAGTCTATCTTGTTTCATGTCCTACTTACAGGCACAAAATAAATCTGAATTTGGCTAAATTGCATTTGATGTTTATCAAATATTTTGTCTTTGATGATATTTTTGCCCTTCACTGTTATACGCAGCTTAAAACTTAAATAAAAATTCTATAAGGGAAGATATGGGTCGTAGTATTCCATCATTCAGACAATTGATCAAAATTGAAAGATTAAATTGGTCTGAATTTAAAAAAATTATCATTTAAGAGGGAAAGACAAGCGTTTGACCTAATTTTTGAAAATGCTAAACTCTATACATCATATCTATCTAATACTTGTAATCCTATCCTATTTGATTCCATCGTTATGGGAACGCTTTTTCATAACCATAATCTACTATCTACATTAAATGACAAGGAAAGAAGAAAGGTGATTGGCAGTATTCTATATCCAGACTTAATTTTTCAAGATAATAGCAAAACGAAAGGAAAAGATATACTGTTGATAAGACCTGTGAAAATGGAAGGACGATATATGCCTTGCATAAGGAGGACAGAGGAGAATTATTGTTAAATATATACTCCGATATATGGAGATATGATGGTAATTATAGTTTTATAAACGGGAGCAAAGATTCAAAATTAGATAGTTTTCTATATTTTTATTTCATTACGCTTCTGCATCACCAAAAAATGATCAAAGAAATAAAAGGAGGGATATGACTAATAAAACCACCCAAGAACAAGATTATTCATTACTTATTTCAACAATTACATTTCATGATTATATTAAAAATTAATATGATTGCATTATGGTAATGTAATATGTCATCCTCCTCTTTTCTAGATCAAATTCCAACCTGGACTTTAAATGCATACTATGTTGAAATTTGTAACTGTAATTATGGATGTCCATGTAATTTTAATGATTTTTGCAGAACACTAGTTTTATTTCATGTTCGTTATGAAAAATATGATGGTGCAAATCTTCAGGGAATTAACATGATATGTGCATTTTCTTGGCCAAAAACAATTTATGAAGGTAACGAAAAAGCTCAGTTATTTATTACAAAAAATTCAGACGAAGAACAATTTACACGAATACAACTTCCAAAGGGCTTTATCTGGAAGCTTGCCGAGGCTGTAAAAAAGTGATGAGAATTACTACATCATATCTTAATTTTGATCATTCTGGTAAAAATGCATTATATTCAGTTATAGAATACAAGGGTCCTTAATTTTTAATAGTTATAGTATCAACAGATATGATAAAACAAAATAGTGCAACCTAATTGGATAAAGTTCAAAAGATAATCTTAGTCTCGATTATTTCTGTTTCTGCAATTGCATGGATTTTTTCCTTAGTACAACCAGACATGATGGAAGCAATGATGACTTTAAATCCCATAGCAACCTCAATTTTTATATTAAGCTGGACTATTGGAATGGCTGCAATGATGTTTCCTGCAATTATTCCCATGATATTGCTATATAATAAGTTGATATCAAAGAGTCTTGACGATAGTCAAAATAATCATAAAAGTGATTATTACACAAGTTCTGTACTAGGTAACTTTAAACCCGAGTTTGATACTTCCAAACCACAAAAAAATGGACGATTTTCCTTTATGTCATTACCTTTCGGTTTACCAATCAAAACAGCTGCATTCATAGGAACTTATCTTTTGGTGTGGACATTGACTGGTGTTTTCCTTCTAGTAGTATGGTCTATTGTGATGAACAGTCTTCTTGTTACCTACAGTTCAAGAGATATTGAAATTGTTGCAGGAATAATACTTTTGATTTCAGGTATTTATCAATTTAGTTCTCTAAAACGAAAATGCCTTGGATATTGTGAATCTCCTTTGGCTTTTTTTATGAAAAGATGGAAGGGCAACAGGGTAAGAAGCGGGCTAACAATGGGTTTCTATCATGGATTATATTGCCTTGGTTGTTGCTGGCCCTACTTCCTTCTTATGATTGCCTTAGGTTGGATGAATATTTTTTGGATGGGATTGTTTGCAGGGATAATTTTTGCTGAAAAAACATGGTCTAAGGGAATTTATGTATCCAAAGTGACTGGAATTGTTTTTATGATCATAGGTATACTCGCAATGATAGGAACAGTATCGATTATGCCAGAAGATGAAAATATGGGTTCACTACATAAAATGGAGAGGATGGATATGAGCAATTCAAATCCTGATAAAGGGGATGGTGTAATTGACAATACTGTGAACATGAACATGAACATGAACATGTCAAAATAGATAGTAAAATAAATTCATTTAACCCAAAATTCTTGAAATATTTTTACATTAAAGGCTCTGATGACAAATACTTCAAACAAAATAATGTACTTTAAATTTTATTAGACTAATCAGTATGTATGACCACAAATAGTATACCTTCTTGGAAAGCATCGGGGGATTGGTTTGATGTATGTAAATGTAAGATTCCTTGTCCCTGTGAATTTGCACAAGAACCAACCTATGGCGATTGTGAGGGTGTACTTGCATATCATATTAATAGCGGAAATTATGGTAAGATATCCTTAGACGGGTTAAATGCAATAGGTCTAGGTTCGTTTGAAGGTAATATATGGGCAGGTGCTACAAAAATAAACCTTGGTTTCTTTTTTGATGAACGTGCTGACAAAGAACAAAGAGAAGCTCTCCAAATGATATTTAGTGGAAAGGCGGGTGGATTTATGGCCGAATTAGCCAAATTAATAGGCGAGATTAAGGGGATAGATTTTGCGCCCATAAAATTTGAAGTTTCAGATGATTTGAGCTACTGGAGTGCAGAAATCCCTGGAAAAGTACTTGCAAAAGCAGAGGCTCTTGGCGGTCCAATGACCCCAGCAGGTGAGCGAGTTCAAACAATAAATCCACCAGGTAGTGAGGTGGGTCCAGGTGCAGTAGCTACATGGGGAATAGCTTTAAAGGATGAAGTGGATGCAATGGGTTTTAAATGGAAAAGAGAGGGCAAATCTAGCAAACATATACCGTTCGCTTGGGAAGGTCCATAAATAGTGTTACACAGCTAACTGTTGCAATAATTATTTACCCAGAATCATCTTGAATAATCCTATGGCATATTCTTCAGAAAGTTGCTCAGATGAATAGCCATGAGATGATGAAATGGATTTGTGAGTCTCATACCCAATCTTTCCACGGGTTTCTGCATTATTTTCCTCCACTGGTCTAATTTTTAGACTCATTTATACCAAGTATGTTGTCTGAATAGTTGTTATTATACATCTATTCAGTAACTCAGTAACTTCTTCATATTTCAAATTTTGTGGAACCAACCTATGTTTCTGCATCGATATTGTTACTATTAAGAGCAGAATTAGGTTGACTAAAAAATTTATTCCTCTTTAATTGAAGAGTATTGCCGAATGTTTAGACAAATATAAACAACTACACCAAATGAGTATTATAAGAACTTTTTAGAAAACTATTACAAATTTTTTTAATAGAACTAAATTTGCAAAGTATATTCAAAAATTATTATATCATATATTATTACTAAAGAAGACAAGAATAGAATGTTAAAGTCAAATAACACAAAATTAACTGCAGTATTAGTTGTAGCAGTATTTGCTACATTAATGACGTTTGGTCCTACAACATCCAATTTTCAAAACGCATTTGCACACTATGGAGTGGATATAGATCAATGTAAGGATGACGAAGATTACTATGAAGATAATGAAGAAGCATGTGACAAGAACCTAAGAGCACACTATGATGATGATTATGATGGTGACTTTGGTTCAAAATCAATCAACGATGATGACGATGATGACGATGACGGAAATAATTCCAATCAAGGCATAGGCCAATCTCAATCATCTCGTCAAAACTCTCAATGTGTTTCTGGTGGAGACACAAATGATTCTTGCAACAACGTAAGCCTTCAAAACCAAGAAAATTCTGGTAGCAATGCAGCAGGTCAAAGGGTGGAGACGATGATGACGATGACGGAAATAATTCCAATCAAGGCATAGGCCAATCTCAATCATCTCGTCAAAACTCTCAATGTGTTTCTGGTGGAGACACAAATGATTCTTGCAACAACGTAAGCCTTCAAAACCAAGAAAATTCTGGTAGCAATGCAGCAGGTCAACAAGGTGGAGACGATGATGACGATGACGGAAATAATTCCAATCAAGGCATAGGCCAATCTCAATCATCTCGTCAAAACTCTCAATGTGTTGCTGGAGGTAGCTTAGGTGATTCTTGCAACAACGTAAGCCTTCAAAACCAAGAAAATTCTGGTAGCAATGCAGCAGGTCAACAAGGTGGAGACGATGATGACGATGACGGAAATAATTCCAATCAAGGCATAGGCCAATCTCAATCATCTCGTCAAAACTCTCAATGTGTATCTGGCGAGGACGCAATCGTATCTTGTGACAATGTTAGTTTCCAAAATCAGGTAAATAGCGGGAATAATGCATTAGCACAAGACTAACATCCATCTTTTTATGATTATTATTTTAAGACTATATTAATTTGAGAATAAATTTAATATATCAAAATTCTCAGTCTTCTAACTAAGTAAACTTCACAATTCATACGTAATCATCTCATCTAAAATCTTAACCTGTTTTAATTTTTTTTGATAACTAATAAGCAAACTTTTGATTTGAATTTCTTAGTTATTCATTATTTAAAATATTAACTTTTATTATCAAAATAAAGGTCAATTTACCTACGTAAAACCATGTTACTAGATTACCTATTTAACATATATTCTTTAATTTGAAACATGACACATGTAGCAAAAATAATAGAAATAGTAGGCTCATCGGACAAGAGCTGGGAGGATGCTGCTCAGGTAGCATTAACTGAAGCGACAAAAACAATTCACGGTATAACTGGAATTGAGCTAACCGATATGACAGCTAAGGTGGATCCAAATACGGGAAAAATAACTGAATATCATTCTACGGTAAAGATAGCTTTCGTGGTGGAACATTCCTAAGGATCGGCAGATAAGGGACTTGAATTTCCTTTTTTCCATAAATCAGCTTTATTTTTTTTGTCGTGATATGCCTTGGGTAGGAAAAATTGTGATTGCGAGTATAAAGATCCATCTTTGATGTGCTTATCGAAATAAAAAAGAACAGTTACCATGACCGATCGAATAGTCTTTGTTTGCATGAATTTCATATATACTAGGTTTTGATAAGCTTGTAGTTATCTGGTCTGTTGATTAGACATCTACAAATATAGCAAGATATTAGTCAAATTATACAAAAATTTCGTAAGATTCGCTGTTTTGGTTCATATGATTTTCTACTATTAAAATAGAAAGAATTCTTTAGTAAGATATCTTGACATTTCTTTTAGCCCAAATGATTATTTTGTGTTTGTGAATAAAAAATATGATATTATCACAAAATTGATTGTAACTTTTTTTATAATGACAATGGGATTCTTATCATCTATTTCTACGCCAATATCCTATGCACAAAGTGGTGGTATTGCAGATCTTCCTTTTCTTGATTTTAATAGCGATAATAACAACAAAGAGAATGACAATTTAAAAGAATTATACGACATGATTCCCGGTCTAAATACAAAAGACAATAATGATGTAGGTAATTTAGATTCTAAAACTGGTAACAAAGGTGCTCATGAAAAGACGTTGAATGAAAAGTCCGTAGATTCAAAAAATAATGATGAAGGCAAAATTAATGATTATGCAATCTATTCTGATGATGCAATAGATGGTATAGGCAACTCGGGCCCTGGAAACGAAAAAGATAAAGGTACAACAGCAACAACTCCCAGCATTCTTACCTCTATCCTGGATAAATTGCCCAACTCTGATGTTTTATCTGATTCTTTGTCACTATCCTCACCATCTCCACCACCTTCTTCCTTAGAATCCAAAATAGGACAGGTAATACCGGGCCAATACATTGTGGTTCTAAATGATGACGCCTTGAATTTGCGTGACATTCTTTCAGAGGTTGCAAAAAAGGTAAATATTGAGGGGACTGAAATACTCCACATTTATGAAGATGTATTGAATGGATTTGCAATTAGCGTTCCAAATGAAAGAATTATCGAGGTGCTTGAACAAAGCCCATTTGTAGATTATATCGAAAAAGACAAGACAGTTAAAGCATTTGCTCAAACACTGCCAAGTGGAGTCAATAGGGTTGATGGCGACTTAAGCTCTACAAAATCAGGAAACGGTGGCGGAGTTATCAATGCAGACATAGCCATCCTGGATACTGGAATACATACCAGCCATTCTGATCTAAACATCTATCATCAGAAAACCTTTGTATCAGGTACGTCGTCAGGAAATGATGATAACGGTCATGGGACCCATGTTGCAGGAATTGCAGCAGCTAAAGACAATTCCATAGGAGTAGTTGGAGTAGCACCTGGAGCAAAACTATGGGCAATCAAGGTCTTGGATAGAAACGGTTCAGGAGCCTTATCGACCATAATAAAAGGTATTGACTATATTAGGCAATATGCAAGTCAAATAGAGGTTGCTAATCTCAGCCTTAGGATGCGAATGTAAATCTTCTGCTTTTGATACTGCAATTAACAATGCTGTAAAGGCTGGAATCACATTTGTAGTGGCTGCAGGAAATTCGGGAAAAGATGCTTCCACATTTTCCCCGGCCAATAATCCCAATGTTATAGCTGTTTCAGCCATCGGAGATAGTGATGGTAAATGTGGAGGAACTGGTCCTAGCACGGGTTATGGAAGGGATGATACACTAGCAAGTTTTAGCAATTATGGTGCGGTTGTAGATATGGCAGCACCTGGAACCAAAATATACTCTACTTACTTAGGGAACTCGTATGCAACAATGAGTGGAACAAGTATGGCATCACCACATGTTGCCGGAGCAGCTGCATTATATGAGGCCTCTCATCCTGGTGCTTCACCATCAGAAGTACGCAATGCGTTATTAAGCAATGGATCAACGTCCATCGACAACATGTGATGGAAACGGTCGTGGTTATTTTACAGGTGACAAAGACAGTTATAGAGAGCCATTGTTGTATGTAAGAAACTATTGACGATGTAGTTAATGCTAGTATTTAGCCAACAAGTATGTAAACAAGCATAGATACCGAAAAGAACATGTATTTTTATATTGTTTCTATGATTCCTTGTTTTAAGTGCCGAGAGTGGGACTCGAATCCATATCCGTATAATCGCGGATTCATCTATTAAGATTACCTCTGTCCGAACTAACTTAATTTTCAAAGATTAGAAAGAATATGTTTTATTTGAATTTTAGTGCATTTGCAACCGTAATAATATAGAATATGAATGGACATGCATTTAGAATGACATGGGTTAAGGGTAAGTAGATTCGACCAAACCTGTTTTTTATTCTTAGCCTATTGAAAAACAAGTCGTAATTTCCAATTTTATGATTATAGATTTAACACAATATGTTTGACACAAGAGCATTTTAATGAATGTGGTACTCGACTGCAGGGAAAGTTAGACGAATGCACGAGGTGAAGGTACGTTTGGGATCATTGGTACGGAACAACCCCGTCGGTTTTACTTCTATCGAATAAGAATGTAGTTGAGTCAGTAGATCACGGCGAAGCCACCAAGCTATGAAAAAAGGATTTAGACAGTAAAACTAACCTATTGTGAATACAAAAGGTTGCGTAATGTTTACTACCTGTCCATTCTCAGTCTGGTAATGAAAAGTGGCGCTAGCTGTTGTTTGTCCAGCTGCTAATGCTTGATAGATTGTGCCAGAAGATGGTCCGGCTACAGAAACTTCTTTTCCAGGTTCTAATTCGAATGGAGGTGAAGTTGCGGTACAGCCCTGCATATATCTTATTACTACATTGTTGAGAAATTGTGCAGATATAGGTGAATCGCATACTCCTGCAGTAAATGTTATCTTACTTGGTGAATCATTAACAACTGTTGCAATAATTTGAAATTTGCTGCCAGACTTTAAATATAAAGGCGAGGGATGTATATCTTTCAGCTCAACGCCAGTACTTGTCGTATTTGCGGTGGAGTTGGTTTCATTAGATTGGGAGTTTGCATATTGGTTTCCTAATCCAGGTAAACTTAGAAGGGTAAAAGTGATGATTGTGGCTAATACAGGTAGAATAATACCTTGTTTTGTTTTACAGGATTGCATCTGAAATCTCATACATAATATCTGTCATACTATTTATATTTATCCGTCGTTGTGAATCTGTCACTGCCCAATTTCTATTTACCATATTTGAGATAAAAAACTATGGTCGAGTTTCCTTCATCAATGGGAGGGTGGCAAGTACTATTGCCAATTCCGGCGAAATTAATGCAGTTACAATAGGTACATTTCAATCAGTAGAAAGATCAAACACATGCTTGGAAAGTAATCATCCTCAAACAAATGGTAGAATAGAAAGATTCTACGAGACATTCCAATCAAAGATAATGTACTTTGGATCCGTTGATGTATTCATAATAAGGTATAACACCAAAAGACAAATGTCTTTGAACTGGGATGAATTAGAAACTCCGCCAATTTCATGAAATTACAATCTTATAGCATATAAGTAAGCTTAAATACTGTAATTGGCGATTGTGACTTATGACTACTTCAAATGAAAATGTTAGCCATCATAAGGTTAAGGAACAGAGTGACGAGTTGAGGACAAAGTATCCCATTTTTACTGCTATTTTAGAAAGAATTCCGGACATGGATTTGAAAGAAGTTCTTAGCGTATTCGTAATAGTTGATCCTGTAAGGTCGTTATTGAAGACTCACGCTACGAGATTGACTTTCATAGGGGAGGATAAGAATCTTGACCAAATAATTGAAGAAAGTATTAATCAGTTGAGGACAAAGCACGCCTTACTGGCCGGTATTCTAGAAAGAATTCATAAAATGGATCTAAAAGATACTGCAGTAGGATTATTAGGAATTGATGCAATGGAGTCACTGCTAAAGCTTAGGATGCTAGTGATTCTAACATCCTAATCCACTTTACCAAGTTTAGAGAAGATGGATTTTTAAAAGATGTCTTATTTTCAATATTCATTTAACTATAATTTTTAGTAATTCTTCAATAATTTTCTCTGTAACTCGTATTTTCTTTTTCTTTTTCTTTGCTAGGTTTATGAACTCTTTTTCTTTTCCTATTTTAGCAAGATTTGATTTCTTTATCTTCTCTAACATTAAGATGGTTGCTATCAAGTGATCACTTTTTTGTTTCTCTAATTTTTGTAACATTCCATGTGTTTGTTGATCGGCTTCTGCATTTGTTTGCAAAGAACAATACTTTCTAATACAATAATAAGTAGCTATTTTCTGAAATGTGTATCTTAAACATGTTGTAAATCGATTTAACTGAGTTTGTGTAGGACCGGAGCAACTCGGGAACCTATTAATTCCGTAGCTCGCATAAGCTTTTCGTGAGGTAATGATGCGGGGTTCATCATGAAAGTAACTCGGGATATACCACCGAGCGATTGACTATGTCTAATAATTTTCTCTGTAACTTCTTCCGGATTGCCTATGAGGAGCGCTCCGTTTGGGCCCCGCTGGGCTTCAAAATCTCTACGAGTTATCGGAGACCATCCACGTTCCTTTCCGATTTCGTTCATGCTATGTGCATAGCCTGGAAAAAAGTCATCAACTGCCTCTTGAGTGCTCTCTGCCACATAACCCAGTGAATGTATGCCTACGTTCAGCTGATGCGGCAAATGGCCCGCCCTTTTTCCTGCCTCTCTGTAGAGATCTATTAATGGTTTGAAACTGGGTGTTTGGCCGCCGATGATTGCGACCATCAGAGGTAATCCAAGTAAACCAGCTCTAACAAAAGATTCAGGAGTCCCACCAACACCTATCCATATCGGCAGAGGATTCTGCAAGGGCCTTGGGTAGATTCCCTGTCCAGTCAGAGCAGGTCGATATTTGCCAGACCAATGGACATGTTCATTTTCACGAATCTTTAACAGCAATTCGAGCTTTTCTGAAAAAAGTGAATCGTAGTCATCCAACTTCAGGCCAAACAATGGGAATGCCTCGATGAATGAGCCGCGGCCCACTACCATCTCCGCCCTACCTTGAGACAAAAGATCCAAAGTTGCGAATTCTTGGAATATCCTTACGGGATCGGCTGCACTCAATACCGTTACTGCACTGGTAAGGCGTATATGTTTAGTTCGTGCTGCAGCCGCTCCTAGGATGACAGCTGGAGCAGAATCAAGGAATCCATGACGGTGATGTTCGCCTACTCCAAATATGTCCAACCCAATTTGATCTGCATATTCAATTTGTTCAACCAATCTTTGCAAGCGTTCGGATGAACTTATCGATTTCTTGGCATCAACATGAAAAGCTGCAAAACTGTCAATTCCTACTTGCATCTGATATACATCAAATATGAATATTATTTAAACAAAGTAGTAGTTCTTATCTTGATAAGTATGAATTGCCATACTTGTTTTGTAATAATCTTCTAATACTTTCAACAAGTAATAGGAATAATCATGAAATCAACTTATAATCGATATAAATGGTATATGGTTTACGGATTGAATACTTCCTAAAACGTTACTGCTATCTTCAAATATTTAATAATCATAAAATATTGTCTATGAAAATTCTAAATGCAAGTCCTGGATTCGGAAAGCCCATGACAGAGGGACAGTTAGAGGATTTTTTGGATAAAAGCATACTTCGGATGCACATCGGAACATTAGATGATAAAAAGGATCCAAACATCCTTCCAATTTGGTATCACTATGAACCCATCTCATAAGCAAAAATAACAAAACCCATGAGGGTTAAGTTCCCTGTGTTAGTAGGGTTGTCGCTGTCGCCAAGATCCCATTGATATCTCCTTATACTATGGATCGCATGGTAAGGTAAACGAAAAGGTGGCGCCTGTTCCATTCACATTATTCCTTGCCCAAATCCTTCCACTATGGGCTTCTATGATACTCTTTGTGATGTATAATCCAAGGCCAATTCCTTTTTCTGACATGGTGGTAAATTTGGTAAATAACTTCGGTAGTATTTCTCTATTAATGCCTTTCCCGCTGTCCCTTATGGATATGACCACACATTTTTGGTCATCCATGAATTCTACATCTAGTATAATATGTATAGCGTCACCATTATTTGTAAACTTAAATGCATTATCCAATAAATTGTAAACAACTTGTGCGATCCTTGACTTGTCCAGTTTGACCATAAGAGAATCATGTATTATACTATTGTTTAATTGTGAATAATCTATGCGAGTTTTGTATCTGTCACAATTTGTTATAGTATGCAGGTCCATAGTTTCCATTTTACTGGTATATTGATTTTCGTATTCCATCACCTGTTCTAGCAAAAACAGTCTTAGATCAACGGTCTCTTTCCTAAGAGTCAAGGAGTTTGTTTCTATTCTGGTAATATCTAGAATACCATTTGTTAATGATACCAATTTTTTTGCATTTCTTATAATAGCGTCAATATAGTCGTTTATCTCTTCCCTGTTCACCTGAATCTTTTGAGAGTTTCCTAATTCCTTTGAGTTTACATTTGATTTGAGCAATTCGGAAATTGCCAGTATTGGTTGTATAGGGCTCCTTAATTCGTGAGCAGCAATACGAATAAAGTCTTGATGCAACTCTTCACTTTTTTTCAGCTGCTGGTATATTTCGGTTTGATTCCACAAGTTCTCAAATATTGAAACATAAGATAAAACTCCCGCTTTGCTGCTTGAATATGTCGATATCCCTATGGCTTCATGAAACTTTTCTTTGGAATCATCCTTTAGTTCCATTACCAGTGATACCTTATTGTCGACTATAAGAATAGTAGATCCTGTTTCAGTCAACGTTTGGATGGACCTTATCTGAACCTTCTTGTTATTATTGCTGTCATTATTACTTGTATTGCATATCGACAAACTTTGTTTTTCCCATCTTTCAACAAATTTCTCTGTCTTCTCGTTGCTAGGGATCAGCATCCGTATTTTTACGTTTCTGTTCGCTGCTGCTCGGGTTATCAATTCAAACACCCCCAGTTTCCACTGTCTTAGAAACGCGTTTACAGTTGGAAGTATTAGCATTATCTCTTTATTTGATGATCTCAGCAGATCAAGATATGCGGTTTCAGCGTTATTTGACCTTGAGATAATATCCACTCTTTCAGTATCCAGTCCCCTTTCTATGTCCTCTATAATGTCTACAGCATCTATGCCATTTTTCCATAGTTCCTCAAATGTTAATTTGTACTGGTTGATATATAGGACATCATTTGTTGTAAACATCTGCTTAATGGTTTTCCTATCTTGATCGTGATCAATTTTTTCAGAGTTTGAGAAGAAGACTCGGTCAGTTACTAGGAAGTTTGGTGGATGCAGGTTTCTAATACTTCTTATTTTAATGCCCATGTCCATGAATAACTTGGCTACGTTGGCATCCTCTCTACGACTTAGGTCTGTGATCCATCTTACACCCTTGTGATAACCCTTGTCATAATTTTCCATTATTTCCTGATACACTGAAAAAAAACAATCATGTACTATTTTTAGCAAGCCGGTATCTGAGCAAATTAGTATTTCTTCACCGTCTTTACTCAAAGACCTTATCTTTTCATTTATTTCATCTTGGTCGTCAAGAACCCTAGTTTCTATTCTCTCATGACCATCCTCGATCTCCCTAATCCTTTGTGTTGCGGGTATGGCGTTGACCCAAAGACTCTTAAAAACATACTGTTGCTGCTCCACGATTTCCATTACGTTACTATGGATAAGGTGGGACACAGGTTTGGCTTCTTGCAATTTAGCTGTAGCAATATATTCACTTTCGCTTACTGCCATACCCCCTTTCGCATTGTCCACATGGCGCACCTCAGCTATTTTCATCAGTTCTTTACAATAATTGATATTGTGTTTCGTAATCTCAGAAATGTATTTGATTTTGACCCCCCTTTCATATGCGTGTCTCATACCTTTCCTCAATTGTTCTACACCCATTGCTACTGTAGGCCCTTGGGAATCAGCGTAACTATCCCACATATCTCTCGCATTATTAAGTGTCTGTACAATTAGTTCCGTGGTTTTATCCTCACCATAGATAACCACGGTTTTCTCCACCATTGAGTTATTGTTATTTTTGTCTTTATCACTTTTAATGGCTTTGGGGTTTTTGTCGTAACAATCGTTATATTGATAATTTGAATTATATTTTTTATTTTCCTTGATTAATCTAATAGACGACTTTTTATTTTCCTCATCTTCAAACCTTTTTCCTGGTTTTTCCTTCTCGGTATTGTCTTTGACAGTCAATACTCAACAATATCAATATCATTTCGTGGAATTTAAGTATATCGCTTTTTTGTTATTGCTATTAATATTTTGTTAATTTCATCCTTTAGTCTGGATACATAGTTATTGGATGGGAGGAGTAAGGGATTCGAATCTATGTCTTTAAGAAGTGGGTTCTATAGATTCCTATTATTAAGAGTTAGATCATTAAATGAGAAGAGGAGGAGGAATGAAATGGAATTTATTTACGTGCCATTTAATCATGTATTAATCCAAAGTACAATTTATTTCTGAATAAACATCCAATAATGTTAAAGGACTATTGCGTATACTGGAGAAATCTTTACTAGCATATAAATATTAAAACAAATTTACGCAAACAATGTGCTTAACATCCCACCAGTTTTTATCCTAATAGTTACTACTGTTTTTGAATTATTATTTTGGCTTATTTTTATTCCTGTATAGCTAAATTACATCATAGTTGAGTTGGTTCTTTTGATGTATTAGAATAATTTAGATTTATTGTAATAATATTCCTTATTCCTAGTAATAATAAAATTTGTTAAATCAAGAGATATCAGGTGTCCGTGGCACTTTCACATACATCACTTGAATTGCCGTCTACTGACATGCACCCTTCTATAAAACCTTGATAATACTGAACTCCGCAGTTATCGTATGTTCTTTGATTAAATGGATGATCTTCCCCATCGATTATTTCGCGTTCATAACAACTTACGCTATCATCACTACTTGCATTTACTGTAGTAAGGGTTCCTGTTGTAATCATAAGAAGTAGAAGGGGTAACAGCACGATCGACATCCCTTGTACCAAAGGATTGAATATTTTATCATTTCCAATGTGTAATGATTCCATCAATTAGGTTATGACCGTAACTATTTATCGATTTAGTGAATAATGGACGTGATTGATAATGATAGCCAATGTAGAGCAATTTTTCTAAGATTATAAGTACCATCTACCTTTGGGAATTTCTGAGTTATTACACTATTATTGTATAATATTAAAGGCACCTAGGACAAAAGATGACATTATTTATTTAGAACCAAAAACGAACATTTACTTAAGTGTCAAACTTCTACTCAATCTTAAATAAGAGTGGGACGTATCGAATCCATACTGCATAATCGCGGTTTTCCTAAGACCCTATGACTGTTTTATCAATTTTATGTCTACAAGATTGTAACTTGAAAAATTTGAATAATCCGAATTAGAGTTTATCTCGAATTAAACAATTCCTTGTTTCTGGATCTGAATAGTCCTACTAATTAGTATGAGGTAAACTAGTTAGTTAGGGCTTAAAAACTTTTTAGCTTCAATATAGGCGTTACCTAATACTTCTGAAGTTTCATTAAGGATTGCTCCTGCTGACTTTGATGTAGCAACTTTTTCCGCAACGTTACGTAGGAATGATCCAGTTTCAGTTATTGCTCCTTTTATTGATTCAGATGCTTCTTCCTCTGCCGATGTTGTTATTGCTGGAGTAGTGGTATTAGTGGTATTAGTGGTATTAGTGGTTAGTGTTAGTAGTGGGCGGCGTGCTGGTTTGGTTCATTGTTGAATTTGTCTGACCATACACCGAATCCAAAGTACCTTTTCCTACTGTCAATATCATCCCAAAAACAATCAAGATTCTAAAAACTATACGCATTTCTTTCTTGCATTTTATTTTATTCATACATTAATGATATTACATTTATCCTTATATCCTTATATCATTCCGTCAGTTCTTACAATCATGGAGAGTCTTGTTCTAAAACAGGGAATCTAGTTCTTTATGGATTTGATAAAAATGAGGAGAATGTAATATAAAGTCGTGAATGCAAGATTCGGGTTCATATTTGAATTACAAGTCTATAGAAATTACCTCATAGAAATGACCAGCACAGCACAAAACACGATAATCACAAATCATAGAATATTCATCAACAATTGGGGGATATTTCAAAATCATTTTCAAAATGTAGGATATCTAGATAAAATAAATTCTACTATCTATCAATAGTGTCTATGACTGAAGTAAAAAAAATTCCAGATGGATATCATTCCGTCACACCTGCTTTGATTGTAAACGATGGGTTAAAGGCTATCGAGTATTATAAAAAGGTATTTGGAGCTAACCAACGAGCATGTATGATGATGCCTGATGGAAAGAAAGTTGCTCATGCCGAACTCGAAATAGGAGATTCATTGATTATGCTAGGAGACGAGTTTCCAGAGATGAAGTTCCTTTCGCCGACGACAATTGGGGGAAGCCCCGTTTCTTTGGTTTTGTATGTTGAGGACATAGATAAAACGTTTAATCTTGCAGTATCTGAAGGAGCAAAGGTGTTAGATCCAGTAGCAGATCAATTTTGGGGCGATAGACTTGGAAGCATTAAGGATCCTTTTGGACATCGATGGTCAATAATGACGCACATAAAAGATCTTACCCCAGAAGAAATGAAAAAAGCAGCGGAGGAAGCTTTTGCAAAGATGTCGAAGTAACCTTAAGGTAAATTAAAATGAACTAAAATATTGTTTTTTTAATTATTCTCAAATATTCATGAAAGCTTTTTCAATCAGACGGTTATTTGCAATATAATGAATATTTGATTACCTGTCGTAATTTAATTTGTTTAATATTAATTCCATCAATTCTATTGTTGATACCATATCTTACTGATAATTATATACTGGGGCAAAATCAAGGAAACATCAAAATATGATAATGGTTAACAAAAAATCTCTGATTTTTCAGTTTCTTGTTTTTACTGCATTATTGGTTACTCTTTCAACAACTTCAATCTATTTAGACCTGGATAATAAACTTCAAAAAGTTTTCGCTCTAGATGAGAAGGAAACTTTTTGATAAAAGACAAATCAATATTGGAAAAACCTAATGATGACATGGTGATTGTCAAAGAGCCAAACGAAGAGGAACAGAGTCCCTTTGTAAAGGACAAATCAATATTGGAAAAACCTAATGATGACATGGTGATAGTTGGAGAACCGCTTCCTGATGAAGACTTTGTAGAAAGTGGAGATGCATACTTGACTATTTCTACCATCTTTAAAGGAATTAGTGATGATAATTATCGATATGTACAAAACGTTGGTGTTTGTGTAGGATCTGAATTGATAATAAGCAATAAAGAAATATCTGCTGTTCCTGCATGTGCAAAACATTCTGAAAATGGTGTAAAATATACTGTCCAGGCACCAGGTAAAATATATGTATATTTATCCTATCTGCTTGAGAATTATGCCATGGATTTAGGCTCCTCATCATGTGAAAATAGTATTTTACCAGAAGAGTCTCAGTCGTGTACTCTAACCGTCACACTCAAGCCATTACCTTTTAAATAACCTCTCTTTTTTTAGAGTTTAGAATCACTTCTATTAACGGGTCAATGGACCAATTATAGAAGAAATGGAATGAGTGTTTCTTGATGTGGACCAATCGTCATAATGATTGCGGGCCAACACATGCTATATAATCTTATGAAAAAGTTATAGCAATATCAATATGGATGCACTTGTCTTTAATAAATAGAAAACTTAAGAGAGATAAAGTAAGAATTTATTTACTTTGATATCCATGACGATTCCTAATCATTTTCATTATCATGAGTCATTACTTTGTTGTCCTTGATTATTGTCTCCCCTCTTCTTCATCATCATTCACAGTTGGTGTACCATTATCCTTCGCAACCTATACCATCGCCATCAGCATCAAGGTTGTTTGGATCATTGCTTCCAACCGGGATGTTCTTCTTATCAAAGTCCTTACAATCTAAATCCTTACCGTCATTATCCAATTGATTATTATTGATACCACTAGACTCTACATTGTCACCATCATCATTATTACTACTGTTTGATGAACAACCGTGCTCTTGTGCCCAATTTGAATCCGCAAATTCAGATACATCACAGAAATCTTGATAAACATCCGCAAAACCATTATCTAGTATCGCTTCATTAACGTTAACACCTTCACAATATACAACTGCAACTGTTCGGCCATAGGTAAGTCCTTGATTATTATCTGGATCTACCTCTGCATTCTTATCCAAACATTGTTCTGTCATGAAATTTCTAGCTTCATCGAATCCTGATTCATCTGTTTCTGGTGCATCTATTAACGCAAGCCTTACTGTTATTGTTTCTCCCTCTGCTGTCGTTACATCTAGAGTATCTCCATCTATGACTTTTGTTACTGTTCCACTAAAGTTTGACGAAGAAGTGGTAACTAAATCAGAATTTAAAGAAGTCGCCCAAACTTGATTTGAAAAGGTAATTGTTCCCAAAAAAATTAGAAAAATAAATATTCTCTCATAAAATAAAAAACGACGCAATACTGATTATTATTATATTCGTTATATAAATATACAAAAAATAAGTAGGATTATTCTACAACATCTACTTGGATAATTTACTTTTATTTCAATGGTGATCACTAATTGCTTTCGTCTTCTTCATTTGCAGTTTCATCGGTAGATTCTCCGCCATCATCACTTCCATTGTTATGTGGTAAAGTCTCCAGATAGTGGACAAGCAGGATGTTCACAAGCAAGAACCATAGTAAAGAATACTCCAGGAGGATCTACAGGTACCCTGTGTATGCTTCTCCCACCACAGAATCAAAAGAATCTAAATGATGCTACTGGAGTACAAGAAGAACTACCAGATAACAGCATACTGACCACTAACGCATTCGATTCAACAGTAACTGTAACAAAACCTTTTCCAGCATCTTGTAAAGCTCAAGGAACTTTTCGACCTAACTATGAATATACGTAAAAATCCACAAAGTATGCCGGATTATACAAAGATAATGCAAAGATACGATCCAAATCAAGGAAAATGTGTCAATAACTTTATCTCACAAACTGCTGAATACAAGACTAAATGATCTTATTGGAGCAATGTAGCGCGAATCAATTTGAAACATATATCAAATGCCCGAAATAATCTATGGGATTTTAACATACCATTGTCATTTTATTGTCTTATTGTCTTGGTATCTCTGTCTTGAGATAATATTATAACGTGATACAGAGACAAATTACAAATCTTTGCTAAAGATAACAAGTTGGCAAAAGATCTGGTGAATAATAAATTGCTGCTAAAATGTTTATTAGTTACCTTTCATGTAGGTGAAGTATTTCTCTAATAGATGCCCATTTAAACTCTTCATCAATCTGATCCGTGAATTTGCTTTGGTTCTAAACAAAGAAAAGTAGTTCGTCTTTTACATTTCATAGTTACAGATCCAAAATCTTGAGAAAAAATGTGGATCTTATAACTTCTACTTATCTATAGAACAAATCGATGTCAATAAAGTAAAGGACGACATAATTAATAGTATAATGGAAGTTAAAGAAAAAATGGATGTGGAAAAGGATACATTACATTGATTCTCAACTGCAACAAGTATCAATAACTTTGCAAAATACAAATTGCTCCACAGTCAATGATAAAAATACAGAGGGGGAGAGTATGATATATCCTGAAGCTGAAAAATCCATTTGCACCAAATGTGGAAATAGTGTTCATTCATGAATATACAATAAAAATTCAGTCATTGCTAAAAGTACGAGTCTATTAGTCCTCTTGAGTCCGACAGACTACGAAATTTTCTGAACCTAGTTGTAAGATTTTGAAATTATTTAAATATTAAAGTTTTCCCAAATAAGTAATGATGAGTGATGAGCGATAAAAAGGATAAAGTTTTTTCTCAAGACTACAACAAATTAGATAGGGAATATAACCTTAATGGAATAATCTATAAAATTCTTGTATCTGGCAATCAAACTGAGAATAAATACTCCCTAGTTGAAATTACTTTTCCTCAAGGTGAAGAGTCAGAAATACCACTACACAAACACGGAAACGAAGCAGTGATAATACATGTGATTGAAGGCAATTTTCTCTTTAGATACGGAAAAGAAACCTTAAAAGGAAATAAAGATACGGTATTAAGGTTTGAAAAAGATAAAAGTCATTCTTATAGAAAAATTGGAAATGATCAGGGCAAACTACTTGTAACATATACTCCTGGAGGATTTGAAAACTTTTTTAGAGAATTAGGACTTTCCAAGGTGGATGATCTTAAAAAGTCTATAGAGTTTGATCCAATTATAGTTCACTTATTAGAAAGCAATTACAACTGGAGATTTATTTTTGATTAAGTTTCTCTCTTTGCAAAAAGAAAAATAAATAGGGCTGGGACTCGAATCTACGTTTTTCAGAGATGGGTTCCATCAAAAAAAAGCATTACCATTCATAAAAAATGCAAGATTTTTCAGTTATGGAGTATAAATCATATCATACATTAATTTTAGTATCACATACTGATACAGGATAGGATATATGAAAAGAAAAAGATGACAATTTTAGGATTTATCAAAAAACATGGAAAAGTGGATCATTCATTTTTTTAAATAAAGTTAACATGATTATGATATCTTAATGAAGATAATTTCTGAATTACGTAGAGAAGGACGTTTGGATTAGAATCGAGAAGTTGAATTTTAGAATTTGATTTAACTACAATGGGACTTTAAGTATTTGTTTTCTAATGATTTTAACAATCACTTGTTGAGAATTACCAAGGGATCGGGCCCGGTGGGCTTCGAGACGATATAGTCCTATATCATGGGTTCGACTGAATGTTGTAAAAGTTTACTTCAACTTTTTGAAGAAATATTAGTTAAATCGTTAGTTTATTTTGACACATATCATAAGAAAATTCTTATACTTTTACTTGTGTTAGATAAAATTTCTTACCTTAATTTTATATCGACATTTTTCATTTAGATTTATTTCTATATTAGTTTATTCAAATTCCAGTATTTGAACATGCAAAACAACACAAGTAATCGAGAAAATATCACTAATATCAAGAAAATTCTTAGGGTATCAATAATAACTGATATTTTGATTTATTTATAAACTTACCATAAAACTATATTTTCTAGATGCTTTCAAAAAAAGAAAAATATGACTTGATTGTCAAATTGTTAAAAGAAGGTCATACTACTAGAGAGATTTGTAAAATTGCTCGGTGTTCACCTAACGAAATAACACCAATTCGAAAAAAAGTCAATGGTGAAGATACAGATACGGCTATAGACATGAAAGGTAAATCTATCTGTGCTCAAGTATTTGATTTATTAGAAAAAGAGACCCCACTGACCCAAATTGTTATAAAAGTTGATATCGATCCCGAAGAAGCAATGAGATTACAAGACAAATATCTCCATGTGTCAAAAAGGGGTAAAATTATTCGTTTATTAAAAGATCAAAAAGACATGACTTTAACTATCGAAATAATAGAATTCCTAAGATTAAACCCCACGCATTGGAAAAAAATTAAAGAAATCAAAGACCTAGAAATCATAATTCTGGATCTGATGGCCGACAGGGAGGAAGTTGAAGAAGATATAGAAGTTAATAAAACTCTACTTCGGTTTTATGATGGACAGCTGCAAGTAAAGGAAAAGCAACTTGGACTGCCTAATAAGTACTAATTTCAAAAACTATATTTTTGCTATGTTTGTTTAGCTACCAATAAAGAATACTTTTCATAATTAGATAATGAAGATACCACAATGTAGCATTACAACGGGCCCGGTGGGTTTAGTAATGGATATATTACGAGTCTAATTTTGATCTATTTTTTTAAGTAAAATCTCTTAATCTCTAATTCTGCATATTATCAATATATCATCAGTATCAAAAATTTAATACACGTTTATGATAATGTATTCTTTATTCAACCATAGAAAAGAGGCCTTATACGATTATCATTATTCTGAAATCCATTTTAGGAATTTGGGTTGATATTCACATCATGATTCCTCCAAGTTTTCTCTAAATGTTCAATTATTGATAGTCAAATCGATACAGGTCACCGAGATTTGTGAAAACTTTTCAGATCACAGTGCAAGTTACAAGTCGTTTATACTTAACGAATAGAATCTTTATGTGCAAAAAATCTGAACAGAGTATCTTCAATTATGCCAGTATTGTTTTGTACTAGAAACAAAATCATAGAATATTTACAATTGTCACATATTGACGGTGATTTGAAATCGATAAAATCAAGGAACATTTGAAATCGCTTGGGTACTGTCTCTTTGTCTCTTTTGCTTTTAATCCATAGATGAATTTTTCATATGGAGATAAACTTAGAACATTTTTGGTTTTTTCAAAGCTGATGGCTTTTTCTTTGAGATTACTTTGTTCCTCAACTTCCTCTAGTAATATACTTGGGCCTTAAAAAAAATAGATATAAAATGGGCCCGGTGGTTTCCCCTGCATTTTCACAACTAAAAAAGGACTCGAATATTATGATATCATAATTAATTAAACTTTTATTTTCATTCTAATCTTTTAAGAAACTATAAGTTCCTTAAGGTTTGGTTATTGATATACGGATTGATTGATGAAACATCCTTATCAAGAGCTGATTTACAAAATGTTTCTAAAATTCTTTATCTCTATTGTTTCAAAATCGGTCCAAATATTGTATCCGGTGTAAACATATACTTGAAAGTGTAGATGTGGAATATACGTATAACCGGTCATTCCAACTTTGGATATCTCCTCACCAGCATGAACTTTCTGATTTAATTTGACCTTAGAGCTCTTGTAATCAAGATGGTCATATCTAGAATATTCGCCATTCGAATGTTTGATTGTAATAAAATTAGTATAAAACCAGTATGATGCATCAGGACCTCCAACATTCGAGTCATCCTTGATGTGAGTTACAACACCGTCTGCTGCAGCAAGAACTGGTGTACCTATAGGAGCAATAAAATCCACCGCATTCTGAAGCTTACCCACATGAGCAGGAGAAGATCTATCAATTCTTTGCAACAATTCTCTAGGGATGGGTATTGTGTATACGTTTTTTGCGCTCATATAAAAAAAATATTCACTTTACATCGATTATAATTTAATAAACTATAATAAGACTATAATTGGATTAATCCCAATATGATGGAAGTATCTAAAAGTAATATTACTCAAGTTATTGGCACCTTTTCATAAAATACCGGTACTAAAATAGAGGGCTGGGTCTGGTGGCATTAAGTTCCGGTGAAGGTAGGATTCTATTGCAAGGAAAGACATTATGATATGGTGCTAATCATATCCTCAGTCAAGCGTTATTGGGGTCACTAAATACTTTTATGATCTACTTTATTATATATGAATAAATACGAGAACTTTAAAACAGCCGATATCGTGGCTGAAGCACTCATCGATTGGGGTGTAGAGGTTGTATTCGGGTTGCCTGGTGATGGTATCAATGGTTTTATTGAGGCACTAAGACAGAGACAAGATCAAATAAAGTTTGTTTTGGTAAGGCACGAAGAATCTGCAGCTTTTATGGCTTGCGCTTATGCTAAATATACAAAAAAGTTAGGAGTATGTGTTGCTACATCTGGGCCTGGTGCCATCCACCTTTTAAATGGACTCTATGATGCCAAACTTGACAGCGCTCCGGTCTTGGCTATCACAGGTTCTACTTATTCCGATCTCATCGGCTCAAACTATCAGCAAGATGTCAATCTTTTACAGTTGTTTTCTGATGTGGCTGTATACAACAACATGATAAACTCTCCAGAACATGCCGAAATGGCGGTAGATATTGCATGCAGAAATGCTTTAGGCCGGAGAAGTGTAAGTCATCTGACCATTCCTATAGATGTTCAAGAGCAAAAACTAAAAGGTAACTATTCACCTCATAAGGTAAAAGGCCATACCTCAGACATCTTTAATCATGACGTTATTCCAAGTCCGGAATTACTGAGAAAGGCTGTAGATATCCTTAATAAGGGAAAGAAAATTGTAATCCTGGTCGGACAAGGAGCTTTAGATGCAGGCGACGAGGTTGCTACCCTTTGCGAACGGTTAGGCGCCCCAGTAGTCAAAGCCCTTTTAGGCAAAGCTGTAATTTCAGATTATAGTCCATACAGTCTTGGAGGTATCGGTATGTTGGGAACGAGTCCTGCCAGCGACGCAATGAATGAGGCAGACACGATATTAATGATAGGAACATCTTTTCCATATATTGATTATCTTCCAAAACCAGGTCAGGCAAAAGGAATTCAAATTGACATCGTACCAGAGAGAATTGGATTGCGATATCCAGTGGATATAGGGTTAGTTGGAGACTCCAAGCAAACGCTGAATTTTATGATACCTATGCTAAACAAAAGACAGAAGGAAGATAATGAATTTTTAGTATCAAAACAAAAAGCAATGAAAAAATGGGAAAGCCTTTTAAAAGAACAAGGCAGCCGTACTGACAAGCCCATTAAACCCCAAGTCATAGCCACTGCTGTTTCTAACGAATTGGATGATGATGCGATCATCTCTGTAGATAGCGGAACTAATACGATTTGGGCCGCACGATATATTTTTGTTCATGGTAAAATGAAATTTTCCTTATCTGGTACCCTTGCAACAATGGGATGTGGGTTGCCGTATGCAATATCGGCCAAAATAGCGTTTCCTGACCGACAATCAGTAGCTTTTGTCGGGGATGGGGGTTTTACTATGTTAATGGGAGAGTTTGCTACAGCAGTTCAATACGATTTACCAATCAAGGTTGTAATAATAAAAAACAATACATTAGGAATGATAAGATGGGAACAAATGGCTTTTCTCGGAAATCCAGAATATGCTGTAGAATTTACACCTATTAATTTCGCTAAGTTTGCTGATGAATGCGGTGGAAAAGGTTATACTATTACTGAGCCAGGAGATGTAGGGCCAATAATTCATCAAGCGATGAAGGAGAAAAAACCTACAATTATTGAAGCATACGTAGATCCATTTGATCCTCCAATGCCTCCAAAAGTGGAACCAGAGTTTGTAAAGAATATTGCAGAATCATTTGCAAGGGGACAACCCTATGCCTCTAGGATAGGGCTCACACTCTATAGAAACCAGATCCATGAAAGATTAAGAGGTCTACATCATCATAATTCATTAAAAAATCATGATCATAAGCGTTCTTATAATGATAATCAAAAGTGAATTCTCTACACGTATATCTTAAAATTCAAGTTGCTAATAGTTTGTAGTAACAGTTCTCATCCGTGGGGATTAAGTTCCTTGTGACAGTAGAGTTCTATCATAGGTAAGATATTTCAATAATTTTTTTGTGGAGAAATAAGTTCACAAAAATGAAACTATAGAATATCAGCTCCATCATTCATAATTGAAAATGGAAAATAATAAATAGTAAGTTTCCTTACAAAGACCAATCAATAAATGTTTTCTATGTGTTGAATACAATACCTTTGATTATTGAAAAAAAGTAAATGATGATGTATGTACCACCTAATCTTTTATTTTGTAGACATTCTCAGCGTCTTCCTTTGTTACCCTAAACCATAAATTATGTCCATCATATCTTTCAGCTAGGTTTTTAGGAATTGAATATACTTCTTTGTCAACTACACCAGCTTTCGTAATAACATTATCCAGTCGAATTTCCTGTACTTCTCCAAGATCAGCGTCGTTGATACCTCTAGCCTCTTTCTTAATAACATCGTTCCAGTCAATATTGTTGTTACTCATGACTAATAATGTTTATTATCATTTAAATAGATATACCATAATATTTATCAGAGATGACAACAGGGGTTGGCCTTAGCAGATGATTAGACAAGAAAAAGAGTCGCAAGAGCTGGTGCATAAGCATCCCATAGTGAAAGTGGATACCAGCAGCTGATAAAGAAATCCTTAAAAGAGTAGCACGTGAAGGCGGTTGGCCTAGAAACAGGACCATGGCCAATCATAATTTTTGAATAGCCTTGTTTAAACATCCTTTTTAATTGTCATACGGAGTTAAGCCGTAGTTGCCTCATTAATATACGCAATTACACTCTTTTCCCATAGTAAAACATAGTAATAAAGTCTTGTCCATAAATTGCCATATCAGAAATATTTTTATATTTTTATTTGTATCTATCTGGTCAGCATGAACAAGAATGTTCGTGATGATTTATCTAATCACCTATCAAAGGCAAATAGATTAAACACATCAACTCATGCCAATAAAAAACCAATATCTTGTCATCGGCTGTATTGTTTATCAAAAGTCGTTTGTAGGTGTACCGAGTGCTCATTCTATTATTGTTATGAACATGTCCAAACACATCCACATCCAAGAGAAAAGCTTGAGATTGTAGAGGACATAATTAAGTAATTTTTATAGATACCCCAATCCATCTAGCTCACTAATATTCCATTTCTATCTGATTTATTATAACAGTTCAGGTGTTCGTATTTCTTTTTGCAGTTTTCCCTTCTCAATTTAACACTATTAGTTGATTGTTGGAAAGTTGGGAAAATTGTATTGCTGATCGATATTCACATTATAAATCAACTTGCTTACAATTAATTGAATTTGTCTCTTATAGTTTGTTTCTAAAAACTGTATGAATGAATTGCTTTCAATAGTTTCTCACTCAACAATATTTGCAAAATTGACTGTGATCGTGATAGCATTTGGAAATTAAGGTAGGTTAGGATAAACAGTCTGATTGTTTGAACCATGACCATCTTTTATTGATTATAATATTTTATATTCGCGATACTTTTATACAACCTTTTAAAAAATCAAATTAGCACCTAAATTAAGTGATCAAGGGATCGAGTGGTTTGATCAGTGATCTATCGAGTTTACCTTTCTTTTCTGTCTTATACTTTATATCCAGCCAATAATGCCTCACCATCTACCATAGTTTCATTCCAAACGAATAGTAAAATCGGGTTTTAAAGATGAATATATCTTTTTAGAAAATATTTGATTAATAGAAACAAAACTAAAATTGGGTGACATATAATTCTACTACCAAGAAGAACAGTCATGGTATTTGTGAATACTTGCTGATTATTTTAATTCTATTGTGTTAAATGCATCTTTACTTATGGGCTTATTATAGTATGATCATCATAAGTATTTGTTAACAATGGGCGAAATAATTGATAAAGTCAAGGAAAAAGCAAAGGATGTAAAAGATGCAGTTGTCGATGCTACTAAAGATGTTGAAGAAGAGGTTAAGGATACTACAGACCCATCACTAAAAACATCGTCGTCAAATTTAGATGATAAAGAATATGAAGAAGGTACTGCTGGAACAAATAAAAATAGACAAAGTGATCCATTAACAGAGTATTCAGATAAAGAACCAATGACTCCTGCTAAAATTAACGCGGGTGAACCAACAGCAGTAACAAGAGACCCAAATGATCAGAAAATAACTTCAGAAGGGCAAACAGGAACAAATACACAAGAAGCACAAGAAGAATATCGAAAACGTGGAATGACAAAGGTGGATTCGGATAATCACTCGCATGAGGGTTCATCATGTTCATGTGGTCATTAATCCACATTAATCCACATTGATGAAAAATTATTCTAAAAATACAGTAAAATATTCTCATATTTTTTAGAAAATTTTAACAATTACTGAAAGTTAAAAGATGTCTAAGGTGTATTATCTTTAGACACATGACCAAAAAAATCATATACACCATAGAGATTATTTTATATTTTCAAGTTCTTTGGAACACTCATTACAGACCGTCTCATCTTCTTTTGAAGCAAATAATTTGCCACAGGACGAACATTTTATTGTATGTTCTTTATACATAACTTTATAACATTTGCAACAAATTATTAAAACAATTACTTTCTTGTATTTGTCCTTTACTCGATCTCCAGTGTAGTCAAATAATAGACGAAATTTATTTCAGCTGCGTCCATGGTCAACGAATCAGAGGAGGGGAAATTGTAATCTACATAAAGTTTGTTTACGGTGAGAAGAAGACAAAGATAAAAGGACTCATTGTTATCATCCGTTATAATTATCAAGGAATGTTTACCAGATGTTTCCTTAAAATATTCAAGTGCCATTACCGAATCAGTGAAAGAGATCGCATTATATCCTTCTTTTCTCAAAAATTCTTTAAAAAATTATGCAAGTTCCATTTCATCGTCCACTATAATGATAGAATGAGCAGACCTCAATGACAATTGACATTGATTTTTTCTGAAAATATTTAAATTTATCTAAAAAAATTCGAATCCCTAAGGAATTCTCATTTCATATGTAAAAATATTTCTTACATGAGCGATTATCAATGAAAATGAATCTTTTGAATGAAATAGAGTCACAATATTTTTTGATTAAAACCCAATCATGATTAAACTGATATATTTTCAAAAATTATATTGATTGATGTAATTGTAGATTAAGGATCCAACGAGTCTAGTAGATTCCAATAAGGCAAATTCCATTTCAAAATTTTACACTTTTCTTAACTCATTTCATTATGTAATTTCATCTTCAAAAACTAAAGTGAAAAATAAAAATAATAATTGGAGATTGTTAGAATTTTCTGTCATCATGTTTTTCATCTTATTGAATTTATCCTCATTAAATTATTCCCTTTTTATCAATATGAAGTGAGGGATATTAGATATTGTTGCAGGATATGATGTTTTGTATTCCCAGCCTCGTAAAAGCAATTCCTTTGCCCGTGTATTGCCTAATGACATTGGAACCATCACTAGGAGATTTATTGGTGAGGCAACAGAGTACCAGGACAAACCTCCATCAATAACCTCCAAAGCCTTTCAGATGTTCAAGGAGAATAAAAGCCGGATTGACATTGCAATCGCCTTGAATCTGGAGACAGATCATGTCGTTACCTTACTTGAGGATTATTTAAAATTAATGAACCTCGATAAGGTGATGGCCATTTGCAAGGATCTGGGAGGAGGGGGAGAGGGATCTATCCATTAGACTATTTCCTCAATGAGATATGGGGCATCGCAAACAAAGATAGTATTTCAAGGTTTGTACAAATGGCGGGTAGATTAACAAGGCTTGAAAAGGAGGAGGTAAAGATATGCGAGCAGTTGCATGTGATCCTCTTTCATCATGTTGAGCTTTTCCATCTGCTCTTACTACTCTTTCCTTAGTTCTCCCATTTATACAGGCAATAATTTTAAATATTTAATTAAATGAAATTCATCGGACGACTTTAAAGTCCTAAATCAATGTAAACGTAATATTACGTTTACAGAGATCTAATGGTTATTTATAAAGTATTTTTTTCTAATATATAGAGAATAACCATAACACTACCTGAAAATAAAAGCAAGAATGGATTTACTGTGAAAGAGCTTCTCACTATAAAAACGGGCGAATTAATGGCGAAATCTGAAGAATTAAGAGAAGTAAATGAATCTCTTCATCTTTTAAATGATGAAATTAGAAAGAAAACCCAAGAAATAAGTAATACAAAAAAGGATTTAACAGAAATAGAGAGGAACCTTGTTATAGCAAATGATAGATTGACAGAAACTAATGAAAAATTCGCATTAACCAATAAAGAACTTGTAATAGTCAATAAAGAACTCATTGTGGCTAATGAACAGATAAAGCAACTTATGTTAAAGCAAAAAGAGTTTTTACATATCACAGCTCATGAACTTAGGACACCAATCCAGGCCATATCTGGACATTTCGAATTGATACACTTAGACCTACCCTCACTTTTGCAGAATTCCTTAATAGGCCCTGGTAATATCATTAAAGATTTTGAAAGTTTAATCAAAGACAAACATAGGCTAGAACAGTTTACAAATGGTCTAATATCAGCTTATAGAAATTCACTGAGACTTGAGAAACTAGTAAATGATATTTTAGATACTTCTAGAATTGAGAGCAACAGATTAGAGTTACACAAAGAATTTTTTAATCTAAATGAAAAAATACGAAATGTAATTAAAGATATCCATGACAAGCCTGAAAACAATTCACATTCACATGAATTTCGCAATCACGTTGAAATAGTCTTCGAATCTCAACAAGATCCAATTAGTGTATTTGCAGATAAAATTCGAATTTTTGAAGTTCTTTCAAATCTATTAAATAATGCAATAAAATTTTCAAGTGGTGAACCGATTACTATTTCAGCTATAAAGGTTCAAAATAACGGGAATGAAATAAAGCATGTCAATGATAACGACCCTGAATATGTAGAAAAAGATAGCGAAAAGAAAAAAGATGAATTAGTACTAATATCCGTTAAAGATGAAGGAAAAGGTATTGACGAAGAAATTTTGCCACGACTATTCAACAAGTTTGTGACCAAATCAGATCAAGGTACCGGTTTAGGACTGTTCATAGCCAAAAATATAGTTGAAGCCCACGGGGGTCAAATTTGGGCTCAAAATAACATGAATGAAAAAGGGGCAACCTTCTCGTTTACTTTACCGTTAAACAAATGATCCAGTTATTCAGGGACCATGTTACTGAACCCGATTTCCTGTTTACCCTTATTTGTCAAAAAATTGATCCATTCATAAAAATAAAAGATCAATTATCTAAAACAATGATTTCCACTTTATAGAAACATCATTAGATAATAATGTATATTCTATTTTTAGATACTAAACTATATGATATTTGAGACAATTCTTGTATTTGACGAAACACAATATGACAAGCTATTCAGAATTTATGGTATTGATACTTTTATTGGGTAGTAGAAGTTTAATTAATTTTTCTTTTTCACTAATCCTGTAGCCAAAGCTATATCATAAACATCATGATATTTTGATTTTTGATCCAAATTATTTTGTATAGCCTCAAAGACATCGTTGATTCTATTTCCCATAGCCGGTGATTTTTTATTCAAATGACTTTTTATTTCCTCCGTCGTAGCTGGAAATTGGAGTCCCTCCAACAAATTTGCCATTTTGGACACGATTTCTCTATCTGTGGCTTCGTTGTCAGACGGGGTATTTGTTTTATCACCTTGTCTCAAATATGTAGAAAACTCGCCCGTTTTGGTTGGATCAGTATAATTTATGTCGTTATTGGATTCTGACATATTAATAATATTCGCTCAAAGTAGTTAAGCATAACAACTCCATATTTAACTTTTGAGCATATTCCAATATTTTTATATTTACATGAACGAAGGGTTTAGAGCGTTAGTTCATAATACTTTCACTTAGTTTTTCACTTTTAAAATAAAAATTTTCTCAAGTAGAAATGAGGTTAGGAACAGACGGTTGAACGAGTATAAGTATATGACATCCTATTCTTCATTTCCAGGGATTCATGTTGTAGACTTTGGATGGTAGATTTGGTAAAAAGATGTGTATAAATTAGTATTCAATGATAATAGAACAAGATGTGAGAACTTAATTATTTACATGTTACCATCATAGGGATAAGTTAGATGGTTTATGCATGCCTATTTCCTACCTATTCCTACTGAAATGAAGATATTCTCTTCAACAAATAAAGTGTAAAATACTATTTAACGTCTGATCAGATCAAAATTATGAACCGTTACTGAAACAGCCCTGAATTTATCGTAACAAGACGGGTTGAGCATTTAAGTGAATACGGAACAAGGTATAAGGCTTAACTCGAAGATCCTTTCCTTTATTATAACGAGCTTGACGGTGCAACTGGTTAGCAGTAACATAGAGATATCCATCTGTAGCTAGAGAAAGCGTATCGGGCCATAGGAGGCGTGAATCATATACCAATGTTTCCCACATCTTGTCAGAATTTCTAAGACGGAGAATGGCATTATGTTCATAGTTAGTTGAGTAAATATTACCTGCGGCATCTGATTCAAGGCCATCCGATGCACCACCCCTGTCACCATGATCATTTATAGTTGCAACAACCTCTGATTCTGGTATATCACGGTTAGCGAGGGCATCTGTAGCTACACTGTATATCTTACGACTACCAAGTGGACAGTAGTATAGACGAGACCCATCAGAGCTAATTGCGATGCCATCAGCGCCCATGCTGGCTGCCTGTTTCACTGTTCCATCTTGTTGTTCCTCTAGGAATGGCTTACCCTCTACGAGTGGTAGAAAGGTTTGTAGGTCCTCAGGTTTGGTTGATTGGTGATCATTAAGGCGACGCCAGCTTTCACCAGATGCAAGGTCAACCACGATAATCCCGTTCGATCCCTTTTGAGAAGAATCCGTGATAAAGGCCATACCTTCATCACCTCTTCGTAAATCAAATCGAATATCATTTAAATATGTGGTAGGTAGAGCCACTGTTTGGGAAAACAAAATCTTTTTAATTACTTTATTTGTTTCTAAATCAACACAAATCAACTTTGGCCCTCCGTATTCTGTGGGTTGAAATAAGGGGCTACCGGTGTCAAGAATCCATAACCGGTCTCTAGGGTCAATAACAACAGACTGTACCGATACTAATGTTGAAGCTTGATCATTTTCGTTGGTTTTGTTTAATGGCTCATCTGGATAAGCAACCATGTTCCCATCTTCGAGAATTTCCGCAACAGTGTATTTGACATCGTCACCCCACTTTGGAAAGTTTACAAATATTCTCCCCTTGTGGGATACTGTCACTCCTGTTGGCATGGCATCATTGAAGAAAGCTATGGGTTCTAGCGCACCTACTGGGTCTGCAGATGGCAATTTGTGTAAGTGCGTATCTTTAGGATTATTTGACATACTAAGATATCAAAAACATAGCTCATATACATGAGATGTCTAGCGCCGCCTTTAAGGGCGGCGCGGTTGGTAGTCGTATCTAAAACATTATTTGTCTTATGTGAACTCCATAAAACATAAACATACAACCAATCTTGTCGGTAAATTTAACTCAACAATTGACTCTAGCTTTATAATTATAGAATTGTGATCAAGGCATAAATTTGCTAGAGTAGTATGATTTCAATGAATAAATATTCATTTGTCTTTTTAGCTGTAATAACTACAGCCTTATTATCAAGTGGTAGCGTCGTAACAAATGCTTTTTCTAGTACATCAGCTAGCGTATCATATTGTCCCCCAATATGCTTAGATGAAGTACAACAGCATGTAAATGATGCAAGGGATGCGCTAAAGGATGGAAAACTCATTGAGGCAACATCTGAATTGGATATAGTTAGCAGCTTATTAGACCAATTAGACGATATGACTAGTAAATCAGACTAATACTTTATATCATTTCAAATATTATTTTAGTATACTAAATCGAATAACAGTACAAAGTTCTGTTTGTTGAAGCAAATACAAACATGGCATTTTCGAAAAGTAATATCGCAGTAACATATGAAATCAAATTCATTATTCTTATGGATATTGATTTGTGTGTTTCGTTGATGCTATTTCCATAGTTATTTTTTGTTTTTCCATTATGTTTTTGTAAACCAAATAATGCTGCCTTGCTATAACATTCCAATTGATTTTCTGTCTAAATTCGTTTATGGCTGATTCAAAACTACTATAGTTCTTTTCTAGTTCAACCAATGCTTTTTCAAAAGAACGAGGCTCTCGTCTTGATATCATACCAAGATTCATTTCGGAAAATTCTTTGAAAAAACCGATGTCAGATGCAATAAAAGGTTTTCCATGTGCTAATCCATCATACATTACGCCTGAACCTGAACTAACTTTGTAGGGTAGGAATACTGCATCACATGAAAAGAGTAATAGCGATAGTTCCTCCTCTGAGAGATATTGTTTGTTTAGATTAATGACCTGATCAATAATCTTGCTATTCTTTAGGTCTAAACCAGCATTTTCTGTATTGTAAAAATTTTTAGAATAATTAACAACTAACTTCCAATTCTTTGGCATCTTCATGTTTTTTATTATATCCCACCCCTTCGTAGATGTAAAGAACCCTTGTGCTAATGCTAGTCTTCCTTGCGGAGGTAATCCGAGCTTGTCCCTAGCTTCTTTCTGACTCACGTTTATTGTATTAGACCAAGGTTCAGAGCCATGGTATATTACGTTAGTCCCAGGTATCAAAGTCTTCATATAATTAGAAAGTACTATTCCATAAGCACTTTTTGACAATATACGCTTGTTGATTCGATGCAATGATGTATAATTAATAAGTTGTCTCCAATTTTTGTAAAATACATGCAGTCTTAGTATATCTCTACTATTGCTTTCTTTTGTATTTATTAATTGCATCCATTGTTTGAAATACATCGAAGTATGAAACGTAGTAACAATCGGGATAGTACATTTATCATAAAATTTATCCAACCATGTGTTGGTTTTAGGAGGATACAAAGGATTTAGACAAAAGCCATATAGTCCATGCTCATGTTGAATATGTACTATATCTGGCTTGTACTCTTGTATTATATTTAGGAGTAACTCTGAATTTTGTTTATTACGTGGTGATAATCCATGGTAGTCTCCCGAACCATGAGAATCAGACACAACTTTAACATCTAAATTATTTGAACGTAAAGATTTTACCAAGTTATATGTATAGCGACCGACACCGCCATGCATGGGGGGGTATTCAGTACTAACCATTAAAATTTTTAGATTTGGGTACAATATTTAATGCGAAGATTAATGTGTATAATAGTTAAAATACATCTATGAATGTCTTTCCTTTACAATAATAAGACTATAGTCTCATTATTCTTGTTTGTATCGTAATTGCAAGTTACAAACTTTATCGCTTTTTGTAACGCCTTGGTCTAGTATTTCATGTGTAGAAACTATAAATACATTGTTCAATAGTAAAAGCTATGGAAAGTCATAATGAGGAAGATAGAGAATTAAAGAGAGATGCCGAAAGAGCTGGTGACGAAACTAAAGATGCATTAGACGAAACTGGAGATAAAATCAAAGCAGGTGCAAAAGCTGTAGGAAACAAAATAAAAGATCCAGACAAAGATCTAGATACTGAATACGATAAGGAAAAACTCAAAGAAGATCTCACTTAACACCATTTTTTTTATATTAAGACGGTATCAGATAATAGATTATAAATAATGTAATATTTTTGAGCCAAAGAAAGATAATTAATATCATATTTGAATCAATGCACAAATATACTAGATGAAATAACTCCAAACATTGAAAATTTAACTATAGTTTATTGGGAATTGACATAAACCAGTCTTCAATCTTCTCTAAAGATACCCGTCATTATCAAGAATTACCTAGTAGTTAATTCTTGGCCAACAATTTCTCGTCCTATCTAGCAACCTTTCGTCAGATCATCCCCACTGTTGCAGTTCTACGAATTAATATCTTTGGGGTCAAAATATCGATACACAAAAGCAGAATCCAGAATTATCGCTGAATTACAAGAGCTAAAAGTTGGTAATTCTCAACATGATTATTTAATAATCGAGTGGTAGTACCTGGATAAACTACCATTTCTCTATGAGATTTGTAACGCCGCCCTGGAGGGCGGCGCTAATTCAATCAGAATGGAAAGCAAAAACAAATATCACTAAAATGGTAATTTTGAAAAGTTATGTATTTTATGTATTTTATGTTTTATTCTAGCCGATTGTTATTCCTATTTGTTACAGAATTACAGAATTACAGAATTAAAAAGAGGGTTGACGAATAATCTGTAATTCGGAGTTGTACGTATCTATTTTAATTCACAGAAGATGAACAAGAAACACAGGTATCGGTATTATCTTTTCCAATTTCCTGATAAACCCTAATCATTGGCCTTGTTGATTACATTTTTAAAAACGCCCACATTTGAAAATGCAATGTCACTCCACATTTTCCTGAATGCAAAAGCGCTCTCTATATAATTGCTAATCATCCTTGAATACATGTCTGGTATTCTTTTAAAGAATTCTTGATTGTTCCATAATTGGTTCTGGAAATTTTCAAAGTAAGACGTGTATATCGATTGAAATGAATTTATAGCCTGTTTTTGGTATTCCTGATAGTTTTCTGCTATCTCCTTGGTGGCTTTAGCCGATTGTTCCTGGATATTAGTAATTGCTTGTGCATAACGAGGAATTTGATTCCTTGCTCCTTCGGTACTTGTCTCTATAGTTCTTTTAGAATCTTCTGACGCCTTGATGACAGCCTGGGCGGATTCTTCTTCATTATAATTCTCAATAAATGATTGCTGATTATTGTTGTTATTGATTGGATTGATTGATTTATCGTTGTAATCATTATCATTATTCTTACCGGGAATAATTTCTTCAATTATGTCAGGAGATTCTGTTTCGTTTTTATCATTATTAGCCATGTAGTAGACAATTTAATTAACAAGTTATAAAAGACTAGTAGATATCAAAACTATTCAAAAACAACTCTGAAATTTATAATAGTTTATGGAAATGATGATGAAATTGTGACATATTAGACAAGAATTAAGGAATACACCCGATTGACTTCGTAAGGGCTTTTGAAATGTCTAAGGATATTTCAAAAGATAATCTCTCTATCGTATGAAAGTGGTCAAACTCCATAGAAACTATTTCAATAAAAGTAAGAAGGTATCTTGTTTAAAATATTTTGAAATTCCTGTCTATCTTGATTGATGATATCGTTACATATCATTATCTGCTGTTTTGATACCGTTATTAACGGCCATGTCAGTTTTAGCTAATCTAATCAATTTAATTATGAGAAACAGGACTAATACAATGTAGCTTAAATTTCTAGTGCCATGTAAAAAAGCGTTTTAGATGTCCTATTGTTATGAAAAAGATTCTATTATAGAATCAATACTAATGGGCGGTGCTAGAATGCTCATTTGGTTCTTATTGGGAGTTAAAAACCTGTTCACATGTTTAACATGAAAATGTTGTCTGGACATTCGTCAAACTTTTGTCTGAATTTTTTCCACTATCTACTTCAAAATTGCCCAAAGTATAGACGGGACCAAAATTTGATATGATTCTCCAATTTGTGGAGTGTTATATACTTTATTAAATATTCTAGATTATGAACGATAATACTAATTCAAGTAATTTTAACTGGAAAGATAATAGTATAGAATGGAAAGACATTACTAAAAAAGAAGCAAGAGGATATGAGAAAGGAGATGATTTAGGTGAGGTACAAGAAATCGGGCAGGAATTTGTTGTAACAGAAAGAGGTCGAGTCAAAAAAAACAAATTTTATTTACCTAAAGTATTAGTTGCAGGTTATGATGGAGAAGTTCTTTGGTTTAATATAACAGAACAAGAAGCTGAAGACAATTTCAAGAAAGATAAACCACCACAGATGGGTGAGTATTCAAGGTACAAGTCAGCATCCGTAACAGAACAACCAGACACACAAACTTACAATCAGTCAGAATCTTCGCGAGATCTTCAAAAGTATGCACCTCTTATTGAGAAAAGACAAATAGATGGTGTTGGGACTGATGCATCTTATACCAGGTCTCATGCGGGCATACAAGACTGGGACTCTATTCTCAAAAAGGGTGCACGGACAGCGGATTCTATAGCAGTAGGCATTGTAACAGCCGTAAACGATGAAAATGTAATAATAACTTCTGATGGTGCTAAAGATGAATTCAGCCTACCAAAAAACGAAATTCAATCCTTCAATGGACAAGAGGTAGTTCTAAATACGACTTACGATAGATTAGACCAGTTCAAGGTAAAAGTTCCAAGGTAGTTAGAAATACAATATCCCCATAACTTCTAACTTTTATATGACATAATATTCTGATTTGTACTTTGATAACCTGTTCAAAATCTTTAACCTTAATGCATAATAACTATAAATTTAATTTCATCTATTGCACAAACTAGTAAAGTTTACAAAAAATAAATTTATTTGGTGTAGGCTTAAGGTGGATATAATGATGCTAAAAAACTATGTTCGGTATTTCTAAACATAAATGGACTCTATATTAAAAGCAACACTGAAGCGTCAAATTCCATTTCTAATTGGAGGTACAATAACTGGAATTGTAATGACATACTATTACGGTTTTCTATTTGCTATCGTAGTAAATAGTATTATCTGGTTTATTATTTCGATGATTGTCAATAAATACTATTGGCATTATACCGGTTTTAGGGATGAAATATTTCTTTTTAAAAAATATGTAATAAATAGAAACAAAAGTAGAACCAGATACTCTTGATTTAATTTAAGATAATATATACATGTCAAATTGCATAGTGGTAGAATTTACATTTAATATAGTTTATTATTGATCATTTAGTATGCAATGCCCCCACTGTACAATTACCTTTCAACCACAAATGGAAAAAAGATGGCGATGGAACAAAAAAACAAGAATGAACTATGACATTTACCATCAATTCTGTCCAGGGTGCCATAGACTCGTCATAGGTGTTTATGAATACTCCGATGCAATTCCAGCACCAACGGAGAAAGAAGCAATGGAGAAATTGATTCTTTTTAAAGTTCTAATTTATTATTTTCGTGTACAAATTGCTTTTCAAATTGTAAATATGTTCTGTACCTGTGGTGACGATGAATCAATAAAATGTTATGTATTTGGCATAAAAATAATACAGTTCTGACAATACCGTATTTGAATAATCCTACTCATTCTTAGCAGTTTTATTAGACTTGTTGATATATACGTTGCCATGTTATTGGTTATTAAGTTTTGATAAACTAAATAATTTATTATGGCAAAAGAGTCAGGCATTGCAAAATCAATTGGGGATCAGAAAGAACAAGATATGCAATCTGCAGATCTAATATTGGTAAACTTTTTGATGACGGGCGAAAAAAAATCAAAGATTGAGGCTGGTTATGTAGAACGATCACGAGAACAATGGAATATTGGCTATACAAAACAACAAGGATCCTGTGACGAGTGTAAGTTTAATCTTCCGGCGGAGAAGCTCTGTCATATTGTGGAAGGCCGCGTGAATAACGAGGAAGGCATATCAAAATTTTTTTCTCCTAGAGGACACGGAATGTTGCCAGGGGATATTCTCTGGCATTATGTCAACCAGAGGGGTGAAAAATTAGACCATGAAAAAGGACGAGTGATAAATGAAGCCACAGAGGGATTTCAATGTAAAGATTGTAAATATTATTTGAACACCCATGAATGTTTGTTGCTAAAAGGTAGATTGGAACCTGAGATGAGTTGTGCTTTTATTGTAAAAAGTAGAAATGGGATTACACTGTAGGTTCTATCTTTAATAGAGGTACATATTTATAGTAATACTAGAATGATTTGATATTGATATGCATCCCTAGAATAATCAACAAGTTGCAAAGCTTAGCTTCGTTAAATACTTTGATCATTAGTATCTTATGATATGTTTTTATCAGTAAATAGAATTCCTCATCCAATACCCCCAGCAGATAAGCCTGATCCAAAAGCTGCCCAAGCCTTACAAGAAGGATTAGGAGGTCAATTTGGAGAGATGCGTACAATGATGCAGTACTTTTTTCAAAACATGAATTTTAGAGGAGATGCCAAACCTTATCAAGATTTACTAAGAAGTATGGCCACTGAAGAGATGGGACATGTTGAACAAATAACAAATACAATAAACATCCTTCTAGAAGGTGCTTCAACTAATTCAAATCAACCAAATGAATTACCATTATCAATAGCATTAGAATCTCCAAACATTCACCACTTTTTAGTCGCAGCTCAAAGTGCACGCCCTGTAGATGCAGCAGGAAATCCTTGGTCTGCTTCTTATGTCTATGATAGTGGAAATCTTGTGCTTAATATGTTGTATAATTTAATGCTTGAGGCCACAGGAAGATTACAAAAGTGTCGATTGTATGAAATGTGTGATAACAAAGCCTTTAGGTCAACAGTCTCATACTTAATTGTAAGGGATTTAGTTCATGAAAAGGTTTTTGCTAAGGCCTTAGAGACTCTTGGAGTAAACTGGGGCAAATCATTACCTGTTCCAAGAATAGATACATCTAATATGCCTGAAGTTAGAGATTTAGAAAGCAAGAATCTACATAATAAGATGTGGACATTTACAAATAAGGGCGAAATCTCACTCTTAGACAAGATATTCAAAGGTGATTCACCATTTGATGATGGTGGGACCCTAGAGGTAATAGAAGGATTCCCTGAAGGTGTTGAAATACCTAGTATGCCTGAAGCTCCACAAGAATTTTCACCAGGATTGGATGCAGACCTAAAGAACTTGGCAAAGAAATTATAAAAAGGAATTAGCAAATAAGAGAAAAGGATCAATTTCAGAAATTTAGAATAGGAACTCGTGTTCCTATCTTCATCAAAGTCCTATATTTATTATACTATAAAATATCTACCTTTATTCTTTAAATATTTTATATTTATAATTATTACAACACTGCTAGAAATTAAATCACTACAAGTAGGGTTATTAGTGAAGAATTACACATTTTTATAATTTCATTTCTTTACTAGTAATAGGGATCATGAAGTTAATTGCAACTAAAAGTAAAGACAGAGTATGATAATTCAAGTTATTAGAATATGGATCAAAGACAAATAAGAATATCTCTATTACTATGACCTTTAATTAAGGATTCCAACAAACTTTTCAGTATTGTTGTTTATTGTTTTATCCTCATGAAAGGATGATGCTTCTTTAATATTACAAGTTTTATAAAATCTTACTTTGACTCCAAAGAGACTCGTTAAAAAATAAATTAAGATAAATAATATTTGAAACATACAAGACACTTAGGAAATACAAGAGTCAAATAACTCTGAAAGTTTTGGTCCTACAAGATTAATAGAGTTGTATCCATCTACCAAAATAACTGCTCCTTTTTCCTCCATACCTTTCAGTTCATCCTTAAGCCCTTGAAGAGTAATTGATTTTTCTTCTGAGGAATGGGTACAGAGATGGTCATATAATTCATCAATTGACCATGTCGTCTTTTCAGGCATCTTTACTGAACACAGCTTGTATAATTCATAAGCAATATTATTTTTGTTAGGAGAACTCATGATTTTTACATCCTATTTTATGGAATTTGATTCTTTTCTCTTTTACAAACTTCACGATGATAAATTAGTTAATGTTCTGCATCAATTAAGACGTTATCGTCTTTGTTTTTATTTTTGTGTTTATCACCGTATTTCTGACTTCCTCCTTCATCAATCATCCTTTGTCTTTCTATGTCACTATTGGGAATAGACTTGTCACCTTTGTTTTTATTTTCTTCTTGCATTTGCGTATGTGTAAATTTGTACCATGTTATTTAACACTAGGTAAATTATATTTGGAACAAAAAACTCTATATATTATTTGATATTATTGAACAAAAAACAGGTAACAATAGTGTTAATACAGTCATGAATCGTTTGACCTTTAACATTGTCAACAAGCTGATAAATTGATTAATAGTGATTTACAATTGTTTTTTAACTCCTTCTGCTATCAGTTTGATATGAATATCACATCAAAATTGTGATATTTTAGGTGTTATGCATATTCGCCAATACCAGTATAAGGTATTGGTTGGGCCTGTATACTAAGTCACGGTTCCCATGAGTACATCTTTTGCTAACCCATACTGCTTCAGTCTGGAAATCATATCCTAGCAATTAATTATTATCTTGTTTACTTATCTTTAGATTTGTTATTGTCAAATATTGCCAATACATAACAATATATAGCTGTGATATGTAATTAGTATTAGGATATGTAGTTAAGTGCAAGTATTAGATTTTAACCATGATGAATGTGACGAAGATGGCTCTAATTATGTTGTCTCTATACTCGATAATCCTATCGATAATAAGGGTCAAATGAAATTCATTAACTATACGCAGCAATATTGTATTGGCATTATTGATATTGTTAATTCAACTAACGAAACATCAAAAATATCCAGTCCAAATAAATTGAGAAAATATTATTCACTCTTTCTTAATACAATGTCATCTGTAATCAATAGTTGCAATGGAAAGGTTATTAAAACTATTGGGGATAGTCTGTTTTTCTATTTTCCAAAAACTTGTAACGCGGCCAATGAATCGGCTTTTCATGACGTATTTGAATGTGGAATGAGAATGCTTTCATCCAGTGATATACTCGATAGCCAATTATGTAAGAATGATTTGCAGCCTATCAATTACAGAATCTGTATGGATTACGGAGAGGTAGAGATAGCAATGTCTGATAATTCTAATGAAGTTGACCTATTTGGATCAGTTGTTAACGAATGTTCAAAAATGAATAATCTTGTTTCATCAAGAGAGTGGTGCATTGGAAAAAAACTGTATAATAGAGCTAGTAAATCTCAATTCATCAACAACTACACCATAAATAAGGTAAATATACAAAATAACTCCTGCAATAGCGTGAAATTCAGTGTAAATATTGATTATTTGTATTCTGTAAATATACTTGATAAAATTCAAAGAAAGAAATCTATATTTGATTACAGAGAAACACAAAATACAATAAATAAAAACAATTTGGCAAAAGTTATCGACAACACATCCATTAATATTCTCTTAATAGACGATGACAAAGATATTCTTTACACTTTTAATACCGTTTTAAATAAGCAAGGTTATACAGTCAAGGCTTTTTCAAATCCAACCGAAGCTCTTGAACATGTTACCCGAAAAGGACCTTATTTTTATGACTTGATCATAATGGATATTCGAATGCCTGGAATAAATGGTATTCAGCTTTATTATAGATTTAAAGCTATAGATCCCCATGCGAAAATTCTGCTAGTATCAGCACTGGACATTGTACCTGAACTAGTAGATTCAATGCCTGGAATAGACATGAAAGAGATCATAAGAAAGCCTATCGAAGCAGAAGATTTCATATTAAAAATAAAATCAACAATAAAATGATAATTGATATGATCAAGTGCTGTTAGTAACGAATAAAAAAGTTTATAACAAGTCTCTGGTTCTATAAATTTAAATAGTACCTTCCACTATTGTATTATCATAAGATTGGTAAACAAACCCAAAAATCATCTAAATGAACTCACTTTAAAAGCAATTGAGTTAGTGAGGATTTATTACCAACGTTTTACTAAGACATTCTGTATAGTATTCGAATATATACGTAATAATTCCATTGGAAGCTTTTGAAATGAGTAAATATTCAAATATCAATTCTCTTTCAGTAGAAAGCAATCGAATGTTTGCTAAAAGGTCATTTAGTGATAATCAAAAAATAATCGCTGATGGGATCGAAACACATATCCGTTCAGTATTAGATCGAGTGAATACAGATAAGTTAAGACAAAATCTGACCAGCTTATCTAAATTTCATACTAGACATTCAAAATCACCTCTCTTGAATGACGCTGGTGATTGGATAATGAACCAATTTAGAGGGTTAGGTTACAAGGATTCTTTTTATCATTCCTTTAAATCGACCATTGATGATAAAGAGTTTAATCTTAGAAACATAATATGCAACAAGGAGAGTTTTAATAAAAAATCGATTATCATTTGCGCTCATTATGATTGCATTATGGAGAATAAGGGGGATTCAAATAGTCGTGCTCCGGGAGCAAATGATAACGCTAGTGGTGTAAGCGCCATCATCGAAATAGCAAGAGTATTAGCAAATGAGAACCTTCAACATTCTCTCCAATTCGTTCTTTTCTCTGGAGAAGAACAGGGGCTATTAGGATCCAAAAGCTATGCGAAATATATCAAGGATAACAAGATGGATTTGTATAGGCTAATTAACCTTGACATGATTGGGTATCCATTTTTTGCAGATAATACAGTAATCATTGAAAGGGATGATAATATGGATCTGAATCACAACCAGATGAGAGAAAACGATCTTAAATCTATAGTGTTTGGAGAAGTCATGAAAGATTTAGCATCAGAGGTTAATCTTAAATTTCATTTAGATTCCATTTATGACAGTGACTATGAACCTTTCGAAGCTAATGGACACGTAGTAATAGGTGCTTACGACGGATCTGCAGATCCGAAAAAAAATCCTCGCTACCATTCATCCTCTGACCTGCCGGAATTTATAAATTGGGACTATTTGACTGCAGTTACTAAGTTGGTATTGGCAACAGTTCTAAAGATAGATTCTATCAATAGTCACTAATACAAATATCAACAACAGGTTCATATTTCTATGATAAATGGACCCAATGACGTTAGGACTTTGATCTACATCTTTTGGACGTGGGTGCTAACTATCTTCGATCTGATTCAGATATCTCTTAGGAGGGGATGGGAATTGAACCCTCATCTTGCATTCATGGGACAATACTCAAAATATCAGACGCTAAATAATAACATTTTAAGCGTCAAAATAGATCTTCAATAATTGTTTCATACTACAAGGTATAGTTTGATTCCTATAGACTTTCATTCGTCTTTATGTATATTATCATCATCCTTTGAATCATAGCTTGTGGTAACATGTATAAAAAAAAGAGGTTGATATACGATGGACATTTTATTTTGGTCCTTTGCAGAAACAATTATTTGTTTTAAGGATTCCACAAAATAGGAGAGTCGATCGTTTAAAGAGTTGAGTATTTGACTTGATAACAAAGTTTGTTCATTAAGTTTTTGTCTCTGAGAATTCAACTCATCTATTTCTTTTTTTAATGTGTCTAGATGGGAACTTTGCTTTGTAATTTGAGAATTTATATCCCCTAAATTTCTTATTTCATTTATGAACGATTTCCAGTAATATGACTTTGTTATTAATTTATTTTCATCAACTATATTTTTAGATTGCAAATTAGGATTAAAAGTGATATTACCATTTAAATAAGCGGTTACAACTTCAGCCATACTAATAATATCATCATCGGTAACACCAAATTTGTAAAGATATGGTAAAGATCTACTAATAAAAACTCGCGACTGTAAATACTCTTTATAGCCGGGCACTTCATCTTCTAATTTTTTCATCTCTATCTTTATTTCATTTATTTTGGTTTCAAATCCTAGCTTATCATCGTATTGATTTTCAACGTCTTTAAGAAATTTCTTTCCAGCTTCATTAAATTCTATGCTATTTGATACTGCAATTTCACTAACGGTATCCTTTAATTGCTTAAGTTCTTTAATCCCAAAACCAGCGTAGATTAATTCTTGAAGAGCATTCAAAGATTGTCTTGAATGGTTTTCTTGCTCTTCTAAGGATCTTATCTTCTTAAGGGTGTCGTCACGAGTTTTATTAATTGAATCAACAATACCTTGAATAGATTTCGTTTCATCTCTTAGTGATTCTATCTGTTTGTATTCTTTTACTATTTGATGTGCATCATAGTCATAATATTTAAAATCAGCAAATACATTTACAAAACTGCTGACTTCTTCTTCGAGTTTTATGTAATATAGGTCGAATAGATCTTGTTTTAGACTCTTATACCAGTCTAAATAGGTTAAGGATATACTTTCTTTTCTTTTGAGGCTTATGAGTTTAGAAGCCAGTATATTTTCTTGCACTTCTAATTCTCTTACTTCTTGTTGTAAGTTCTTAATGTTAGTATCCAGATGTATGGCTTTTAATTTTTTCTGCTCAATATAACCACTTATTTCAGAAATAAAAGGAATCTGAATTTCTTTCTCATTCCTCGTATCTTCAGACCTTCTAAAAAGGGGTTTTTTGTTTGTATTCAGATTTCGCAATTCACCAGTTTCATTGAAATCCCTCTCTAATCCGACTTGTATCATTGCCGGCACTTTGGTACAAGAGTGGGCTGAAATCATTTAGATCTTGTATCCACGAAATTACATCAGTGGGTTTAATACCCTGGTTTTTGCAATAATTATATATAGTATTTATAAAATAGTAAAAATTATCTCTCGACGTTGGAGTATGATCTTTTTTCCATCCATCGCTCTTCTTATTCTCGATTACAAGATCATCTAGGTTATCATCTCGATTTCTTTGCATTATGTCTGCGAATAACCCAGAATCCAACTCATCTTTGATTCCAAGTCTAGCCAAAATCTGAATAAACCTAAAGCTTTGAGCACATTGCTTGATAGTTATTCCTGATTTTCTGATAATTGTAGAAAATTCCCTTAATACCTCAATGTCTGGAATTCCTATTTGAGCAGTCCATGTATGTATAATATTAAAAACGCTGCCTTTTGCAATGTTGTTTTCATTCGATATTTCATCAAAGGATTTTCCATTGAGATATCCATTGATCACTGATTCTCTTACAAATCCTGGCTTCGTCATACATTGATAACTGCTAGTATGAATAATATGTATTTTGTTCATTTTATTCAATTATTTGTTCATTATGTTCAAAATTAATGTAATCGTTATGAATGGTTCTCTATTGTAATAAGATTAAATCGATATCAATTGATTTTATATTATTAATTTAGGACTAAGTAAATACTACATGCTATAAGTGGTCGGTGCCAAACGCCAGTAAGGAGCCGGAGGTGGGACTCGAATCCTTACCGTATAATCGTGGAGTCATCAAATAAGCTTTTTAATCATGGAAGGGGTTGGGATTTTAACTCGTCTCTTGATTTCACGGGTCTACATCGATTTCCATATGATACTTTAGCTACTTTCATATACATTTGAAACAGTGAATCCTGATTTTTCCGCCTAGAATTGTTCATTTCTTATGACAATCCTCTCTGTTAAGCTCTTTCTTTAGATTCATCTTTTTTTAGCATAGTAGATAGTACCACGGAAATAATACACAACAGCGTCATACAAAGAAATATTTGCATAAATGAATTAGATGAGGGAAAATTAGTCATATTGGTGGCAACATCTACTTTTAAATGTGTTTGATTTATTTGCATTAACATTCCTGCAAGAGCTGGTCCTATAGCAGAGCCTATAAATCTAAATAATGTATTTACTCCAAAAGATATCCCTATGAATTTGATGGGTGTAGAAGCAGTGTTTATATTTATTTGACCTACATTTAACAAAGATAATCCCGAACCTATTATTGCGAGACTTATCGCGGTCCATACAAGATTATTATAAAGTAATAGAATACTGCCAAACCCAATCGTTGCTATTATTGATCCTGCTATAATTACCCTAAATGATCCAATTTTTGATATTATGAAACCAGATGTAGGTCCAAATATCAATGACATGATGGAAAATGGAAGTGTTAGGTAAACGACATCTAATGCACTTCCCCCAAAACCTATTGGCTGAGGAGTCCTCACAAGCACTGGTATAGTTTGAAAAATGGTGAATGTAGCTATTCCCCAGATAAGTATGATGATGTTTGTTAGAAATATCGGTTTTATTTTTATCAATTGAAGATTAATTAGAGGAACAGATACTTTTCGTTCGAGCAATATGAAAACAAACAGTGATACACCGCTCGATGCGAACAATAACGTGGAAATTGATATATCTGGTCTCACACTTTCATTATTTTCTGATTGAACCAATGTTAGTGCTGAAATAAATGATATGATAGTAACAGCAAGGGTGATGGTCCCTTTAATATCAAAATTTGAAACTACTTTATGGGATTTTGTATGCCTATGATTTGAGCTGAGATTTGTAGTATCATTAGATAACTCCCATGTGTTGGCTTCCTTCACTACGGGAGTTTTATCTATTATTTTGACAAAATACTTTATCACGATGGTTACAATAATTGTAAACGGAAGTATAGATAAGAAGGTCATGTGCCATCCAAAATTATGTGTAATATTTCCCCCAATCATTAATCCTAATACTCCTCCGAAAGCAAACATAGATGCCAGTGTTCCTTGACTTATAGCTATTTTGTCTTTTGGAAATTCAATTTGGATAATTGCAAAAACTAGGGGAAATACAGACATTCCAATACCTTGTATTATACGGAAAAAGATCAACCAAAAAATATCATTAGCTAAAGAGCCACCAAGAATTCCCATTGTATAGATTACTAATACTGTCAAAAGAATAAGTTTCCGTCCGTACAAATCGGATAGCTTTGACACTATGGTTGTAGAAATCAATGCAGATATTACAAATGATGCAAATATCCAAGAGGACATACTATAAGAAATATTAAACTCTCTAATGATGTCTGGGATTGCAGGTAATAACATTGTTTCTACATACATTACCAAAATGGAGATAGAGCTCAAAATCAAAAGGAGCTTCCAAGACGAAAAAGATGATTTTTTCATTTCTAGCTTACATTTTTCTCCAAAAATATCATTACAGGCGAACCATCTAAGGACAGTCTTTTAAATTCATGATAACCATGTTTTTGGTACAGGTAAATATTTTTGATACTTTTGTATCCGGTAAATATTTCTTTTATATCTTCTAATGACGCTACTTCAATATGGACGTCATTTGCTTTTACCATTTTCATGAAGCCACTATCATCTATGAATAAATTACAACTTATTTATCTGTTAAATTGAAAGAGAAAACTACATGAATCAATCATTAACACAAAAAATACACCGAAAAATTAAGTAGATAAAGTTTTGGGACTCGAATCCATACCGTATAATCGTTGAGTCATTAAATAAAACTTTTTGAACTATAAAGATAAGGTATTTGTCTGCATGCCACGTAGTCGTGAGTTCATGAATCTGAAAATTAAACTAAATCAAAGTTAATCTAATGATATACTATAACTACGTTAGTTACTTGGTTAAGTGAGTGATCATATGTTACTTCTATTCCCGGATGGACAAAGCATATTATTGGTGGTTTGCATCTGAACATGAAAACTATCTTGGTTTGGTCAATTCCAAATCGTTCACATCTCATTGTATCAAAGATATAATCTTGTTCAAGTAGTGTTACAAATTCATTCTGTACCCTGGTATCTAACAGTACTTTAACTGCGATATTCAAGCAACTACTTGAAGGTAGTAATTGGTTCTTTTCTAAATGCTTTTGTAATTCTTTAATGCCATTATCAAGATTTGTACGTAAATTCTCTTTTTCCATACTACGTTAGATTCCAATAATAGTTTATATAGTTATTGATAATAACTTTGAATAAGTTCCAATAATTTTGAATAGTTGGACTATAATCCCAATAACAATATAAGATAAATTATTGATTATAATAGATCAGACGATTACCTTCATCTTGAATTGTCATATTCCTTATTATTTAATGAACAAGTGTTTGTGGTTCTGCGATAAACAGTATATAGAGCTAAAATCAAAATACTTATTGAAACCAATCTTAGTGGAATCTGATAATTTGTAAGAAAGGCGGTAGCAATTATTCCTGCACTCCCAAAAGTAGAAATTATTACAAATCCGATTGAAGAACAGCTGGCGCAAGTGCTAAATAATATTGTTAAAAAAGAACTTGAAATTAACGATTTATCTAATTTAATACTTGAATTTCTCAATAGGTAAATGTTCATTGAAACAACAACTCCCAGAAGCAGTGCACTTGTAGTGGATAAAATGAATCCGACTATAGCATCGTTTGGAAGATAAAAATAAAGTATCGGAGAAAAATATAGAAGTTCATCAAAAACATTAAAAAAAATCCAAAATAAAGTGAATACTAGAATGGTTAATCCAATATACAAAATTGGATTTGAACCATATACTACTTTGAATACAAAAAATCCTGACATTTAATTTTTAGGTATTTTATTTTCCAGACCTTCAATAACTGTCTTAAATATTGGAAAAGGCTTTGGACCCTGAATTTTTTCAATAATCGAACCTTCACTGTTCATTATTATAAAAGATGGAGTTTCTGTAAATCCTAGAGAATTTGCCAAGGCAATATCTTTGTCTATGAATGATTCATACTTTTTAGTATCAAAACATGAGTTAAACTCAGTAATATTGATACTTGGTAACTGTGATGCAAATTTCTTTAAGTTTTCAGTATTGACCCAGCCAGAATCTATTGGACCTTGATTTGCATACAAAATCTTATGAAACTCCCAGAATTTTCCTTGATCATTTGTACATTGTGCTGCTAACGAAGCGTTTTTTGAATCAAATCCTCTGTTTGGTAGATGCTTAAACACATAGATGGCTTTATCTGGTTGGACATAGGAGGAATTGATTTGCTGTTCTGTATTATCTACATATCTTTTACATAGGTGGCATTGAAAATCACTAAAATCTACAACCACCAATGAAGCACTAGGGTTTCCATAATATGGTGAGCCTTGATTAATTAGAGCAGATAGTGTAAGGTTATCTGGAGATTGTGCAAAAGCTATATTCTTCACTAAATACTGATTTGATTCTGTATAAATGAAATTTAATACCATGAATAGGAAAAAAAATACAAAGACAAAAGATGAATAAATAAAGACACTATTTTGAGTAAATATCATTGCTCTAAAAGTTATTATTATCATTTCCTGTATATATTCTCCTTTTATATCTAGATCCAATTGAAATTGACTACAACCTAATCATGAGAGTCACATAGTAGTACACCAGTGTATGGAATTTCAATAACTTTATTTTATAAAAGCTAGATTGACTAGCTGTAAACTTTAATTAAAGTATAAATGTCATTCCGTAGTATTCTATTTTGATTAATTACTTGTTTGACCATTTTCTCATCCATTGAAGCAAATTAATAATAGATTCTACAAGTTCTTGTCCTTTAGGCGTAAGACGATATTCCACCCTGGGTGGAATTTCATTAAAATACTGTCTACTTAAGATTCCGCTTTTTTCCAGCTCTCTTAAACGAGTAGTAAGTGTTTTACTACTAAATCCTTTCATTGAGTTTTTAAATGTTAAATATCTTACTGGGTCGGTAGAACAACAGAGAGGCATCAATATTTCCAGAGTTCCTCTTTTGGTAATAATGTTTCTCAACTCAGAAGTTTCTTTCATTAGACTTTCAATACTATATCCATAAAAATTACAAGAATTAATTTCACTATTATCAAGAATGGGTAATTTCTTAGAATCTTTTCCTCTAGTTGGAGGAAGTTTCTCTCCTATTAGTTTCTCTGCTTTCACTTACTTTACCAAATTCCTCTTACCAACTTAAATAGTTTCCTTAGTAAATCTATACCCATGGATAAACAATTACACCTAAAGGAAAAGATTAAAGAGCAATATGGTAAGATTGCTATCGACGGTAATTCTAATTCTTGCTGTGTACCCTCTAGCGGTTGCTGCGGTACATCTGAGATTCTCTTTTCTCCATTTGAATCATCAAAAGCTGTTGGATATGATTCTGATAAGTTGAATCTGATTCCTGAATCTTCAGTATTGGGAGTAGGTTGCGGAAACCCTACGAGATTTGCAGATATTATTGAAGGCAATACCGTAGTCGATCTAGGCTCGGGAGCGGGTATAGATGTATTTCTTGCAGCTAATATTGTAAAGGAAACTGGAAAAGTCATTGGAATCGATATGACAGAAAATATGCTTAACAAAGCAAGAGAAAATGCTGAAAAACATGGATATACAAACGTCGAATTCAGACAGGGGGATATTGAACAAAGAATACCGGTTGAGGATAATTCTGTTGATGTAGTTATTAGCAACTGCGTTATTAATCTGACAACAAATAAAGAAAACACATTTAGAGAAATTTACCGTATTCTGAAACCTAATAAGGTTGGAAAAATGGTCATATCAGATCTAGTTACATCTAAGGAAATAGATCTAGATTCTGTTAATACGGATAATTGGTGTAGCTGTATTGATGGTGCATTAACAAAAGAAAACTATATTGATAGTATAAAGAAAGCTGGATTTACCAACATTGAGATACTTGATGAGAAACTGTACATGGAGTTAGATGAAGACAAAGGCCAAGAAAATCAAGAAAAAAGACAAATTACTAGTATCTCCATCAAGGCTGTTAAAAAGTAAGACGGTTAGCAAGAGAAGTGATTTAGATGAAACTTTCATTTGGCAAAAAGTCCTCTGATGATACCAAAAAATCTATCCTCTTTGTATGCGTTCAAAACGCTGGAAGAAGTCAGATGGCAGAAGGTTTCTTTAGAAAGTATGCTCAAAAAGGCTACGAAACTGTTAGTGCAGGTACAGTTCCAACTTCTCAAATTAATCCGATTGCAGTCGATGTCATGAAAGAAGTTGGAATAGACATCAGCAGTCAAAGGCCTAAAGATTTGACAGAAGATATGATGCGAAATGCAACAACTATAGTCAATATGGGTTGTATGGACGATAAATACTGTCCTGCATTATTTTTACCAAAAGTTATAGACTGGGGTATTGAAGATCCAACAGACAAGCCAATAGAGAAAGTGAGAGAAATAAGAGATGAAATTGAAAAAAGAGTATTGGAAATAATTGAGTCTACCAAAGATAACGCAATTCCAATTTAAAATAACTTTGTTTAGTTCAGTTAAAGTGATATCCAAGTAACTATTGAAAAATCATGTCAAAGGAATCTACTTTTGAAGCTGTAGTCGACAAACTAACTGTTAATCAAAAAAGGTTTGTAGCAGAACTCATAGGAACATTTATTGTTGTTGTTTTGGCTACTGGTTCAGTAGTTATTAATGCAAAGTTAAATGGTATTCTTGGCTTACCCTTCATTGCCTTTGCTCCTTTCTTAGGGGTTGCAATAAGTGTTTATCTTTTTGGTAAAATCTCTATGGCTCATTTTAATCCTGCTGTATCTGTTGGATTTTTGATAACAAAGCATATTATAAAAAAGCTATTGGTTGTGTACCTTTCGGCGGAGATTATAGGTGCTTTATTAGCAAGCCTTTTCGTAAGTATTGTAATAGGCAAGGAAGCAAACCTAGGAGCTAATGCACCTAATTATTCATACCCTTTACCTTTAATATTTGGAATAGAGGTTTTAGCATCAGCTCTTTTGATGGTGGTAATACTGACTGTAGTTTATACAAAAGGTTTGAAAGGATTCAGCGGTATCGCTATCGGAGGGATTGTTGGACTAGATATTTTGTTTTTGGCTTTTATATCTGGTGCATCGATGAATCCTGCTCGTTCATTAGCCCCTGCATTGTTATCCGGAGTGTGGATCGATCTATGGTTGTACTGGACTGCAACATTTGTGGGTACCTCCATGATTGCATTAATCTGTAGAAAAAAGTTTGAATGAATAACAAATATTGATCTACTATTGGTAACATCGGTTACCTGGTGCCATTTGATTTGACCTGTTGCTTCGCATAGACAATATTTGAAGTACACACTATGATGCGAATACTAAATATTAGAGTTTGTTAAGACTATTCTGCAATATTTTATTCTATCTTTTTTTCTTAAGGAACAAGAACTTGATGAGTTGAACAATAAAAACCAGACGAAGTTTGGGACTCGAACCCTAGTTATAAAAACAGGGAATCTAATTGTTCGTAGATTTTATTGAGAATAAGGAAATATGGGATGAGATTAGTTTACATGTTAGCTAGTCATGGTGTAAATTATAGGATATCCACATGGGTTTGATGAGATGCTTTTCCTTGTGTGAGAAGCTATATAGGTAACCGAATAATCCAAATCATGATTGTATTCTATCGTGTTATGTACTTATACCACAGGAATTAGGACCCGATTCTAAATCCTGTTGCTCAACCCTATCACAAGAGGTCAAATTCTTATTTATGGAGACAATTTGTTCATAATTCATTGGTTGGGGTGAAATATTTGATGTAATATAATTCACAAAATCTAGTTCAGATTTGGTAATAGAATTTAGTTTCTGTCTGATAGATTCAATTGTATCAAAAACTGGTTTTGCATGTTTAAAGATTGAACTGTAGTGTGCTGGAAGTATTATAGTCTTATCAGGTAAATTAAATAACTTTTAAAAGCAAATTTCGGGTAACTGTTGTTGATTTTTTGTAATGGATTTTTCGTTACTTGATTTTCGACCTTTTAATTTTTTCTTGTAACAACATTGTACCTTGAATTAAAGTTTCAGGTCTAGGAGGACAGCCTGGGACATAAACATCTACTGGTACAATGCTATCTATTCCGGGCAAAACATTGTATGAATCCAGATATAGCCCTCCTGTTATCGCACAGGCTCCCATAGCAATAACATATTTTGGCTCTGGCATTTGATCATAAACCATCCTGAGCCTAGGTGCCATTTTCCTGGTTACGGTTCCTTGAACTACTATTAAATCACACTGTCTCAATGAACCAAAAGCTTCCAGTATCCCAAATCGTTCAGCGTCATAGCGCGGACTTGAAACAGCACCAAATTCTACACTACAACAAGCAGTTTCCAAGTGAACGGGCCATAGTGACCAGACACGCCCCCAGTTAATTGCATAGCCCAATGGTTCATCCAAAGCTTTGACCAAAACATCACCTAGCTTTGACACTAAAACATTAAGATTGGTAGGGTTAACGAGATCCTTTATCATACCTCTACACTTGATAAATAATTACTATTCAAGTTATAAATATCTATTAGATTCAATACGCATTAATTAGCACTAGGGATTTATTGTGAAACCAAACACCTTGTAGCATGTTGTAATAGTCTTTTACCTTTAAAGTAATAGATAATCCTAAATGTGGTACTATATTAACCATAATACACATATTTTAGTAATGAAAAATCTTTCAAACATGTTTATGATTTTTCTAATTGCAGTTGGATTAGCAATAGTTCCTGTAATTAGTATGAATTCTATAAATAGTGTTAATGCTCAAAATCAAAGTCAAGCCTCGGCACCAAATTCTCAAAATGATACAATGGCAACAATCACCGATAAGCCTCAAACTATGCTTGCAAATCAGACGACTATTCCAGCTGAACAAACAACAGTTACAGTTAATCAAACGACTAACCCTATCGACCAATCTCAACTTCAACCACTAGGGAATCAGACAGTAACATCTGAAACTGGAAACTTGTCAAATATAGAAAATAAAACGATAGTACAGGCCACAGGTCCCGCCACTACCACTATTGCAAACAAAACAACAGTCCCATTTAATCAAACTACTATAGGGATGGGCAATACGACTAACTGATTTACAATCAACTTCCTTAACATTGGTGCATCTACCGGCACCTTTAACTCAACAGCAATAACAATTAGAAGTGATACGCCTAATACAATTTTTCCGTTCCAGCCATGATATTGAAAAATCAAAAACACGATTCATATATTGATAGATGAGAATTTTCAGAATCAAAAAAATGATAACTTAATAGCATTATTCATAGTCGTAAAATCAATGCTTTCATTATTTTTAGTATTGTTGCTACTTAAACTAGTATTATTCATCCTTCTACTCTTTCCAACACCGGTCTTAATCTCAGCTTTACTTATATCCTTAGTAACATGTTCCGCACGTCTTGAACTAAGAATAACTGCAATCCAGAGTCGTTGCAATTACTATCACAAATAGTGGTACCTTTAATTTTATCAATGAAACAATGATCAATACAAACTAGAACAGATATTAAGAAATACTTAAGAAATATAACACATTTTAATTGAGGTATGTCTCAAGGCGAATGGTTTACTACTTACCTCCAGTATGAAAATCTAAGGGATTTATTAAATGTAGTACTTTACACGTCGCAGTCTTTTATGGCTATAACACCGATGCTCTATTGTATAAAATATAAAGAGAAAGAAATCTTATTTGTCCACACAGGGATGGTTGGAGGAGTCGTTGCTCACTATTTTATCTCGGAAGAAAAACCTTCTACAAAGTTTATTGAATTAAATAAAATGACATCAAATTACAAATTTACAAATGCCATTGGAGACAATAGTCATTCTATCTATATTCCCATTGTAAATTTAGTCCGTTCCACTCTAGCATTTCCACTAACTGATATTAACATGTAAAATTGAATTTGCTAATATCAAATTATTGAAAGAAATCAGCTAGGATGCTTACAATCAATAATTATTCTATTAAGACGATAAGTTAGGATTACTGAACCAGCCTGTTATCTACTAGATCATAATCATATCATAAGGCATACAGCATCAAATATGGTGCAGCCCTCCTGTGGTGAATCGACATAAACCAACCTCTTGTGAAACATTTCTTGGTATCATTGTTAGCTGGTCTATTTGGATCCTTTTTTAAAAAGTACAATAATTGGAAAAGCGTTCTTAATATCCTATATACGTTCTTATGAGAAAGATTCTTTTATAGAATCAATACTAGTGTGCGATGCTATTCTTTTTTTTGGTTTTAACAGAAAAAATAAATATGTAACTTTTGGCTTAATCTTCAGATAAACCAGATTACTCTAATACTGAATGTTAGATATTTTATTAAATATTCTAGATTATGAACGATAATACTAATTCAAGTAATTTTAACTGGAAAGATAATAGTATAGAATGGAAAGACATTACTAAAAAAGAAGCAAGAGGATATGAGAAAGGAGATGATTTAGGTGAGGTACAAGAAATCGGACAGGAATTTGTTGTAACAGAAAGAGGTCGAGTCAAAAAAAAATAAATTTTATTTACCTAAAGTATTAGTTGCAGGTTATGATGGAGAAGTTCTTTGGTTTAATGTAACAGAACAATAAGCTGAAGACAATTTCAAGAAAGACTGTCTGAATGTACTTTGAATCCATTGAGTTATACCGGAACTGTTCTCTACATACTGTATTATTTATATTATTTATATTATTTATATTGTAAAAAAAAGATATTTGTTACTATATTTTAATAAATAAAAAATGTAGGCGTTTGTATGATTTGGTTGGGATTAATTTATCTAAGCTCTTCTAAGATCATTTTGTCTATTTTTCTTTTTGCTGTCTCTCTGTAAACTTGCAGGGCGATTGTGAGAGAGGTGCCTCCCATTACCATGCTTGCAATCCCCATCGACGGTTCGGGGATTGCTATTCCAATACCAGTGACTATTACTGTACCAGATATCAAACCCATTGTTATTAATCTTTTATTCATATCGATAGTTATGTTGTTTTAATATATAAGCTAGTGCTAAAAAAACCAAATAGTGCTAACTTTATTAATAGTAATACCAATATGAAATTTACCGAATATTATTTTTCTTGACTTCCAAGTCGGTAAGTAATTCTATTGGACTTTCACCATAAACTTGACCATTGGAATTATGGAGATTCAACAATCAAATTTTGCTCTTTTGATATATGACAATATACTTAGAAACCACGTTTCAGGC
>CAWKJS010000004.1:0-10480 GCA_963850055.1 uncultured Nitrososphaeraceae archaeon | reverse complement strand
CCAATTTTGAAAAATCAATAGTACCGGATGATTCCTTCAAATGTGGCTGTGTAGTTAATATAAGAAGTTCCAAATTTTCAAATATATACTCCTATAACTAAATGGTTTAAAGAAAAACAACGAACAGAAATTATGAGTCCTTAGTCTGATCGAACCTCGGTAAACTAAAAATAAAAGTGGATCCAACCCCATCATTATTATTAAAAGCCCAAATTCTTCCACCATGAGCCTCCACTAATTTTTTGGTAATGTAAAGTCCAAGGCCAGTTCCATAATCTGAGTCTGTGATGAATTTACCAAATAATTTTGGCATTATAGTTGAAGAAATTCCTTTACCGGTATCAGAAATGCCTACATATACTTCTTTTCTACCAACCAAATCTTTTGATATATTCTCCGATAAATTTCCTGCCTGAAAATCAGGTTGACTATTAATTTCAGGTAAATCCATACCGTTTTCTTCTATCAAAATGTCAATACTACCATCATATTTAGAAAATTTTATAGCGTTATCTATTAAATTAGTCAGAATCTGATTTAATCTTGACTGGTCTACATATACCCAACAAGATTCACCTAGACTATTATTTATGAAATTTATTTTTATATTTTTATCATTAATTTTTTTTTCAAGGTGCAAATTAACTATTTCATTTATTTCTTTAACCAGATCTACTTTTTCTTCGTATAATGTTACCAAACCATCATTACTGCTGTTACTTCTTGACTCAAGTCTGGCAACGTCTAAAAGATTATTTATAAGTTTATCTAATCTTGTAGCGTTTCTAGATATACTTTCGTGGTGTTGATATAGCCGTTTTATAGATGTCTCGAGTTCCGGGTTTGTTGTAATATTCTTATTTTTAAAAATATCGTCAAATAATTCATCATCTAGTTCTGAATAACCGGTAATGGCTTGAGTAGGGGTTCTCAGTTCATGGGCCGCAGTATTGACAAATTCTTTTTCCATATCTTCACTCTGTATTAGTTTTTCATTTGAGAATTTTAAATCCCGTACATTTTGTAGGAGTTGGTTTGTCTTATTATTGACTTCATACTTGAGTTTCTTATTAATTGATAGCACTATTGCAATAAAACTAAAAACCATAAATAATAAGCAACCTATAAAAATAAATGTAAAGACTATTTGATTAGATATCAGGTTAGTGGCGGTTTCACTAAGGAAAAATTTGGTATTTGTGCTTAAATAAAAAATATGCTGACCGTTAAATAGTATTGGTTCAAAATTTATAATAATTTTATTTCCTTGTCTATTAATTAGTTCTAATGTGCCACTGTAACTTTGCTCTTTGTCATTAGTCATGTTCTGAAGAACAGTTTTCAAATGTCCTGCGTTGGTGGAATCATATTCTTTCTCTATCGGAGCAAAATTTTCCGTGGATAAGTAGTTTGAGCCTACCTTACTTCCTCTATCAGTAGAAAATAATACTACACCGTTATTGTCAGTCACCAGAATATCGGGCTTTAGAGTTGCTGACAATGTTTCATAAGTAGAAGAAGAGGTAAATGAAGGGGTTAAAAAGAACGAAGGCGATCGTATTATACTAGAATACCCCAAATTTTGAGATTCATGTGAATTTAATGGTTTGTTATAACTATTGTCATTACCAGATACAATACTGCCACTATCATCGGTATTATTAACGAAGTTTCTTGTAAATAGCGCATTATTAATATAATGATCAAATGCAGCAGAGTTGATTGATGCTGTAACAATTCCCTTAAATTCAAAATTACTTTTTAGAAATTCAGTGTCTAGGTTAAACAATATTGACTGATCTTTAAATTCGGTAAAGTTTTTGATACTAGTTATATTGGTTATACTAGCAATGATGTCCAAGGGACTAGAAGGGTTTTGATTAATGCCTTGATTCAGATTTCTATAATCTGATGATGCTATTGAGTCAGGTTTTAATGACAAAATGGGATAGGCTATCACAATTCTTGGAATCTGATTAAAGTTTGTGGTGTTAAAAACATCTGATACAAAGGGTTTGTAAGTTTCTTTTGGTATTTTAAAATACGGTCTTTCTGAAGCATTCAAGTTCGCATATTGTTGAAAAGTAGTATTATTCTCAGTAAATGCTGTTGACCACATTCCCATTCCGTTTTCATCTATCCAGCCGTACCCTTCTGTGAGATCACCAGTTGTAGACTGAGCCGCTTCAAAATTTGGAATTGCAGATAAGTTTTGTTCTTTTATTAGAACAACGCTGCTCAATAAATATAAATTTGAAGAAACTACCTGAATCTTATTTTGTATTATCTCTTTGAGATATGTAATAGTGCTTATTGAATTTAATTTGACGTAGTCTATTGATATATTTTCTATTTGCTTTGATGACTCAACCAAGTATAAATAGAGAATCAATGAGAATATGAAAGAGATTATACAAATTATAACCAGAATTATTAATAGGATTGAAGAGGATTGAATTGATTTTAGTTCAAACCTTTCCTGCCATTTCTTAATACGGTTCAAAATACCACGTATCCATTATTACTGTTACAGTAGGTCTTTTTCATTCCTTCTTATAAGACTTTAAAATCGGATTGTTGATATTATTCTTGATCGAAGGGAATTAATTGGAAGCTTTGCGATACAAATTTGGGAATTTTGGATTATTTAATACTGTATCAGTCATGAAACAGGGTTGGTTCATTTCATCAAGATGGTATGAACCAAGGGTTTATGCAGATAGCGGTTCTATAGAAATGGTTCTATTTTGATTGTGATGTTTTAACATAAAACTATTTTGTTTTACTATTTGTTTTCACACGGAATAAAAATAAGAGTGTTGTAAAAGATAAAAATTCTGCCAAATTCAAGCCAATTGACTATGAAAGGAATTCCATCATCTTAGAACGAATTTTAAAAAAATAACAGGGCAATAGAATCGAACTATATAATATATATCGGAAGTGCGCAAAATCCATCCTCCAACGGTTTCAATCTACAATTTCTGAATTATTAAACTTAAAGAATATCTTATAAAACTATCATCGATTCAGATCCTTTTTGAATGTTATGATACGAATCCAGTTATTTTTACTATTGACTATCAAGAAGCCCTTCCGGAAGATATGAAGATATTGGAACGCAGTCATGAATCAATTTCTTAAAAGGTGACTGGGTAGGAAAATACAAGCGAATAAAGGAGAAATTAAATAACAATCAAATAAAGAACACTTTTGTAATTAATACTACAAATGCATTCGACAATCTGGTTTTTATCTTTTCATTCATATCAATTAAACTTAAAAGTAGTAACAATTCCATCATCATTGTTAAATTCTCAGTCCCTCGACTAGTAAACCTCCACTAATTTTCTAGTCATAAATAGTCCAAGAGCAGTTCCAAAATCAGAGATATTTCTTAACTATTAATGTAATAAGCAATACTGACAAAATGATTAGTGGTTGATAATACCTTAATCAATAGGGATCCAACCAAGACTATTACCAGTTCAAACTGTTCAGATGACAAAACCTCAAATTGGAATATGGTTACATATGAAAATTGGATGAACTTGACATGTAATAGAGTTGTTTTAAAGTAGAATACTACATGTGCAAAAAAAGTTTCATTCTTTTCATCAGGAACCTGCTAAAAACCCATGAAGTGAATAGCGAAATAAACTATTCAACTAATATTATTTCTTTAAATTTCTATTTGGATTCCACCGAGCCATCAGGATTTGGAATAAACTTATCAATGTTAGGCATTTTATGATATCCTTCATTTATTCTAGCAGCATTAGTTAGGTAATTATCTTTAATGAGGTCTAACTGGCTGATCAATGATTTTTTTGATTCCTCATTTACAGTTAAAAAATCTGATTCCATCTTTTCAATATATCTTGCTATCTCGCTATTTCCAAACATGCTAGAATAGGTTTTCATTATAGAAGCATTCGTTTTGATCATTTGAATATGCTGAAGATATGCATTTTCAATCATGGTTTTGAATTGAGTATAATTTAATTCGATCATTTGAATATGCTGAAGATATGCATTTTCAATCATGGTTTTGAATTGAGTATAATTTGATTCGATCGATTGTTTCTGCTGATGATATGCATTTTCATATATGTTTTTGAATTTTTCATTTTCAGTCATAATACATAGTCTAATTTTGTTCTTAAGAATAATTATATAAATATTGTTATTTATTATTTGGGATCTGTTCACTCAAGCATTTTCGATTCACGATTATGATAACCACAAACAGCGCCAGTGAAAATATGCTTTTAGATGGAATATAGTCTAGTACCTTATGAGATATAATGAAGAAAAGATTCAACATAGTTTTTCACTGGTTCAATTGAATTATTTTATTAATTATCAATCGCGTTGACATTTGGAATATTGGAGAGGGAAATCAACTCAATAGAACAAAGGTGTCGAGCCTTTAAAATATTAGTTAGAAAGTCGTAAACAGAACTAAAATAATTTAGTTCGAGAAACAATCCACATCCTATTTACCTAACGAGTTATATTAAAAATTATAGCACAACGCATGTTTCAAATTAATGCGTTACTATATAAAGTAATGGGCCCAAGGGGGTTTGAGTCAGGTAGGTAAAGGGGTTCAATAACATATAGGAATTATAAGTGATTTTTATTCTTTTAAAACTGCTAATAAATTAATCAAAATAAAATTAGTGAAGCTATGAGCTCAGTTGGATTAAGTTTCTTCTCGTAGGGGGTCTGAATATATACAAAATCGTAAATCCTCATCTTAAATTGATCCAGAACAAGTTAGTACGGATCGAGTGGGATTAATGCCGATATCGGCGTTACTGATAGAGCCTTGACTATCTTTAAGCTAGAAATTGAGCTAGGGACAATTTAAGCCGAGACCGTCGATGTATCCAGAAAACAAAAGATAGGGTGGAAGATTTTAATCGTGCTCATTTCGACAACAACTCAATTATTCTTTGTCTTAACACTGAGAGCTTTGTCGGCTTTTGAATTAGTCCAGTCAGTTTGGCTTCCCTATATTCCTCGGTATCTAACATGTCGTTGAAATAAAATGCGGTAATTAATAGTATCTTTATTTTGGTATCAAATTCTCTTATCCTTTTAGCAAGTCTTATTCCATCGAGGCTAGGCATGCACAAATCCGTAATAACAAGAGAGTATCGATTAGGATTTTGGTTATAGTGCTCAAGGGCTAGTAGCGGGTCGATGAAGCACGTCGAATTAAAGCCAGATCTTTGTAGAAATTCACTATAAAGATTTGCGATCTCCGGTTCATCGTCCACCACCATGACCGAATTGGGTGAGAACATTTCTAATAGCCATTACTATGGTATACCACTTAAAAAAGGTTTAAGGCTGTAATAATTTCACATTAATGGAAAAATTTTGAAATATCGTTTGCAATTATGATAGTCTTATTGTTGTTGAGTTTTTCAAAAGTACAAATCTCTAATGCCCAGCCCCCATGTAGTTAATGGGCCCAAGGGGACTAATAACAAATTTGACTATAGTTTTGGTTTGGTGTTTACCAGGATTCAGATAAACCATCAAATGGTTTTTACTATAAAATCATTTCTTATCTATAATTTATGGATAATTCCAATTAATAGTAAAATGACTTCGATATATGCTTAGTTTGATTCCTAAAATAAAATTATGAGAAAATATAAAAATAAATTTGGTAAGATATTGAACACCGGTAAGAACTTATATAAGTAATTAATAATTTTCAAACGATGTAATTAATTCTAATAATACGCAATAAAACGACCGATCGCTGGTAAAAGCTAAATACTAGGGTAATTACCCAGGTAATATCTTAAATAACAGACTTATCAAAATTTTTAAAGGTTAGACTTAAAATTATCTATTCCCTTATTGGAACCGAAGGAAATATTCTCATTATGACAAAATGGTACTATAATAATCTATTTTCTGGACTGGTAACCATTTCTTCGTACGGGAAATTATTTTGCAAATGCAACTACGAATGCAACTACAATTTACACGAACAAGATAATCTCTGGTGACACAGAGTAATATAAGATATTTGAAGATCAGGAAACTACGATGCAACCATCAGATATGGGCTTACAAACCAACCCAATGCCAGGCACCTTTGAGTGGTGGTACTACCAGGGAAAATTCGATGATAATTCAACAACCCAAATTACATTACTTGTAAAGCCTTGGGTTGACAACAATGGACCGCTTCAGCCCTACGCCACTATAGCCGTTACAACTCCTAATTGTAATCATTTATGAGGAGAAACGAAATAGATGCTAACGAATTCAATGCTGCACGCAATACGTTAAATGTAACGATGAGTGATATCTGGGCTCGTGGTGATTTGAACACCATTAACCTACACTTTCACCGCCGGAAATGAGTTGGAGCTGGCACATGGCTTTGAAAGAGCCGCTCCAGCCACAATTTTAGTAATGGTATCCTGTATTCGACCAATCGCTGACACGATTCATGCTACGAATGATCAATGACCTTTCTATAGTTGAAGATAACCTGACCTACGGGCCAGTCTCACCCATAAATTGAACAGGGTATATAGACAAGCGGTGGGGGACAGTCAACTGGAACCAAGACTATGCCGGCTGGTACTGGTCAACTGGTCATTATGGAAACTACAATATGGATATATTTGAACTGACCAATTCAGCGACATTTAACCATCAGAAAACTGTGGATGCCTATTTGGCCAAAGAAATGGGCCAAGTGAGGTCTTAGTCGTAACTATGGATGCGTTACTGCAACCACATCAGGGAAAAACTTTTCTTCTCCTTCGGGTGCATGCATACCAGAAGTCCTGACATTTACAATGGAAGAACGGCACAAATTCAGCAACTCTGACTCTTACTAATCCTACAATCATTGCACACCCCCCCACCATTGTTAATACTAATGCAACCATATACGGAACACCTGAATATATGCGGATAGCAGGTAAATGGTGCCACTTTAATGTACAGTGGAATGGGACCAACGAAACAGCAAGCGCCCCTGCAATCTGGGAGGTCAGTTATCTACACTAGAGACCCATTCCAAACTTTCTCTCTCTTCTGGACACAGGTTACAGTTTAGAAAGAGACATAAGAAACCATATTTCTATAGAACCTTGGGATGAGCTTTCAATTTTGATTCTTTTTCTATGTGTACCCTTTTCAATCACAAAATATTAAATTTTTCAATTTAGATCATTAAGTTTTGGCGCGTGGGAATTAAGTTCCCATTGGTAATGGAACAATATATGCATTGTTTTAATCTAATGATTTTGAAAACGAAGATCACATCCCAGATAAAAAAACTGGTAAGAATAAAAGCTCATGATTTAATATTAAGGAGGTTAATATATTTGGATAAAAAACAATTTAGAAAATAAAATATGAATTGTTTTTTAAACTATCTAGTTACCGCTATCTGATTCTTCTCCGCCGGAATTGTCTCCGCTATCTCCATTATCTCCGCTGTCATCACCACTATCTCCACCATCGTTGTCTCCACTTTCTCCTTCATCACTCTCACCGCTAGAGTCTGAACTTGAATCGGTTCCTGATTCTGTTGATTCTGTTGATTCTGTTGATTCTACACTATCCCCGTTATCGCCAGTATTTTCTACACCATCTTCGCTATCGCTTGCAATGGTATCAATATTTTGATTACTTGCTGGTGCTGATGCTGATGTGAATGTAGTTATTAATGGTTGATAGCCCTGGTTATCTGTATCCCCTTTCTTATTTTTTGATCTTCTAATATCTTGTCCATTTCTTGAATGCTCAAGTCGCTTTTGCCTTCGTCACTTCGCCAGTCAATTGAATCATACTTTGGATCATCTCGGGAATCTGATAGTAGATTCCAAAAAAATTCAGAGTGTAAAATGCTTATATAGTTTCTCAATTTTTTTTTATATCAATGCAGAAATTAATATTATTATCCGTTCTCATAATTAGTGGTGCTATTTTAGGAACTACGATGATATTGACGCCATTAGCTCTTGTCCAAGCAACAACAAATCAATCGGGCACCGTTTAATGTATTACAGCACCTTGTGATTTCCCTTCTAGCCAAGCAACAACAAATCAATCGGTACCGTTCAATGTATTACAGCACCTTGTGATTTTCCTTCTAGCCAAGCAACAACAAATCAATCGGTTTTAATCGTTCAATGTATTACAGCACCTTGTGACTATCATTCTCCTCCACCATTATCGTCGTCACCAAAATTAAATGGTAACAACGATACCGTAACAGCACTTAAAAGCGAGATAGAAACATCCTGGTGAAGGTCAAGATAGCAGTGATAAAAAGGAACCATGTCTTTCTCCGTGTCCACCAGGAACAGAGATGTGTATCCAAATGTGCAACCAACTGGTCAACAAGATATAGTAAACGAAGAACCACAAAGTGATTCACAACAAGAAACTAATTTCTCACCACAGGCAGACGAAGACTTATCTGACACAACAATATCAGGGGAATCCACTGCAAATGATGAAGGCACATCTGAATCAGAGTCCACTGGTAGTGAGTCTGAAATGTCGTCGAATTGACAGCATAACATGAAAAAAAGTATAAAGGAAAATCAGGATATGAGAACATGTATTCTCTGGCTAAACATGTTTATATGGATAATGAAACAGTAGATACAATTGGTTTTGCAATTGAATAAGAATATCTTTTAATATTAAAGGCCAAGATTGATGCAATGTTATTTGATGAGTCTAAAAAACAAACCAAGTCATAGAAGAAACCCTAACAGACACGACTATCATAATATTATTCTACTAGACTAAGGAGATAAAATTATCAATAGTCATTATATTTAAAATTCATATCTTATTGCTATGAAAATAAGGCCTTAACATTTTTCTTCATGCTTTTAACTATCTTAATCGGATTAGTTTCTGTTAACACACCTATAACAGTAAAGGCACAAAATAGTGTTCTCTCACAAAGTGGGGATGATAGTAGGTAGGACAAGAAACAGGACAAGAACAATCATCGAACCAAGATGGTCAGGTAGTTTCAGGTAATGGTAATTTCCTATCGGGAAATAATCTACTGTGTCAAATCAAGATAGTTCTATAGGTGACAAACATTTGCCCTTCTATTGGAGAGAATACACCCATAGTCCCTGCAGGAAAATTAAGAATAGAAATTACTCGAACTGTGATTGGTCTACCACCTCTAGATAATTCTTGTATCTCACCTTATGGGAGGGTTATAGCCAATTCTATCGGAGGTGAACGGTATTTCCCTGCGACAAATTGTAACAATGAACGTCTAATATATGATAATATTTTTTTGTTAATAGGTGACCCTTATGAAATCAGGGCAGCAGTAAAGAATGTTCCAACAGACTTATTATTTATCGATTCCCGGATCACAGGTGATTGTTCTGGAACAAATAAATGCAGTGGAAGAATGATGTCTGAGGATGGTGCTTCTATTACCGTTGAATTCAGATTTTTGAAACGGTCATAAATATTTTTCATGGTGAGGCATTGTAGATATCGACCTATTTACTAAATAAGAGATAGTTTTTCGTTTATCATTTTTTTATTACCCTTTTTTAAAATCTGATGGGTGGGACACCGTGGGCTTCACTAGGATATTGATTTTTTTTTTGAAATAGGTTCTGTAAATTCAAGAACCTAGAGTTAGATAAGGTTTTAAATAAGTCAGCAACATTTGTAAGAGGATTTGAAACAAATGCAATCCAAATTTTCAGATATTGTAACTGAAAATATCACAATTCTTAGATAATAAATTATCATTGCGCTCTGCTACAAAGATGAATACATAGGGCCAAGATAATGGTCCCCATATTGGAATCAAAATATAATTTTTTTCTTTAAAGAATCCATCCCAAGTTAAGGATTTGACCCTTTGAGCTAACAGGGGATGAGTTTATCAATTGTTTTTTAGCATCGAAGTTAATCTGCAAAATGAGGTAGGGTTTGTTCAATTGAAATTATTTACTTCTTTAACCGATATTACAAGAAGGGGCAAAAATTCCAAGAATTTAGCACTGCTTGAGACCCATCCAATTTGGTTTCGACTATATTAACACTACTATAAGAGGAAAATCTGAGTTGGACTCATATCTATTGGATGCAATTTTAAGTAATAGGTCTCTCAAAGATTATTTAAGATACGTCGATATGACTTAATCATTCTGAAATTTAACAGTCAATGACTCTTTCTTTTATTCACGTACAGCTTCAGTGGTTATATGAATATAATGTTCGTAAGTTAACTTACTTATCTAAACATAAACATTTATCCTGTTCTTCCAAACAATTGCTGCATTTATTATCTTTCGTTAACTCATGTTTATTACATTTGCTACACATAAGTTGCCATAATTGCCCTCTTAAACTTAGTCATATAAATATTTTGATTAATACTTCCATTAGTAAGAAAATAAGCCTGTATGAACTTTTGTATTAGATGTTACGT
>CAWKJS010000003.1:0-202252 GCA_963850055.1 uncultured Nitrososphaeraceae archaeon | reverse complement strand
TTGATTTTGATTATTATTGGGTTTTATTTTTACTTATATCTAATATCACCGTTACCAAAAAATCTTTCAGAGGTCAACAATTTAATTCAAATAATCTTGTGATAATTGATGCTTTGTATCCTAATTCCCTGTGAAATCAATCAAAGATGCTAATTTTATATTATTTAACTATTCTGTGAAACGATTACGTATATTTGGAATTATTGCAGTAGATTGTTATATACTTGCTTATCCGAGTCAAAATTGATCACAATTGTATATAATTTCGGATAAAGCCCTTAACATTATTTGGGTACGAATGAAAAACAGATTATATAAAGAAATCGCTAATCTGTTGTAATGCCAAGTTTACTTAAGAGTGTAGGCTTATCCGGTACTTAATACTATAGTCATTTTTGAAAAGATGCCATCAATTAACAAATATATTTCTTCAGGAGTTGAAACTTTATCTATTGCAGTATTAAGAGCTCTTATAAGAGGTAATAACCCAGAAGAGTCGACTGAAGATTCTGGATCAGCATAGAAGTTAGAAATCAGTTTTTCAGCCTGTTGTATGAATGCCTTACTATCTTGGTATTCAAATATAGCAGTTATAGTACGGTTAGTGACAGCCGCTTGATACTCGTAACCTGCAATCCAAGAGATTAACTATAACGAATGAATTAAATAATTCGTCACTCTGTAAACTCTTAGGAATTACCTCATTTTTTATATCTTTCAAAATCTCCTGTGTCGATTGAATTGTATGTTAAATATTCATCATTGGTTGAGTTTCTTGAAACTTCTGGGAGGTTAGCCAAAATAGAATAAAGTGATTGATTCAAGGATTGATTGGTGTTTGCGATTTGAGGCGCAACAAATGGATACACTTCAGCAAATGGATGTGCTGCATGAGCAAATGCTAAAGATTCGTTTCCATCATACTTATTTAACAATGAAGCATTTAGATGTCCATCAATCTGTTCGATTTTTGATGTAAAATTTACTAAATTTGAATAACGAAGATCCAATATATTATCTGGTGAAACTTCCTGTGGTTTATCTACGATATTAAGAGTATTGTTACTAATTTGTCCATTGATCGGCTGAATAATGATAAAAGGTATTGCGGAGATAATTAGTAGCGAGATAACAGGTACAATAACCTTAAAGTAGGTATTGGCTTTAGTGAATTGATAACAATAATTTGGCCGATGCACATCTGCCTTACAATTTTTTCATATATAACTATGATGATGTTTTTCTGAAAAGAGATTGAATTGGACCACGTAAATCAATAAAATTTATTAGATCAGATTCAGCAGAGATTTCAAGTAGGCACCTCATATAAAAGAGAATGCCCTTAAAAACTTCTAAGAACAGCGGATCAGAATCGGATGTTTGCGATAGCAATTTTTCAAATTCTAAAACTACCATTAAATGGATAGAAAAAATACTTTTAATATCGATTAAAGACTATAGAAAATGCTCAGTAATTTGATTCTATTTCCCTAATTAATAAACCGAAAGAATGGTTGTCAAAATAGAATATGATAAAAAGGCTAGATATAATCCAAATTATTTAATAAAGTCGTCACTAAATACTGCTATTAGTAAAGGGATTACAGTCCATGAGACTCGATACTATAAAAAGCAAAAAATATAGATCTGTATCATAGCATAACAAAATAGGAAAAACTGTAATCAAAGTGATTGTCTTGTTCTATTAGTAATAGAAGCATATCCTTGTTTTCAGAAAGAAAAACTAATCCTAAATTTCTTAGTTATCAGCTGTGGTATGTATTCACTAAATGAAATCAAAGCACTGAATTAAATAAAACAAATTATGTTAAGAGTTGTGTAAATGATATGCTATACTCATCTGTAAACTAATACTACTCGTTTTCCGCAAAATAACTAATATATTTTCTGATCTGTATTCGGATTTAAGTCAATATTTCTATTCTAAACAAGCACCATCAGTTTACATTAAGAAGTAGACTTGTGTTTACACAACTGTTAAGACTATCTCAAGAAGAACATGTTATACCTATACAAAAGCAGCAAGCAGGCATTATTAAGAGCCCCTCATGATAACTATCAAAAGAATTACCCTAGTTTATCAATTATTCCTCATGTGTATCTACACGTAAAGATGAATGAAGCGATTTACCATTTGTGACCAATGATAGGAATATATGGTTCTAGATATTTAAATACTTATCTTAGTTATTATTGCTTATCTTTTTTTATCCAGATCTATAAGAGTCAAGAAATCATTTAGGGAAAACGTCGATCATTATATTAATGCAAGTTTGCATTTATATATATGTATGTGCTTTCGTTAAAAAAGAATATGGTTGATGCTTCTGACTGTTTGATTATTATGTCTATTTTTTTCATTTTTATTACAATCTTCTACATTCCTCCCCCTAACGTTGTATTCTCAACCGGCATCGATGATTCGCCAACTAATACTACGGATACAGAAAGCGCACTATCTAATGACTCAAAAAAGGATCGCGTTAATTAAAAATGTGTTTACTTTTGCAGCCTATCAAAATGGTTCATTTTATAATTTTTATGATCTATACGGTCCAGAAATGTTCAATAGAGCGTATTATGGTATTAACACGACCATAACCGATAATTTATATTTATTAAAAGATAGGCCCATTCCGCAGGGACCCTTTCCCTTTTATCTACATCCTGAATATAACGATATCCCTTACATAAGTTATGCTTATTTTATTAGTGACCTTATACATAAAAATAATCACTCCATGGTTAATCTTACCGATGTGGATGTTGATCAGGGCAAAATTTTTTTTGAAGACGATCGAAACGCATTTGATATATTGATTCTACTCCATAATGAATATGTCACACAGACCGAATATGACAATCTCAAAAGGTTTGTAACAAATGGCGGTACCATATTATTTACTGAAGGAAACGTTTTGTATGCAGAGGTCGAATACAATAGCACAAGTAATACTATATCGTTAGTGAAAGGACATGATTGGGAGTTCGATGGAAAATCTGCAAAGAATAACGTTGGAGAAAGATGGCCTGATGAAAACACGGAATGGATGGGTAGTATATTTCTAGACTATTCCTCCTCTAAACCATTGTATTATGGATTCAATCCGTTCAAATACACTCATAGTGAGGAACAACAACTAACAAATCCAAATGCTACAGTATTAATAGATTATGAAGCATATGGTTTGCCAGAAGAATATGGAAATGCTACCATAGCCACTTATTACATGGACTACGGATTAGGAAGGGTCATCCATCTGGGATTGTGGGGTCATACAGTAGATGATAATCCTGTGTTTATGGAATATTTTGGTAAAATCTTAATCCCTTTAACACTGGGTAAATATGTTACTGTAGAAAATGATCGTTTTGTAAAACAAATGAAAACGGATTCTGCCAACTTGTCTGATATATTGAAAACTAATAATTAGAGATCATTTTATCAAACGTGGTCAGTCATATTAAATGCTGAATTGTAAGTAGCGATGTGGTCAAAACCACTTAGATAAAATGCTGCAATCCTTGCGTCGATATGTAATTTTATTTATATAATTCAAATTTATTTAGGTAATCAGTCATCTTTTCTGAATTGACTAAACAGTCAACCCTGTAATTGATATTTTTCAGATAATTCTTTTTTGTACTCTGTCATTACGAAAAACGATTATCTGGCATACCCGTAAGGACCAAAATAAGGTACCACGCTCAATCATACGCTCTTGTTTACTCTTGAACTATGCTAATAAGGATTTGATATATCCGTTCACTAGTTCTAGCTGGGACTCTGAATATGTTGCCTGAATTTGTCGATGATTTCCATCACTATTATTTTTGGTAATTTCAAATGGTTACTTTAGTGTTGGGGTATTGAAAAGCGATAACGAGTTCACAAAATAAATTCAATAATATTTCGAGATGGTTTAAGATCTTCGCTAGGTCTTCTTGTTGGTACCAATTCATGATCAGTGTTAATCATCATTTTTAAAACTTCAAATGCTTCCATGTGGGTTAACTTTGAATCAAGTCTAGTTTGAAATGCTCTATACTCAGCTAAAGCCTTTACTGAATTAGAGCTAAGAAACACCTTTGCTTTTTGAGATCCATAAAGTTCAATTAATCTAATTTTTTCGAAAATGACATCAGAAATGTCACTGAACAAAACTGGTGAAAAATTCCTTGTGGATGGATTTTCGTATGCAAGCACATTCGGTGTAAATCGTCCTGCCTCAACTGTTGCTTCGGATATTGCTCTGTGGTCATGATGATTATCCTTCAATGGGTGCGTATATATAACATCGGCTTGTGTTTTTCGGATAAAAAATTCAATTGAATTAATCAGTCCTTTGGTTAAATATACCCCCGAATCTTCATAATCATCTATCCACAATGCTTTGGCGCCTATATATTTTGCAGAATTTATTATTTCGTTAGAACGTTTAACTACTGATCCCGCGCTTGATCCTCGAGTCACTATATACATGAATACGTTGACCCCATTTCTAGCAGCTTTCAGTAATGATCCGCCACATCCAAGTTCAATGTCGTCGGGATGCGCCCCAATAGCTAAAATATTCACATAACTATTGTAATATATTCTTATTTTAATTTAATGTAAAAAAAGGTGGCGTTAACTTAAGCGTTAATCAGCCTCTTGTAATGTATAATTACAAAGATTGATTGATCAAGTTTTTCAACGTGATAGCGATATATTTTTCATTTATGACGAGGAACTTGCTTCCCCAATCTTTCTGCCCGGTGTTTGATGTCCTTTCAATGATATATTTTACTAATAGGAGGAATGGAGGTGTCGATCAACTTTTAGGAACCTGCAGGCTTGGGTGGGATACCCAGGTGTCTCCATCTTTTGAAACAGGATGCTTACTGTGAATCTTGACCCGCCCCGAAATGAATCATTCTTTATGCTACAAGCATTGTCCTTTCCTTGGATAGGGATAGTGTGAGGATCATCACGTTTATTGGCTCAATAACAATTCATAATCATATGTATTCAGAACAAGTCTTCAACGATATCACATCCACAATGCACCCTGAAATGATTCTTATGTGGTATTGCTTTGTAATGGATAAAGTCTTAAACCATTCTTAATGGCAAGCCTGAAAAAGGTAGACTCAATCCATAACTAATGTATAATGAAGCTGTTCTGTTTCTGCATACATAAAAGAGATGGTCATCTTAAGATATAGATATATCGTCAAGTGACAAGCCCTTTTCATTATGGAAAGACAGAAAATTTTATTTTTTTCACGATAATGCACTTGCCAGTTATGCGATGACCAGTTGAATAAAGCGAGAACACATCTAATGTTGTGTATTATTTCGAGCCACCAGTGTGTGTTTGTCATTAGTGGTAAGTTGTAAATAACTTATTGATGCCAATGTGTTAATTATTTTATAAATCCATAATTTATGTAAGGAATCGTCCCTACTGAAGACAGCTGTCTATGGTATGACAAATGCAGTATTTCAAAATCTCTCAATGTCACGCATTCTAACTGACTAAAACCGTTAAATCCAACTTAATAATCATCCACTTTAGTGTTCAAGCAAAGGATTTCAAGGGCAATGTTCGAAAATGGTTGATAAACTAAGTCGCTCAATAAAATTGGAAACCCATTGTGTTTTCTATGGTTTTGTTTGATCATATTGAATTGATATAGGTTAATCATAAATTAAATTGAAATAGATTAAATATAAATTGAATATTCAAATTTAATTTGAGAATTTAAAAAAAACACAGTATTAATATATTAATTTGATATTTCAAATTATTACATTGAATTTGATTTCATCTGAAACGGATCTAAATAGTGTTGAATCAAATAGAATAAAGACCATTGTAGTTGATGAGCAATTAAATGAATCATCATATTTACAGGATGCTGCTTCGGTTCCACTCCATTCAGAAGAAACTCCAGATTAGATGCACTGCAAAATCTATAAAGCCTAGTCCGCCAATTAAACGTGCAATACCTTCGATGATAGTTAGTATGCTATAATCGTAAAGACAATTGGTCTTTATGTATTTGAATTCATATTGGTATCAAAATTTATTGATACTTCGATATAAACAAACAGTTTCATATACATTTAGAGAATTAAAAAAACTTAATATTGGATTTTACATTTCTCCAAATTACGAAAAAAACAATTTATGGGAAATGCCCAAACTGTAGAACAAAAGGTCAACTAGATGTAGTTTCGAGTAGTCCTGGAAAGGAAAAATTCAAATGCAATTCTTGTTACTTCAAATTTGGAATTAATGATTTATAATTCGCTATTTATTATTTCTCTCCATTTAGATAATTTCATTTAGAGCATAATTCCTCTTTGTAAATATCAGTATGGATAGTCTGATAGTCCAAAGGCATTCAGGAATCCAAATTTTATTCATTCTCGTAATAACAAAATTAATAATGAATTCTATCTTTGTTTAATTTTAGAAATTTGATGCCTTTTGACCTTGACCTATTGTATCGAGAAATCATAGAAAACAACAGGTATGATTTTCTACAAACTTCAAAAAAAAATTAAATGTAGATTAGTAAAACTTAAAATCTAATTACTATAATAAAAAAATATGAGTGCTACCTTTCTGGTTTTTTATCGATTTAAAACTATGACTCCTGAAGAAGCAAAAAAAGCTAATGAACAATGGAGAGAGATGAAGCGGAGTTTACCTCAAGGAATTGAATTAATGGGTGAATATAGTCATGCATGGGGTACGGAATATAATGGATTTTTACTCTTTGAATCAGAGAGCAGTGACGGCTTTATGGACTGGTGGTCCAGTTTTAAGGATAGTATTAGGTGGTATGTAGATCATACACATACTATAACAGCACGGAGAAAATAAATTATTTTGTCTAAAGGACAACAGTTTTATTTAATAACTAAGGTGAATATCCTATGAAGCATAACGCCTTTGTTTTGATCAATTGTACCCTTGGATCTGAGGCAAAGGTAACAGAACAAATTAAAGATCTGGAATATGTGGATAAGACTTATCGTGTTTATGGTGTTTACGATATTATAGTTAAGGTAAATGCCAATGACAAGGAGGATTTACAAAGAAAAGTCCTCCTGATAAGACGGCTTGATGATATTAAGTCTACTTTGACCTTACTCGAAATTAATAGCTTACATTAGATGAACCGCTTAAATCTTCTTATTGCTTTCCTCAAATAAGAATAAGATATGAATTTTTAAAACTATAATCTTTAGTTGCACACTGAAATTTTCAAAAATCAACCCAAGGTCTTTTTTTCTATGATTGAAATCGATAGATTATTGTTCTTTTCTCTGCGTTTTTGCACAAAGATAGAAGGTTTAGCCACGGTTAAATTTGGGGAAAATTCCTAAAATTAATAGGCTTGCTACAAGTTTTGTGACGTTATAGAAAGATCTTGCTAGGAATGCCTCAATTATCTACTTTGATTGGATCAATATTCTTAAAACTTTATCTGGAATTATATTGGCAGGCATTCTTGCTTCTTTATTCTAAAGGTCATTAAATTGGTCATTAAATTCTGATCAAGTTTGTATTCACTTGAGGCAAAGTTTGTACGGACTATTTTATCATCGACTCTATTTTTTCATAGGAATGTTGGGTTACCATGTTTTGGCTCTTGAGAAAATCCATGAAATGCTTACTCTGTTCAAATTCATCAATCAAGTTCAAAAATATCGCCCGAAAAAAATCACGCGCTTCGTGGTTTAGACCACATTGGGTACAGCAATAATTTCCCTCATTGCTGGGAGCCCATTTCTCTTTAATCTCCTCGTTATTGTATGCTCTAGATAGTACTTTTCTCGCATAATCTAAAAGAGTAATAAATAACTCATTCTTCTCCTCCTTTAGAGTCAGCTTACTTAAGGTTTCTGCAAAACCGTCAGAATAGATTGTATGTCCGGGAGGTAATGGAACTGGTTTATTGCCTTCGTAAATATCGTGAACTCCAAATAACTCCTCAATTACAAGTCGAGCCCTTTTACGGAAAATGAAAGGATCCTGTCTTTTGGACGGTCTGCCTCTTTGATTTTTCTTTTCTTCCTCAACGTGATTTATATAATACTCTCTATAAAGTTCGGCCTTCTGAGCGTAGACAGTCTTTATTGGTAATTTGGTAACTTCACTTAATTCCTCGACTGACAGACCTATTGGATATGCTTCCCGCAGAGCATTTAGAATTTTCCGATTACTATCCTTATTAATTACTTGTAAATGAAGGTCATCTCTGCAATAATATCCTTCAAAATAATTTTTCATAATCTCTTAAATAATTTCTATTATTCTTATACTTTTAGAATTTTAGAGTATGAGAGTATAATATAGTCAAGACAAAATTTATCTATTTATGAACTGCATGGATAGTATGACAATAAAAAACTACCACAAATTAGATAGATATAATTTCTTTGCTCTCTTTTCGATTAGCTTGATCATGATCCTTTCTCTATTTTCATTGACCCTGTCGAATGTTATTGCTAATTTGGATTCCAACTCCACCCTGACAAATTCCAACTCCACCCTGACAAATTCCAACTCCACCCTGACAAATTCCAACTCCACCGAGAATAACCTAAATGGCACTATCACTTCATTTCCAGGTTCGATAGATAGCGATAGACGTCATATGCCTGTCATATGATTGGATCGAGAATGAGTAATTTTTTAGATGCAAGATATGTTCAATCGTGAAATCTTAAATGGTCAATAGAAAATTAATTCTTGTTTCATTTTTTATTTTTTTATTGTCTGTAACCAATGTCTTACATTTTTATTTTTTTATTCCGTTTAAAGCAATAGGGGATTTGGGTGTCTCAAAAGCATTTGGTACCACGAGAAATTCTGAAACAGAAGTTGACAAAGGTGACAACTCCAACTCTTCCTCAGACCCCAACTCTTCCTCAGACCCCAATTCTTCCTCAGACTCCCAACTCTTCCTCAGACCCCAACTCTTCCTCAGACCCCAACTCTTCCTCAGACCCCAACCCTGAATATATATCTCCTGTTGCTGATGCTGGTACCGATATAACTGTAAAAAGCGATATGTTGACCCAATTGGATGGTAGCAAAAGCTATAATCCTAATAATTCTGGTGATGATGTTCGTCCATCACTAAACTTCGATTGGACACAGACTGGTGGTCCAGAAGTGATCCTGAATAACCCTACATCTGCAAATCCTACATTTACATCTCCTCAAGTAGAAGAAGAAACTAGGCTTACCTTCCAATTAGTGGTAAGTAGTGACACCGCAACCAGTGATCCTGATTCTGTAACTGTGTCTGTAACTCCACCTACTACAATCCTAAAACCCATTGCTGATGCTGGTACCGATATAACTGTAAAAAGCGATATGTTGACCCAATTGGATGGTAGCAAAAGCTATAATCCTAATAATTCTGGTGATGATGTTCGTCCATCACTAAACTTCGATTGGACACAGACTGGTGGTCCAGAAGTGATCCTGAATAACCCTACATCTGCAAATCCTACATTTACATCTCCTCAAGTAGAAGAAGAAACTAGGCTTACCTTCCAATTAGTGGTAAGTAGTGACACCACAACCAGTGATCCTGATTCTGTAACTGTGTCTGTAACTCCTGATACCCCACCTGAAACTCCTGATACCCCACCTGAAACTCCTGATACCTCACCTGAAACTCCTGATACCCCACCTGAAACTCCTGATACCCCATCTGAAACTCCTGATACCCCACCTGAAACTCCTGATACCCCACCTGAAACTCCTGATACCCCACCTGAAACTCCTGATACCCCACCTGAAACTCCTGATACCCCACCTGAAACTCCTGATACCCCACCTGAAACTCCTGATACCCCACCTGAAACTCCTGATACCCCACCTGAAACTCCTGAACAACAAGAATTTCAAACCACAGTGAAGGATTGTGGAACTAATCCAACAAATACCTTTGGAGGAGGATCATTAACTATCATTACCGATCAAGATTTTTCCCAAGTATATAAGATATCTCCTAATCCATATACAACTGAAGATTCGCTATATTTTGTGAATAATGATTTTTTCGATTGTGATTCTAATAACTCGGTGATATCCCTAAATGGACTAGATTATTCATGGTATACGGTAGAAATCCTTGATCAATACAATGTTAATAATACCAAGACATTTGATATTTCCATAAATGAAAACTTTTCCTTTCCTACAATATACGTGTTTGACAGGGCATTTGTTCCGAATCTAATGTATAAACCTATACCTTCACAATTTATTATATGGTTAAATGAAAGTGTTACCACAAATGCAGCAGTGGTGTCTCAAGATTACGTCCAAAATGGTGAAATAAAATTTGTTTTTGAAAATCCACCTGGTTTTGTTATTAATATGAATAATAGTGGACAACTTAATGAAAGGGATTTTATGAACAAACTTAGTAATGATCCAAGGATTTTTGCAATTAATCAGGATCTAAACGGAAAAATCGCCTCAGTTAGATACCATAATCAAACCATCCCAGATAGTCTTGAAAGAATCAATGCAAATGTGCTCAATATCACAAGTGAAATATTGGACAATACTTTTTCAAAACAATCCGGCGAACTGGATTTTTCAAATGTTGATATCGCAATCTTGGATACAGGAATAAGCCTTGACCATCCCGATCTGAATGTCTACAGGAATGTTTCTTTTGTAGAAGGTGCCCTAACCGGTGATGATGACTTGGGCCATGGATCACATATAGCTGGAATAGCTGCTGCCAAAGATAATTCAATAGGTATACTAGGAGTAGCACCCGGGGCTAAACTTTGGGCCATTAAGGTATGTGATGTTAACGGCAACTGCCCTCTATCGTCCCAAATAAAGGGAATACAGTACGTTAATGATCATGCTGATGAGATAGACATAGTTAATTTAAGCATTGAGAATCCGCCATCAAACAAATTGGATAAGGCTATTAATGAATCTCTCTCAAAGGGGTTGATATATGTAGTAGCCGCAGGAAACAGTAATATTAACACGTCATTAACTTCTCCAGCAAGAATTCCTGGAGTAATAGCAGTTTCTGCAATATCTGATAGTGACGGAGAATGTGGAGGTAGAGGCAATGGTACTATTGGAGGTCCTGATGATTATGCTGCTACTTTCAGTAACTACGGGAATAGCATTGATTTTGCAGCACCGGGTGTGAATGTCTTTTCTACCTACAAGGACCAAGGGTATGCATTTGACAGTGGTACGAGTATGGCAGCCCCTGTTGTTGCAGGACAGGCCGCTCTGTATAAAAGCATTAAACCTAATGCTACCTCTGAGGAAGTAATTTCTACCTTGATTAATTCTAGTGTTCCATATACAACGCCTTGTGCAGGAGTTAACTATGGTCATTTTCAAGATGCTCAAAATCATCATAAAGAACCATTAATCTATACGTTAAGAATTCCCTAAGTAGGTGCCATCACTACTCCATGCTAGTAATCATCGATTTTCTGGTTACATTTTCAATTCTTTCTCATCATGGTTAGATCTATGTGCTGTTACGTAGAGTCAATTATCCTGTTTTCTTATATCATAGTGAATTTTGAGCTGTTCAATTACCAAAATCTCAATTTCGTATTAGATAACGATGTAATAAAATAAATATGATGTATGTCCAAAAAAAGGCATGGAATGTGCAGTATATGATACATATGTTACAAAAAAAGATGGAAGAATAATGCATTTTGATGTGATTGTAGAAGCAAATACTCCTCACGAAAAAGCAATCGAATACGGAAAGGAGTATCTTAATAGTGTTGATCAAGGAGGGCAGAAAATGACACAAGAGGAATGTCAGTTCTGTCATATTCAAGAGGCTCCACCAGTTGTAGCAAAAGACATTCAAGACTCTGGTTTCTACATTCAAAAAATGGAAGGTTGTCCTTAGAACCGCTAATTCTAATATTTGGATTATCTTCAAACAAATTGTTATGAAATCCATGTCAGATGGTGAAATTTACCAAATTTTATCAATTGTTTAATAAAAAATCACTCGTAATTGCTTTGCTTTAACTATTACTGCTACTAATAAGTTGTCTGAAATAGTCAATTGAAAAACTTATCATATGATTGTAAAATAGATTTACTTTGAAACCTATCCTCATTGTTTTTATTATTTCTACATTATGTACCATTGGATTACCATACATGACCTTATTTTTTTCAAACCCTATTGGACTTGGACATATAACACGGGATATTGCAATTGTAAAGGAAATTGCCAAGTCATTTAATTATCATGATTTCGAATTCATTACGGGTTCAAAAGCTTTTGATTTTATATGTAATGAGAATGATTCTTTAGAAGAATCAAAATTCAACGCCCATAATCTATATTTTCCTCCAGAGTTTTCAATAAATAATGGGAAATTAAGTAACAGTTTTGTATGGTTGCTAAAATATGTGTCCTACTTTCGAAAATCCAAAATAAAAGTAAAGAAATGGATATCTACCAGTGGCATAGATTGGGAAACCTGTCCTTTAATCATAACTGATGAAGATTTTGCTTCTCTATCTGTTGGCAGGGATCTCAATATTCCAAGAATCCTTATTACAGATATACTTAGGACTCATTTTATAAGAAATAGGGTAGTGTCTGGTATTGAAAAATATCTCAACAATTCTATGTGCAATTTGATAAAGTCTAGTGATTGTGTTATTATTCCAGAATCTGGGGATAATCGCGACAATTTATTCTATGTGGGTCCAATAGTTAGAGAGATAAGAGCAACCCGAGAGGAATTGCGAAAGAGGTTTTCGTTTAATAAAATTACAATTTTGATAACTCCAGGAGGCACCTCAGCTGGAGACTATTTAATAAAAAGAACTATCGAATCTTTTACTAGATTACAGAAACGGTTTGATTGCGATTTGGTAATATCTTTTTCATCTAATATTTCACTTAATGATAAAGGAGATAAATCCTGTAGAAATATCGGCTTTGTAAACAATATCCATGAATATGTGTACGCAGCCGACTTGGTTATGTCATTAGCAGGAAAATCCACAATTGATGAAAGCTTAGTTTACGGTACTCCTGGAATTTTTATTCCAATTAAGAATCATTTTGAGCAAGAGGATAGGGCCAGAGAAATGGGGTTTTCATACGAGGACATCAATAAGCTAGATACAATTATGGAAGAAAATCTTTCAGGCTTTCGTTTAAAAAAAGAAAAAAAAGTGTCAAATGGGGTTGCCAAGGCTGCCAAGCTGATTAATGAATATCTGAATAAATAATAACAGGACATTGTATTAATTTTTGTATTGGAGCCATTAGTAATTGCAAAATTCGGCGGATCAGCGTTAGGAGTAAATGGCGCAAAGATCCCAATCATAATCGATAGAATAAGAGAACTAAGGAAAAAATCTAAGATCATTTGCGTGTTTTCTGCTCCTCTTACCAATTATGAAGGAAAAAATATGTCTATGACTGATGTTGCCATCCGGATTTCAAAAAATTATGCTTCATCAAATCCGGTAGACATCGATGTACTAAAAACCGTCTATTTGGAAATTTCAAATAAATATTTATCAAATGCTGACAGACTAAATTTTGAATCTGAGTTAGAGAAATTTAACAAGACTGTTTTAATATCTCTCAAGCAAGTGGCGGAAAATCGCCGATTTGTTGACGTAAGTCGCTCGCGAATTCTTGCTTATAGCGGAGAAATAGTGATTTCTCTTTTAATGGATTATATTTTAAAAAGTAACGGTATTAAATCCTCTAGTGTGAACGTGAATGAATGGCCAATAGTTACAGATGATAATTTCGAAGCAGCTAGTTTCTTGCTAGACGAATCTAAAAATCAGATAGATTCACTAATTAGGTTAGTTAAAGAGAATGATGTTTTATGCATCGGTGGTTTTATTGGAAAAACAGTAGATGGCCTGGAAACCACTTATGAAAGGGGAGGATCTGATAGATCAGCTGCGGATTTGGGGATTTTATTATCATCACAGTTTAATGTCATTCTTGATTTTGAAAAAGACAATTCCGTATTAAGTGCAGATCCTAAAATAGTTTCAAAAAATCTTCACAACGTGAAGACTCTGTCTTATAACGAAGCTAAACTTGCAGGCATGTTTGGTATGAAAATTTTGGATCCAATTGCCATTAAAGATATAGATGATCATGACCTAAATTTAATCATCTTGGTTACTAATATTTCGAACCCTTCTAATTATACACAAATTCTGAAACAATTGTCAGACGATGAACTCGAAACCGAAGCCAAAATTAAGATTGTTACTGGTAAAAAAAACTGTGCTATCGTTAGAATGGAATCCATAGCTGCATCTCACATTGCCGCATTATTTGAGAAGCAAAGACAATATCATGATTTTATTAAATTATCTCCATATAAAAAAGACAATTTGGAAATGACAAGGTTCCTATTTTTGGATGGTGACTATGTAAAAAGACATGAAAAGATATTTCGTTCATTTTATCCCAAGGTTGAAATGGTATATGGAAGAGGAGTAGTTACTCTTATTGGAGATTCCATGTGGAAAATTCCTAAAATAGTTTCTGACACTAGTAGTATCGTTAGTCAGCAAGACATTAACATACTGAACATAGATGCACAAGAAGAGACTTCAAGAATTCTCATCCTGGTAGAAGATCAAAATGTTGAAGAAGTTATTAGATCAATACACTCAAAAGGCTCGATCATAAATTAGTTACATTATTCTGGTGTACTGTTTATGATCGAAAGTGATAAAATTTGGATTGATGGAAATTTAATTGATTATAATGAAGCCAAGGTGCACGTATTGACTCATGGATTACACTATGGGACCGGTGTATTTGAGGGAATTCGTTCATATAAAACTGCAGAAGGTATTACTATATTTCGACTAGACGATCATATAAGAAGATTGTTTAATAGTGGAAAAGCCTACTTCATGAAGTTTGAATATTCATTTGATGAACTCAAAAGGGCTACCGTAAAAGTAGTTAAGGCGAATAGATTGGATGAATGCTATATCAGAATCATTGCGTTTTATGGTTATGGTAAATTAGGGGTTAACCCTTTGCCCAATAAGGTTTCTATAGCAATATCTGCATGGAAATGGACTGAACATATTAAAAAGGAAGACATGGAGCAAGGTATTCACATTATGGTATCTTCTTGGGAAAAGGTAGGAATAAAGTCAATGCCCACTCATGCAAAAGGAGTGGCAAATTATGCTAATTCTGCATTAGCAAGAATGGAAGCCTTGAAATCTGGGTTCGATGAAGCGATAATGTTAAATTCTAACGGTTTTGTCGTGGAAGCAAGCGCGGAAAATATATTCTTTGTAAAGGGCGAGATATTGTACACTCCACCAATTTCTACAGGAGCCCTTGAAGGAATAACTAGAGATACAGTTATCGAAATTGCCAAGCAGAATGGTATCAACCTTTGCTATGATAACATTTCTAGGGACGAACTTTATTACTTTGATGAAATATTTTTGACCGGAACTGCATCAGAAATTGTTCCGGTTGGATTCATTGATCACAGGGTTATAGGCGACGGGGGTATAGGACCAATTACAAGAAAAATCCAGCAACATTTTGCAAACATAGTGAGAGGTAATAACCAGGATAAACGTAATTGGCTTACAATTATACAATAAAGTTGAATTCCATTATCGAAATCTCGTATTTTCTTTCACCATAAACAAAATGTCTTGTTAATTATCGGTTAATTAGACATTGTAAAAACATAATTTCATATTCTTTTCATTTGTAAATGGATTGAGACTTGGATATTGTAAATTTGAGCTGTATTATGATGAGACATTTACGTTTTCAACCTACGAGTGGAACGGACATCGTGTTACTAATTTTAGTCCAATTGTTCACAATTCTTAAGTCAGATCCAAATTACAAGTATAAAGCGTGTGCCTTTCTGATTATTTTGATCCCAATATTCATCCAATAGCATTCCATATTCTTTGTAAAGACGTGTCATACCTATAGCCTGTATTAAAATGACCACCTTCAAATTCCTCATATTCATGACTAATACCCCGATCTCTACATCTTTTACTGAATATTCTTGATCCTATGGACAGATTAAATTCATCGTTACTTCCACAATCAAAATACAAAAGTTTCATTTTTTTCAGATTGTCTGAAAATTCATTTACTTTATTGATTGGGTCAAACTCTTTCCACAATTTCCATACATTCTCTTTGAATTCTCCTGATTCTATATCAAATGGTAAATCTATGTATAATTCTGGATTATTCAAGTTCGGCGAATAATGGGCAGCCATTGATACAATGCTTAGTGTCGTAAAATCTTTTTTATCGTGTTTACTCGCCTTATTCCAAAAGTCAATAAGCCATTTTTTAGGACTCTTGTACCTTCTTAGTACATCAATAGCGGTCGGAAAATCTGGTAGATAACAATATTCAAAGGCCGAGTCAAATGAATGTGCTACTATGGCACTAAAAATTTTTGGATTTCGCATCCCTAAGGAAAGGGCTCCAAACCCACCGGATGATTTCCCCAGAACAGCTCTTTTTGAAACGTTATAATTCGAATCTATGAAAGGAATAATTTCATCAATAATGTAATCCTCATACCTGCCCACAGCCACGGAGTTGATATATTGGCTTCCTCCCAATCTGTTAAAACAATTTATAACTACAATGATCATTTCCCCACATTTTTTATCTAGGTTCAATTTCTCCAATCTCTCATGAATGGGCATCGAAAAAGGATTCCAATTAATGGTGGAACAATTGTCATTTCCGAAAGAGGGTAATAAAAAAATAGTTGGATACCCTACCGATAAACTCGCAGAGTAACTTTCTGGAGTGTAAATTATTATGTCCCTTTCATACGGATCCTCTAAAGGATTATTTTTTAATATTTTGCTTTCAAGTTTTAAGATATCTGTCTTCCCGTTCAATTCTTTTTATCCATATCCTGGATATCTCTCTTTTATTTTCTTTTTTATATTTGAAGTCAATTTTTCCGATACGATGTCGTGATACGGGCTCTTTCCATTTAGGTTTTTACTAGTATATAGGAAAGGTCCGTAAAGATAATCCGTACCTCTTGTCGGCACCGTTGGTTCCATTGAATTCAACATCAAATTCAATTCCCTGTTAATGTAATCTGTATTTTTCTTGGATAACATTTCATGTTCTTCAGAAATTTTCCTAAACATATTCATAAAGACTGGGGGATCTATTTTCCTATATCCAAACGGGATAATATCTTCATCAAATGTTTTCTTCATCTTGATAGGATCAATATCCAATTTTGTACCTGTTATGATCGGGGAGGGCTTATAGATAGAATCAATTTTTAATTGCCAAGATTCGTCAGAGTTTGTCACTGTTGCATCAAAAAATCCATCGCGGATCGAATTCGTAGATATGGTGAAATTCCAATTTCTAGGGTTTACTGAATATTTTTTGAATATCTGCTTGGCAAGTATCTTCTCCTCCAGAATTTCCATAGATAAAAATAGTTTGGTATTTAATAATAGGCTTACGCTTCTATCAACAATCCCTTGAGGCTTATTAAATTATTTGGTATCTCAAGTTGTTATTAGATCGTCCAATGTGGAAAAAGGAGGATGTCTTCCTGTGATTCTAAATATTGTCGAATTACCCTTTTTGCCATGCTCTTCTAAATATTCTAATTTTCTAAATATTACTAAGGCTATTTTTCCACGCTGTCTATTATTACCACAAGCTTTTCTTTCCTTATCTTGTAAATCTTGCAAAATAAACTCCCCATTGCTTCTTAGCTTTTCATCTGATAAATCAAGACAAGCCTTCCAAAGCCTTGATATAATGGATCGATTTTGTCGAAGTGATCCCAAATATAATATTTTTGAGTATTTTTGGGTTATTATCTGAGCTGCAAATTCAAGATCATCTGTTTTCCGATGATAAATATTATAAACACTCCGTTTTTTTCGAGGACTTTCTTCTAAATTGAACCAGAAACTATATCCTTCTGGCTCGGCATAAAATTGATTTATATTATTTGAGCCATATTGCCCTTTTTCGTCTTCAATTCCAGAAATTTTACTTAATTTCCAATTTCGATTATCGTTTAAAATCTTTTGTGCGTCAATCAGTTTTTCATAGTTAACAATAAATTTTCTTTTTTTATTTGTTTCCAATTTAAGAAGCAAGCCATTATCCACAAGATTAGTTAATGCAAAAACCAAATTCTCATCAAAATGTCTGCCAGAAAGTTTTCTAATCTGATCTTCAAAGAGAACGTTGTGCACTCCTTCACCAATTAAATTGTATATGATCCATTTTTTCCAATCTGAGATAGAGACCACTCTGTACTCCTTATCCTTACCTATACTATAGTTTCGTTACAAACATTTAATCTTTCCTAATTATAGTAATACTGATGTTGTTTTATCACCTTGATTGCTGGCAACTCTAAACTCGAAATTTTAAGATTTAATATCCTAGATGTGATTATTATTGTTAAATAAATTTCTTTGCTGATAGTTTTTTTAATCTAACTTGATTTTATTATATGTATTTGATGTTAGGCTGTAATGCATATAAACAACAGGATTTAAAAATTTTAAGATCAAGTTGACTCTTAGATAAAATTATTGTTAAAGAAGTTTATCAAAAGAACCACTAAGGAGTTCACAGATTCAATATGTTGGGAATTTGGTTGGTATTAGTGGTGGATCCCAAAAAAAATTTTATCGAGCATTAAGAAATGGGTAAAAATGGCTTTGATGATTATTGTATGCCTATTTCTGGTCCATTAAGATTCATAATGACTCATTTTTCATAATTTATACTAATAATCATGTCAAATACTAGTAAATGAAATCGGGTTCTATTCTACGAATAGATATATTCTGATAATAGTTTAATTCATATTACTTTGTTAATTTGCATATCATTTTTTCTAGTATATCAATTAGAATCAAAATAACTGCACTATATGAAGAAATGCAATTATAATTTATTTTGAAATAAAATACAAGTTAAGATGATCTTATTTAAGAAAGTTACACTTTTGGTCATATGTGCATCATCCTTACTCATCGTCTTGACCTTAAATGGGTCTTTCTTAAACTTCACATACTCCGAATCTCCTGTGGCATCTGATTATTACATTAAAAAGTATGACATTAACCAAACTTTCCATAATAACTGCGATTTCTTAAACCTGTGTAAGGGTGATGGTGTAAAGGAATCGGGTGGAATTTCGTCTCCTGTTAATAAAGGGATTGTAGATATTTCATACTTAAAAATAGATATAGACCTGCCATTTCCATAATAAGTCATAGCAATAATTTCTCTATAAATGCATATTACCTGAGTTCGTTAATGAAGTTTGGTTTGATTTTTTTGAGAACCGGGATTAGTTTCTCTAGACTTTTTTGTTTGTGGATGCAAATGATGTTCTATCCATTCCACATCTAAATGAGCAACATCATCCTCTACCCCTATCATATTTAAGAATTCGGCAAACAAGCTGCGTTTTTCTCGTATATTTTGTGGTATGTTGATTCCTGCCTCTGTAACCTTAAGACCTTTGTATTTTTCATAAATAAGATAATTATTTTCATCCAATTTCTAAACCATCTTGGTCACGCTTGGTGAACTTACATTTAGATGCTTTGATATATCTGCTGTAGTTGCATATCCTTTCTGCTGGATTAATTCATAAATCACCTAAGTAATCTTCCATTCTATCTGTTCTTATTTCATCCTCTTTCTTTTTATTATGTGCTTTACGAATAAGGTCGAGCCTATTCTCTCCATTTTCCTTATCATTTTTGGAAGTGTAATCACCAGCGGACAAATATCTTGAATTGATGTGGGTATAAAATAATTCTTTCCTTAATCCTTGAATCCAACTTGTCCCGCGTCAATCAATTAAATTATCTTGGCTGTTACGTCCATCTTCCTTATACTATATTTCTAGAGTATCAACAAAAAAAGTTTTTTAAACTGTGGATCTAAAATTCAAATATTAAGAAGAAAAAAACCAACAAGAAAAGGAGATTAGATGCTCTAAATGTGTATACTGATGCGGAAGTTGATTATTTTATTGATACAATAAAGAATGTAAAGCCATTTCCCAAGTTAAGAGATTTGCGGAAGCTACTGTCTCCTACGCTATCTTTGGACAAGATTAACGCCATTTTAAAATACCTTGAACGATCTAAGCAAATATTAGTAGATTTGGATGGAAACATAGTTTGGATAAAAAATAATAATATGAAAGAGGCTTCAAATCTGTCAGAAACTGCTAATTTTTCCAAAGAATTCCTCGAACATTTTGGTAAATTATAGTTCGTAGAATTAATATTTATAAATATTTAAATCACGTATATTCGTAAATTAATACAAACATGGTAGATTTTTTTAAATCTAAGCGAAATAGGCGAATTACTCCAGACGGGGAACCACTGGAAGATGTAGGCGGTGGAGGTGGATTTGGTTTTTCTAGTCCATTAAAAATAGCTATACCTGCAATAATTGCTATTATTATTATTTTTGTTGTACTGACCTCTAGTTTGAAGATAGTTGAGGCTGGTAACCGTGGTGTATTACTAAAATTCGGTGCAGTTGACACCTCGGTATCTTTAAGCGAAGGATTGCATTTTGTATTACCGTTCAGGGATTCAATTGTGCCAATGGAAGTTCGAACCCAAAAGATTGTTGAGAGCACCACTTCAGCTTCAAAAGATCTTCAAAATGTGGCGACTGAAGTCGCGTTGAATTATCGAATCAATCCAGACACTGTTCCAATTTTGTATAAGGAGATAGGTCTTGATTATTCTAACAGGGTTATAGTGCCAACAATTCAGGAGTCTGTTAAGCAAGTAACTGCTAGATATAATGCAGAAGAATTGATTACTAAAAGAGATCAGGTGAAATCTGAAATAGAGGAACAAATAGAGGCTAGATTGACTCCTTACAATATTATTATGGACACAATATCTATCACTGACTTCCAATTTTCAGATCAATTCGTTCAAGCAGTGGAAGCTAAGGTCCAGGCCGAACAGCGTGCACTCCAGGCTCAAAATGAACTTCGAAGAATACAAATCGAAGCCCAACAAACTGAAGCTAGAGCATTAGGTGAACAGAAAGCAAACATTGCCTCAGCTGAAGGGCAACGCCAAGCTGAATATACTTAAAGCTCAGGGAGAATCTGAAGCCATAAAAATCATTGATGTTCAACTTCAAAACAGTACATCATATCTGAATTGGCTTCAATCTCAACGATGGGATGGAAAACTTCCCTTAGTTACTGGAAGCGGTGGAAGTGGAGCCGGAAGTGGTAATAATTTAGGAGCAATTCCGTTCATAGAGATTCCCTTAGGAGCCTCAGAATCTGAACCGACTTCAAACCCGGCAACAAACAATACTAATTTCACACTCACATCAGCCCCTCCATTGCCCTCAACCTCTGCGCCAACTACACCCTAGAGGACTACTGGTAACCATTCACTTTTTTAAATGAGCGGTCTGTTGGTTAAATTAGATGCTATAATTCCGACCATACTATTCCTCTATTTTCTTGATAATAGGTAAATTAGCATCGTTTAGAAATGAATAGCAGAAATAATCTCGAGTCTATCCTCTATATTTTTGATTATCTGAATAAATAGCAAAATGAAAACGCTTATAATCCTAGGACATGATATGGATAAAGGTAATATTGTACTTCAAAGAAGGCCTCACCTTTGATGACGTTCTCTTGGTGCCTAAGAAATCCCCTATCGTGTCTCGATCACAAACCAGTCTAAAAACAAGACTTTCTTCAAATGTTAGTCTTAATGTCCCGATTATAAGTGCCAACATGGATTCGGTCACCGAATCAAGAATGGCAATCGCATTAGCCAGAGAAGGGGGAATTGGAATAATACATAGATTCATGACTATTCAAGATCAAGTCGAACAAGTTTTAAAGGTAAAGCGGAGTGAATCTGTTGTTATTGAACAACCCTATACTATTGATCCTAATAAAACTATAAAGGAAGCCAACTCTTTAATGTCAGAAAACGGAATATCCGGATTGTTAGTAAAAGATTCCAATAATAAGCTATGCGGAATACTGACACGCAGAGATACTGTTTTTGAAAGAAACCTAAATATACTGGTGTCCGATCTGATGACCAAAGATGTTGTTTCTGCTAAAGTTGGTACCAATATAGAACAAGCAAAAGAAATTCTTCATAGGAATAAGATTGAGAAATTGCCCGTTATTAATGAAAACGGCGAGATTAGCGGACTTATTACTGGTAAAGACATATTGAAAATGGATGAATATCCAAATGCTTCGAAAGATAAGAAAGGAAGACTGCTCGTTGGGGCCGCGGTAGGAGTAAAGGGCGATTACCTTGAAAGAACTGAGTCATTATTAAACAATGGGGCAGACGTAATTGTTGTAGATATAGCACATGGGCATAGTGACAACGCGATAAATACTGTAAAAATGATTAAAAAAGCATTTCCTTCTTGTGAGCTTATAGCTGGAAATATTGCAACTGGGAGGGGAACTGAAGATTTGATAAAAGCAGGAGTTGATGCAGTTAAGGTAGGCGTTGGGTCAGGTTCAATTTGTATCACCAGAATTGTTACTGGTTCTGGGGTTCCTCAATTAACGGCCATTATTGATAGTGTTAAAATGGGAAAGAAATATGATATCCCGATTATTTCCGATGGTGGAACTAGAACTTCAGGGGATATGACCAAAGCCTTAGCTGCTGGTTCATCATCTGTCATGATAGGTAGTATGTTTGGAGGAACTGATGAAAGCCCTGGCAAGACTCTAGTGAAAAATGGTAAAAAATATAAAATGTATCGAGGCATGGCATCTTTTTATGCTGCTTTGGGTCGAAGATATAGAGAAAACCCTGACTCAAGTTCCGATAATGAGGATTTAAATGACTATGTTCCAGAAGGAGTAGAAGCAATGGTGCCTTATAAAGGCAGCGTAATTGAAATTATAAGACAACTTGTTGGCGGGGTTAGATCAGGGCTAAGTTATTGTGGTGCCAATACAATCGGCGAAATGCAGGAAAATGCAGAATTCATAAAAATTACTCTCGCAGGTTATAAGGAGAGCCATCCACACGATGTAGACGTAATTTAAAATTTTCAACCTCTTTTTTTCTCATAATTATTCTAACTAACGTATTTTGCATATAGTGCATAAAACTAACTAGACTGATTAGTGGTAAAGGAGCTTTCATATTCGCTCTTGACACGTAGGATCTTGGTCATTGTAGCACTAATCTTTCAGGGATTTGGCCAATTTCAAGGGTAGAACAATGGGGGGACTTTGGTAATACCATAGGAAGTCCCATCGAGTAAGCATTACTGATAGCCTCATAGAACTGATTTAGGGATTTGCTAGGATCGTGAGCCATGGCCATGCTCATTACTTCGATATTGGTTTAGTATCGAAAATGGTAGGTAAAGATCCAGAAAGGCCTTATTGGCGTATTTGAAACTGAACCCAAACTTTTAATTTTGGTTATATTATTCAATCGTAATCGTCTGCTCAAGGACGACTCTCTATTGAATAACAATGTTCTTAAAAACGTAGTCACTTCCGACAAGATTATACGAATATGGTAGTTTTCTACATTTCCCAAAGTATGAACTCCATAAGCATTATGCATGGGCCAAAACCACGAACATTTTATTTTTTTTGCCTTGTGAAATTTATAACCACAAATTGATACTTTTGGCGCTTGAGGATTATTTGTTATTTCTTCTATCTATTGTATCCATTATCTCTGCTCCGGTCCCAATAATGGTCACTGGTAATCCTGTCTCTGATTCAATATTACCCACAAATTCTTTAGCTTTTGTAGGTAATTTTGAAAAATCTGTAATACCTTTGGATTCTGGGAAAACGATGTCTAATTTTGTCAATGCCACTTGTGTTGCGCTATTAATTCGGATCGCTTTTTTTGCCAAGTCGTAATCAAATGGAGCGGACCTTCTTTGTCTTCCAGTTACGCTTCCGTATTCTAACCAATTTCTCTCCTTTGCTTGCTCGGTACTTATTTCAGAATTTAATGGTCCTTCTCCTACCCTAGTAACATATGACTTAAAAACAATCAAAACTTCATCTATTTTTTTTGGGCCGACCCCTACATCAGAACAAATGGCCGAAGCTGAAACATCTTTTGAGGTTACAAAAGGGTACGTTCCATGAAAGAGTGACAAAAAAGTACCTTGAGTCCCTTCAATTAGTACCTTTTCTTTATTGTCTATTGAATGGTTAATGGAATTACTAACATCTTCCAAAAATAAAGCAATTTCTGGAAAATCCTTAGCAAGTTTTAGAGTTCTCAACGCTCGGTCTGCATTCGCAGGGCCAGTCCCTGTTCCCGTAGTACCGATCAATTTCTTAAGATGATCACTATTTTTATCCTTATCCTGATGAATTTTTTCTATAATACCACATTGAAAATCTACAAAAGTCCTATCGGTAGTATCTGAATGTCTCTATTTCTTTCAATAATATGTTAGGTTCTATGAGGACACCTGCACCAATTAATAACCTAGTATCTTTGTTTAATACTGCACTAGGTAACATTCTAACTTTGAATTCTTTATTATTTTGAACAAAAGTATGACCTGCATTAGGGCCCGCACCCCCTCTAGCTGCTATGTCATAATTATCTTTGATAGAAAGATAAGCAACTATCTTTCCCTTTCCTTCATCTCCATAAAATCCACCCACAGTGACAATACAAGGCATACGGTATATTATTAAAAAACATAGAATATTTAATCCTAATAGTTTTAGTATTCACTCTGCGTGAGATGGAAAACAAAGATCTATCTAAATGGGAGACGAAAATTTCATGATTCATAATGCTTGTTAATGTGATTTTTTTGTCTTGTTGGATTGGAGTCACATGAATTGGAAAGAAAAAAATATTGTTGATTTTTTCAGACTCATGTGGACAATGAGAATCCTGCATCATCATTTGTAGAAAACATTCTGATAATTTTATCTAATTTACCACCTGGTCTTCGATCTCCTATCATTAAAAGTCGACTGAACGAATTCTTATCTTTCGATACGGCAGAAAAAAAGGAAATTATTCAAAATGTTTATGCTAATTATGGGAAAATTGAAAATCAGGCTTTATTGAATATATTCGATTCTTGGTTGAATTCATTGACGGAAATGGAAAGTGGTGAAATTAGTACTATATTCTATTCTTACATGATTGAGATTTCTTTAAATCCCTCTCTAATCAATACTTTTAAGCACGATCTTGTGATATCAATGACAAGTGTACTGACCAGGTTTCCAACCTACAAAAGAATAAAACTACTTGACTGCTTTTTTGAATCAATCCTTAATACTCCTAATCCTAAATTGATCATGAGAGTAGTTCCGATTACATTGCTAGAGATGATGTAGTGAATAATTATGACGTTGGTATGATTATTTAGTCTCCGGTTTTTTTTCTATTTCCCCTAATGTTTTATCAAAAAATCCTTTCTCGTATTTTCTTAAAGCTTTTCTATGTTCGGGCAGGGACATATCCAATCTCATCTCATTCATGACCATGACTGCATAGGTTGTCCATTCTTTCCAACATTCAGGACAAGATGGGTATTTTTGTGATATTTCATCTTCAACATCACTTTCATTAAATGATTTATTACATCTTAGACATGTTTTTGACATTACGCTAGTAAATTGACGCATAGGATACTTATTATATTTTGTTTTTATTATGGCGTGCTCTTTTTATGATTTTCAATCCCTCTCGTGGATGTAAATGCATAGAATGAATAGGAAATAGGAAATATTATTCGTACTCGTGTTTATTATCTTGACTTAAGAAACTGGTGAAGTCATCATGGCCCGAACTGAATTCGTTCGAAACAGCGGATAATAAATTTAGAAATTTTGAATCCTTGGATAAAGTCTTTTTCATAAGGGTTTCTACCTGGTGAATAGCAAAAATTACTTTATCATCATTTGCCTCAAGATTTGATGATATAATATTATTTTCATTAAATAGAATAACTATCTTAAAGCCTAAAATTAAAGAAAAGATCTTTATTTTATGCTCAATTTCGTTTTTTATATTTTCATTCAGGGGTTTGTCCATCTCGAGTGACAAATTTATTACATAGTTAGATGTTGTTGTCAAATAATCTGTAATGATGTTAAAAAACTTGGCTGTAGCAGCCTTTATTGTATTGGTTTGAAAGAGATTGAATAATACTTCTTGCAAAAAGATATCATTGTGATATTTGAGCAGAAAGTCAGGCGAATAAGTATATCTATCGTTGAAGATATGAATGAGACCAATACTAGTTAATCTGCATTTTTCACTAGTTGGCTTCTGGTCAATGACAACCCTTGGATTAGGGTTTATGGTAGTATTAATTGAATGGATGATACCTTTTTCTAATAAACTGTTTGTTTCTACGGATACTGCTGAAAAGTTTCTATCCGTCTTATTACTAATAAAACCAAGGAATTTTTTTAGTCTCTTTATTTTATTTCTCGAATCTCTTTGTGTGTTATTGATTATATTATACAGGACTCTTTTTTCGGAGTCTGAAATTGGAAAATGTTTAACACTCTGCAATAAGGTGATGAATTCATTCACTTTGCATCTTATAATTTACTATGTCTAGTTTGTATAAAGTATTTATCGACCATTCTATGCTTAAATTTTCATGATTTTTACCTTATAACATTTATTACAGTGGATTTTACTTTAAGATTGGTAAAAATGGTAAATAAACCAATTTATCTTGCAGCAAGTTTACTTGCAATCCTTAGCGTAGTCGCTATTGGAGCAAGCACAAACAATAGTGTTTTTGCTCAATCAGATAAAGTACAAGCATCCATAGTCCCAGGAGCATCTACTTTGACCGATACAGCTGTGAGTCCTAATCCAATTGAAGCGAAAGTAGGCCAAACAGTAGTATGGACAAACGATGATTCAGCATTTCATACAGTAACATCCGGGATAATTGGTGCAGCCGATGCTGGAAAAGAATTTGATTCAGGTTTAGCTGGTCCAACAGCACTCACCGCCAAGGGAAAAACATTTGAGCATAAATTTGATGCTGCAGGCGAATTTGATTACCACTGTACATTGCATCCTGCAATGACCGGTAAAGTAGTTGTAACGTAATTACGTACAATCATAACTCTTTTTTTAAAACTATAAATTCTTCATAGTCTATCAATCTTAATAAATTTTTAATAACTTTAACCATGAGTGGGGTTTAATTTGATCACTTTATGCGATGGTTATATTGTTGTTACACAAATAATGTACATTACTAATTGTTCTATTTTTTTAATTCTAGTAAGAATGTCATTCACAAATATGGAGTTTTTATTATAACATTTATTACAGTGGATTTTACTTTAAGATTGGTAAAAATGGTAAATAAACCAATTTATCTTGCAGCAAGTTTACTTGCAATCCTTAGCGTAGTCGCTATTGGAGCAAGCACAAACAATAGTGTTTTTGCTCAATCAGATAAAGTACAGGCAACAATTGTACCGGGTGCATCTACTTTGACCGATACAGCATATAGTCCAAATCCTATTCAAGCTACTGTTGGTCAAACCGTAGTATGGACAAACGATGATTCAGCATTCCATACAGTAACATCTGGAACCGCGGGTGCACCCGATGCTGGAAAAGAATTTGATTCAGGTTTAGCTGGTCCAACAGCACTGACCGCCAAGGGAAAAACCTTTGAGCATAAATTTGACGCAGCAGGAGAATTTCCATACCATTGTACCTTACATCCAGCAATGGTGGGTACAGTAATAGTAAAATAAAATTCCATCCTATTTTTTTACTCAATATTTGAAAATCAATCCCAATTCGATCCTTAGTCTACTTAATGAATTTAATTCGGATGCAAACAAAATTAGAATCAAAAATAGTTTATTAACTCTAAGTTTTTTAGATTTTCTGTCTACTAGAGGGGTAGCAATAAGAGACAAGCAGATAGATGCCTCTTCCTATAATAAGATCATAATTGCGTTAGCTGCAGTTGAATGTGGAGCAGATATTTTAACTATTTGTAAGTTAATTGACTGGAGGGATTTTGAATTATTTGCTTCTGAAGTAATGAAATTTCATAATTATGTGGTATACAAAAACTATCGCATTAAGAATCCAACTCGACAAATAGATGTAATAGGTATAAGATTGCAAAATGCTTTAGTTGTAGACTGTAAGCACTGGAAAAGAAATTCTTACTCCGAAATGGTAGGTGCAGTAGATAAACAGAAAGAACGAGGTACCCTCTTTATGAAAAAGAATAAATCTTTTGGAATTGAGTATGCATATCCAATAATTATTACTTTTTTCCCTAATGAATTTCAATACGTAAATCAAGTACCAATAGTTCCAATAAGCTCTTTTAACTCATTCTTAATTGACTTTGATAACTACAAGCAAAACTTTTTTAGGATTTAATCGAACTTCTTTTCATGTTTTCGGCTGTTAAGAGAAATTCATTTGCCATTCTTAAGACTCTTTTACTGTTTTCAAATGATAGTTTTTGTAGTGCCTGCTCAAAAGTTTGCCATTCAAAATTTATGTGCTCAAATGATAGGACAACTTTCTTTGATTTAGTTTCTGCCAAATAGTAAATTACAGCTTTATTTACTAATTTTGATTTTTTCCTATATTTATATGAAATTTGTTGCCTGAACCTGTTGATTATTTGGATGTCTTTAATTCCAGTTTCTTCTGACACTTCTCTAAAAACAGTATCTATCTCTGTCTCCCCTATTTCCATATTACCTTTGGGAAAATCCCAATGTCCATAATTATAATTGAGGATCAAATACATTATTTCGGAACTTTCGTCAACCAAATATAATACAGCCCCGGCCGAAATTTCATCATACATTGCCTTGAATGAATTTAACAATTATAAAAGCGTGTTCATATTAAATCGAGCGCTATTTATATAGGTGTTTAGCGCCGCCTTGTTGTGTATTTTTACAAATAGTTTGCGCCGGTTTTTGACATGATTTTGTTTACACTTTCCATTCTATAAGGAAAGTGATCGTCAAATACTTCTACCCTATCTTTGATGTACTGAATCTTCCTTTCCATCAGGCTTTTCTCTAAAGGGGAATGAAGATGATGTTTTAGTTTAAGAATTTACATGCTTCTGGACACCAGGTTCCAGCGTCTGTTGATACGACATGGTTCCCATGAATCTTTACCAAACATGGAATAAATCTCTCTGCAATAAGTATTTTTCTCTCTTAAAATATAGATAGTGCGAGCATCTGCCTATTTTCTGGCTCAATTGCTGCCCATAATCCAGATGTATTCTAGCCGACTCTTAGTAATGTCTCATCAATGATGTATTCTAATATCTTTATACTTTTTGTTGAAATCTTTCGGTTTATATGCTTTAAATTCAATTCCAATTGCAATGACATCGATGATCTTTGTAAAAAGGACAGTGATTTAGATGTGTTCCTAAAAGATAAACCTAGAAAGTATAAGCCCAGACCCTGATAAACATACTCTCAAGAATTTCTATTTCTTTTTACTAATCATATTAGAAGTGGATATCTTCAATCTAAAGATTTATCATTAAGTTAACAGGATCTTTTTTTCATTAGTCATAATCTAAAACCATTATTGCTGTAAGAAAAGTTTTAGGAATAATAATGCTGTTGAAGAATAAATTTACATGGATTCAGTACAGGTAAAATTTGTACTGTTTTGATTTGGGAAAAGTGTAGAATTTTATTTGAGAGATACAGACAAATATTTACTCCGCCCTGGAAAATACCAACAGAAAAAAAATTGAAAAAAGTACTAATTTAGTAATCTATACTGTAATATTGCATTCTTTATTTGTTTTTATTTTGCAATTGTTATCATGTCTCCAGCTTCCGTTATAAAAAATCTGTAAATGCATCGAGCTATCTGAAGTCCTTTGAATTCTGGTGGCGCCATTTTCTGGATTGCCTTCCCTATTTCTGTCGTTATATGGTTCTAAGAATTTTCTCATATCTGAAATGAAATTCTGTTTAATAATAACTATTTGATTAGTTTGTACTTTGAGCCGACTCAAACTTTGTAGAACTGGTCAGTTTCCATAAAAATTGGAGGGTTATTGTCTATAAAATGCTTTCACATGGGGTCTAAACATATAATATATTATAACTCCGCTTATAACTATCCCTACAATGTGGCTGGCTAGTCCAATGAAGACTGAGGAAGTAATGGATCCAACTATTATAGCTGAAATAATCTGAAGAATGAGCCCAATTATGGTTACTATTATAGTAATAACCCAAGCCCAGCCTTTACCCTTCAGCAGACCATATGACACTATTAAATATGCAATTCCAAGAATCAACAATACCACGCCTAGAGCTAATGGAATCGTTCCTAGGGCTGCAAGTTGTGTCAGGTCAGCCGAAATGTCATTACTTTGAATAATATCTTCTGAAGACACAGATAAGAGTGCGCCTAGTCCAATGAGGGATATTCCGCCACTGATAAGGAATATTCCCTCTATTATTATTAAAATTACTAAGACTGTAATGCCCGCCGGTCTTTCTTTATTTGTAGTCAAATTTTTTACAAACCTACTACAATTGACTGCTATAAGTCCCTTCCGTAATTAGAAAAGGCTCTTAATTTAATGCGATATTACCCTATTGTGTTGATATGAAAATAGATTCAACCAGTTCTGTACATGTTTTGATTTACCATTTTTCATTCTATAGGGAAAGTGATCGTCAAATACTTCTACCCTATCTTTGATGTACTGAATCTTCCTTTCCATCAGGCTTTTCTCTAAAGGGGAATGGATATTGTGATCGAGTTTCAAGAATCTATAATCTTGTGGATACCACGTACCGGCCATCCGTTGATACCGGGTTATTTTCAAATATATTTATTAATGATAGAATAAACCTTTCTGCAATGAGCATGGTTCTTTGTTTTAATATAGTTACTGCGAGAATCTGCTTGTTTTCAGGCTCTACTCGACCCAAATCCACATATATGTAGGGACAATCTTGAGGAGATTTTCATCGATTATAGATTCGATATTCTTTTCTTCTTATTGGCAATTTTCTTTGGTATATATCTTTAAATTCACTTTCAACAGCAACATGACTTCTCTTGACAATTTGATTCAGTGATTTAGATGTGTTCCTAAAAGATAAACCTAGAAAGTATAAGCCCAGACCCTGATAAACATACTCTCAAGACAGCGCCTTAAATCGCATCCCACACATTAAACAAAAAACCCTCTTTATACAACGTCTTTAATTGTCCCTTTTGCCTAAAAGTCCGAACTATCTTCGATGGGACTATATTTGTGAATATCTTCCCAATCATCAAATGTCATCCAATATCCACAATAGATTAATTTTTTCTCATTATCAATTTCTCCATGCTGAGGCATTGATGATATGTAAAGGGGATTGTATAATTTAAATCCCTGTGGTAAAAGGGTTCAATTAACCTTCAAACACTTGATCTAGATATTGACTTTTTGTCCTATAGTTGCTCTATTAAAAGGCCACGTTAAATCACAAAAATCGTTTTTCATATTGAGCTGATGGAGAGCAATCCAAAGAAGTAAGTGCGAATATAGTAAAGTTTATTCATTACTTGAACAATGCTGGATAAGAAGCAGTAATTTCTGATATAAAAAAACTCCGTGGCTTTGAATCCTTAGAAGCTGCTTTTGAGTTTGATCTCGAAAGGGGATGGAAAGATACAAAAGAAATCTATGAGCTTGTTGAATTGGCCTTAAATGAAAAGGACTATTCTACTTGTTCATTGCTACTGGTTTATGACAGAACAAACTGAAGAAGTGAACCTCTTCCAGACAATACTTCAAAAATTTGAATTACTTTGAAAATATAAATTGGCGATATATGAATTGGATAAATCCTTATCCGCAATCTGTTTTAAGGATTCTACCAAAGTGTAGACTAACTATATGATTAATTTCTTTATGATACGCTACTCCCAATTTTTAGCCTATATGTACATATTCTGCTGCTCAAGTTGATCTGAATTCTGATATATTTCCAACTAGTTGCTTTCACATATGACATTGTTTACTATCTCAAAACATGCAACTATACATTTGTTCTATGTTTGAAAATAGGTCGACCCCAAAATTGAGATTATTTTCTTTTCACATACAAAATAATTGTCTATCCTTATAGGATGTCAGCGATCGAAAGTACAATAATATTTATTGTCCTTTTTAGTCATGGATATACTCTGTTTCACAATTTCAGTGCGGGAAGTTATGAAAATCGGTCATGGCCATCCACGTTCAGAGTACACAGCCTAGAGAGTATCTCTGAGTCACTCATACTTAGATGGTGTAAAATCAACAAGAAAGTAGGCAAAGTTATTACGAATGTAATTCCTGTAATTACAAATCAACAAGGAAAACTAATGCTAACAGACACTTCAAATTAATTCACAAAGGAAATGCTGATGCATTCAACTTTAAAACTGGAACAGACTCCTCTTCAGCGTCAAACAAACACCACTTTCAGAAACTTAGTTTAGAAATGATTGCAGAAGAATCACAACTATCAAGAGCTGTTGAGAATATACATGAGCCGTTTGAAAATTTAGAAAAGTTATAATCAGTCTTTCCAGACAAGGTAAGATACCAGTATTTGTCAAATATTCTTAAATTTTCGTTCTTAACCAAAGACCCAGCAAAGTATATTGAAGATCAAATTAAAGAAAGCAGGTTTACATTTTATTTGAGAAAACTTGCGATTTATCTTGCTAGTGGTAAATCAATGTCAATTATTCAAGCTGAGGAGTATATCAAGACATCAATAATTTCTTGTTATCATTTGAAAAATATAATTGATATCAAGAGAACGCCTGAAGCAGCTCAAAATTCTAAAGATATAGATTTTCTACTTTCTCAAGCTGCTATTACTTGTCTATTTAATAAGGAGGAAGCAAGAAACATTATTGGCCGAGTTTTGGTTGTTGATCCAGTCAACAAGATTGCAATTTGTATAAAAAATTTTATTGATACTAATACATGGTCGCCACAAGCTAAGAATAAAAAAGCGGTACAAGATGTATATGATTCCCTGGATCACAAGAACTTCAATATCACCTACAAATTCCTATCATAATGACAATACATTCATAACCTGCTATTTTATTTCCAATTAGGAAACAAATTATTGGCAAGTCCCGTACCACGAGGCAAATCGTCTTTAAACTTCTCTCTAATTTTGGGATTAATCCGTTGGAAGTTGATTTATTTTCAATTAATATATAACTGGCAGAGTAATGTGCGGTTACTATTTTGCTAAACATTGTGCAATGAACTGGGCGGGATTTAAATCCTGAATTTATTTACCATATCTTCGAGCTCTCTTTTGAAAAGTTCGAATTGCTCGCATCAAATCAATTTTTCTAAATTCAGGCCAAAAAATATCGACAAATATAAGTTCACTATATGCACTCTGCCACAGCAAAAAGCCACTCAATCGTTTTTCCCCTGATGTTCTTAAAATCAAGTCAGGCTCAGCTTGGGGGAGATGGGCAGTATATAAATTTGCTTCAATAACCTTTTCATCAATGTCATCTATTTCAATTTTGTTTTCTTTTACCAGCGTCGCTATTTTCCTAATTGCGTCTATTAATTCCTTCTGTCCACCGTATGCAATGGCGATGTTTAAATACATGTTTTCATACTTTTCTGTTCTCGTTTCCAACTTTCTCAAAATATCTTGCAATCTTTTTGGAAGTATATTGAATTCTCCGATCGATTTTACTCGGATGTGCTTATCGTGTATCCTCTTGTCATTATACAAACCAATCAACTTATCCTCAAGCAAGGAGTAAATATTTTCGAGCTCTTCTGTTTCCCTATTAAGATTTTCATTTGATAATACATAGACTGTAGTTATTTTTATCCCAAGGTCGTAAATCCAATTCAATAAATCTTCCGCAATATCTGCACCCATTTGATGGCCTTTCGCTTTATCGATATCCATTATTTTTGACCATCGCCTATTGCCATCTAGAATAATTCCAATGTGCTGAGGAAAAGGAAATTGATTTATTTGACTTGTCAAGTGTTTTTCATATATTTTGTAAATAAGATTTTGTCTAGATGTTAAATACAGTAGTTTTAAAATATTGTCTATTATAGACATTAGGAGAGATGTTTTATACCCTCATCTATGCTCTAATATATCTTACTGGTTGTCATGTTTTAGAGCTTCACCCCCCTTCCGGTTTCTAAAGTATTGGAACAGAAAAGTTGCCACTATCAGAGTAACTGCTAAACCGATCAACAATGAAGAAATTAGATTGAATGGATTTCCGCGCTCAGTAATTAGTGAAGTTAATTGCAACATAGGTATGTATAATAAAGCCAAAACGACTAATCGTAGAATATCATATATTATATTGATACTACCTTTGAACCAATTACTCAATAATATCCCAGCAAATATTGTAGCAATTCCTATCCACAGTAGGGTTATAGTTCCAGTTGCAAAGCTACTTAGCACAACTTTGTTGGTTAAAATCGACGTTATTCCTTGACCTGAATCCAATAATTCCTGAGGAATATGAGAAATTCCGCTTAAAATTGATGCTAAAATTATCATAGTCCCAGCAAAATAAGAAAATACACGAATAAATCCAGAAGGAGTAGGTTTTGAAAAACTTGCTATTGATTTATCTATATCAAAAGCCCTGAGAATAAAAGCCGCACCTAATATACTTATTCCTAATGCAAATGCCTCGCGAGAGAATCCAAAAATTATTGACAGACCACTAGTAACTAAAAGTGCACCAGGAAGGCCCAGGAAAAATTTTGAATATCGTGGATCGTAAAATAGGATCTTTATATAACGAGCTAAAATAGCATAGGAATATTCTACACTTCTACTTTGTCTTACTATGATTCTTTGGATAGATATAATTGGAATCCGACCCTGAATCAAAGGTATTGCCGTTTCATCGTCTTCTCCATCTGATATTACTACCGCCCCATCTGCTCCGTATATACTTAGAACTCTGTCGATCTCCTGAGTAATTTTTAAATCTCCCTCAATGCCTCTATTATACTTGCCTGCAACCAAGGCTATTTCAACGTCATAACCCTTCATTTTGAATTCTTCATATGATTTTACGGCTCCAAAAATCGCATTACAATCTGAATCTTCTGGATCTTCAATCGCTAATCTTGTTCCTGCATTAATGCATAATTCCTTTCCGATAATTGGAGTTTCAAGTCCTCCCTTAATACCAATATCATCATCTCTGTCGATACAAAATACAATAACCTTAGTAAAATTTTGCAAGGAACCTATTTTGTCATAATTCTCATTTTTTTTTAAATCTACTTTATTGTCAAGTTGGCCCCATTTAGGCATTAATGATACAATAGATAAAATGATCTACTATTTAATTAAGTTACTCGATCTGTTCAAAATTTTACGGATTAATATCCAGATTAGATGACTAAAACAATCGTTGATGTTCTTTTAGGATACACCTGTTATATATAACGCTAATATCTTCCTTTTCTGCAATTTCTTTTGCTTCCATATTACAAATTCCCAATTGCATCCATATTACTTTGATTCCATTCTTGAGAATTGCATCTTGAACTACTGGTAATACATCTTCAGATTTTCGAAAAATATCTACTATATCTACTTGATGGGGGATGTCCGATACCTTTGGATATGATTTATTCCCTAGGATCTCCCCATAAATGGGATTTACAGGAATGACATTGTATCCTTTTTCAATTAGGTATTTTGGAACATAGTTAGATGGTTTTCCTTCATTTGGGGACATTCCAACTACTGCAATATTCTTAAAACCATATATCCTTTTTAAGACATCATCCGAATTTTTATCTATATCGTTCGTATTCATACCATGTTTTGACATATCTTATTATTTAACAGTTGAATACGCATATACATTTAGAGTATAGAATAATCTTGACACCATTTTCCCAATAATTCTTAAGTTTAATGAAATCAAGATATACTACTCAATGGCTATTGAATAATTGATTGTATTTCAATAACTGGTATCCTTATTATCTAATAATTGCTAGATTATTGAACATTCACATACAAAGGGATTTTCTAAATTCTCTGAACTTGTCGGGCCTGAAACAAAATGGACTCTTGGATCCAAAATGTTTCAGAAAAATACGAAACAACAAAGCGATAGTCATAGGAGCAGGACCGAGCATTGAAGAAAGCCCAGTACAAAATTACATACTTGAAATCTGCAAATGCGGCAAAGCCAAATTTAATACTGCCATGTCGGAGAATCCGGTGGTGATAGCCGCAGACGGTGCAACTGAAATGTGTCTAGATTTAGGAATAATCCCAGATTTTGTTGTAACGGATCTTGATGGAGATTATGAATCCTTAGTCAGGGCTGATTCTGGCGGATCAATTATGGTAGTACATGCTCATGGTGATAACTTTGATAAGATCACTTCACAGGTTCCATATTTTAGTAATGTTATAGGAACAACTCAAAATTTTCCATTGAAGAATGTCTACAATTTTGGAGGATTTACAGATGGTGATAGAAGTGTATTTCTTGCGGTTGAGTTTTTAGCCAAAGAGATCTTGCTAATAGGTATGGATTTTGACTCTAGGATAGGGTTTTTTTCAAAAAGAATGGTGTCAAATCTTGATTTGAAGAAACAAAAATTGCAAATTGGCAAATATTTGACTGGGATGCTACTGGAAAATTCTAGCGCCTTGGTAACCCATATTACAACTTCTAATCATGATTCATCTTTTTATGGGGTGAATAGATATAAGGTAATATGAAAACTAAAAATATTCTAGCTTTTACAGGTATTGGACTTGCATTGTTGGGAGGTTATCTGTGGATGATAGGTCAGATTTCATTTGGCATGATCCTTTGGGGTCTAACTTTTTTGATCATATTTCGAATTAATCGTATGAACAAAAATAGATTAAAAAACAAGAACAAATTTAATAACAAACATAAACAGATTAATTCTAAAGATGATGATGTCTGACATTATCTAGTTAAGAATCGACCACTCCCTTATTGCTAACTAATCTGAATCTGTCTATTTCTTTGTTTCATTTGTATACTAGGTCATTCAGGTCTTCATCCAGGTAATCGGTTTGTCAAATTTCTTGCAACCATTCTAGTTATTGAGGTTCAATAGTTGAAGGCGGCTTGCTTGATATAGCATATGTTACCCAAGTTACATTTTCAATTTCATTGGTTATCTTGGAGCTAATCTTTTCTAAAGTGGAGTATGGTAATCTTGACCAATCGGCTGTCATCGCATCAACCGATTCAACAACTCTTATGGAAACAATATGCCCAAAAATCCTTTCATCCCCTAAAATTCCGACTGCCTTATCATCTCCCACTATGGCGAACGCTTGCCATACTTTATTATACAAATTATCTTCAACGAGTACTTCTTCTACTATCTGGCTGGCCTTTCTAACCACATTTATCTTCTCTTGACTAGTTTCACCGACAATTCTTACTGCCAGCCCCGGCCCAGGAAAGGGGTGCCTTGTAAGCAAGTCCTGAGGTACACTCATTATTTTTGCCACATTTCGCACTTCGTCCTTATACAAATATCTCAAAGGTTCTAAAATTTTTAAATGGAGCCACTCGGGGAGTCCACCTACGTTGTGATGAGTTTTTATTATTGTAGCGGGACCGCCCGATACTCCGCTTTCTATGACATCCGGGTACAACGTTCCTTGGGCTAACCACTGAAATGGCCCTTCATTTTCGGCAAATTCTGTAAATACTCTAGCAAATTCCTCGCCTATCTTTTTTCTTTTTTGTTCCGGATCTGTTAATCCTTCAAGACTTTTCAAGAATCTCTTCCTTGCATCTACGATTCTTAGAGGGATTCTTAATTTTTCTTGAAAAATATCTGCAACAATATCTCTTTCATTCTCTCTCAATAATCCATTATCTACAAAAACGCAAGTCAAATTATCTTTGATAGCCCTGTGTATGAGAATTGCACAAGTGGTAGAATCAATACCTCCGCTCACAGCGCATAGGACCTTTTCATTTTTAACCTTCATTTGTATATCGTTAATGCTTGTTTCAATAAAGTTCGACATACTCCATTCAGGATTTGCTTTGCTAATCTCATTAGCGAAATTGAATAATACTTTATCTCCTTTCTCAGTATGAGCTACTTCTGGATGAAACTGTAATCCAAAAATCTTTTTGTCATTGTTACCTATTGCTGCTGAAAAAGAACTGCTAGTTTTACCTATAACTCCAAATCCTTTAGGGATTATTTCTGCAGCATCACTGTGACTCATCCAACATTTCAGACCATCTGAATCTATGTTTTTGAATAAATTAGACTTGTCCGTTATTGTTAACAATGCATTCCCGTATTCTCTGTTCAAGACTCTCTTTATTTTACCGTTGAAATGATCAACAATGATCTGATGTCCATAACATATGCCCAAAATAGGAACACCTAATTCAAATATTTCATCGTCGGGTTTGGGGGAATTCTTGCTGTAAACACTGGCAGGACCACCTGAAAAAATTATACCTTTTGGTTCTAAATCTTTTATTTTCTTGGCTGGAGTATTGTAAGGAACTAATTCGCAGTAGACATTTAATTCTCGTATTCTCCTACATATTAGGTGGCTGTACTGAGACCCAAAATCCAATACTACTATTTTGTCCATTATTTGTCCACTTTATCTAGCATTCTTGTCAATACCCATGCAGCGGTATTGAAAATTTCATTGATCCTTTCCTTATCTCTATAATTCTTGATCTGTATTTTCTTAAGGATATCCTTATTTTCATTTTCGGTAATGATATCATAACTGATTATTTCTGATTCCGACAATTGCCCTTGATTGATCTTATCAAGGTCCTTGTTTATCATGCCTTGTAATATTCTATTTAAAAAAAATGATCTAAAGGGTGGAATTTCTATGCTGATTCTAATTGGATCTTCGGGGAGAATTATTACTTCTTCCGCTGTTACATGAAATTGGGCAATGGGTGTATTATCTTTTAATCTTTTTATTAGCCTTGTTTCCTCAACGGCTTGTTTTCTTGGCTCAGTTTGCTCTTCGTCACCTCTGCGTTTTTCGTGATACTGATTAGGAATTTTCTTCAGCGAATTCATCTCACTATTTTGTTCATTGGGTGAGAATTTTTTTGAGAAATTAAGATTGGCTGCAGTCTTGAAACTTCCTTGTTTTAATACAGAATCAATTAATGAGAGCGTTATCTTTATTTTTTCAATTTCATCCTGTTTTTCTAAAATTTGTTTAGTTAACCATTCCCTTATCTCTGCTGCATTTTTTATATCGTCATCAGAGTAACCTAGCATAATTTGATTTGATTTTTTTCGATATTAAATGTTATTTATTGTCATTTCTGTCTGAAATATTCGCTTACAATGTAACTTATCTATTTCTACGAACTATGCAAATTCAGATCGTAAGAATTAAGTTATCTTTATTAATTTCGCTATTTTTTAGAATAGACATTAATTATAGATATTCGGAAATTTCTCCCAGGGTTTGCTTGCCAAAATCAAAAGACTGATCAACGTGGTCTGCTATTAAAACATTTATCTTGCCATTCTATTTAATATACTTTATTGTATTAAAATTATATATGGATAATTTTTACTTTGTTGTTAAGTTCGTTTCAAATTGCTAAAATCACCAATTTATATAAAATTAAAATCCCTAAATGATTTTGCTAGATTAGTTTGCTCGTTGGAGAGGATTCCAATTCCTATTTATGAATATAATTATCAAAATACTGATATCTTCGCTGCCCAGTTAGATACTCTAAATGGACACTCAATTACTTATTATGTTGATAACATAAAGTCAGGGGAAAACCAATATCTTTCGTATAAGATTAACAATAATAATGAGGAAGCTGCGATGGTTAATTCTATAAAGGATACTTCAGCACTGTACTCGCCTATCATTAAGTTATCTGTGCCACCGCAGTCATTCCTTAAACCCGCAAAGATAAGCGCAACAACCAAATACACGGGTATTGGTTTACGGGATCTATTTAGTTTGTCGAAATTAGTCGCATTTCACACCATATATGAGGAATCCACATTGCCATTGTTTCTTTTCCCAAAAACAGAGTCAAATGATTTGGACCTCCCGGACAAAGATTCCAATATGAAATATGTTTTGGGATCTAACTTAAACTTAACAGACTCCTCAGATACAAGTTATTTTTATTATGTCTTATTAGAGCAAGAAATCGAAAAGTATTTCATGAAATTTAGCCTACAAAAATCAACTGCTCCTTCTTTTTCAAATCATATCGATGAACACGGTTATATTTATCTAAAGATCATAAAATTGCACGATATACACCCTCTAATTAAATTTTGAAATGGACAAGTACGATTCCTTCGCTAATAGAATTAATGAAATCAAAAGAAAGAAAAGCAGCAATATCGTTTTGGCGGTAGATCCAACACACGAGGTAGAAAACTTATTTGACTACGTATGCCATATTATTAATCAACTACATGATTATGTTTGTGCTATTAAGCTAAATTTCCATGTAATATTGCCCTTGTCTAAAATTGAGCTAAAGAAAATTACACAAATTGCTCATGAGTCCAACCTACAGATTATAGCAGATCTTAAACTAAATGATATTTTTGATACCAATCAAGTTACCATAAAATATCTTTCGTCCTTGGGATTCGATTCTGTTATTGTAAATCCTTTTATAGGTAAAATCAGTCTTAAATCTACGGTTGATTATGCTCATTCATTGAATTTTGGGGTAATATCTCTTGTATACATGAGTCATGCTGATGCAGTAGAAGGGTATGGAGCCTCTTTAGCGATTCCATACGGTATTGACCAATCGGAGAATACAAAGCCTGTCTATCGCATATTCTACGATAATTCCAAGTCCGTGGGTGTAGATGGTGTAGTAGTTGGAGGAAATAGATTAGATATTTTAAAAGAATTACGATCGGAAGATATTGAAGGCCTCCCGATTTACTCCCCGGGTATTATTACACAGGGAGGAGATATCAAAAGGGCAGTTGAAGCTGGTTCTACCTACTTAATTATAGGTAGAGCGATAATCAATGATGATTCACCATTGAATAAGGTAAAGAATATTTATGATTTAGTAAAAGATCTTGAGTATTAAGATCACTGATATGCAATTGCTTTGCAACTTAGTAAGTTCCTAAAAAACTAAACACCATCAAGAAGGGAACATCTTCTATCACCTTTACACTATTCTCTTTTGCGAGCTTTAGTCCTAGGGCCAGGGCAACAACATTCTTCCCGACTAAATTTAACATTGACGATGATTTTAGTAAACTTGCAGCTTCCTCTTCATTAATCTCTTCATCTTGAAAATATTCTTTTGATATATTTATTGCAAAATCGCCCTTATTAATCACTTTACCCACCAAATCGAGATCACAAATGTTGATCATATGCGTTCCTTGATACTTTATCCTTCTTAACGCGTATTTGTTGTCTTGATTCATGACAAATCTATCTCTTTTATTGATAATATATCATTGATTATATTTCTACCCACAAATCTATCTAAACATAAAGTAATAATTATAGTATAATCAAAAAAAAATTAATGACTACTGACAAGAAGGAAAATGATAATACTAATAATATTAAGAAAATTAATAAAAAAGGAATCATCTTAACCAGTATTCTAGTAATAGGCATTATAGGCGCTAGCTTTATTGTATGGTTTCTACCATCCGAAAATGTACAAAATAATGGAATGAGTAACATGACCATTTCATTCTTGGATCCAAATGATACATTGGCCTCAGTCAATAGTCAATTTTTGCTTTTACAAAACGAAGTTCAAAATCAGATTAATGATGCTAAAGTAAATACTGTCAATAAAACATACATTAGCAACGTCATTAGTGTCTCGATCATTCAAAATAATGAATTAATGCAGACCTTGCTAAATGGACAACCAAATCAAACTTTAATGCCAAGTTACGTTGAACTAATGAATAATCTGAAAGATTACTCTGTGTATTTGCTAAACGTCAAGAATATTACATCAAACTCTCTCAATATGAGCCAGGACTTAAAAAATTTAGGGAATACTTCAATAATCCTTAAACAAAAATAAAAAAGGATTGTTTATAAAGAGTATTTTCAAACCTTTACAAAGATGCGACTTCTCGAATATCAAGGAAAAGAGCTATTTAATCAATTTGGTATAAAAACACCAGAGTCTATTCTGGCTGAAAGCGTGGATAATGCCCGAATTGGATCTCAGAAACTGGGTTTTCCGTTTGTCTTGAAATCTCAACTAACAGTTGGCGGTCGAGGCAAAGCAGGAGCGATTCAAAAATGCAAAGATTCCTCTGAATTAGAAACAAAGTTTGGTGAATTATTGAAGAAAGAAGTAAAAGGCGAATTGCCAAGGGGTATCCTCTTAGAGAAAATGGTTGATATTGTGAAAGAAATCTATTTGTCTATATTCTTAAATCGGAGTAAACGCTGTTTCTCGATAATTGCTTCATCAGAAGGTGGGATTGATATTGAACAAACTGATAATAAAATAATTGAAGATATCTCTATTGAAGGCATTTCAAGTGAGTTAGCGAATACTATCGCATCGAATTTAAATATCCCAGATAGATCCAAAGAAAGTTTTGTCACCTTGTTACTGAATCTTTTTAGAGTAGTTGTAGAGAAGGAGGCCGAACTTGCCGAAATAAATCCTCTTGCTATCATCTCTGATGATTCTTTACTTGCCTTGGACGCTAAAGTGATCATAGATGATAACTCTCTCTTTAGACACGAGGATTTGCAAAAGTATCTATATCTAAGCGATTTGGAAAAGCAAGCCGCTAAAAATGGATTTTCTTTTGTTGAATTGGAAGGAGACATTGCAATTATAGGCAATGGTGCAGGTTTAGTAATGTCAACCCTAGATATGGTTACGGATGCAAATGGAAAAGCTGGAGCCTTCCTTGATTTTGGGGGAAGAGCTACGAGCGAAACTATTTACGAAGCTCTTAAAGTCATAAGTAGACTTCCCAAAATAAAAGCAATCCTTGTGAATCTATATGGGGGAATTGTGAGAACAGATCTTGTAGCAATGGGTATTCTGGAGGCTTATAAGAATAATATATTAACAGCACCGGTTTACGCTAGAATCTCCGGAGCACAATCCGAAAAGGCAAGGGAATTGCTCAATGGAAGTAAAGCACGCTTATTTGACACAGTAGAGGAAGCAATAAATGCTGTAGTCCTAAAGATAAATAACAACTAAACAGTGAGACAATTTGAGCACACAATTTGATATTTTTAGAATTTTATCAGGGAATGAATCCGATGCTGACTATGAAAATAAACCTGTACTTATTCAAGGAATTACAGGTAGCTTTGGGTCTACACACACAAGACTAATGCGATCTTATGGGACGAATATAGCTGCAGGTGTCACACCGGGCAAAGGAGGTTCTAAATTCGAAGATGTTCCTGTTTTTAATACTGTGGAGGAAGCAGTAAAAGCATCAGGTTCAGTCATATCTGGGATATTCGTACCTGCTCCGTTCTTTTATAAAGCAGCTAAAGAAGCTCTAGATAATGGGATTAAACTAATAGTAGCAATACCAGAACACGTACCAATTATTGATTCAATAAAAGTCTTTGAGTATGCTCAGAAAAAAGGAGCAAGAATGATTGGACCAAATACTCCGGGAGTGATTATCCCAGATATAATGAAAGTTGGAATCATGCCTGCTCAACCTTTTACTAAGGGGAATACGGTTGTATTTTCAAGGAGCGGGACCTTAATGTATGAAGTTTCATTTCATCTATCCAACTCTGGTTTTGGACAACGTTTAGGACTGGGAATAGGAGGCGATCCAATTAATGGAACTAATCTTATTGACTCTTTTGGGTTAATTAAGGACAGAGAAGATGTCGACTCTGTGGTTGTGGTTGGTGAAATAGGTGGTGATGCAGAAGAACAACTCGCCGACTATATCATAAAGACTAATTTTTCAAAACCTGTTGTTGCCTACATAGCGGGAAGATCTGCTCCCAAAGAAAAACGAATGGGTCATGCTGGAGCGATAGTTTACGGAAACTACGGATCTGCCGAATCAAAAATAAATAACTATGATAAGGCCAATGTTCCAGTTGCAAAAAGCCCAAGGGAAGTTCCGTTGTTGCTAAGGACAAAATTAAGAAAATGATCAAATAGTCTAGAAAATCTATTTTTATTTGTCCAACATCATAAGTACTAGGAAATCCATTTGGAAAAAAGATTTTGCACAAACTGTATGTTAAAAACTACACATGATTGGATAGAAGAATTAGATGTTATCTACACTTATAAACGAAAAAGGGTGTATAAATGTGGCAATTGTGGTTTCATATCAAGGAAAAGAGGTTTAAGACCTTCGTCGGAATCGGTTTATTAATGGCAGGCTATCTATTCTAACAACTTCTGGCACCGAAATCAGAAGGCTAATTTACCATAATTGGTTAATAACGAACTATCTACATGAAGAAAAGATATCTGGTTTATTTAGGTAACAAAAATAATTATTTGCCCACAAACTCCAATAGTGTTTTGCATTCACTGCGCGTACTGCTACAAAACTACAACAATGCAGTAGTCAGGGATATCAGGATTTCAAGTTATTTTATCGAGATAGATGTTAGTACACAAGAAAATACCTCATTGAATCCGGATGATCTTAATTTTTTTGAACCCGTTAACATTCTAGGATCCTTGATCCGCCTAGAAGAATTGAATGAAGTAACCGATTTTATATCCAGAGAGGACGCTGTGATGTCATCAGTATTCTTATTTAACATGGAAAGATATTGGAAGTCTCATGAAGTTCTAGAGGGTGTTTGGAAAGATTCAAAGGGACAAACAAAAAATCTCTTAAATGGGTTGATATTAGTAGATGCGGCATATGTACACTTCCAAAAAGGAGAAAATGCCATTTTTTTCTCCATCCTGAATCGCTCTTTGGAAAAGTTCAAAGTCTATCCAGAATATTTTTATGACATAGATATGGAATTTTTGCTAAAGGATATCAACAAAATGATACGTACCAAAAATGTATCTATTATCAAAATACGTCTGAAATAATATTGCTTAAAAGGTGGGGAAGGGATTCGAACCCTTATATATTCGCTATCTGTATCTCTGAGTCTGCAGGCGAACGCATGGCCGCTCTGCCACCCCACCAGTTGTTTGTTTTATCATTGATTGAAAACTTATATTTCTTTGGTAATGGTTTTTCTATCTTTCCAAGTTTTTCGTTAGAACATTTCAATAACATCAAAAATGAATCCGTTTCTGACACCATGATCTTACTTAATAAAATTTTTTGATGCAAGGGTTATATCTTCAGATTTTATAGTTTTCCTGTGAGCATGACTGGCCAACTGTACGGCCTGTTTAGCAATATTTTCCCCTAAATCTTCTAGTATTCTTCTCAATTCATCTGCTGCACTATCACTCACCCTATCAGCACCGTATTTTTTTATGATTCTGTGAATGGAAGCCAGAGCTATTTCCGATTCTGAGTTTATTGCCATTTATTCCATTAGAGTTGTTACTTCGTTTATTAAACTCCTATGTAAAATTGATTCAATTAAAGAGTTCATTCTTACTACTAAATATGCATACTTTATCAGTTTTGGTCATATTAGTTTCAAACTCAGAATGCAATTTACCTTTACCCAGATTTAAGATAATATTGATGTCCAGATAACTAGTAGATAGATTATTCGCCTGCTAATAATATTGCAAGTGAAGACTAATAATTAATTAGTTGCATCTCACGATGATCATGTAATTGTATTACGTTGATTCGCACATCCATTTGTCAGATAAGTATTATCACAAATATCATAGGATAATATTCGACTACATGCATCAGGCTAATGTTCAATCAATTTGTGTGTCAGAAGATTTCAATTCCTCTGTAGAGGCGTTATCATTAAAAGAAAAATTTTTTAAGGATTCTGATCTTTTTAGAGTTTTTGTGGGTATACATCCGCAGTTTGCAGCGGTTTCTTCTAATCTGCAATTGTTTGAAGGTCTTTTACAATCTAAACTTGATTTTATTGCTGGAATTGGTGAAATAGGAATTGATCCAACATATACCAATTTGGATCCAGACAATACACCAGAAAAACAGAAAATTGTCTTCGAAAAAATGCTATATCTGGCAGAAACGAATGACAAGCCAGTGTCTATTCATTCTAGAAGATCTGTCAATGAAATTCTGGAAATACTGCCTTCATATAAAATTAAGAATGCAGTATTCCATTGGTATGATGGGAACAAAAGCAATCTAAAAAGAATAAATGATAAGGGATATTTCGTTTCTTTCGGTCCCTATTTGCTGTACTCAAATGACAAACATACCTTGTTAAAAGAATCTGATACTAACCTGATCTTGATAGAAACTGATGGGCCGGTCAAATACAAGAATTGCTTTGACGGTGCACTTACTTCTCCATCTTTGGTAGTGAGCATAGTTTATTTTGCTTCTGTTTTGTTAAAAAAGTCCTTTGAGGAATTGTCTGAAATTCTATATGATAATTCTACGCGATTTGTAAGCTAGCCTGTCCATCCATCTATACTATATTCACCTTTGGTGCAATATAATTAAGATAAAAGATAAAATACCCTTGTTTTTTTTCTAATCATGTGGATAGAGTCAAAAAAATGGCCAACGAATTGTTGGAACGTTATCCTGATAAATTTACTAGTGATTTTAACGAAAATAAAGAAACCATTAAGAATTTTGCCATTGTTCGTTCAAAGGAATTACGAAACAAAATAGCAGGCTACATTACCAAAAATGTAAATAGAAATCTAGCCCAACAAAATGCCTCCCTCTCATATTCTGAAGAAAATACTGAATCTCGTGAAGAAACTGCAGAATAAGATTGATAACTGTTGATTTAGTTGGTGGTATAAGGAAGACAGCTGGGTTTTCAACAGTAAATATCAATGTAACTAATTCGAGCATTAATGAAATACTTACATTATTGGAGAAGGAATATGATTTGGAAAATAAGATAAAAGAGGACGAAATAATGATCGCGATTAACGGCGTCGAGTCTTCTGTAATGGGTGGAAGGGGAGCCAAAATTTCATCCGGAGATACTGTTACTATTCTGTCAGTTGTACATGGCGGATGACTGCAACTCTTTTTTAAAATATATTATAGTTTATTGTTCACTATCATACAGTGACTTTTGACAATATTTTTAAGGTAATCAAAGTATCCAAAGATCGTATAGGGGTAATAGTTGGGAAGAAAGGCTCTGTCAAATCTGAAATAGAATCAAAATGTAATATTACCCTAGATGTAGACGGAGATACTGGAGATGTAACGATCCGACTAAAAAATGAAGCCTCCTTAACAAATAGTGGAATATTCAAAGCATCCGAAATAATAATGGCCATTTCAAAAGGCTTCTCCCCTGAAAGGGCCTATAGGTTGCTATCTGATGAATCTTTACTGCAGCTTGTAGATCTACGAGAATATTCAGGAAAATCGATGAATTCTTTAGACAGGATCAAATCTAGACTTATTGGACAGAGCGGAAAATTTAGAAAGAATTTGGAGGATTTCTCTGGTGCTGATATATCAATCTACGGACATTTTGTCGGATTCATTGGTACTTATGACGAAACGTCTTTATCTTTAAACGCAATTTTAATGATATGTAAAGGGAGCTCCCACAAATCAGTGTACCATATGCTTGAAGAACATAACCGAAAGAAAAAATTAGCAAAAATGGATCTATGGGAAAAAGTCAAATAAATACACTATTACCTAGAAAACATTTGGATAGCCACTAGAATTTTACTCGGTCCATGAATCTCGGGTTAATAGTTTTATGCCCATGGATGCTCTTCCAAATCGATCCATCTCTTGTAACAAATGTTTAGGTTGTCTAGTTCTATTTTTTATCCCATCTATTGAACATCTCATTGTTTATTCCAAATTGATCAAGTGTTTTTCCAACGATGTGTGAAATTAGGTCGTCTATTGATTTTGGTTTATGGTAAAATCCTGGCATTGCTGGTAATATCACCACTCCAATCTCTGCTAACTTTAACATGTTTGATATGTGGATTTTTGAAAGTGGTGTCTCTCTGGGGACTAGGACAAGTCTACGATTTTCCTTGATAGTAACTGATGCTGCTCGAGAAATGAGGTTATCGTCGTAACCATTGGCAATGCTAGAAAGGGTTTTCATGCTACAAGGAATAATTGCCATCCCATCGGTTCTAAACGATCCACTTGATATGGAAGCCGCCATATCATTTTCATCATAGACAAATTTGGCGATCTTTTTGATCTCGTTGACATTTTCCTCTGTCTCAATTTCGATATTTTTTTCTGCCCACTTGCTAAGTACTAGATGGGTCTCAATCTCGAATTTCTCTAGTGCCCTCAAAAGCATGATGCCATAAATTACACCAGAACTTCCTGTAATCCCTACAACTATCCTTGGATTTTCTCCCATGTTCTTTATTTATTGTGTTTCCAATGTTTTATATTTAATACTCTAATACTCTTCCTAATGCTTACAGTTTTTGGTTCGATTGCTTTAGACACTACACGAACTCCTTTTGAGATTAAAGAGCGTATCTTGGGAGGGGCCGCGACTTATGCATCTATGGCTGCATCCTTTTTCGTACCTGTCTCATTAATCGGTGCGATTGGTAATGATTTTCCAGATAAATATTACACTCAGCTGGGTAGCAAAATGGATATAAAGGGCTTGAAACGATTCAATGACAAAAAAACATTCTTTTATGATTCTACATTTGATTTTGACCTGTCTCATAGGACGACAAACATAACTGAACTGAATGTAATTGAAAATTTTGAACCTATTGTTCCAGTAGAATATAAAAACTCAAAATATATTTATCTCGCAAATAATGATCCTGAACAAAACATAAAGATAATTGATAGTTTCAACAGCCCTGAATTAATTATTTGCGATACTATAGAATATTGGATTCATAATAAAAAGAACTCTGTTATATCTATGATTGAAAAAACAAATGGGGTAGTAATAAATGACCAAGAGGCAAGATTGCTTTGTAACAATTCTAACCTTGTTAAATGTGGAAAACAACTTTTGTCCTACGGTCCAAATTTTGCAATTATTAAAAAGGGAGAACATGGTGTATTACTCTTTATTGGTGACGAGGTTGTACCAATACCTGGATACCCATTAGAAAGCGTTACTGATCCTACAGGAGCTGGAGATTCATTTGCTGGTGGATTTATGGGATATTTAATCTCAAAATCTAAAAGTCATTTAGGGAATGATTTGACATTAATTAAAGAATCAATTCTCATGGGAAGTATTATGGGTACTTTTGCGATAGAGGAGTTTGGAATAGATGGATTAATGCGATTAACTCTTGAGAATATAGTGGACAGGTATGACAAATACAAAAAGATGTTACATATTTAGCCTTATTAGAAAGTATTATTATCAACTTTTGGGTAATAGATTGTGACCACTAGTTAAATGAAAGTCCTTATCATTGATAATTACGATTCTTTTGTTTATAATATTGCCCAGATTATGGGTTTACTAAGTACCGATCCTGTAGTGAAACGGAATAATCAGATTACCATTAAGGGTATATCTAAAATGAATCCTGATGCAATTATTATATCGCCAGGTCCCGGACATCCTAAATACAAAAAGGATTTTGGAATTTGTACAGAGGTGATAACCAAACTGGGACCATCTGTTCCAATTTTGGGTATTTGCTTGGGGCATCAAGGCATTGTGAACGCCTTTGGAGGAACAGTAAAAAGGGCAAAAGAAATAAAGCATGGTAAGACCAGTAATATCCAATTCAACGACAATACCGAGTTATTTGAAGGTGTTAAAAACCCATTTGTAGCAACACGTTATCATTCATTAATTGCTGATAAAGATAATTTTCCAAAATGTTTAAAAATTACTTCTATTTCATTAGACGACCGAGAAATAATGGGTGCCTGTCACGAAAAATATCTGATAGAGGGAATACAGTTTCATCCAGAGTCGATATTAACGGTTGAAGGTAAGAAAATTCTCTTTAATTTTATTCGAATGGTAAAGAAATGAGTTCAAATATTAAAAATATAGATAAAGATATAGAGACAATTAAAAGTGATCAAATACACCATTACCACAGATAGGGTATACTTACAAAACCAAATCTATCTAAAGAAACTCTCGACTGGACAAAGATTAAATAACAATGAAATGAGGTCGGTAATGACTAATATCATTAATGGACGTTGTTCTGATGTATTTGTTTCAGCTTTCTTAATGGCTTTAATTTTGAATGGAGAAGACCTTGAAGAATTAAAGGCTGTAATTGAAATTATCAGGGGATCTTCCATCCCTATCAATCCTGTGTCTGATCTCCCGATTATAGATAATTGTGGAACCGGGGGGGATTTTTTAAACACCTTCAATATTAGCACCACTTCAGCAGTGATTGCTAGCTCTTGTAAAAAGATAGCTGTAGCAAAACATGGTAACAAATCGTCGTCAAGTTTAAGTGGTAGCGCAGATTTGTTTGAATATATAGGCCATCGATTGGATAACGGTGATATCCTGTCTATTGTAAAATCGATTGAAAATTACGGCCTTGGTTTCCTCTATGCTCCTCAATTTCATCCAGGATTGCGGTATGTCTCTAAGATAAGGAAGGAGTTAGGAATCCGTACAATATTTAACAAAGTTGGACCCTTGTGCAACCCATGCAGAAATCTGTATGGTCAGGTAATAGGGGTTGCCGATCCGGCTTTGTTGACCATTATTCCTGGAATAATACCTATTCTTAGTCTGCAGCGTGCGATGATTGTACGATCTCATGATGGAATGGATGAACTGTCTACCACAAGCAGAAACACTATAATACATGTCACTTTTCAGGATGGAAAGTATATCGTCCAAAATGAGTTATTAGATCCTGTTTCATTGGGTTTGCCCAGATCCTCAATTCAAGAAATAACTGTAAGGGATAGGATGGAATCAATAAATGAAAGTTTGCGCATAATATATGGAATACAATCCAATAAATCAAAGGAAAACATAGTTTTACTCAATAGTGCTGCTGCCTTAATGGTTGGAGGAGATATAGAATCTTTAAGCGATGCAATATCGATTGCGAGGGACTCTTTAAACGAAGGACGCCCACAAAAATTATTGGAGACTATTATAAAGAACAGTGGAGATGTTTCAAAGTTGGAACAAGCTGAAAAAATGATAAATATCAGACGCGAGAATTAATTATCCTGTTTCTCAATCCATTGTTGGGTTAAATTGTTTACACAATAAATATATCTCACTGCTCTGTTTCCTACTTGCATCAGGTTTTGTTATGTGGACTGCAGAAAATATGCTTTTTACATAGGTGATAAATTCCGGTGTTGCCTCTCCTTGAAATACTTTGTACAGTGCATTTCCATTTACCTTTAGGATTTTTTTAGTTATCTCCACAGCCTTCATTGTCAAGTCAATTTGCTTTAAGTGATCCATCTCCCATAGTCCTGATACGTTAGGTGCTAGATCTGATAAGACTATATCGGCTTTGCCTTCCAAATACTTTGATAATAATGTTACCATTTGTTCATCTTCCACATTTCCATTAATTATAATGACGTTTGAAATCGGTTCGATCTCTTTCACATCGATCCCAATGACCTTTCCTTTACTTCCAGATATTTTAGATGCAAATTGTAACCACCCTCCCGGAGCTGCTCCTATGTCCACTATTTTCATCCCTTGTTTCAGAATGTGATGTGATTTATTTAATTGTGAAAGCTTGTAAACAGCACGACTCCTATAGTTATTTTCTTTTGCAAGCTTCCTATAGGGATCTCTCCTTGCATCGGCAAGTTTCAATTATATCATTCTCATAAACAAACTAGTAAGCATTCATAATATTTGTTTCTTGAATACTTCTAGTAATGTTTTTTATAGGCATAAATCTAAAAAAATTTTGTGCATTCGGATATTAGTCACGTTCAAAATCTAATAAGAAATTATCCTGATTTTCCTAAGCAAGGAATATTATTCAAGGATATCAATCCTGTATTTAGAGATGGTAAATCCTTAGATATCCTTGGGAATCATTTTTATGACCAGTTCCAAAAAGTTGAGGTTGATTATATCGCGGGTATAGAAGCACGGGGGTTTATTTTATCTACCTTGTTGGGTTTGAAATTTAATAAAGGGGTTATTATGGTAAGAAAAGCTGGAAAACTCCCGGGAACTACGATAAAACAAACTTACGGGATTGAATATGGTACAGCCGTAATGGAGTTGCAGTCTGATGCACTAAAAGAAGGTGACCGAATTTTGATCGCCGATGATTTACTTGCTACTGGTGGCACTGCATTAGCCGCAGCCAGTCTAATTGAAGACTTGGGAGGCAAGGTAGCCGGATTTGCATTCATCATAGAGTTATCCTCATTGGATGGGGGGAAACTATTAAGAGAAAGAGGATATCGTGTTCATTCAATGGTGGTATACTAGATGCTTGCTATTGATAAATCTGTAGGGATAGCCATTATAGGTGGTACTGGAATTTATGACCCTAATTTATTTAAGATAGAACAATCAATTAATCCTCATACTCCATATGGTCCTACTTCAGATGCCATTATTATTGGAAAATTTGAGAATCAGAGAATAGCTTTTCTTCCTAGGCATGGAAAAGGTCATAGAATACCTCCTCACATGATAAATTATCAGGCTAATATTTGGGCACTAAAAGAATTGGGAGTTAAGAGAATTATTGCACCTTCAGCAGTAGGTAGTTTGGATTATGAAATAAAACCAGGGGATGTTATGCTGCCTGATCAGTTTTTTGATTTTACAAAAAAACGGGCCTATACTTTTTATGATGGACCAAAAGTATGTCATATTTCTGTAGCAGATCCTTTCTGTGGGGACATGAGGAATATTGTTGTCAATTGTATTAATGAGTTAGGCATCCGTGTTCATAATAAGGGAACATACGTATGTATCGAAGGTCCAAGATTTTCTACGCGCGCAGAATCTAAGGTATATCGGGATGTATTTCGGGCTGATGTCATAGGTATGACCCTAGTTCCTGAATGCATATTGGCTAGAGAAAGTGAGATTTGTTATCTTTCTGTTTCTACTATTACGGATTATGATGTTTGGGCCGATCAGCCTGTGTCATCACGAGAAATTATAGAAACCTTAAACAAGAACGTTGAAACCACTAGGACGATCCTGGAGAAGGTAATACCTATAATCCCGGCAGAACAAAACAATTGCTCTTGTGGAAATGCTTTAAAGGATGCAGTATTGTAAAATTTCAACACTGCTAAAATATTATTGTTTCTTCGTTTGAATGGTAATATCTCCCTCAATAATTTTCCTCTGAACTATCAATATCACTATTTCAGGATCCAAATTTAATTTTCTAATCTTGTCACTAGTGGTTTTAGAAATCTTGACGCTTATGTTATGTCCACCTATACGACCAAAAGCTACTGCACTAAAACTGAACTTGTTGTCGTAAATCAGAAAATAGCCCGATAGTTTGCTAGCCAAAGCCCCCTCTACTACATGTTTTATATTAATGTCGAGGTCTAGATTGTAATATTTCTCTGGAAATTCATTTATCATGCTATATCAATTCTTTAGTGATCTCTATACTCTTGTTTACATTTTCTGAAACCAAAAAACTCCACCAATCTTTATCATTGATCTTGAAATTTGACGTATCTACAATTATTTTAGTTTCATCATCGGTATCCAAAAACTCTGTTTTACCATCTTTTGCAATACTTATCAATTTCCACCTATCTTTTCCTTTTCTAAATTTATTTATGGCAACGGCCCAAATTTCGTCGTTCTTGATTTCGGGCATTCCTATCTTATCTGTGATATCCAGAATACCTAATCTTTTTTCTTCACAAAATAGGTTCTTTGTAATTAAGACTTCTCCAGATATCAACCGCTCCGATATTTCTCCCATTTTCATTTATGTTTATTACACCAAAATAGGCAATTTTGTCCTTATTATTATTTGAAGAAGTTGAAGATTGCATTCTAAATTATTAATTTAACCGTTTTCCCTTATTTAGGCCTTACATAATATTTATCTCTCTTCATATCTGATTTTGATAGTTTTCTAGCATTATCCCAAGGTTATCGATTTTTGTGTTCTTTTTGAAAAGTATATTATTTACTTCACAAATTCTTCTATATCTGTTTACTATTGCAAACCTTGGATGCAAGGCTCGAAATTCGTTTTTATTAATTTCGATAACCATTCCTTTTTTTTCTAAGCTTTTAGAGATTTCAATAATCTGATCGGCTGCTAGATTGGTGTTCTCTTGGAAACCATGGGAAGTTGTTTTTTCTGATTTCATCAACGCTAAAAAAATGTCAATCTCTAACTCATTCATTTGAAGTTGCTCCATTAGTAGAATCTTGATTTGGTTTACCTGATTCACAAAGATATTGTTAGACGATATTAAAAATAAGTTGTCCTTAGATGTAATTTTATTGATGGATCTACTAATGCCATAGACCGTCAATACTAGGGATGTCTATCAGAGGTCATATACAAATATTCAAATAATATCTCGTTCAATTTAATACATGCCTATTAAAAATGGGTCTGAGTACATTGAAAGTTTGAGGGATAGAAATTTGCAGGTTTATCTTTTTGGAGAACTAGTTAAGGAACCAGTTGATCATCCAATGATTAGACCTTCTATTAATGCTGTGGCTGCTACGTATGATATAGCAGAAGAAGATCCTGAAATAGGTTCTGCAACTTCCTCATTGACAGGATTAAAGGTTAACAGATTCTTGCATATAGCACAAAGTTCCCAAGACTTGGTGAATCAGAACCGGATGCAAAGAAAGCTCGGACAACAAACTGGAACTTGTTTTCAACGCTGTGTGGGAATGGATGCCCTAAACTCGTTGTATTCTACAACATATGAAATTGATAAAAAATATCAAACACCTTATCATGAAAGGCTAATTGAATTTATCAAAAAAATTCAATATGAAAACCATGTCATTGGAGGGACAATGACGGATGCAAAAGGGGACAGGAGTTTGTCCCCATCTCAACAAGAAGATCCAGACATGTTTGTCCATGTTGTCAAAAAGGACGAAAAGGGTGTTTATATAAAAGGGGCTAAAGCTCATCAGACCGGCTGTATTAATTCACATTGGTTAATCGTGATGCCGACCATGCGTATGAGGCCCGAAGACAAGGACTATGCAATCGTCGGTGCTATTCCGGTAGATGCAAAAGGCATTACCTATATCTATGGAAGACAATCGTGCGATACCAGGAGTATGGAAGAGGGGGACTTGGATTCAGGTAATTCTCAATTTTCCGGACAAGAGGCCCTAATAATATTTGATAACGTGTTTATTCCGAATGAATTGATCTTTATGGAGGGTGAGGTGGAGTTCGCTTCAATGTTGGTTGAAAGATTCACCTGCTATCATAGGCGAAGTTATGTTTGTAAAACCGGATTAGGAGATGTATTGATTGGTGCTTCTGCAGCAATCGCTGAATATAATGGGGTTGCAAACGCTTCCCATATTAAAGATAAATTAATTGAAATGACTCATTTGAATGAAACAATATTTGCGGCCGGTTTAGCTTCTTCACATCAAGCATACAAGACTCCGTCTGGAAATTTCATTAATGATGATATGCTTGCTAATGTATGTAAGCACAATGTTACTCGTTTTCCTTATGAAATAGGTCGACTAGCTCAAGACATTGCTGGAGGCCTTATGGTAACCATGCCCTCTGAAAAGGACTTTAGAGGACCCGTTACCGGTCCATTACTTGATAAATACTTGAAAGGACGAAAAGGTGTATCAACAGAAGACAGAGTTCGTATACTTCGGTTAATAGAAAATATGACCCTTGGTAGAAATGCCGTTGGGTACTTGACCGAATCCATGCATGGTGCAGGGTCGCCACAAGCTCAACGTATCCAAATAGCTAGACAGATGCAGCTTGAATACAAGAAAAAATTGGCAAGAAAATTAGCAAAAGTAGCAGAAGGCGAAGACACAATATCTAACCCCTCGTTAGCAGAATCATCTGATTATTTTGATAGAATATTTGGAGTAAAAAATAGAACCTGATACTGGGGTTAAATCCTCTTTGTTTTTTTGTGTTTAATTTATTGCAAGATTTTTTCCGAACCAATATTGTGATTTTTATTACCCATTCGGATTTGGTTGTTCCTATGGTTTAGTCCTGAAATTCCGATTCCAGTAATTTCTTTTTCCTTTTCATGCTGAATATCTTGTCAGTTTGTCTTATCGCTTCTGCTCGGGGTCGTTTCAACAACATTGATTGTATTAACATGTAATTTTCAGGTATTACCATTCCGGTTTGATCATCTGAATATGAAATCTTCAACGTATCCTCCTGAATTTTTATCAACTCGCTATGAATGTGGACCATGGATGTATCTCCATGATCGAATTTGAGTTCTGCAGCCTTCTTTCTTATGTCTCCGGTGCCCTTTGCATCTTTCAAAATAGCAACTCCAAATTCATTTTTGAAATTATCTATGATATTATCCTTAGATGGTGGTCTCCCATCAAACCTGATTGTCATTTGATGAAGATGCATCATTCTTGATGGCACCTTTAACGCATCGACATACAAATTGGCAGAGGGTATGAAATCTTTCAAGTCGTCCTGATGATGTGGATTTTTATCCCACTCTATCGAATCCCTTACCTCTTTCTTATCTTCTAGATCTGCCCATCTTCTCACTAATACTACATCCAATCTTTTAATTAACTTGCCATAACTTTCAATCAACGGCTGGATGATTTTACCCATGCCAGTAACATTACAACTACCTTGGATTACGGAATCTTTTTCCAAAGTCTTTTCATAATTTACTCTTGAATTGTGGATAATGTCTGCCACGGAATTTCTGCCATATCTATCCTCACCTCCTTGGAAAATTGCCTTCTTCTTAAGAGGCTGATAATATTTTCTTTTATTTTTAATTCCATTTCCTTCTGTAGAAGCATCGATAACCAAATCGGATTGGTTTATTGCATCCTCAATACTACCTGAAATGTCGTAGTTTTTGTTTCTAAATTCCTTAAACAATTTGCGAGGAACGAAAACCTTGTATCCCTTGTTTATTGCTTCTTGTGTTTTCTCATCGACAGAATATTTTGCTATACCTATAAGGTTAATAGATTTATCCTTCGTTAAGGCAGTTGCCAATCGGCTTCCAATTATGCCATAACCATTAATAAAAACTTGATACACTCTTGGTTTGTAATTTTTACAATATTAAATATATTTTTAATGGTTTTGATCATACCTTAAATTTAAGGTCACATTCAACAATCTTGTCATTATTTATACAATCTTTTTGTCTTCAAATCGGAGACAGAAAATCTTACAAAATTATCAACACGTATTCCCTAAGGCTCATTTGATTGTTGATCATGTGATGCAGGATCTTTGGGTGCGACAGAGTTTGGTCATGAATTACTACAGGACGTACCAAATCAACGAAAGTGTTAACTAAATCCACCAATTTAGACCCGACAAATCGTTGATTTTTGTTTCAGATATGAACAAAGATGGAATATTAAACGGAAATAATTTCGAGTTGGAAAAATCGAACTCAAATCTGTTTCTTCACGAACTATTCGGTATTGCTAAATCTTATTCAAATTAATCATAGCATGATGATCGATATAGAGCTAAAACAGGATCCAAGTTGAATAATGCCAAAGTTATAATAAAGTCAGATGTAAAACAGGATATTATGACAATGGATGGCGGTAATAGAAGAGGTGTTGATATGGAACAAACTGTAAATGATTTAGTACAGGAATCAAAGTTACTTGAGGCTTATTATAATGATGTAGTAGCAAAGGAGTCCGTATTACATCGATTATATGAAGAGTCTCACAACTCCTTTGAAGCGTTAAGATCTTTGTCTTCAGAATCCGAAACACTATCATTAGTTCCTCTAGGAATAGGTGTTTATGTTAAAAGTCTTATTTATCCACTTGAAAAAGTTCTGGTAAACATCGGCGCTGGGGTAGTAGTAGAAAAGAAGAAGGATGATGCTGTCAATTTCATAGAACAACGCATAAAGGAATTTGAATTGGCTACAAAGCAATTATCAACGCAAAAACAACAGATTTCTCATCGCATGATGGAAATACAGAATACCGTAAATTCCTATGTTGGGCAAATGCGAAACCACGATGAATCAGCACACTCACATTCACATTCACACTAGCGGCTGTCAAAATCAACCAAAGTTAAAGTTTTAGATCATGTATTTGGGATGCCTATATGTTTGATAAATTAAAGCGAGCATTCTCTAATGCTGCTAAGAGCATTAGTCAGAGGGAACTATCTGATAAAGATTTGGATGAAAGCCTTTTTGATCTAAATATTGCCCTTTTGGAAAGTGATGTTTCTCAAGAAGTTATAGATGATTTATCCCAGCAAATAAAAGACAATTTGGTTGGTATGAAATTACAAAAGAATGAAACTACCGAACAAATTATTGCATCTACGTTAAAAGATAATTTTTCAAAGATTCTAGCCAAGGCAGGATCAGTTGATTTGATTTCTGCGATTAATGCAAAGAAGCAACGCAAGGGTGGACCATTTAAAATTGTATTTTTAGGAATAAATGGAACAGGAAAAACTACCACTGTGGCCAAGGTAGCTAATTTACTAAAAAAATCTGGATTTTCAATAGTGATTGCTGCCGCTGATACTCACAGGGCTGGAGCTATCGAACAAATTTCTTCACACGCAGAAAAACTATCCATAAAGGTGATATCTCAAAGATATGGTGCCGACCCATCTGCTGTTTCCAGGGATGCGCTAGAGTACGCGAGCAAACACTACATTGACGTTGTATTAATTGATACTGCGGGCAGGATGCAAACTGCAAAGAATCTAATGGATGAAATTGGAAAAATTGTAAAGGTTATCAAACCTGATATCAAACTATTCGTTGGTGATTCGTTATCCGGTAATGACACTATTAATCAAGCCCGAGAGTTCTTTTCATACACAGAATTTGATGGTGCAATCCTGACGAAGACCGATGCTGATGCAAAAGGCGGATCAGCAATATCCATATCCTACATTACCTCCAAACCGATCATTTATCTAGGTATTGGTCAAGGATACGACGATATCATTAAATTCAATAGAGAAAGATTTGTTGAGACTATTTTCAATAATGAGTCGCTTCTTGATTCTTATCGTGGTACTCAAACATCATTAATCAACGAGAATTATGTGATTCCTGATAATGAAGAGGCCAATGCAGGTAAGGAGTCACATGATCAATTAACGAATGAAGTTTTAGAAGAAAGTAGCAGAGTTTTTAATCAGGATTTTGTTTCAGAAGATGGTCCGAATTCAGGGGTACTTTTAGCCGATAATAGCACTGAAGTGTTACCAGGTCTTTCTAAAGAATCAATGAATGATGATTTGGAAATAGATTCATCGTCTTCTTCCAATACTCCTGTTGAACAACAAGAATCGTCCTCCAATGAAAACTCCACTAGGGAAATTGAAGAAATTTCCGAGACTATGCAAGTAAGAAGAAGAGGAAGAAAAGAAGGAACAAGGTGGGAAAAAGAGCCGGTTCGGATGGTTTAAGAAAAAGAAATAGCTATTTGAAAGCATTAAATTAAAGATTTTTTTCAAAACTAATATTGAAAGAAGATATCTTGAGTCTTCAAGATTTGAGGTCTGATCAAATTTTAGCCATACTGGATCATGCATCATCCTTGAAAAACCAGTTCAAAGCAGAAGGTTCAAATCTTAAATATCTAGATGGAAAAATCCTGGGAATGATTTTTCAAAAGCCCTCTACAAGAACGAGGATAAGTTTTGAAACAGCAATGCTTCAATTAGGTGGGCATGCCATAAATCTGTCTTTTAGTGATTTACAGTTATCTCGTGGTGAATCGGTACAAGATACAGCTAGGACTGTTTCATTGTATGTTGATATCTTGATGGCCAGAGTATATGATCATAAAGATATCGAACAATTATCAGAACATTCTACCATTCCAGTAATAAATGGTTTATCAGATTTATTTCATCCCTGTCAAATTCTGGCGGATTTACTCACTATCCGCGAGTATAAAAAAAAATTAAGAGGGATAAATCTGGCGTTTATTGGAGATGGCAATAATGTTTGTAATGATTTACTTCTAGGGTGTTCAAAATTGGGAATAAATATTCAAGTTTCAACTCCTATAGGTTTTGAGCCACCAAATTGGATAGTGGATATAGCAAGAAAATTAGCTAAAAAAAATGAATCGGCTTTATTGATAACATCTAATCCTATTGAAGCAGTTATTGATGCAGATGTAATAATTACCGATACTCACATTTCAATCGGAAAAGAAAATGAGCTTGACAGCCGAGATAAAATATTTTTCCCCAAATATCAGGTTAATGATGCCTTGATCAAATATGCAAAAAAAGATTTTATCTTCATGCATTGTTTGCCCGCAAAGAGAGGGAAAGAGGTTACATCTCAGATCATTGATGGTCCTCATTCTGCCGTTTGGAGCGAGGCCGAAAATCGTTTGCATGTACAAAAAGCCCTATTGATCAAAATCTTAGGGGATTCATCTGTACAGAATAAGAACCATTCTTGAATAATAAAGCATCAAATACTTTAAAATATTCTGAATTTTGAAATAATTATATATGACAAAGTTTTTGGTAGATAAGGCCGTAAACATTCCTGAAGGCAAAATAAAAAATATTACTGCCGGAGGTAAAGAAATCGTAATAGCAAATGTTAAAGGTGAATACTATGCAATTAATAATATATGCACTCACGCAGGAGCCGAATTACATGAGGGGATATTAGAAGGCAATGAGCTTGTCTGTCCATGGCATGGTGCTAAATGGAATGTTCAAACTGGTGATCTTATCTGGTTTCCCCAAAAACTAAAAAACCAGCAGTCATACAAGGTGCTGGTAGAGGGTGATAATGTATTTGTCGAAATATAATGTTAGTAGTAGGATAACTGTAACTAGAAAAGGTAAATATATGTGAAAATTAGTGAGTTTATTTCAACGCTGCCTAATACGGTATTAACCGGAGACAGCGTTGTTATTCCTGATGATTTTATTAGGAAGATGTTTTCAATTTCAAATTTGAATAAAGACGATATATTTTATCATATCGGTATTGGTAACAATCCCTCGACATTACAGATTGCAATAGAAGAATTCAGAGTTAAAAAGGCCGTGGGAATAGATATTAACGCTACAGTTATTGATGAAATCAAATCAAAAACGAAAACCAGCAAAAATGTTTATACTCTTAATGAAAGCGTTTCTAGTTGTTCTTTATCCGAGGCGACCGTGATTTTTTCTTGGTTTACAGATGAAAAAATAAACAAATTATTATCCAAAAAATTTGAATCAGAGTTAGATGATGGTGCTAGAATTATTTCTATATGGTCTCCGCCAGCTCTTTTTATACCCGACAAAATTGATTTTCCAATATTAGTGTGTGAAAAACCATTCAAAATTGGAGTTGATATTAAAGATCAACTAAGAGCAATCTACAAAAGCGATTGTATTGATTTTACGGCCTCTTGGAATTTGGCTGACAGGTACATTAAATCTTTTGGAACGGTTGACACAAGTCATCATCGATTCTTGAATATCTTACAAAGTTTAATTATATGGTTTAATGCAAGGGATTTCGGAATAGCATGTGAAAATGAAATTCCGCCTCCAGTGAAAAGCTATGTAGAAATATTGAAATATTTTTTTAATATAGATCTAACTGATTTTTATTAAGGAAGGTCAATTTAATAAATAAATTTTAAAATAATTTTGTTGGATTTGAATGATGTTATTTTTTTAATTTTCATAACAATGTAATAAAATAAATTATTAAAATTTTTCTAACAAAAAAATTTTTTATAATTTATTGGCCATATCTTTAATAACAATCTACCCCAAAGATTATAACTATTGGTATTATGAAGCAGAAATAGAAGATGGACTTTACAATTAATGAGGGGCGAAGAAATTTAACAGTTCCCCTATTAGTTGAATCAGCTATTCTAAATGATGAGGGTAAGATATCATCTACCGGTTCGTTATCGGTAAAGACCGGAAAATTTACTGGTCGTTCACCTGAGGATAAATTTATAGTCAAGGATGAAATCACTGCCAACTCGGTAGATTGGGGTAAAGTTAATCATCCTATTTCCGAAGAAAACTTTGAAAAAATATTTGATCGTATGACAAAGTATATCCATGATAATAATTTAGGAGAGAAACTCTATACTTTCGATGGATTTGTTGGAGCTGATATCTCGTCTAGACTATCGATTAGAGTCATTACGGACAGAGCATGGCATAGTTTATTCGCAACTCAAATTTTCATAAATGCATCACGAGAAGACTTGTCTCATTTTAAACCTGATTTTACTTTGTTGTCCATTAATGATTTTGCATCTCTTCCAGAGTTAGAAGGAACAAAGTCTGAAACTTTTATTATTCTTAGTTTCAAACGAAATTTGATCCTGATGGGGTCAACTTCGTATGCTGGTGAAATAAAAAAATCCATGTTCTCAGTTATGAATTTTCTTTTACCTAAAAAAGGCATATTTCCTATGCATTGTTCCGCAAATTTGGGTAAAGCTGATAGATCAGCCCTATTTTTTGGTTTGTCAGGAACAGGAAAAACAACTCTTTCGGCCGATGAAAATCGACGATTAGTGGGAGACGATGAACATGGCTGGTCTGATAATGGTGTATTTAATTTTGAAGGAGGTTGTTATGCTAAGTGTATCAATCTAAACAAAGACAAAGAACCACAGATATGGAATGCAATTAAATTTGGTTCCGTAATGGAAAATGTTGTTATTGATCCATTTTCAAGAGAACCTGATTTTACAGATGGTAGTTTGACAGAAAATACTCGTGTTGTATATCCTTTAAATTTTATACCTGGGGCCGTTATCCCAAGTGTCTGCGGTCACCCATCCGTCATTATTTTTCTTACTGCAGATGCCTTTGGGGTCCTTCCTCCTATATCTAAATTATCAAAAGAGGGTGCTATGTATCACTTCATGTCTGGATATACTAGTAAATTGGCAGGGACTGAACGAGGAATCACCGAACCAAAAGAGACATTTTCTCAATGTTTTGGAGCCCCTTTCATGCCATTAAGAGCTGCAGAATACGCGAAGTTACTAGGAGAGAAGATAACCAAATATAGTTCAAAAGTTTATTTGATCAATACCGGCTGGTCGGGCGGTCCTTACGGAATAGGTAAACGGATAGATCTAAAATATACCAGGCAGATGGTTTCTGCAACGCTCAAAGGCACACTAGATGACGTTCCATATGAGACGCACGAAACGTTTAATCTCGATTACCCTACATCATGCTATGACATTCCTGCTTCTATATTAAATCCTCGAAATACTTGGCATGACAAGAATCAATATGACTTTTCTGCCAAAAGACTGGCTAAATTATTCATAAATAATTTCAGGAAATTTGAACCCATTTCTGAGGAAATTATTAAGGCGGGCCCTCATTTGAACTAGAATCAATTATCTTGTAATCAATCTAAAGGTTTTCTCACATCAATCTAGAGTAGCCCGGAGCAGATTCGAACTGCTGTCCCCAGGTTTCTTCTCTATCAGATCCAGAGCCTGAGATCCTTAGTCCTCTTGGAGTTTGACCGCTAGATTCGGCACCATTTTTTTATGGTTCGACCGGGCTTCACGAGCTACACTTTGTGATATTTGTTTCCATTATTTTATTTTATCTCTAATCCAATGGAAATACTTGTCAACTAAAGAATAATGTTGTCTATTTGTCTATTTCTTGGCATTTATCTCTCTAATTACCGTTCCATAATCGAGATGAACTTTTTTTCTCATATACGGGATCAATTTATAATGGATCGAATAAATGTTCTTTTCGCGCACTAAAATGCCTTTAACCAATAGTGACACAAACCCTCCTGCAACCTTGGAAGGCAAAATTTCTTTGTTTTCACAAACGCAATCTCTCTTGATGTGATATTCTTGTAAAGTAAAATAGTTTCTGTTAACTTCCAATATAAGCGGCCAGATTACATATTCCCATACCAACCGGCGATTTTCTGTAGAGGATGCATGTTTTCCCTTTTTCCTTTCCTTTTGTTTGTAATTCTCTAATGTCATTTTCTCTGTGTTTTGATCTCTATTATTGGACTTGATATCATAGTCACATTTAAACATCCGGTTTTATAATTCTACATACATGACGTTTTCTCGCGGGGAAGAGGAAAAAGTTGATGATGTCTCCTCTGCACTAGATGAGCTCTCAAAAAAATGGCCGATAGATCCAATTGTTAGAGAAGTACATCTTGGAAAACGTACTGACATTCAAGATTATACAATTAGGATAAACAAGGTCACTTATCATATCCCATTTTTATCTGAATCATCTCTTTTTTTATTATGGGATTGTCTATGGCCTGATTGTCATAACTGCTGTGAAAAGCAAGGACGGTTACCCTTGACATCGAGAGATATTGCCAATATTTCAAAACATTTGGGATATGATTCACAATCGTCTTTCCTACGAAATGAAACTTACGTAGCAACGTGGGATAATGCATCCGCTTCAGATTCAAACTCTCAGGTAATAACCACTTTAACCATGCTTAATTTGAAGAGAAAGCAGTCAGAAAATGAGACTGACAATGGTCACCCTATTACCTGCAGATTCCTAGATGGATGTGGAGCATGTCAGCTTCATCCAAATAAACCTGGCGTATGCTGGTTATATCCTTTTTTTTCATGGAGTCAAAATGAAAAGAATTTAGTATCTGTACATACTTCGTTCCAGCTTACAGGCGATTGTCCAGGTTTCTACTTGAGTAAGAACTTGGACGATATTATGCCAATTCTAGTCAAATATTCTGAAATTATTTATGATTATACAATGAATGTTAACACAACAATTAGAGAAGGGTTTGGAAAAATCGATGTTATTAACTAAAAAATTAAATATTTTTCACAATAAAAAAATAGGTTATTTTGATTTGGCATACCTATTGTTAATGTCTTCCCAATTTATCAGATTCCACCAAGCATTGACATAGTCGGGTCTTTTATTCTGATATTTGAGATAATACGCATGTTCCCAAACATCACATCCTAACAGTGGTATGAGATTTTCTGTCCTGGGACTGGTTTGATTTGGCATGGATTTATAGTCTACTTTGTTGCTCTTTGGGTCAAATACTAACCATCCCCAACCGCTTCCTTGAATACCTACCGTACTTGTAGTAAACTTTTCCTTAAAAGCTGAAAAACTTCCAAATGAATTATTTATTGCCTCTGCAATAGATCCTTGTGGTTCCCCTCCGCCATTCGGGGTTAAATTGTTCCAAAAAATTCGATGATTGTCAAATCCGCCGCCATTAAAGTTTATTGCTGATCTTAAATCACTGGGTACACTCCCTATGTCACTAAGTATTTCTGTTATATCCTTATTCTGAACATCTTGAGGACATTTTTCAAGAGCTGCGTTAAGATTGTTAGTATATGTTTGATGATGTTTTGTATAGTGGATTTCCATAGTTTTTGCATCTATATGTGGTTCTAATGCATCATAGCCGTATGGAAGAGGGGGTAATTCGTATTTATTCATTAAACAATTGTGTATACGAAACCTTTTATCCTTTTCCTTTTCTTTATCCGGTGCTTTGGCTTGAAATTCTGCCAAATAATTTCTTATGGGCTAATTAACGCAATTACTATCTGGGGCTGTTTAACATCAATCGGAAACATATTTATTTATTCTAAGTAGAATAAAACGATATTATGGTAATCAATAATGATCTCCTTGAAAAACGTAAAAAGATTTCAGATCATCGTCCCAAATTTAAAAGACAAGAAAGCTGGAGATATAAAAGGTTAGCTGTCACCTGGAGAAAACCCAAGGGAGTTGACAATAAGATGAGAAAGCAAGTCTCAGGAGTGCCCCCATTGGTAAAGATTGGTTACCGTGGCCCTAAAATATCACGTGGATTACATCCTTCTGGTTATATTGACAATTTGGTTCACAATGTTAAGGATTTGATGCTGCTGGATAATACTAAGGATGCAGCCCGCATAGCCCGTACTGTTGGAAACAAGAAAAGACTCGAGATTATATCAAAAGCAGAGTCAATGGACATCAAACTAATAAACGGAAAAAAATCTGAATCCGATTCATCCAAATCTTCAACCGTGAAGAAAGATTCATCCAAATCTTCAACCGTGAAGAAAGATTCATCCAAATCTTCAACCGTGAAGAAAGATTCATCCAAATCTTCAACCGTGAAGAAAGATTCATCCAAATCTTCAACCGTGAAGAAAAATCAAAAGTAGTGATATAGATGGTAGTAAATATACATAAAAAAAGAGAGCTAGCATCCCGAATTCTTGGAGTCGGGGTTAATAGGGTAAGATTTGAACCGGACAAATTAGATGATGTGGCCGACTCAATTACAAGAGAAAATATAAGATCTTTGATAAGTAATGGGGCCATTTGGACCGCAAAAGTTAAAGGCACTTCTAGGGGTCGAACTAGGACAAAACTTGCAACTAAGAAAAAACATGGAACTGGCCCAGGATCCAAAAAAGGTAAAAAGACAGCTAGAGTCGGTAAAAAGGAAGTTTATGTTATCAAGGTACGATCGATGAGAAGGCATTTGAAGATATTAAAGGAGAGAAAGGATATAACGAATGAACAATTTTGGGCACTGTACAAAAAAGTAAATGGTGCTCAAGTACGGTCCTTGTCTCATCTTAGAGAACTGGTTAAAATAACAAAAACTCACTAAAATAGGATTTTATTATCTTATTTTTTTCAATCATGACTATTCTAACTTTTTGATAATTTGTATTGTCATAATTCTTCAAAACATCTGGAGATGATTTGTTTCAAGCTGGGAACGAAATCAAAATTGTCCATTTCTTTCTGCTTGATCCAATAGTAGTCTGAATGTTCCCAGTCTAATACTACTTCCCTGGTGTTCGAAACAAAACAGAAGGGTTGGATGATTATCATCAATTCGTTGTGAATTTGAACATTTAATTGATTGAATATTTTTCTTAAAATTAGTTCATCTTTGTTTATTAGTGTTTCTTCGTAGATTTCTGTCAATGCTCTAGAGAGTAAATCTTCGTTTTTTTCGAGATATCCGCTCACCCCTGCCCATTTTTCTTGCATGGTTTTAACTTTAATACTTCTACGTAAAACCAATACTTCATTTTGGTTTTTTAAAACTGATGTTACAACCATCGAAGGTTTTTTATGACTTGAATCAATAAGAGCCTCGTCCTTCTTCATTTTAATTCTTGATTTATTATTTGCATGGTGAGTTAATCTAAGTTTAGGAGATTGGATGGACCATGGGATTAGATCTTAATCATATATCTTGCGGTTACATCTTTTTAGGTTGTTTTATGATTTATTTTTGATATAATTAATACTATATGATTCTTTGAACCAAGAATAAAAAAATTACTGAAATCATATATATTTTGGCTCTAATTCTTGCCTTCTTAGGAGGGATAATATTCTATTTTTTTCACTACCCATTCCTTTCTTGTCAATATAAATACTGGTTACCTTTTCAATACTTTTTTCCCACATCTGTTTTAACATTTCATTATTAATGAATCTCAAATTATGTTTACTGGCAATGGATGCGAAGGCGACATTGGATGTTAGAATTAAATTGTTAAATTTTTGCGGATAATGGTTTCCACCCAACCCTATCGCGATTTCTATTTCTTCAATATTCGCTTTTTTATTTGCATCATGTATCGTTTGTATTAAGCACTCACAAACCATCTTGGCTGTTTCCTTGTTGTTCCATTCTTCTTCAGAAGACCCTATCTCAATGAACAAGATTGGATTTGAAGATGATGTTGGTCCGTGATGAGAAGATTCAATCGTGAGATCGTATTTGGGTAAGCTGTTTTTCATCGAAAACAAATTTTTCATGTACTCCTTTTGAAAACTAGGGTATGCAATACCTATCTCAAATGCTGCCCCACCTAGTGACTTATCTGTTGAAAAATTTCCTGTAAAATGGGATGTCAATGCGGGTATTTTACTCTTTGATGCATGTTTAGATAAGAAGATTAATACATTATTCGGAAATTCAAATTCGTCGATGTTTCTTAAGTGAATTAATTCTTCGTCTGTTACAACCAAATTCAAGTTGTTATATTTTTTGGATTTAAGAAATTTAATTTTGGGATCAGAATTTCTTACGTCTTGATTCTTGTCAGTCCCGTGTTTGGCATGATCATCAAAACAAAAAGAGTCCTCAAACCCTACCTCATTTTTCAAATAGTTTAGCATGGTAAAACTGGCCATATCTTTGGAAGAGGTTATAATTGTAAACTTCCTTATCAAGAAGAACTAGAGATCATGATGTAGATTTATTTCTTATTTCTGTAGGATAAACATTAAAAATTGATATTTGAAGCAAATGTTATAAACTTATAAATTCCAAAACAAATACGTTTAATGATTCTATAAGTATGCCAAAAAACCTCCGCAAAGACGATGATGATTTGGATTTGATAGACTTGCATGATAATAATGATAATAATGATAATAATGAATCCGAAAAAATTGACAGTGTCAATGATCTTGATAATGGTCAGCATAAAAAAAAATCAATCAAGAATAAGTCAATTAGTAATAACAATACAAAGAGGGCAAAAGATAATAATTTAGGTGCTAAGGAATCTAAAAATGCCCAGGGAGAAGGGATCAAAAGATTCTGACAGTCAAACTGAGGATGCCTCCCTGTTGTCAAACGAAGAAGAAGAAGATTCAAAATTTTTTGTAGTTAGGGTGGCTGGTGGTCAAGAAAGCATGATAGCATCCATGCTTCAGACTAGGTTACATTCAAAGAAAATAGAGGGTATATACTCGGTTTTATTTTTAGAAAATTTTAAGGGTTACGTAATCGTTGAAGCAGTAGACTCAAATATCGCATATGAGGCTTTGCACGGAATCCGACATATAAGGGGACAAATAAGAGGTGAACTTCCTTTTAAGGATCTGGAGGGTTATCTCATTAAGAAACCAGTAGTTACCGAACTAATTATTGATGACACAGTGGAGATTATTGCTGGCCCGTTCAAATCCATGAAAGCCAAAATAATGAGAGTTGATTATGAAAAGCAGGAAGCCACAGTAGTATTGCTTGATTCTCCCTATCAAATACCTGTAACCGTTGACGCTAATTATTTAAAAAAGTCTTTATAGAATTATAAGTGGTTTTTACATTAGTCTGTTTGTAATATCTTATGAGTGAAAAAAAAGTTGTGAATGCCTTAGTAAGTGGGGGCGAAGCTAGCGCGGGGCCACCTTTAGGACCTGCTCTGGGACCACTTGGAATTAACATTTTACAGGTTGTTAATACTATTAACGAAAAAACCAAAGATTTTCCGGGAATGAAAGTTCCAGTCAAAGTGGAAGTCGACACTGAGACCAAACAATTCACAGTTGAAGTAGGTATACCTCCTACGGCTGCCCTTATTTTTAAGGAATCTGGAATTACTAAAGGGTCTGGAACTGCTGGGACTAATTTTGTAGGGAATATCTCGATGGAGGGAATTGTCAAAATATCAAAAATGAAACTTGATGTTTCCTATGCACAAACGATAAAATCATCTTCAAAGGAAATAATAGGTACCTGTCTGAGCTTGGGCATAAAAGTGGAAGATAAGGTAGCAAACGAGATATACCAGGATATTTCGTCTGGCAAATACGATTCTTTGTTATCCTAGCTTTTTTTATTTTTTCAACAAATAAATTAATTTTATTTAAGTAAGTTTAAAATATACCAATGACTGCAGTGTAAACTATAATTTTAAGGTGAATGATGGAAATATGTCAATTCAACAAGGATCAGCAGGCGGAATGCCAGTTTTAATATTAAAAGAAGGCGCAAGTGAGACCAAAGGAAGAGAAGCACAGAAAAATAACATAAACGCAGCAAAAACAGTCGCAGAAATAGTACGAACTAGTTTAGGTCCTAGAGGCATGGATAAAATGCTTGTAGATTCGTTAGGTGATGTCACTATTACTAACGACGGTGCAACTATATTGAAAGAAATTGATGTTCAACATCCTGCTGCCAAAATGATGGTGGAAATAAGCAAGGCAACAGATAATGAGGTGGGGGATGGCACCACTTCCGTCGTTGTTCTAGCAGGTTCTCTGATTGAAAAAGCAGAGGAGTTGATTACGAAGAATGTTCACCCGACGGTGATTGTAGATGGGTATAGAAAATGTGCTGTCAAGTCAATAGAACTTTTAAACAATATCGCTATTAAAGTAACAAATAACGAGAAAGAGCAATTAATAAAAATAGCAAAGACATCAATGCAAACTAAATTGGTTTCAAAGGAATCAGATGACTTGGCTAATATTGTCGTAACAGCTGCCCAACAAGTATCTGAGTCCCGAAATGGATCTACAAAGGTCGATTTGGATGACATCAAAGTTGAAAAGAAATCTGGTGGATCCCTTAAAGATACAAAATTGATAAAAGGAATCGTTTTGGACAAGGAGGTAGTTCATGGAGGAATGCCCAAAAGGGTGGAGAAAGCTAAGATAGCATTGATTAATTCTGCCTTGGAAATAGAAAAGACTGAATTCGACGCAAAATTAAACATTACGTCACCAGAACAAATGAAGAGATTCCTTGATGAAGAAAATACCATGTTAAAGACCATGGTTGAAAAAATAACTGGCTCTGGCGCTAATGTAGTAATCTGTCAAAAAGGATTAGATGACATAGCACAACACTATCTCGCAAAAGCTAATGTTTTGACGGTTAGACGTGTGAAAGAGAGTGACATGACCAAATTATCCCGAGCTACAGGCGCAAGAGTTATCAACAATCTAGATGACTTGACCAGCAAGGATTTGGGAGCGGCTGATCTCGTAGAAGAAAGGAAAGTTGAAACTGACAAGTGGGTATTCATAGAAGGGTGCAAGAATCCAAAAGCTGTAACCATCTTGATACGCGGTGGATCCCAAAGAGTTGTTGATGAGGCAGACCGTTCAGTTCATGATGCACTTATGGTGACCAAAGATGTTTTGGAAAAACCCTTGATAGTAGCTGGAGGAGGATCACCTGAGGCATACGTTTCTAGCAAATTAAGAGAATGGACTAATACATTGACTGGCAGAGAACAATTGGCAGCTGAAAAATTCGCTGAAGCATTGGAAATTATCCCCTTAACCCTTGCTGAAAATGCGGGCATGAACCAAATTGATACATTAGCTGAATTGCGATCTAAGCAAAATAAGGGAGCAAAATGGGCTGGAATTGATGCACGTAATTCACGAATTGCAGACATGTCTAAACTTGATATATTTGAACCTTTAGCAGTGAAAGAACAGATTATCAAATCCGCTACAGAAGTAGCATCCATGTTGTTAAGAATTGATGATGTAATTGCTTCAAGTAAATCTGCTGGTGGAGGGGGAATGCCTCCAGGCGGAATGGGCGGAATGCCTCCAGGCATGGACGGTATGATGTAGAAGAATCCATATCTCCTATTTTTTCTCAGAAAAATTATTTTAGCTTTTGTTCACGACTGGATCCGATCCAAAAAAAAATATTATTTTGATTTTAGAATAACGTCATCCAATAAAATTATATTTGAATTGGGGATATTGATTATCGGGGTAGGTAGGATCGGGGTGCTAGCCGTGCCCCTTACCGAAAATCGGCTTCATGTCGGGATCAGTAACCGTTAGGTAAATTCGTGAATGGGAGGATACCCGCTCATTCGACTAGGATGAAATCATGCCGTATCGGATGGCTATGAGCAGCAACTTACATGAAGGTGTAAAATTGACTGTGGATTGTTGAAATGGGTGAGGTCCGGGAGGGAGCAACCCTAAGGCATCGCAGCCGTGCTGTTACGTCTACGTGGTGGATTTGGGAGGATTTGAAATGGGGCCTTTTGTTCATGTTGGTACTAACGGGCTACCCTACTCGTTCTTAATTGTGTTTTTTATAAAGCTTTATTATTTAACTAAGCTGAAAACAGGTTAAATATTTTATTCCATATTTTGAGAATATGGGTCATGATATTTTCGATAGCTATAGGGAAGAAAATAATGCCGATGGAATTAATAAGAATATTGATGCTAAAGATATAACCAGATCTAAGAGCATCAATCAAGATGATTCGGAAAGTGATGTCACAAGAGCGATAAGGAATTCTATTGACAGGAACTCCTCTCTTAACATAAAAGATTCTGAAACATCATTCAAACAAGTCGTGGATTTGGCGATGAACATCGTAAGTGAATTACCAACAATGGTGAACATGACCAGTAAGACTATTAACAAAATGATAGTGAAGGGGAAAGAAGGCATTGAATCAATAAATAATTTTAAAAATAGTATGAATTACTCTTGTAAAGATAGACCAGAATAAAAATATCATCAGTCCATATCTAAAAAATTCAGAATATTTTTGTGGTCGGACCATAATTCACAAATATGGTAAGATATTCTGATTATTTCTTCATAGGTTTGTTTTGTTTTGTTTTGTTTTGCAGGTTCAATCTGTCTATAACTTTGCATCAATTTCTTCTTAAATCTCAAGAATATTATCTTTAACTCGCAGAACATTCTTGAATATACATAAATTTGCTCATTTAGTCTAATATCAAAATATATTCTGATTTCCAGAATTCCTGTTGAAACAGTTCATGAGACTCCTGATCATTTTTTGTGCTGAATTAATGTTTGTTATGAAATATTCATTTTTTTCTCAGTTTTTCATTCCTAGTTACATAGTTATTTATTAAAAATAATTCATCAGAAGAAATCTAAGATACTATTAGGTGAAATTGTTATAAATATTATCCATCTATTTTTTTTGATTTTTATGACTCTTCCAGGCGGTGAAATTTCAAAAAGAGAACTACATTTTATATGGATTGTAGATTGCTCGGGATCTATGAGAGATGATGGAAAAATCCAAGCCTTGAATTATGCTATCAAAGAGGCAATTCCTCATATGCAAAGAGAATCTGAAAATAATATCCAAGCAAGTCTGTTAATAAGTGCATTAAAGTTTTCCACAGGTGCACAATGGATTGTTGCTCCTACAAAGGTAAATGAATTCAAATGGACTGATATTGAAGCAAAGGGTGAAACTGATTTGGGACAAGCTTTCCTTTTACTCTCTGAAATTTTGCGTATACCCCCGATGACTGAAAGAGGATTGCCACCAGTATTGGTATTGCTCTCTGATGGACAACCTACTGATAATTTTAAAGATGGTCTAGAAAAATTATTGGCAGAACCATGGGGTCGAAAAGCAATTCGAGTATCTATCGCAATCGGTGAGGACGCAAACATGGATATTCTTCAAAGGTTTATTGGAGATAGTGAAAGACAACCGTTATTGGCGCGGAACCCTGAATCACTTACAAAATATATAAAATGGGTATCAACTGTCGTGCAGACAGCCTCAGCTAGACCCAAAAGCCAACAAAAATACTATGACAGTTCTATTTCTAATGTTGACATACCTAAACCTCCTGAAATGATATCGGGAGCTACCGATGTGTGGTAAATAATTTTGACTTCAAAGGCCACGCAAGTGAACACTACGCACGAATTTCAAGCGGGTGAGCCCGTCCACATAAACGGCTTAAATGTAGTTTGCAATGTTGAAAAGGAATTGGGTTCGGGTACTCAAGGTAAGGTATATTCATTAATCAGTCCAGATAATTCCCTACTTGTTTTAAAGTGGTATTTTCCTTCCATGGCTACCAATGAGCAATTTGATATACTCAAATCGCTAATTCAAAAAGAATCTCCAAGTAATAGGTTTCTTTGGCCATTAGCACTAGTCAAATCTCCAAAAAAAGAAGGATTTGGATACGTAATGTCCATGAAGGATTCCAGATTTAAAAGTTTCAGTTTGTGGTTATCTAGGAAAATCGATCCTTCCTTTAAGGCGTTGCTGACCGCCTGTTTTGAATTGGCACAAAGTTTTCACCTATTGCATTCAAAAGGTCTTTGCTATCAGGATTTATCCCTAAATAATATTTATTTTGATCCTGAAAATGGAGAAATACGCATAGGAGATACAGATAATATTGTAATAAATGGAGAAGATAAGGGTAACGTAATTGGTACCCCTAAATTCATGGCCCCAGAAATAATAGTTGGAAAAGCGTTACCAAATACCCAAACAGATTTATATTCATTAGCAATAATACTATTTTATATTTTGTTTCTAAACCACCCATTAGAAGGTAAAATTGAAAGTTCCATCAAAAGTCTTGACCTGCCTTCAATGTCTAAACTATACGGATTCGAACCGCTTTTCATATTTGATCCAAGCAATGATTCCAATTATCCTGATCCTGCTTTTCATGCGAATGCACTAATATTTTGGAGTATTTATCCAGATTTTATTAAAAGAATTTTCATAAGAGCCTTTACCGATGGTATTAAGGATCCGATGCACGGAAGGGTCAGAGAAACCGAATGGCAAATTGCTTTGCTCGCGTTACGGGATTCTATATATTATTGCAGACATTGTAAATCTGAGAATTTTCTTGTTCCTGATTTTTTATTTTTTGAAAAATTAAAGATACCAGTAGAACTTGGGGGCGTTAATTCTGACATTAAAGTTTCGAAACAAAGCAGCATTGTTGAGGGGGTACAAAAAAATTCTGTTTGTTGGAATCCAAAATGTAAAACTATGAATACTCACATTTTGACTATTCGAATTGATGACCGATTGTTGGTTGCCTTAAATCATGACACCAAATTATTCCTACATCATATAGATCCGGACCGCAAATATGATTTCTCAAGTCCTGTAGCAGAAGTTTCTAGACATCCAACTGATCCTCGGGTTTGGGGCTTGAGGAATCTTTCTGCATATCCTTGGAAAGTTGGCAATGCTAATGGTGACGTAATTGAAGTTTATTCAAAACAAAGTTTCTCGTTAGTGCCCGGTATTCAAATAGACTTTGGCACATCTAGGGGTATCGTTTGCTACTAAGGACATAATGGATTTATGACTGAAATTAGTACTACACAAGTCGTTGATAAATATATAACATCCAATTCAAAAAGGTGGTTGGTGTACAGTAAAAGTGTAAAGGGTGCATTACATTCACGAACTGGTAATTCGAATCAAGATTCAATTCGATGGAAACAATCTCACATCTCTAATACTATAGTGATGTCGGTTGCCGACGGACATGGGAGCGATATGCATTTTAGGAGCAAAGTCGGTTCACAAATTGCAGTCAAAACTGCTGTAGAAACTCTATTTGAACTATTTCATAATCAACCAATTGAAATCAATAATGTTTCCCAAGTAAAGGATATTATTAGGTATTCTGTACCGCGTCTGTTAGTACATAACTGGATGGATCGAGTGCAATATCATGTACAGAAACATCCTTTTTCAAACAACGAGATTGACCTCATATTGAAAAAGAAAGGTTCACCCGTATTAGAAAAAATAATTAACAATCCAAAGATCGCTTATGGATCCACACTATTGACTGCAGTTATTACAAAAAACTATTTCATATTTTTTCAACTTGGTGATGGTAACATATTGATAGTCGACAATGACAAGAACGTAAGGAATATGTTTTCCAATAAGAACGGTGACTCTGATTACAAATCATCAATAGAGTCTATTATTCATACCGAATCACTTTGCATGGATGATAGCTGGTTAGAATTTAAAACTGGAATATTTGACTTTCAAGCCCTAAATCCGAAGTTGATTCTTTTATCTACCGATGGATATTGCAATTCCTTTAACAGTGAATCTGGCTTTCTTAAAATTGGACTTGATTATTTAGCCTTATTGGAGAAATTCGGTTATTCATACTTGAGCGAGAATCTATACGACATATTAAGACAAACTTCTCGAGAGGGGAGTGGTGATGATATAACTCTTGGTTTCATATATCACATATAGGTTATTACCCGCTTAAGGTTAAGACAAAAAACTAATTAAGATTTGTTTCTTTTACAAATTATTTTTTTATTAGCTAAAGTTACTTTTCATTGCCTTACCCAGCTCTGTTTTAAAATTGTCTACTTTTTGATTCACTCCATTCAAACCGTCAAACTCTATGCCAATACGATGTGAATTTCCAGAATTGGAGTGTGGTCCTGATTCATTAACATTTTGCAAAAGGGACTGGTTTTCACTATTTATCTGGAGATTCAATTCTTTTTCTATATTATTTGTGAAGTCTGAGATTGATTCTTTATGAGAAGTAATACTCGGTGATTCTGATCCCTCATTTATCAGATCGATATTATTCGTGGATACATCACTCTTCAACTGGGATTTGTCCTCTAGAGGATTTACTTTAAGATCGCTATCTGTTCCGAAAATCGTATACACAGCAATACCTGTAGTCAAGAATACCGCAGCTATCGCTATCGATAGAAAGTACAAATTCTTAGACTTTTTTGAACCATTGTTCAAATTTGAGACTTGACCGATAACTTGACCAGAGTTCGTATTGATGCTAGAATTAAGTAAAATCTCTTTGGTATTATCCCTTCTCTTGATTATGAATTCATCTATGGGGATCTATTGCTAGTGCTTTGTCGTAGCATTCTAATGCTTCTACAAATTTTCCCTGGTTATGAAGAGACAACCCTTTATTTGATAAAACATTTGAATTCTGGGGATCTATTGCTAGTGCTTTGTCGTAGCATTCTAATGCTTCTACAAATTTTCCCTGGTTATGTAACATTATTCCGTTTTCATATAACTGTTTTAGATTGGTTGCGTTCACCATTATCAAATTTGAGATTGGATTACACTGGGATATTTCTCCTTGTTGAATTCCATCATCCATATTCGCAACGTAATTACCGAGGATCAAATATCTTTCTGCTATATTACCATTAGCCAAATTATGAAATTCCACTTCTGTCATCAGGTCAAATCCAATAGACCAGGCAATAGTCACCCACGCAGCAGATTTATCATCCAATCCATAATCTGAGGATAATATTGTGATCATGTTGTAAATCTTGTTTTCAGTATCATTATCAAAAATATTGCACTCTCGAATCTCGGTTATTCTAGCCCTAAGGGCGGTTGTGAGCAAAAATATTTCCTTCTTGTTTTCAGAACCGTATATATCTTTGAGTAGGCCTTCAAACCTGCTAGGGTCGCTTAAAAGATCTGTGTAATCACTGACGATCTTTTTTAGCAATTTACCAGTAACTGTGACAGAAGCATAACCATCAAACATATTCTTCAGTTCTAACCCCTGCTCCCAGATGATGCTAAATACTCTTATGGTATTTGTAAAATAATGTGCTAACGGCCTTTTCTGAGATTTTAATGAGATCTGTTAATTTCTTTGAATTTATAAAAGCAAAACTTGACATAAGTAAAGTTCTATCTATTTACTAATATCGATTTAAATCAATTTTTAAAAAAATTATTCAGTGGTTATTGTCATGATGAAATTATCAAGAATATGATGCAGCAAGTATTTATTGAAAGAGTTTTGTCATATATTGTTATCCATCATTATCTTCTTTTGGTTGGGGAAATCGCAGATAAGTTTACGAAGGGATAAAGGCTTATAAATCCCAGACTCGATCACTTTTAAGGATAGTATAGATTAAAACAGTCATTACACACTATCTCTCTATATTTAGAATATTTTTGATTCTTGTTTACCTTAGTGTTAAACACTGTAAGGTCCATTTTACAAACAATACATGACCTAGTTGTTCTGCTTTGTGATACCATGGTGTAGTTCATTATGTGATATTATAATGGTGGTATTTAAGTTAATTAAGCCTTTTTAATAACGTATGACTCACATTGACACTTTTATATTATTTCTAATTTGGTATCACTTAGGAAGATTGTATCAAATTCTTTGACATTTGCCCTAACCCCCAGAACTCCTTTCACAAAATCATCGATCAATCCAAATCCACAAATCAGGCCATTATCAATTTTATTTCCAAATCCTACAAAGCGGTTTTTTAGAAATTGGTTATCGGGAATATATAATATTTTTTCATTCATTACATTTGAAGACTCGTACCCCTTTAGGCATTCTATTTCTGAAAAAAATCTATTTCTATAGTAAATATAATTGATTCTAGAAAAATCTAATTTCATCATTACTATCTTATCCTTTGTCAAAAATTTACAAAAAGTCTTCATTCTTTTAGCATATCTTTCCGCGAGGGATCTGTTATTTACAGCTCCTTGCCTTTCTCCATACATGAAATTCATTTTCAGGTTTCTAGGAAGCTGGCTAAATAATTCCATTAGATTTCTGTCCATACTTGCGTCACCAAGATATATTATGCAATCAGGTTTTATTTTTTTCATTAGATCGATCTTGTGTAACAGTCCGTTCCCTTTTATATAGCCATCAGTATTTATGATCGACAAATCATGCTTTAATGAGGTATCTAATTGCTGCCGAATGTTTGAAATAATTTTGGATTCGTATCCAATGGGTTGAATGCCTCCAATAAAACAGGTAAAATTCGTTTGAACTTTCCATAGATCTACTTCCGGGAAATTCATTACTGCTGCTCCCATGCAAGTTGGTGGTGCCAAATCACCTTGACCCACATCTGCATCTATTAACAAAGGCCTTAAACCATGACTGATAAACACATTTGCCATATACAATGAAAGGGTGGATTTACCTGAATTGGAGGGTCCAATTATTATGATTCTCTTTTTTTCTTGTTTTAATACCTTTCTCACAAGGTCTTTCCAAATTGAGATTCCAAAATTTTTGTGGTGCCTAATGGTCTCATGGTTATGATGATTCCATCTCCTTCCCCTAATTATCGATAAGGTAGAATCGATATTTTTTTCAACTGGAATGATTCTACTACTTTCCCATCCGATGTATTCATTCTTGCATTTCACACCTAATATGTTACATTCTCCTTTTATCTCAAGTAGTACTGGACCCTTTATCAGGTACTGTTTTCAATATTCCCTTTTGTTATTTACATGGTATTCTATTTATAAAGAATTTTTTCGTTCGCGTTTTTTTCTAATTTTGTTCTATATCTCGCTGTTTTAGCTTGGTAGGGGGATTTCATTGATCAGGAATCAAAAATAGCGCAAAATTAACTGACCTAATTCAACAAGTTTTGGTATAGACAGATTAGACGGATTAACTGATTAGGCACCTGTGATGGGAGGCACCTAATCTCTGATAATGGTCATATTATTACGTCCAAAACTAAAATCCAGCATTGTGTATTACCTTTGACGATTTTTTAGCCTAATTTGGATGTGTCCAAAATATTTGTTTTCGAACATCATGATTTTTTTGATCCTGATTATCCTTATTTGGTCAACCGCTGATGATAGTAGACTATCAGAAACCGGTATTTACTATTTAATAATTAAATAACCAATATGAAAATAAATAGCATGCAACGAACAAGAAAAATAGCATCGGAGGTCCTAGTATCTGTAGCACTTGCGCTATTAGTGATATATATTCTTGATGTCGGTGTTTCGATGTTAAGTCATTCGGATGGCTTTTTGCCTCTCTCTGCCAAAGATAGAGGGATGATTTTTGGCGGTGGATCAATTTTATTATTTGTAATTTCGTTTGGGATTGGAATAAACGTAGCATCTAGACTACTAACTGTATTATTAATCATAGGCGGTGCTATCATGGGTACTACCGTGCTAATATCATCCTTTATTGCCCCAACACAAGATAATAATAGCATGAATTCATCATCTGATAGCGGACAGTCTCAAATTTTAGCACCTCAATTCATTGGAATAATAGTAATAGGGTATATTATTATGGGGATGGGAATCCTTAGGGTATTAAGAAAAAAATAGAACGTAAAAGCGTAATATCTTCCTTATTGTTTCGTCTACTCTTATTCCTAAATTAAAAGAGAGACACTGAATAATTTTCTAAAATATGATATATAATATGATGATGGTATACTATGCAAACTTTCTCTATTTACATTATTATGTCATTATTCCCTTTAATGTCGGATCACACTTGCTGTACGTTACTAACTTTAGATTCCTTTGAACCTATATCCTGCTCTCCCACCATGGTCGTTTACTACTAATCATGGAAAAAGATATAATGATATATCCAATTCTCATATCTTACGTCGTAGTTTGGAGCACATAAAATAACATTTTTTGATATCATCAGCAGAATTTTACGTAATATGTATGTGGTTAAAATCCAAGATCATTATTACTCATCACTCCCCAAGTAAATTGCAAGTATGTTATTCAAAAATCATCAGGTCGTTAAATAAATAAAACTCAGCCTGTATATAATTTTGTTTGTTACTGTGTACCTATATTTAATAACATTAACTGATAATTGTATTGGGGTAATAAAATCAGTCATGCGAATTATTGCATTTACGCATGAGCTTAATCTGCTATGATCCTTCCAATCATTCATCTCGAGTGATTAGTATATGGTACATAATGGCTAATTTGATTTCGAGAGATTTTTTTTCTTTTCTAAGATCATGTTATTAGCTATGTTAATATAGTTTTTATCAATCTCAGTACCGATATAGTTGATGCCAAGTTCGATACATGCCAAAGCAGTATGACCAATACCCATAAAAGGATCGTATACTATAAAGTCTTTATTAGAATATCCATGAAGTTTAATACAAAGACTAGCTAGTTTCTCAGGAAAAATGGCTGGATGTGATCTACTGGATTGGATGGTTGGATAAGATATGAACCATACGTTCCCTCTGTCTCTCTTATCTTGCTCTACTGATTTCCATCTTTTGATGTTTGATTTATCTTGATAGGGAACACCTATTGATAGTTTTTCTAAATTTAGGTTTCCCGTTTTAGTAAAGTGAAAAATGTATTCATGTGTATTGGTTAAATATCTGTTACTTCTGATTGGTTTGAAATGGCCTATCGAAAAACCGCTTTTGCAAATCTGGTTATTATTCCCTATGTCTTCCTTTTCAATGGATATGGATTTAATCCAGTGAATGGTATTTTGCAATTTATAGCCTGCAGAGATAAACTTGTTTAGAACAAGGTACGGAATTAGAGGTTCAGCCGAGGTTCCACCGATATTGAGAAAAAAGGATCCATTGGGTTTAAGAATCCAAAAACTCCTTTGAGCAACCACAAACAGCCAATCTAAGTAATCATCAGTCTTTTTCGTATCGTGATAGGAACTATAGTTTTTTCCAATATTGTAAGGGGGTGAAGTAATGATTACGTCTATCTTGAATCTGTCCTCTTTTCTAATTTTTTCCATAAACAAATTACAATCTTCGCAATAGATGTGATTAATTGTAATCAACCAAGTCTAATATGCCATAGCGCTTTTAAAATTTTTTTACTAATCTTAGATATTTTTGTTATATGGGAGTGATACTAATTTCAAGGTGGCCATGGACCAATAATACCAGGACTTGAGTGGAAGGTCATCTAGAAGACATCTTGATCTTTTTGCTCATCAGAGAAAATTAATTCTAATTGGGTTCGATGAAAGAATCAATTTCCGATAGATAAATTTGTGTAATTAACTTAACTTCTAATACTACTACTACTTTAGTTGACTCTTATATATTTCAAAGATGTCTTTGACTGTTGTAGCATCCTCCGCAGATTTATCTTCTCTTATTTTTCCAGTAAATTTTGGAAATCTAAGTGCTAGACCATACCCGGGCTTCATTCTATTAATTGCAGTTGTATAAACAGGACTCAAAGTTATTTCAGGGGAAATGATTTCTAGAACTATTTTGGGTACGAACCATGTATCCATTTTTGTATTTCCAGATTCCACTCTAGAATGTTTATGTTTGATGATGTGTTTGTTAAGTTTGTCTGTTATGTCTAGGAGAACATTGTCAGTAAATCCAGTTCCAACTTTACATATAGTACAGAAGACATCTCTCTCTGCGTCATATGTAGCCAACAACAACGCCCCGTATTTTCCAACCCTCCTTCCCTTTCCATGCAGCGCCCCTACTACTACTAGATCAATTGAATCCGTAACTTCTCCAGAATACTCTTTCTTTAATTTCATCCAAGCCCATTCTCTGGCTCCAGCCCTATACTGGCTACGGGGATTCTTTAGCATAATTCCTTCGCAACCATTCTTGAGCGCCTTTTCCGTGTAGTTCTCTATTTCTTCAATTCTTGAAACTTTGATTTGATCTATTAGGGTAATTTTGTCACTTGTTTTCTGCATACCAAATATTTTTACAAGTAACTTTCTGCGTTCGAGTAGGGGTACGAAAGTCTTATCAAGGCCATTATAATACAGCAGATCAAATAAGTTCAATATTACTGGATAAGCTGCAGTAATTTCTTGAATATTGTATTTCCTTCTTCTTCGCATTAAAGTTTGGAATGGAAGATACTTATTGTTCGCAGGATTAATCGCAACAACTTCACCCTCAGCTATCAAATCCTTGCTCTCAATTTTATCTAAAGCCGTTAAGATATCAGGAAAATTTGAAGTCACATTTTCCAGACTTCTGGTAAATAATTCTATCTTTTTTCCCTTTTTATGAATTTGAATTCTTTCACCATCGATCTTGAATTCTGCCAATGCGTCACCATTGATTTTTTCCAGGGCCTCTGATGGATTTGATACTCTTTCTGCAAGCATTGGTCGAATGGGGATAAACAAAGAAATGGAGATCGACCGAATATCCTCAAGTGATCCTTTAGATAGTATTAATGCAATCTTTCCTAAATCACTAGAAACATTATAGGCTTCTTCTAGTATTCGTCTGTTTTTTTTATCTCCGGTGAACGTTAGAGCTATGGCATCGAGAAGAGTAAAGTTTGCTATACCCAATCTTAAATTTCCTAGAATCAGTTTGACTATGAATTTAGCTTCGAGATTGGAGGAGTTGTTCAATAAACTCACAATGAATCTGAGTTTGACGTCTAAAGATCCTGTCCCAGATATATTGGCAATCTTTAATAATGTTTCGAATACGTTTTCGATAGTTAGTAGTTGATGAATTAATGTTGTTTGTATTTTGTTCGTTAAGATATTGTAAGCGACTTCTCCCAAATCTCCTATATCAGAATATTTATTTTGGATTTTGGTAAGTGAATGACCAGTAACAAGTGATAGAGATTTAATTATCAGTTTATCTGCAATTCCCAATTCACTAGATTCATAATCTGGTCCTAGTTTTCCTTGAATTAGATAAACTATTTTATCGATGATATCAGTAGGTGTTTTTTTTAATATCGATACTAAATGATCAGTAAGTTCTAACCTACTAGTAGTTTTCTCCATTATTGCAAAGGTTTCAGCTAGTTCTAGAAAATTCACTAAAGTACCTAATGAAATTAGATTATTAATTTTTGTGACGCTATTATTGTTGAAAAGTGAACATGTTATTGATGTTATACTTACATTTGGGAGACCTAATTCACCAGAAGCATAACCATTTGACAAGTTGATAGTTTTTATACGAAGTTGATACACGCTATTGTATTAATATGAGTAGCGTAAGTGAGATAATGTCCTTTAGGGAGCCATGGACAATTGCTGCATATTCCAATAAAACTGCGCGCGATGTAGCTGCTATTCTAACCAAAAATCGTATAGGATCCTTAATTGTGATAGATAAGGACAATACACCTATCGGAATTATTACTGAAAGCGACTTGGTCAAACGGGTTTGTTTGGAGAATTATAATGCCGATAAAGTTCTCGTTGAAGAGATCATGTCTTCTCCATTAATTACAATCATGACTTATGATTCAGTTGATACCGCATCGAGAATCATGCTTTCAAATAAGATCAAGCGATTACCTGTTTTAGAGGCCGATAACCGCATTATTGGGATAATAAGTGTTACTGATATTACACACCATCTTGCCAAAATACTGCTTGATGATTATAATAGGCATAGATCGTTGAAGAACATTCTGGAAATGAATGATGTATCAAACTAGACTTAAATGTTTGAACTCTTCTCTATGGTAAATACGAGATCTGTACAACTCTGGTAATATCTTCCAGAATTCTATAAGATAGAAGGAAAGTATTTTTTACAAATTTCAATCATCAATGTTTGATAGTGACGCACTAGACAACTGACGTTGAAAACAGGGCGCGAGTAGAAGGTAATTATGGGATGTTCTATCCCTACTTGCTATTGATTTGTGATTCAAAGGTTAAATTAAACGCGAAATAGGGTTAGATCAGCGGCAGCAGAGCAGTGGTCCAAATACTTGTTGTTAACACACGCTCCAACCACGGGGGATACAATATCATATAATCAAAATGGAGACTCTAATACCATCACACTTGTGTGAAAATAATGTTGAATGGAAATGGTTAAATTATGTTCATATTTTTTATTAATAAAATGCCTTGGTAGCTCAGCCTGGCCAGAGCGTTGCCTTGGTAAGGCAAAGGTCGCGGGTTCAATTCCCGCCCAAGGCTTTCTTTGTAGACCGAAAGAAAACCAATTTGAATTCCTTAGTGAACACGTTAATGATGAAGACCTCTTACCAAAATCAGTAAGAACTAATGGCAGTCAAATAGATTGGGTCGGTTATAGGCTCTATCTTGGAAAGAATTTTAACAAGACTACATCTAAAGCAAGGCCGTCATATTCGATTAAATACTACAAAGTCCTTGCAAGCGGAGATACATCTGAGATTGTGGTTCTATCTTATGATAAAAGAATACAAGTAATGAAAGCATTGGCTACTCTTTCAAAGGTTTTGGGTTCCTACGATCAATGAAAAAAAATCATTGAGAAATACTGACTACGATGGACTGATAATGGCAAAGGGGCAGGATCTGCTAAGTGCTTAGATTTTTAATAATATCTATGGGAAAAACGATTTTACAGAGATGATATCTCAATTGAAAGTCGCGTATTCTAGACCTGATAGGAAATTTTCTTCAGTATTGTTATATTGTGCTTTAACCGAGTTGCGGCCGGCTGAAGCATACAGCAGTCTGCGATTACTCAAAGAAAGAAAAGAAGATTATCTAGCAAAAGATAGTAAACTTTTAGAACATTTTAGATTTCCTTCTATCTTTTTAAGAAGGACAAAAAATGCATACGTATCTATTGTATTTGAAAGGATGTTGGAATGGGGACCTGTTCTTATCCAATATCCTATAATTCGTTGAGGCTGGCTTTGAGACGTAAAAAGATAAAGATGAATATATCAATATGTCGCAAGATTTTTGCCACATTTATGAAAAATGAAGGTGTGGAGCAGGAAATGATCGATTTACTTCAATGTAGAATTCCTAAATTGGTTTTTGTTAGACACTATTATAGAGCTGACGTGTCAAATTTTGATGAGATTAGGGAGAAGTTAACTAGACTGCATGATTTGATTGCTAATAGAACGGGAATGACTGCATTGACCGGAATGACGCTATTTTTAGACACACACTACAAGTTGAAGTGGAGTGAACGCTCTTTTTTATTATCTTTTTGTGTAATTTGCTTTAGAACTATTTTTTTTCTTTGTGTTATTATGATGAGTGAATCAATGGGGGGAATCCTTTTAACATATGATTGAAACAGACTCTATATTTGCGTGATCTGAACTATACATGAGAATGGTCCCACCAGGACGACGATGTTAATTGTACCTACCATATTAGAATATGGTAATAAATACCTTTTAATGCCACTACAAGTCTAACTTTGTATTTAGCTCTAACTTATTGGTGCTAATGTAAAACGAGGTATAAGGCTACTATGATCTCGGTCAATGAATTATTAAACAAACTATTAGAAAATTTTGCGCTCTTTGTTGATAGGTAGTATTGCTATCGACTTTCCACTTCCTTCATAATTGGATTCGATTCTTTTTAATAAATTTAGAAACGCATAATCACTATCGATTACATTTTCGTCTTTCACTGCAACATATTTGTCCTCGTAATCTATGAGTAGTTCCTCATAGTTAAGATTTATCCAGTTCAAGTTTAAATTGTATTCACGGTTTAAATTTGAAATATTAGTATTTGATTTGGTATTCAAAACCATTATTGAACAATTTAAATACTTATAGATAAACTTTCTGAAGTTTTTGTCCTACGATAATATTTATCATGATATACGTTTATCAATTCATTTTTTCGCGGATCTTAGCATAAATAGGGTCTCAATATGATTTGGGCATTTGTTTAATCATTAGGAGTACGCTAGGATGTTTTTTCTTACCCATATCTATAACCTGGGGCATACTTGAAAAGGTGCTGTAAGAAAATTTACCCTTAGTCGTTCAATCTAGAATATCTAATTATTGATGCCAATTTTCATTCCACTTTGTTGAAAGGTGATGAATGATTTATCTTTTGGAATGGGCGCCGCCTTAATGACCGTCAGTTCTAGGATTCTGGGGCGTTAACCAACTTCTTACCACAATGTGGACAAAACACCAAGGGTGCACTCGCAATATTGCGTTCAAACATTAGGTAATATTCTCCTTTATGGTCCACTGAATACTTGAAAATCTCTTATCATGTCTAATGCATTCACTTTCGTATTCTTCCCTAAACTTCTCACAGCAAAACTCTCTAGTCATTATAACTGGATCAATCTGCAATATCAAAAAAGCCTTATAACCATACTAACAAAATCAGATATCTCATTTCGATAAACGATTAGGGGATTAATAAGAAAAACAAACCGATTTAATGGGATTATAGCTTGTAGGTTCCCGGATGCACTTCGAAGTGTTTCTTACATCTATTTTAGATATGTAATATCACTTCTGTGGGTAAGTCTACCACCAGTTAATGTATACTAATCTACTTAAATCCAGTAAATGGTTATAAATGCCATTACAAGTTTCTAAAGTGGTCATATGTGGAATCTAATTTGGCAATATTTGTATGAGTCAGTTAGGAGGCACGCTTGTCATTAAGTTCAATTAGCGAATAGGATTCTAGTTCAACGAACTGATTCTATTAGCTGTCTTAAGAAGGGTCTATCAAATAGTGGTAAAAAGTTTAATCTATTCATACCGAATCCATCACGATCGGTTGTAAGAAATCTTGTTCCATCTGTGAAAGTTCTTGCATATACCTTCCTCCTTATTTCTCCATGATACATAAAAAAGGAACAAGTCTCTTCCATAATCAATCTCTCTATTATTGCAACACTCTGAACGCCATAGCCCTTGACACCATAATGAGAGATGGTGCCGTGCATATCTTTTGCAATACATGTAATTTCAAACTCATCCAATACTTAACAAAACCATTGTAAATATTTAAGGAATTACTAAATTATATATCTTGATTCGGTCTTTCAATAGAATGAAGCCAAGAACCCAGAGGCCGAATTGCTTAACAAACTAGTACAATCAATATTTAATGGATGTCTCAGATGAAGATGAAGCCTTTATTCTGCATATTTGATGTGGAATCTATTGTGCTCAAAGGAAATAGCATCTTCAAAAATCTAGATAAAACCGTATGATTGAACCCTTCGATTAACAATGAAATACTTTGAAAGATATATTTTTAAAGATCATATGTTTAGGGTCAATACAGTATGGGATGAGCTAGCCAATGAAAAAATGCAATAAAATATTTATTTCCAATCAAGGTTAATTCTCCCGAAATATAGTAATTGAGTTGCAATGGAATAGGTGAAAGATATAGAGCTAAAAGGAATCCTAATATCCCTTCTAGATACACCGAAGGACAGAAAAGATGCAGCGTATGCTTTCTCTGTTTTCGTATTAAGATGACGTGCATATAGTGTTTAACAATGAAAGAAAAATGCTGGGTTCCTTTTCTCCTAATAATCTGAATATTCGTCTATAGCCTTTTGTGTTAGATAGATAGAGTCAACGTCTTTTGTGTCTATAAAAATGTACCCATTTTTCAGCAAGTTATCTCGGACATACTGTCTCATCTCTATGTATGACTTATATTTGTCGTTACTGCCTTCTAGCTCTCTGCAAGCGTCATTATAGATATCAACAAATTTTACTGGCACTTTCAATTCACTGTTTGTACTTTCAATCAAAATCTTGATAAATCTGTAGGTCAGACGCTTGATGATTTCAGAGGTATGGTCCATCTACATACTATTAGAGAAATTTCTTTATAAGATATTACTAACAAAATCCAACTCATGTTGTTGTTGATAATAGCAAAAATGCACCTGTAACTCATTCTAAAGTGGCCTTCTGATCGAAAAAGCTTAATTCATCGTTTTCTTCATAACCTGTATCCCCATGTTGTCCAATGCTGAAATCCAATATCTTCAAGGTCAAAAACAAGTTTCAAAATCATTTGAATATAAGTTAAAGCATATTATTAGAAAGAACGTTGCTTCGTTCCTTAACAATGAACTGCCGCTATTGCAAGAAAACCATATATTATATTTAATTTCCATTAAAAGCCTTAGTAAGGCAAAGCTCGTGGGTTCAATTCCCGCCCAAGGCTTTCTTTGTAAAGCAAAACAAAACCCATTTGAGGTCATTGATGAACAATCTCTTGCAAGAAAAACTTTAACTCACACATAGCGACAAGGTCTAACTAAAATTTTTAAGGCTTGAGCATTTTCGGTTGTCTTGAAGAGGGATATCTGAAATTTGAAATTTGATTTCCATCCTGCCTCTTCCCTGTATCGGTAATCTATCAATCAATAAACCCGAAAAAATGTTTATATTGCCACATAAATATTTATTGATAATTTGAATAAGATAAACTCTTTTCCAAAACGAAGTCTTACGTTTGCTCATTGTTTGGGTGGTGTATTGGTATTACTTTTAGTTAGTATGGGTGTACCTACTTCAAATGCCCAAAACCCTGGGGAAAATCTCCAATCCTCTGTACAGATATCAAAATCATCTACGAATTCTTATCAAATCGTAAATGAAACCGCGTACATAAAACCATTTTTTGATACCTCGTATATAATTAGTGGGAGTAGTAACTTGTTAAATAACTCACAGAACATTATTAACTCTACAATTATTAATGACTTTCTTTCTTCACCTACTGCAGGCTATATAATGCAACAAAATAATTCTTCTAATTCGACCACCAATGCAACAAATGTATTGCCTGCCCTGCCAAACCCTTTTGTTGATCAAGAAACGATCAGCGCTACGATCCAACAACAACTGTTTGAAGCAATTAGCTCTGCAATAGATATTGATTATTTTGAAGTAGATATAGAGTGCACTTTTGGAAACAAGATCCAGGAATGGAGTTGTGATGTGTATAGCCTACCAACCTAATTTTTGAATTTGCCGAAAAACTTAATAATTCAAATTCAACCCGTTCTTCTTAATTTATACCCATTATGTTCTTTTAAAATATAACTTCTTCGATTTAGAATTGGTTAGTTCAATGTATCTCCATCTGACAAATATTTTGGGTAGAAAACTTTTCTTCAAGGTTCTGATCTTCAAGGTTCTGATCTTCAATGATTTGGTTAGGTTTCTAGAAATACTTTTTTTATTTTCGAAACCAGTTCATAAATGATGGATATTTAAAACATTCTAAATACATCTGGCATCGGATTTTGTTTTTGGTCTAATATTGAGCTAATAGTTGATTCATCATGTTTCAGTAATATTTTCTTATTCTTTTCTTATACGTAAGTTTTAAAATGAATACTCAGATTAATTTCACTTTGGTTTGATTTTGGAAAGTGAACAAATTGCTAACCTTTTAATGAGTCAAACCCTATCAAATTAAATGCCAGCGATATTCTTACTGAGTAATGCCTTTTTGCAATTCATGATATATATATTAGTGTTTCAAAATTAATTATGATTGGGCGGGGGTTGTAGAGCCTGGCCAAATAAATAATAATATTTTGGAGACGCGGGACTTAAGATCTATATAAGGGATCCCGTCTCTTAGGGGTCCGTGGGTTCAAATCCCACCCCCCGCACCTTTCTAAATTGATTTTCTACAAAAATTTAGCCGCGGTTCTGTCTACTAAATTTATTTTGGCTTAAAGTCATTTGACTTGCTCACATTTGTTACTCAATCTACAAAGACTATAAAAAGCTAAGACAAATTTTTGGTCAGTAATGTGTTATTGTATTTGAAACAAAACCTTTGAGATGGATACTTTGATATATCATTAAAGGTGAGATTACGATAATAAATTAACGATATAGGTAGTTAAGTTGTCCATAGGGCCTGACGAATAATTTGATGATTTATTACAGTGGCCCTGTTACTGTTATTGATGAGTTAAGTTTGTCCTTTTCTTTTTTTGGATTTATTGTATTCTGCCATTAACTTTACTAAATTGGTATGGAATCTGTTATCGTTAGCAAGTTCAGGATGAAACGACGTTCCCAAGATATTATTTTGCCTGACGCCTACGATCTTTTTATCATATTCTGCAATGACTTCTACGTTATTACCGATCTCAGTTATCGCAGGACCTCTTATAAAAACTCCATTGAATCTTCTTTCTCCTAAATATGGTATATCTAAATCCGACTCAAAGGATTCATGCTGGCGTCCAAAGGCGTTACGTTCTATAGTAACGTCTAGAACTTTTAATAATGCCTGTTTTGTTTCGCCTATAGTTTTATCATATGCCTTATTCGATAGCATTATGAGTCCAGCACAAGTTCCTAATATTGGCAGGCCCTCTTGGATCTTTTTTCTAATTAAATCCGGTTGAACCCCTTGCAAGAATAAGAGCATACCGATGACTGTGCTTTCACCTCCTGGAATAATTAATCCGTCAATTTCGTCTAAATCATGCAAATCTTTCATATAGATTACCCTGCCTTCAATTTCAAGTTCTTCAAATGATTCTTTAATTGCGTTTGAATTTTCTTCAATATCGCCTTGAATACTTAGGATACCTACTTTTAAGATAGGGTTCAAACCGAAGGTCCTCTCTCTTGCATTCGCAGATCTAAATTTTTCGTGTCTAATCCGATAAGTGATTTTTTTTCATCTACCATCTTTTGAGCCTCCAAAACCTCTTTTTCATTATCATAAAATGTAGTGGCCAATACTACTGCTCTTGCCCTTGACGAAGGGTCTTCTGATTTGAATATCCCTGAACCGACAAAAACACCATCACAACCTAATTTCATCAGGAAAGAGGCATCAGCGGGAGTAGTAATACCACCAGCTGCAAAGTTTACTATGGGGAGCCTCCCCAATCTGCCTACTTCCAATGCTACCTCCATTGAGGCCCTGTATTCCCTAGCGAGTTTTATTATTTCTTGATAATCGTTATCCAAATAGGCTGCTCTTAATAACCTTATTTCCCTATTCAATTTTCTTATATGATTTACCGCTTCAGCAACATTTCCGGTTCCAGGTTCACCTTTAGTCCTTATCATTGAGGCCCCTTCCTCTATTCTTCGTAATGCCTCGCCCAAATTCTTTGCACCATTTACAAAAGGTGTGGTAAACTCCCACTTCCAAATGTGATTTTCTTCGTCAGCTGGAGTTAATACTTCGCTCTCATCAATCATGTCTACCCCACAAGTTTCGAGCATTTTGGCTTCGGAGTAATGACCTATTCTACACTTTGCCATGATAGGGATTGAAACGGCATTCATTATCTCTTCAATCGTTTTTACTCCAGCTGTTCTTGCTACTCCTCCTGCCTTTCTAACATCATAAGGCAATTTGTCTAAAACCATCACAGCCACCGCTCCTGCTTCTTCTGCTATTTGAGCTTGTTCAACATTTGTAACATCCATAATTACTCCGTGTTTTTGCATGTGGGCAAAGCCCCTTTTTACTAAAATACTCCCTCTCACAACTCTGTTGCCCCCTTCTGTCGAGACCTTTTGACCCTTCATTTTTCTGTTCGCGGGTATTAATGAAATAGCCACATTTTTTTATTAAATAAAACGATATATAGGTATATTTTTTCAATAAGGATTAACTTTTCAAATAAAAAAAATTTTTGATTTTGGCTGTCTATTTATCAAATAAGACTTTTTATGACTATAATTTAAAAACATTCAGAAAATCACAATTGCTACTTGCTAGTCTTAATACGTCAAATTCAATAGCAAAATTTAAAAAGGAACCGTCTTTATTACAAATAATGACTTTACCGAAAGGGTATAAACCTAGTGCACAAACTGGATCTGGTAGTAGTAATAGTGGTAGTAGTAATAGTGGTAGTAGTAATAGTGGCGGTGGGAGTAGTGGTTCTTCAGGAGCAAGCAGAGACGAAATCGAGCGTATGATTGGCCGTAGAGTCGAAAATATGAGAGGTATTATTGTTTTAGGCTTTATATTATGTTGGGTGGCTACAGCTGGTGGTGTCTATGTTGGTGTTACTGTATATCCATGGGCATATCCGTTACCAAGTGGCATATATGCTCTATCAGTTTTGACCGTTATTGAAGTTTTGGGAATGATTTGGATGCTGAAAATAGCTGGTGAAAAACCAGTAAGGATGTAATATCCTCCATTTTATCTTTTTAAGTTCAAAAAATTATAGACATTTTTAATAGTTTTGAAATAGTAATAAACAAATTATTCATTCAAGTAATTATAGATTTTTGAAAAAATATACACAAAATCTTATATACTACCTATAAGAACAGCATAATAATGGTCTGGTTAAGACGTACAACTCACTATTTGTTCATAGTTGTTGTTGCAGTAAATAGTACGTTGCTTACAATCAACGCAGGAGATTATATCTTCTATACTGACTGGGCATGGACATCATTTGTCGTATTCTCGATTTCTCAATCCACAATGCTTGTGGTAGGAGCTATATACTATATGTTGTTTACCGGTGTCCCTGGCACGGCTACGTATTATGCAACTATTATGACGATTTATACATGGGTTGCCAAAGGAGCATGGTTCGCATTGGGATACCCGTACGATTTTGTCGCGGTTCCTGTTTGGATACCATCTGCTATGTTATTGGATTTGGCGTACTGGGCGACAAGAAGAAACAAACACGCGGCAATATTAATCGGTGGTGTATTGGTAGGAATGTCACTCCCACTATTTAATATGATTAACTTATTGCTTGTTGCTGACCCATTAGAAATGGCGTTCAAATATCCTAGACCCACATTACCACCATACATGACTCCAATTGAACCACAAGTAGGAAAGTTCTATAACAGTCCTGTTGCGTTGGGAGCAGGTGCTGGAGCGGTGCTTTGTGTGCCTATAGCGGCATTGGGTGCAAAACTCAACACTTGGACCTATAGATGGATGGCTGCATGGAGTAAGTGGGACTAGATCCCTTTTTTATTTTATAAATCATAGAATTTATTTAAGAAATTAAAAACATTTACATAAAAAATAGAATTCTCAAAGCTATTCTTTAAGCCGAATCTGGGGGAATAATTCTTTTATTAGTTCTCTTAGAGTATTGAAAAAGGTTTGATAAAGTCTGTCATTAAGGTGACTTCGAATTTTGTCTTCCATGAAGAGTAAACAGTGAGTTTATATTCTCATCCTAAACAGTGGATGTTGGAACAACATTCATTGGCTAATCTTTTTTGGATTGATCACAAAGGATCCTCCACTATTACGATATATTTGTTTATGGATATAAAAAAAATCTAACAGATTGTTTATTTTCAATTAGTAGCACATTCAAAAAACAATATTATTATATTAAAAGGAGACGACACCTGAATTCCAATCCCTAATAGAATTTAAGACTTCAATATTAAACTCATTTGGCCCATTCAGCGTATTCATGGATTTGCATACATTCCTTCACTCAAGCACCTCAAGAAACAAAAAATAAACTTCCTTTTTAAAGGTTCATTGATGTATTAAATGCAGGGAGTTTTATTAGTTCCTTCTATTGTATATATTTATAAAAAAGAGACACTTGGAGACACCGTCTCTTACTGATTTATCCATGTATATATGTCTGTATATCAAGGATTTGCTTAGGTAATATTTGTTAGTCTACTCACCCAAAATATGATATGACATAAGCATGCAACATCGAACTCTTAATCAGTTTGTAATATTTTTTAGCAAATTAAAATCAGTAAAGGAAATTCAAAAATCACTATTGAATGACAGGAATCTACGTATTATAGTCTAATTCTATAAAAAAATACTAACAAAGTACAAAAAGTATTGACGGGTTCACATTAAAGCCATTATTCAATTTGGTAGCAAAAATCAAACCATGATTTCAGACTTTTGATGCAATACATCATCAAGTCGAGTATGATAACCTATAATGGTGTCAAATAAGCCGAGGTTAACTCAAATGCTGCTGATGGAATTAAACTATAATGGATTTCACAGTGGTTGACCACTCATCATTGTGAAAAAATTTTTCTATCTGGTATGAATATCCGTTGTTTTACATATTACATCGAGGTCAGAATGATGCTTTCACCAGAAGCAAACTTTAATACGAAAATAGTGAAATATGAATTTTTGAAGATGAGCTCGATTCAGTAACAAGTTATTTTGTTCTAAGCTCATCGATCAATCTGTCTATATTGATATTTGGATTTCCGCTTTCATCTTTTATTGTTTGCAGTGCTGGTGGGTATTCCTTGTAATTGTCAATTCTGCTTTGTAATCTTTCTTCATATGTAGGCGTATTCTTATTTTCATAAAATACCCCAACAGGAATTCTATCTTCCCATTCTTTTGATTTTTCTATCGCTTTGATTATCTTGTCTGATGACTCCTCATCATTATCCACTACCCCGTTATACCCTTCTTCCTCTAGCTTGTATATCTTGGGAATTCTTATTGAAGGGTTATTCTCATCTAGGGTAAAACTTTGAAACCATTCTTTTGTGTTTATATCATTGTATGTAGGACAAGGCTGTAATACGTCTATAAAGGATAAACCACCATGCTCGATTCCCTTCTTAATTACCTCCTTTAGATGTTTTATGTCATATGAGTATCCTCTTGCTATATACGTGAAACCGCTTATACAAGCCAATGCTATAGGATTAATACTATCATTTACATTGGGCTGAGGCAAAGATTTTGTCTTCATCCCTAATTTTAGCGTGGGAGAAGCTTGGCCCTTGGTTAATCCGTAAACTCCGTTATTGTAAATAATGTATGTGATATCAATATTTCGCCTTCCTGAATTTACAAAATGTCCAGAACCTATTCCTAATCCATCTCCATCACCACCTACAGCCAGAATTTTCAAATTCGGGTTGGCAAGTTTGGCTCCTTGAGCGAAGGGCAGCACTCTGCCATGTAACGTGTGTATTCCAAATGTATTAATAAAATGGGGAGTTTTTCCCGAACATCCAATTCCTGAAAAAATTGCAGCTTGATGAGGAGGTATTTCTAACTCATAAAGTGACATTTGTATTGCATTAAGTATACCAAAGTCTCCACAACCAGCACACCAGTCATTATGGACCGGTGTCTTAAAATCGGCTAATTTATACTCCATCTTTTAACGCAACTCTCCGTTCAGATTGGTTATTTATTATGTTTATTAAAGAATTGTATATTTCGGTATGAGACATTGGCCTACCATTATATTTTAGTATGTTGTGATCTGATTGCAAGGTTGTATTTTGCTTTATTAGAACGTCCAATTGCGACAAATAGTTCATCTCAATAATTGTCACTATTGTTTCGATAGTTGATGATGTATTATCACTACTATGCAGTTTTTCTATTTTATTATTTACAATGTCTTCCAAAAGTTTTCCTGGAAAAGGATTTAATAATTTGATTTGAAGGTACAAGAATTGAGTTGTATCATCTGATTCAGTTATTTTTTCTAATGAATCTAGAATCGCTCCTTTCGTAGATCCCCAACTAACTATTACCATTAATCTTTTCACATTACTGCTTGTATTATTTTCAAATTCGATCGTAATTTGTTCTTCTTTAGGTATTCTATTCTGTATTAATTCTAATTTAGACAATCTCTTTTTCATCATGCTAATCCTAGTCTCTGGATCTTCGGTTATATGACCCATTTCGTCATGTTCATCGCCTGTATTCCAGAATATACCATTTTCTGTGCCTAAGGGTACGCGCATAGTAATCGGATCTTCGCTCAATTCGAACCTTTTAAAGTGATCTGAAAAGCCTTGTTGCTTAATCTCTATCGAATTACCCTCTAATATTTTACCCCTTTCGATCTTCAGATTTTTATATTCAAATGGGCTGCATGTAATGATGCTATTAGAAAGATACTTGTCTAACATGTGGATAACTGGTGTCTGGAAAATATCTGCATAATTGAATACTCTAATTGTATCGTAAAAGCTTTCTTCGATATCTCCTGAGGAATATACGATCCTTGGAAATTCACCATGTCCTGCATTAATTGCGAATAATAGATCTCCTTGTTCTTGTCTTGTGGGTAGTCCAGTCGATGGTCCTGCCCGTTGATACAAACTAACCAACAAAGGAACTTCATTTATTCCTGCCCATCCTAATGCTTCTGCCATCAAAGAAAATCCCGGACCTGAAGTAGTAGTACAGGCTCGTACACCGGTTAAAGCCGCTCCGATAGCCATAGTTATAGCGGCTATCTCATCTTCCGTTTGAATTACTACCACTGATCCATTAGCATTATCGTTTTGATCTATAATCTGGTTTGATTCTAGATATTCACTATCATCGGTAGCTGGCGTAATAGGATAGTATGTTTGAAATCTACAGCCGGCCACCATTTTTCCTAGAGGTGAAGTTTGATTCCCTTGTGCAATAATGGAATTACTATTTGCTTCTTTCTGAATTTTTGATACAAATGAAAATTTTTCTGGTATCGCACTGAAGTTCTCCTTAACATAAGAATATGTGTAATTTGCCGCTTTCACGTTGAGTTCTGCTATCTTTGGTTTGTTAGCAAATGTATCTAGTATCCCTTGTTCCATAAGGGGAATATCAAAATCTAAAACTGCCAATGAAGCTGCAAGTGACATTACGTTGGTAATTCTTGCTAATTTACTTAGGGAATGATCTTGAATAGCCTCAGAAAACTTGTTTATTAATTTAGTGTATGGTAATTTTACCAGTATGACTTTCCTCTCTTTGAGCTCCTCTACTATTCCTGCAAGACTAAATTCTTTGTTCTTGCTCTTTAAGATATGTGATATTCTCTTTTCGGATGATTTGTCTAATGTATGGATATCCTCAATTTTCTTTCCTACAACATCCGGATCATAAATCAATATTCCGCCTTCTAATAAGAATGGGGAGTGTCTTACTATAGTTTCGGCATCAAAAGTTACAAGAATGTCAATATCATCAACAGGAGACCTTATAATTTGATTTGAAAACCTCACAGAGAAGTAACTATGTTCTCCTTTTATGTTCGAGTGGTACTCTCTCTTACCAAATACATTTAAACCCGACATCGCTATAGATTTTAGAAATATGTGGGACGCGGAATCTACTCCACTTCCTTGAGGCCCACCTATAACCCAAGAAATGGACTCTCTAGAAATAACCATTAATTACATTAATATCCGCGCTTGTTCTTATTATAGTTTCAATCGATCATGATTGGGAAGATCGCTCAACCGCCAGTCATAGAGTCATGAAGACAACACTCGCATTTATCTCCTCTTCCACAGTAAGGGCATACGCACATGCAAGCTTCAAGAACATTTCCACAAAGATCACACAAAACTGTATCTTCACTTTCATTTAACTGGAAATCAGTTCCTTGATTCAATAACCTATTTTAATCAGATCATCGTATTAATACTTATACCTTAGTTTGAATGGAATTTGTTCAAGAACTTGTGGTTAAATTTACCAGGGGAGTATGATCATGTTAGATTATTCATTCTAGCTGGTTCGAGTGAAAAGATCCATGTCTAGGATAGAAATTGGTTCCCTTTGTTATAACATTGAATCTCTAATAAAACTCAAATCGATTCAATTAATAGATTATAAAACCACATACTTTCTATTTCTGTGCATTTCCAAACATAAATTTTGCAAGGTCTCAAAAAGTTAACTAGCTCACTACAATTCAGATAAAATCCTAAACAATGGATGACAATATCATAAATAAAGCTCAGATTACTCTAAATGAAATATCCAAGTCAGGTCCATATCGCAATCATTTATTACCATTTAATCACGTCCTAAAAACCATGAAGAAAGTTCATACCATGGTTCACAAGCCCTAGATTCATGATATTCGATATTTGTACTTGGAGATCGATCTTTTCCATGATTCTATTAATGTGCATTTAAAAAGATGGGATCTTATTCATTCTACATAATTTTTCATATTCTCTTATGAATTGTCTGATACGCCTATGTATGTTATAGAATTTCGACAATGTTTGATTATTGTTATAAAAAATTGATGTTTAACCAATAGAGGATACAGCAAACTTTTTATCTATGTAAGAAGTTGAATCCCTAGATGAATAAGAAGAGCGGCAACAAACCCGCTATGGTGTTTCTAATTGTAACCTTTATTGCAGGAGCATCCATATTAGCTAGTATTATTGCACTACTTCCAATGGCTGATGGTCACGGAGTTCAAGCTCAGCTTCAAAGTAGATTCGTTAGAATCAACGATGAAGCTTTTTCAGCTCAATCCCTAAACACTGGTGACACATTGGTAGTTACAGGCGAACTTCAAAGTTTGGTAAATAGACCAATGAGAGGTTGGATATCACTTTTCAGTGAATCTACTAATGCTGGAAACAGATGGGAATTCATTAGTCGAGATCCACCAGGAAACATCCTTGAAATTCAACCACAAGAAACCATTCCATACCAAATTGAAGCAAAGGCCTTAGAACCTGGGATTTATCACGTTCACACCCAACTCAATCTCGCAAACGTAGGTCCCGGTTTGGGTCCAGGACAAACTATTCAGGTAGTTGGTGAACCAATACTTAAACCAATTCCATGGAACAACATAATATATCAGAGCATAATTATTGCTGCTGGGCTTGGAGTAACATTTGCTACAAGACCGTGGCAAGTAATTTAATCTATTTTTTTTTGTTTCATAATTCAATCATAAATTGTAATTTAATCTTAATGATCTTGGTTGAAAACTACTAGTAAATAATTGGAGCTTTGTAACTTTTTTAAAAATATTTTAATTATCAGAAAAAATTTATAAATACTATTTTAGTCAAAACAATTAGATTTTGCATAAGCTATGCTGTTACCTTATGCTTTCTTGATGCTCTTATGAGACGGATTTTATTTAAAATTGTAGTGAAAAAGTTCTTACTTTCCATTTCTATGTATTTAATTTAACACAATTATTTTTAAATCTTTTGTGAAAGATATATCGTCAACTACTAGTTATATCTTTGGTCAAAAATTAATATCAATGGTATAGCATAAGACCATTAAGAGAAATCTTTTTTTATTTAATGGTTAAGAAATTGTTATGCAAGAAGTGGTAAGTGAAATCATGTCTAGTCATGTTGTTACAATTAATTCTGATAAATCTGCATTAGATGCCGCTTTGCTGATGAAAGAAAAAAGGATTAGCTCTCTGATAGTTCAGGATAATGATGAATTGCTTGGAATTATTACGGAGCGAGACTTTGTTAAAAGAGTTTGTGCTAACGATAGGGTGTCATCAGAAGTAAAGATATCTGAATTAATGTCCAAGATTCAGACCTATGCAGCACCAGATACTCCTGTGGATGTTGCGGTTCAACGAATGATCAATAATCGAATAAGGCGATTGCCTGTTATATCAAATGGGAAAGTGATAGGGATCATTACTGTCACTGATTTAGCTAAAGAATTACGCAGGATCATGCTAACTCAAGGGATAATCGAACTTATTGATTAGATTGTTATTCATAATATGTCTAATGCTATTTCCACTTGTTACCCGTAACCCTTAATTTGTTATGTAACACCTTTGTATGCTGTATGATTAATTTTGATAAAAAGGTATTACTTAAAAAATGGGTACCGATCATTGTGATTATCTTTGCAGTGTCCTCAGTACTGGGATTATTATTGGGGATATCGGGATCTCAAATTCTCTCAGCTGTTGTTATATCTTTAATTTTGATAACTTCTGCTCTCTTGTTCCAAATGGTGGGTCGAAATCGTTTTGACAACCAGGATGACAAAATGGGATTATCAAAATGTTTGTAGGGATTTTTCTTATATGGGATGGCAGTCACATCTTAATGGGTAAACAGAAGGACGCCAGTTGCTAAATATTTGAAATGCTCCTTATCGTTGTACTGTCCAATATTCTGATGATTCTCATTTTCTTGGCCTATATTACCGACTTTGATGAAGTTTTTTCCATAAATGGATCTTCGAGTTTGAAAATATTGCAGAACCATGCATTATCCAAGATAAATACAGATCGATTGAGTGTTGGACTCAACCCTGTATCTCTAAGCGACAATAAGGCTGCTCAACATCATGCAGCTGAAATACTACAATCAGAGCTTTTATCTCATTGGAGCAAGAATGGGTTAAAACCCTACATGTTATATTCTTTGCATAATGGCACCGGTTATGTACAACAAAACATAGGTCAAATAAGCTATGTCAATACTGATGATGCCATGAAAGGGATAACATCTCATTCTTTTTTGTACCGGTGATTCCAGATTATATTGTGAGCCGCTAGATCCTTTTGACGCAATTGATAAGCTAGAAAATTCTATGATGTTCAATGATTTTTTGTGCTGTCACGATGGTCATAAAAACAATATTTTGGACAAACTTCATACAAATGTAAGTATCGGGATAGCCTTCAATGAATATTATTTTGTCCTCGTTCAGAATTTTGAAAACAATTATCTGAGATACAATCTCTCTAATGAAAACGATGAGTTTTTATTGGAAGCAAAAATGCTTGATCCAAAAAAAAATCTACAAATAAGTCACATTGCATTCTATTTTGACAACCTACCTAACCAGGGGGAGTACGAAGAGAACAAAAATAAATTAAATTATAGCATAGGTAATCTGGGGCTAATCGTAAGTAAACCATTGGAATTTTATGAACAATATGTTCAACCAGAATCCTATCGTATAATTGAAGCAAAAAATTGGGATATTCACGATGACAGCATAAATATCTTATTTGAACTTCCTGATGATTTAGAATTAAGTGACAGGATGGTCACCATGGTAGTGTACGCCAATAACAAGACTATAAATCCTTCAATTCCTGACACTTTTAATGGGACTTCTCAAAGGGAAATAGTCCCCCTAGCTTCATACATCATCCCTAACAAAGCTGTTCCAGGGTTTCAATAAGTGCAATTTTCTGGCTGGATTCACAACTTTTTACAACCTTTATTTTATTATTGTTACAGAGATACTCAACTTTTGACCCCACTACTGATCTGCCCACATATGTTATTCTGCATCCAATTCTAAAAAATAATTGAACAAAGTGGTTGGCAAAGGAAAATTGACTCCAAAAAGACTATAGTCTTTCAGAAATAATGTTTTTTCTTTTTACCTCTAATGATAACACTCCTTAGCTACCTAGTCTTGAATATTTAGTGATCTAATTTAGGTACTTTCACTTTAATACGGAATTATGTTCTTCTCTTTGAGAATGATGGTTTATGTAGAGTGGTAAATCAAACTAATTATCGGTGATTATTAATATCAAATCATGCGTAATTATTTTTACACAATGTCACTTAAACAAGAATTACTTGTAATCACAATCCGTCTAATTCTCTATGGTAATTCTTTAAAATTGACCTGAGCGGTTATGAGAGTACTATCTACGATTAAGGATAAAATTGATCATATTTGTATAATTAGGTAAACATGCTGTAATGGCAATGAAATAAAAGAATGAACAAGGATATTATTTAATTTTGTTTAGCTCATTTATTTTATCATTAACGAGATTAAACCCTCTCTGCCAGAAATCTTCTTTAGAGATGTCAATGCCCTCATTTAATAGTAAATCTTCTGGTTTTTTTGAGCCTCCCGATGACAGGATCCTGATGTATTTAGGTATGAACCCTTTGCCCTCATTCTTGAATTGTTGATATAACGACATTACTAGCAGATTTCCAAATGAATACGCGTAGCAATAGAAAGGTGAATGATAAAAATGAGGGATGTACAACCATTCGTATTTAAAATCATCAGATATCTTTAATGAATTTCCAAATTGTTCTCTTAAATTATCTATGTAAATTTCTGATAATTCGTCTATATTTGTAGCACTGTTTTTCCCGATCGTTTCATGAGCTGAAATCTCAAAAATTGTAAAATATGCTTGTCTCATAATCGTTGCATAAAAGTCATCTATTTGTTCTGCTAGCATGATTTTTTTATCTTTTTTCTTGACCTGATCCAAAAGCTGGTCGTTAAGTATCATCTCGCCAAATACTGATGCAGTTTCTGCTAATGGTAATGAAGGATGCTGTACGCTGATCGGTTTATCCGCTGCAAGAACACTATGTATTGCATGCCCAAATTCATGCGCCATAGTTGAAATATCCCTTAAAGTACCATCAAAATTCAAAAGTACAAAAGGGTCGACTTTGGGACTGATTGTTGAACAGAAAGCTCCACCTTGTTTATTGTCCTGAAGTTTTGAGTGGATATGTTTCTTAGTAACCAAATCTTGTACTATTGTCTTAAACTCTGGATGAAAATCATCAAAAGCCTCCAAAACCATTTTAAGAGCTTCTCCAAAAGTTATTTTCTTCTGATTCTGTGTTTTCAGGGGGGCATAAAGATGATATCTCTCCAGTTTCTTAACCTTCAATATCTTTGCCTTTTCCCTGAAATACTGGTGAAAGACTTTAGAGTTAGATCTACATACATTAAGAAGCGCCCTGATTGTCTCATCGCTAATATTGTTTGATAGGTTTCTTACAGAAATTGGTGTTGGAAAGCCTCGAAGTAAGACGTATTCATTATTCCAGTTTAAAATTCGGTTGATGTAAATCTCCCCTAATACTCCGCTATTTTTCTTATACGTTGACAACAACGATCTATAGGCCGCAACTCTTTCAGAAGATCTAGAACTTCTCACTAAAGAGACCAGCTTCTCCTTGTTAGTAATAGTTTTTCTTATCTTTCTAGTTCCTCTTTCTTCAATATACTGAAACTCAAAACCATTTGTCATCCTATCATAAATCTTGATTAATGCACTCATCCCCGTAACATCTAGTATGTTTATTATCTTCTCCTCTGATTCATTCAGAGTATACTTTGACATGGAACGCTCATGAAGTAAATAATCTTTGTAAACATCTGGAGCTCCTTTTATTAAACGATCAGCATTTTGCTCGTCTAACACCTTCTTGAACCATAAATCAAAGAACAGAAGTTTGTTTGATATTTCTGAAGAAAAAATATTTACCTTTGTAACTAGTGCACCAATATCGTTCGAAGAGGTATCTTCAGCATACTTCAAATGAGTATACCCTGCAACATAACTTAAAGATTCTGCAATATCTTCAGAATCTTTGATTAATTTCATAAAATCAGTTATTGAAATATCCTGTCCTAAAGATGATTTTTTCTCCTCAAAGTTAGCTACTTTAACATTGATATCGTCCAGTGATTTGTTGAACTCATTTTTGATAGGATCCTTCAAAAGTTCTGACAAATCCCATACACCTGTTTTCATTTTCAAACCCTTTAACATGCCTTTACCTTGTATTCGTCGGGTTTATTTGTCTTTAAGAATATAAATAAAGAATCAGGGTATCTGATCATGCCCGCAATGTATGTAATATTTATTGACTTTCTAGTTTCTAAAAATTTTCTTTTGTAGTAATTCATAGGCGCGTATTGCTTGATCCCTCTCTAATATCAGAACGATTTCATTACTGCCGAAAAAAACGTTATTTAGAGTAATTTTATAATTGTTCAAAACATCAAATATATTAAATAACAGTTGTCTTATTCCCACTATGTTATCGGAGAATAGAGATATTGTAATTCTTGATAATCCTTCAGTTATCTTGCCATTACATTTTTCTGTTAATGATGTAATTATTTTTCTTGAATTAAACATATCTTCAGTTACTATCCTTATTTTTTCGGTAGTTCGTATCAAATTGTAATCCATCAGGGTTTCTTGCGTAAATTCATCTAACAAGTCATTTACATTCTTGAACGAATTTTGATACCCCAGATCAATATCGATTATGCTTCCAGTCAGTTTCATCCTTGCATCTAGTGAAGATATAGGTGATTTGTTCCCTTGAGATTCGTTTCCGCTTAGATGATTTTCATTTGTTTCATCTTCTGCTCTTAGGTTTTCTAAACTTATTGTTTTATTTATTAGGTCTGCAAATCTCTTAATAGCCACTACAATTGTGCCTATGTTAACTCGTGTTCCAGTAACTGATTCTACATCGGGTTGTATCTTGTTGGCTATTGCGGTGTAATTAGCAATTCCGGATTTTACTGCTTTTAAGTATAAATCATTTGACAAGATAATCTCTTTTACAGCCTGTGGGACCGAGATGTCTCGGACGTACATTATATGTAATAAATGGTTCTTGAATAAAATAAACTTTACTATATATTCAAATAATTTATATAATGTACAAATTATTTCATAATGTAATGGGTTTGTAATGTGGATTTTGATTGTTTATCTTGTTGAAAATTCTATCTTTCTATGTATGGGGTAAATTACTACGAAGAATACCAGTGAAGTTCTTTTAAAAGTAGCAGAAACCGAAATCAAATTTGTGGGCAAAGGCTTGGCCCTAGTGGATCCGAAAATACTTGGTGAGCTCCAACTAGGTGTCGGTGATGTTTTGAAATTAAGGGGAAAGAAAAGTCTAGCATATGTCAAACTGGCTGAGGGGTTATCTTCCGATTACGGCAGGAAGATAGTTCGAATTGACGGCTATACCAGGGGTATTCTGGAATCTGGAATTGATGATCATATTATGATTAGTCCTGTTGGAATTGTGAGTGTGGCTAAGGAAGTTCAGTTGATCCCATTGGAAGATCTAGAATATTCGGGGTTTAAGAATTCCCTAGGGAGCCTGTTAGAAGGACGGGTGATCTCCAGATCGGAGACTATCCCAATTAATCTGGTAGGGAAGAAGATCGTTTTTTTGGTAAATTCCATGAATCCCAGTTCCAGTCCTTTACGAGTAGAGAAGTCCACAAAATTCTCGATTGGTACTTTTAAGAAGAGTAGTTCCTATACCCTTGAAAGAATTAATTATGAGGATATTGGCGGAATTAAAGATTCGATTCTTAAAATACGAGAAATGATTGAATTACCAATTAGACATCCGGAATTATTCGAAAAATTGGGAATTGATGCACCCAAAGGTGTATTATTATACGGTCCCCCAGGGACAGGGAAAACGCTGCTTGCAAAAGCAGTTGCAAATGAAACTAACGCTTCCTTCTTTACCATAAGTGGGCCCGAGATAATGAGCAAGTTTTATGGTGAAAGTGAGAAAAGACTGCGGGAAACCTTTGAACAAGCACAAGAGAGATCTCCGTCCATACTTTTTATTGATGAACTAGATTCTATCGCTCCAAAACGCGAGGATGTATTAGGCGAGGTTGAAAGGCGTATAGTAGCTCAGCTTTTGACGTTGATGGATGGGATAAATTCTAGAGGTAAGATTATTGTAATAGCTGCATCAAATAGACCAAATGCTATCGACCCAGCCCTTAGAAGACCAGGTAGGTTTGATAGAGAAATTGAAATTGGAATTCCTGATGATGATGGGAGATTGGATATACTAAATATTCATACAAAGGGGATGCCCCTTGGTCCGGATGTCGACCTAAGACGGCTATCAAGACTAACACATGGATTTGTAGGTGCAGATTTGGAAGTTTTAACAAAAGAAGCTGCAATGCGTTCACTAAGACGGTTGATCCCTCAAGTTAGTATTGATCAAACACCTGTTCCACAAGATTTACTCGATAAAATAACGATCATTGATTCAGATTTTAATAATGCTTTGAAAGATGTTACTCCATCAGCAATCAGAGAGTTCTCTATCCAAAAGCCAACTGTCAAGTGGAGTGAAATAGGTGGGTTAGATTCGTTAAAAGAAGAGTTAGCAGATTTGATCGACTGGCTATTAAATCACTCTGAAATATATGAAATAGCTGATATACGCCCTCCAAAGGGCTTACTATTGTACGGAATGCCCGGAACTGGAAAGACTTTGCTGGCAAAAGCTGTCGCTTCAAATTCTAATGCAAACTTTATCAGCATAAAGGGTGCCGAATTGTTGTCTAAATGGGCCGGAGAATCTGAGAAGGCGATCCAGGAGGTTTTCAGAAAGGCTAGACAGATAGCTCCTTGTATTATTTTCTTTGATGAGTTTGACGCAATAGCGCTTCAAAGAAAAACTGAGAGGGAGGGAACAGATTCGACTGCTAAAATGATGAGTCAGATTCTAACAGAGATGGACGGAATTGAAAATTTAGATGGTGTAATTGTCATTGGGGCTACCAATAGGATTGATTTGATAGATGATGCTCTTTTGAGACCTGGACGTTTTGATAGGATTATAGAGATTCCTGTTCCAACAGTCGAATCCAGGAGACAAATTGTTCAAATACATCTTAAAAAAAAGCCTTTTGATGAAAAAACCGTGACCATTGATAGAATATTGAAATTAACTGATGGTTTCACTGGGGCTCAAATTGAAGGCCTGATTAATCATGCATCAATTTTGGCTCTAAGGGACTTTCTAAGAAAACATAGAAAGTCCTATAAAATTAATGTTTATACTATAGATAGGAAACTAAAAAAACAGGATTTAAAGAATTTTAGGATCACTTTTGAATATTTTAAATTAGCTAAAGAAAAGGTTGTGACAAGTACAAAGGATCACAACAATGTACGCTAAACGATTATTCTATGTCGTTTGCTAAATTTCTTAAAAATTAGCCATGAGTTGATAACATTAGGGATTCTAATTCAGATAGTCATTGTATTGATTGTATGGACGCTTGAATTGATTAGGCGACTACTAGAATTAGTAGTCGCAATGTTTTTATTCTTTAATCCAATCAATAAAATGTTATCTTTCGACCTTTTTGGCAATCCTTTCTAGGGCCTCATTTGTTCCCTTTAAAATATGTTTTTTAGTAAAGAATGTAAACAAACTCATTAATCCTTTCATATGAATATCCCAGTCCACTTTGATTTCACATTTTTCAGCATCTATTTTTGTTAGATATATTATCTTTGTTCCAACAATTGGTCCCTCTCTGATTACTATTGTTATTTGTTTTCGAGGTGTTAACGTTACCAATTCTAGACATTTTGAATGTCTAAACGCGATAATAGTTTCTCGCTCAGTCGTATTTCCTTCTCTTTTTATGTTTTTCACAGCTTTTATACCGTGCCAAAAATCGGGATCCTCATCAATATTAGAGATAATGCTCCATATCAATTCCTCTGATGAATCAATTTTTCTGATAGTTGATATTAGTGTCATTATTACCAATCATATCCTGGTATTTTAATTTGTATTGAAATTGGCGTAATTAAATTCTATTTTGGCATTTTTGTTAATAAATAACTTGTTATTTGGGCCCGAAAACTAATTTTTTGAGTGTATTTTTACTAGCGAATAGTTAATAATTCATTTTCTTTGTAAAATAATCCCATCTCATATATCTGTCACCAACTTTTAAATGAGGTCGATGATTTTCTAGTAAGGATCCTTTTTAGAGTTGGGGGTTTAATTTAATCGCGGTTCTATGTATGCTACAGATCAAATAAATATCGGTTACTTGAAATAAAAATGTTCTTCTACATGAGGTTTAGTTTACTTTTTGCTCGCAATGATTTAAAATGCTTTGAAATTAGAAACAATTCAATTATCCCTTTTATGAAATCGGTTTAAGATCCGTTCTTGTTTCAGATATTAATATAATGTAATTTAACCTATTCCAGGTCCTGACTTTTTTGATGTTTCTCTATCGTTATCATTTCTTTTGCTCTTATCAAGTATTTGATTCTCATACTCTAAGTCAAATCCATCGGTATTAATTGCAATATCCTCTAGAATGGAAAAAACTTTTAGAACCGATTTTGCAGCTAAGGGTTGTTCTTCATTGGTCTCCACTATCTCACCAAAAAGACCTATCGCTTTGAACTTCATTTCGCTGGCAACTCCTAGAACTACTCCATTAAACCAGGTAATAACTTCAATTTCTTTATCAAAGACATTAATTCCTAGGGTTTTTAGCTTGATAACCGTTTCGTTATCTGTTGATACTGCGTATACCTTTGGGGCCTGAGCTAATTGAGGCTGGTGATATCCTCCAGCCGTATAAATAATTTTAGGAACGCCAATATTTTTTATAATATTAAAAGCGGTTAGACATAAGTTAAAGAGGTTACTAGGATCCTGTGGTTGTTCTTTACCTGTCATGATTATGACTTTATTTTCATAATTGACGCAAAGATCATATGTATCTATTACAGGCTTGACCAATCCCTTTTCATTTTTTACCCAAGGTTTTTCAAATATTCCGATCTCTGCAAATTTTTCCACTTGAAGTTCCTTAAGCAAATGTTCTGATACAAGCCCGCCAACTTTACCCATATCTGGCAGAGAGGCAAAAAATACAAAATTGTCTAACTTTATTTCTTTGAGCATCTTTATCGAAATATTCATCATTTTTGTCGATTATACTTCTTTCTTTTATATTAAAATTATTAATCACCTTTCCAAAAATCGTTGTATTATTATGTGGTTTCTAGAGAGCAAAATAGGTCAAGATCCAGATTTTGCTGGTCATTGTGTTGGAATTGATCTTTTGACTCTATCTGTTTTGGGCATAGCGAATCAAGATCAAAAAGCCATTTACATTTAGAATTGCATCTTTTTGGCCTTTAATATAAGGCAACAAGTATATTTATAAATGTTTGATATGTTTAATCATTTCAATAGTTTTCAAACTAGTTTGAACAATTTTCAAATAATTCTTGTATCTTTTTGGACTGGCTGTGACATTTTGTTCCCCGTTGAGTTTAACTAAAGTTTGAAGAACCTGATGTTCTACTTGACTCAACACTTCTTGGATATCAACAAAAGTATTCAAAGTCCTTTTATCATCTGTTTCGCTCCCCACATTAATGATCTCTTTTTTAGTCTCGATATCATTAACAGGTGTTTCTTTTTGTTCGATCTTATCTTGTTCTAAATGTTGGCAATTCATACAAATTACATCTTCCTTATACTTTATCTGAAGATTTCCACATTTTTTACAAGGCTCTGAAAGTAGAGTACCTCCTCTCAATAGATAATAAGCTCCTTGTTTAATCAAATCGTTATTCATTTTCGTCAAGTTATAGTTCTATCATCAACTTTTCTATCATCAACTTGAATTTTTTCCTGATTATTCAGTTTCTTTAATTCATTTACTAAAAAGTCCTTATACTTATTCTTCTCTTCTTCTGTCATTCTGTCTAGATTTGAACTTAGTGTGGATCCTATTGCCGAAATTCTATCAATCAAATCCATGGTCATGAATTTTCCCATATTGCCAATTCTGAACATTACTTCCAGTTGTTTTTGCATTATATTATGCGCTGATTTGATATCTGAGGCTATGGAAATGCCTTTCTTCGTTATTCGATACCGGCCATTTTCGTGCTCTTCAATTAGTCCTTCCTCAAGTAGTCTTCCAAGTAATGGATAGATAAGGCCCGGAGATGGCTTCCATTTTCCACCAGTTTGAACTATTGCTTTGTCGATGATCTCTTTACCCGTCATTGGTTGTTCAGCTAACAGCTCCAAGATATAATGGCGGGAGAACCCTCTAGGAATAGCACTTCCTACCCGGGACAACCAGTCAGATATCATTTTATAATAAATATATCACTAGCGACTTATTAAAATTTTCCTTTTGATTAATTTAGACAAATATGTTAATTACTTAAAACACATAAATTTATTCTGTTTGCTTAGATGATATCAAATACTGATAATCTATCATTTAGTGGTTCTCAATGGCTAGTTCTACATCTGTTTGATAGTTTTCCCATTCTATTTCATCCGGGTGTTCCATAACCATTTTCTTGTAGATGACGTTCTCATTCATTTTACCTATATAATGTATGAAGATGAATATAAGACTTATTTCTGCTCTTTTCGTTATATTCTGTCCTATTATTATATTTATTTGATCCTTTTTGTATAAATTTTACAATCTAAAGACCCATTTAAGACTCGTCGTTGTAATTATTATCAGATAAATCAGACTCTTGGCTTGACCTGGCTAGCATAGTTTTTATTTAGGAAAATGGAATGCTCATTCATAAGCAAGTTGTCAGTCGAAGAGTTTAAACATATTCTAAGAATTGCCGGTAAAGATATCGAAGGCAGCAAAAAGTCAGTAGTTGCGTTAAGTGAAGTTAAAGGTGTTGGTTATAATTTGTCTCAAGTAATATTACAGTCTTTGAACATTAATCCATACTTAAGGGTAGGATTTTTAACTGATAAAGAACTTTCTGATATTGAGAATTCTATCAGAAATATAGGAACCATCGGCGTGCCTAATTGGTATCTTAATAGAAGAAAAGATATGGATTCAGGAGCCGATATTCATCTAATTACCTCAGATTTGGATTTTACCAAATCAAATGATATTGAGAGAGAGAAGTCTGTAATGAGTTGGAGAGGGTACAGGCATATGTTTGGTTTGAGAGTTAGAGGTCAGTGCACCAGAACCACAGGCAGGAAGGCCACTGCCGTGGGGGTCAAAAAGGCTTCAGGAAAGGCGCCAGCTGGAGCAGCAGGGTCTAAATAAACTAAGGTGATTTGAGTGGGAGATCCTAGAAAATCAAAGAAGAATTATAATCGACCTCGTAGCATTTGGACGAGCGATCAAATAAGTTCAGAGTTGTATGTAGTCGGTTCTTATGGTTTAAGAAATAAACGTGAGTTATGGAAAGCTCAAACAGAAATTGCCAGGATAAGAAATCAAGCTCGTGCCCTTTTATCTTTATCGATTGATGTCAGACACGAAAAGGAAACACAGCTATTAAACTTTCTTTCTAGGCTTGGTCTTGTTTCTAGCGGTTCATCTCTGGATGATGTTTTGAACTTAAAAATAGAAGATATTTTGGAGAGGCGGTTACAAACAATTATAATGAAAAAATCTAATCTAAAATCACCATATCAAGCTCGCCAGCTAGTTGTGCATGGTCATGTCAGCTTAGGAAATAGAAAGATAAATCTACCAGGCTATTTGGTAAGGAAAGAGGAAGAATCTCAGATACTTGTGCATTTTACTCCTACGATTGAAACCGCAGAGTCTATAAAAAACAGTTGATATTTTAGAGGATCAAGTTCGTACAATCTTTTCTATATCCACATAGTCTATTTTACCATCACTATCCATGTCATAGCCTTGAACCAAAGCTTCCCATTCTTGTTCATCTCCTGAATAATCTGAAAATGTTTTTTTACTAAAGTTAGTAAATGCAATTACAGCAGATTTAGTTCCAATTGATCTCACTCCCGCAATCAAAATTATTGATTTTTTTTCATTGTATGGATTTCTAAATTTTGCAATAATTCCCAGATTGTCTAGATGATAAATTCTCCCGGATTTGTCCACGAGACCTGACCAAAAGTTTTCTTCATTAAACTTAATTGGTAAATACCTGTTAAATTCAGAAGAAACTATATTTGTTCCCGGACCACCGATTATGATCAAGTTATTATCTTCTAACTCCTTTTCAGCCTTCGCATCTTCATCTAACTTTACAACAAACCCTTGAGGTAAATTGCATATATTTCCTAAAAAGAAAGCCAACTGAATTGCATAATGCCCGTCTCTAGCAGATGTTTTAAAGATTCCGTGAGGATTAGGAGATCCCACGATGACTAATCCGTCGAATTTGTTAGTTTCGTCGATGAAATCCTTTAAAAACGTTCTAGCAGCCAAGAATTCTGTGGTTTTTTTCCAATTATTTAGGTTGTAGTCAACTGATAATTTTTCGCCCCATTCCATTTCGATACCAAAGGCTGGGCTGGTGGCTGAGTATAGTTTTGCTGTACCACCTTTGACAAAATATGATCCTGATTCTTCAATTGCTCCAATTGAAACCAATTTTCTAATATAGTAGTAAGCGCTTTGTTCGTAGATCTCTAATTCTTTAGCTATCTGAGATGTATACCTGGGTCTATCGGAAATCAGCCTTAGTATCTTCCAGGCGATCGGATTTGATAAAACTTGGATTTCTTTTTGTTTTTCAAACACTATGATTTTTTTCTCATAAGGTCTTCCTTCCTTTTCATAGATTATTTTTTTTTCGATCGCCATAATATACGACATTATAATTTTTTTTTTGCTGGTTTATATTTTTTGTTATAATAAAAAAATAATTAAGAACAACGACGAATAAATTATTACTGTTGATTATATCTTTTTTTATAACGGAAAGATCTTATTTTTGATAAAGGTTTTAAACAAATTTTTTTCTAGAATAATTATGTGTTCGATTATCGGGTATAGTGGGAAATTAGTCTACGCCGCTCCATTGTTGGTTGAGAGCTTGAAAAAGATGGAGTATAGAGGTTACGACAGTGTAGGAATTGCAACCTTAAATGACGGAAATATTTTGGTGAGTAAGGGCGTAGGAAAAGTAGCAGAAGTTGATAAAGAGATGGACCTCAATAAACTTCCTGGACAAATGGGAATAGGGCATACTCGTTGGGCAACTCATGGTCGAGTAAACGATAAAAATGCTCATCCACATTATTCATGTTCATCCAATATCGCTGTGGTTCATAACGGAATCATAGAAAATTACCAAGAATTGAAAACAGAGTTAACAAAAGATGGCCATATTTTTAAAAGCCAGACTGATAGTGAGGTTATTGCTCACGTGTTGGAAAAATGCTACAAAGAGTCTAACTGTGATGTAAAAGAAACTATGATGAAAACTTGTCGGGTTCTTAAAGGTTCTTTTGCCTTTGTCGCTATTTTCGATAACGGCATTATTGCAGGTGCAAGATTCGATGAACCCTTGATAATTGGGATATCAGAAAGTGCTTTGTTTCTGTCTAGCGATGTATTGGGTTTCCTGAAATATACTGATAAATCAGTTTTCTTAGATAATGGTGATATTGCAGTCATTGATAATAATACCTACCGCATATTTGATGTGAATGAGCAAATTGTAACTCGACCTATAACTCAGGTTGCATGGGAACTAGGATCTACTGAAAAAGGAAAGTATGCACATCACACTATAAAAGAAATTCATGAGCAATCATTAACTCTATTGAAACCATTTCAAGAATTCAATGATTTTCAAAATTTTTGTGAATTCTTAAGAAATGCTTCCAATGTCTATATCACTGGTAGCGGAACTAGCTACAACTCTGGTTTGCTGGGGAAACAACTCCTTTCAAAATTTGCAAAGATAAAAACCGAGGTAATTATGTCAAGCGAATTTCAATATTCTTCGGACTCTTTGGAGCCTAATTCAGCTGTAATAGCCATCTCCCAAAGTGGTGAAACTGCTGATGTATTACATTCAGTAAAAAAAGCTAAGGAAAATGGTGCAAAAATTCTTTCAATAGTGAACGTACCTACTTCATCTCTGGCAAGAATGAGTGATTCAATTCTTACCCTGAATTGTGGCCCCGAAATAGGAGTTGCTGCCACCAAGAGTTTCATGGGCCAGTTAATGATAATATATAAAATCGTCAGTATCTTATCACAGGATAAAATGCCTTTTGATGAAATTACTCAAAAGGATTTACTAATGATGGTAAAAAAGGTATTGAACTTGGACAGTAATATTCAAAATCTTGTTTCATCACTGGACACTAATATTAAAGATATATACATTTTGGGCAGGTCCATTCATTATCCCATTGCCTTGGAGGGGTCGCTAAAAATTAAAGAGTTGGCCTATATACATGCAGAAGGTATCGCTGCAGGTGAATTAAAGCATGGGCCACTAGCGTTGATTGACAAAGAGTCTGTGGTTGTTGTCTTAAACCCTACCGATGAGACCTATCAAGACGTTATTTCTAGTTCTAATGAAATAAAATCACGCGGGGCATATATAATAGGAATTTCAAACAAAAAGGATGAAGTATATGATCGGTTTGTAGAATTACCTGATGTTGATAGCTATCTATATCCAATTCTTGAAATTATCCCATTACAACTGATGTCATATTATTTGGCTTTAAAGAAACAAGTTGATCCAGATTATCCTCGAAATTTGGCCAAATCCGTGACCGTAAGATAAAAATGGTTACTATTATATTGAAATAATTTCCTTTATTTTCTTTGGAATAATGACCATGCTTAACAATAGAATTGAAAATTGTATATTTCCAACCAATTACTTTTATGATCTTGATAACTTTACTTGGATAAAATCAATAGATATGCCGGATGATAAAAGGAATGATGTAAAGCTGGTCCTTTTAGGCATTACTCCCGTATATTCATATATAACCGGCAGGATACTCAAATTTAAAACAAAACCTGTTGGCACAGACATAATTAGAAATAGGAGCTTGAGTACCGTTGAGAGTTTAAACCACTTTGGAATAATTCGTGCGTCCGTATCTGGGAATATTGTGGAAATTAATCAAGAAATTATTCATAATCCTAAGGTTGTTAATGACTCCCCATTTGAACGTGGATGGATTGCAAAGATCAAAACTAAAGACAACCTAGAAAGTCTTGATTCGATAAAAACTATAGATGAGTGTAAGGATGAGATGGAGTCTCAAATTAAGAAATTCAATGTGAAATGTTTTAAATCATTTCCTGATTTTCACATGTTTGAATTAGGAACCGAATGTTCCGCTACTTTAGCAAAATTGGATGAATTCATGGTGAAAAATATGCGAATTGGACATGTCATAAGACTGGTGTCCGATGATCCTACTGCTGATCTTGAATTGTCGCGTTGGGCCGATCAAAACAAACAAGAAATTATTGAAATTGTGCAAGAGAAAAACCCCATACAGTCTTCATTACAAAACTCTGGTAATAATTATCTATTCAATATTATTATTAAAAAAATAAAAGATTAAGAATAATGGAATAATCTATTTTTCAATCGGGTTTCCTATCATATTACCCCATTCCGTCCACGAACCATCATAGTTCTTAACATCTGGATAACCTAAAAGATATTTTAGCACAAACCAAGTATGTGATGATCTTTCTCCAATTCTGCAGTATGATATTACTTCCTTTTCTGGCAGGATGCCCTTTTCCTTATAAAGTTTCATCAAATCTTCGGCTGATTTGAAGGTTCCATCCTCATTAACTGCTTTTCCCCATGGTATATTGATAGCTGCAGGAATGTGACCTCCCCTTTGGGCATGTTCTGTAGGATATTCGGCAGGTGCAGTCACTTCTCCAGTAAATTCTGCTGGCGACCTGACATCAACTAGTATGCTTTGGTTGTTTTTGAGTGATTCTGATACGTGATTTAGATATGTTCTTATTTTCTCATCAGGGCTAGATGCTTTGAAATTGCCTGTTGGATATGTTGGAATTGTTTTATCGATAGATCTGTCCTCTTCAAGCCATTTTTTTCTGCCACCATTCATTATTCGAACATCCTTATAGCCATAATACTTGAATACCCAAAAAGCAAAAGCCGCGAACCAATTATTGAAATCTCCGTAAAGTATGAGAGTCGTATCCTGATTTATTCCTGATTTTTTGAGTAATTCTTCGCACGATTCCTTTGAAATGATGTTCCTGTTCAAGGGGTCATTGATATCTTTCTTCCAATCAAATAACACCGACCCGGGAATATGTCCTAAATGGTAGTTCGCTTTTGGATCATAGTCCACCTCTGCAATTCTTACATTCGGATCTTTTAAGTGATCTTCAGTCCAACTTGTGTCAACTAAGACCTCAGGGTGAGCATATCTATTCGACATTTATCAAATAAATATAAACCTTAAACGGTATTTAAATAATAAAAAAATTCCCATTCCTTACAGTTTATCAATATTTTTTTCCATCAAAAACGATTTTAATGATGTCGCAATAATTAGTTTTGTGACTATATATACAGATTCATTAACCAATCTTTCAAAATATAAGAATGATTTCTACAGGATTGCTGTTTCCTCCACACTGCCCTTTGAACTACAGCATAAAATGGATGCTTGGTTTTATGATTTATCCCCATCTAAGAGTTTGACTGATAAGTTTGAACGCGACGAACTGGATATTAATGAGTACACGGATTTGTATCAAAAAGAAATGAATGCCATGTCCGCTATTTCCAACATAAAATGGATAAAAGATTATTCAAGAAGGAACGATGTTGTGTTACTTTGTTATGAAGCGGAAAATATAAACAAATGTCACCGTCATATTTTGAAACAGATCATTGAACAATATTCGTTTGATTAAACCAATGTAATCGATTAATGGCTAGTGTGACTTTTGTTAATCAATAATCATCAATGTTGAAATTTTTTCAACAATGTATATCATGAATCTGTTATTTGTAGACTTTTGATTATATTTTTATGTAACGAAAATTAAATTCAGTAATGGTTTACAAATATATTGAAATAGTGGGTACGTCGCCAACTGGAATAAATGAAGCTGTCAACAACGCATTTAAGGAAGCGTCTAAAACCGTGAAGAATATTCAATGGGGTGAGATGGGAAGAGTTACCTTTAGGTTGGATGAAAATCAACAAATTGAATATCAGGTAGAGGTTAGAATAGGATTTAAAATAGAAAGGGTGGACTAGTATAATTTAGAAATTTTATCATTAGAAGGCTAGTCTTAACAAAATCCTGAATCTACCGAGGTTCACTCAACCTGCTTTCAATGATCTCCAAAAAATTATCTTTATTAATAGGTTTTCTGATTATGCAGTTAAAACTTAAATCTGAATACGACTTTATAATAGATTGATAATATTCCTCAAATGCAGTAGCTAGACAAATCCTAATTTTACTATCCATTATTCTAATCCTACTAGCCAATTCAAAGCCGTTTATTCTGGGCATTCGTATGTCGGTTATAAGGAGATCATAAATTCCAGGCTCAAATTCCTCTAAAAGGGAGTTCGGATCATTGTAAATATTAACTTGGTATCCCTCATCTTCTAAACAAATTTTAAAGAATAATGCTGTTCCTACATCATCATCTATTACTATGATATTATTTCCCATTATAGAATATTTTATTGATTGTCATACCAATTAAAATATTTTTACATTTCTAAACCTCAATGTTATCAAAGTCTTGGTTATAATCTCATTTTCTAGAATGATAAAAGGTTATTTTACTAAGCCTAGAAAAATAATATATTTATGAACCATGAAATCCATTTTTATTCAATTGACCATTCATAAAGTCAAACATTGATTTTGTTATTGGTAAATTAGTGTGCTTTTCAATCCAATTCCAGTCACCTATAGGGTTAATTTCGAGAAAAAATAATTCTCCATTTTTACCTTGAACAAAATCTATGCTGGAAACTAGTAGCCCTAATTTTCTATTTAGCTTGATACATAACTTTTCCATTTTTTTGCCGAGACTAATTTCAGAAAATATTAACTCTTTTTCCTTTATTTTGTGTAAATCAGAAAAATTGCGTTTTTCTTTAATTGTTGAAAATCTACATGAAAATGTCTTGTCATTTATCACAGTTACTCGGATTTCCGAATCATTCTCTATTTTCTTTTGAAAAATTACTGGTGCATAGGTTAGCTCGTTGAATTTTGATAAATGAATGGTTTCAATGTTATTTGTTAGGAACCTGTATGATTTTTGGTCTAGATAGATCTCGTGATGATGAAGTACTTTGACTAAGGTAGATTTAGGAAACCTCTTAAAAAACTTTTTAGCTGCCTCCATTTCATTGGTTATTAATGTCTCTGGAATGCTAAAACCGAGCCTTTGTGCCGACAGTAGCTGATTTAATCTATTTTCAGACTCAAAAGTTCTTTGTGGATTATTTATCCACAAAGCGTCTAGAGCGATGGGTAGACAGTTAAAGGCTTGATACCATTGTTGGGCGAAATACATTTGATATACACCTCCCGAAAAATAATTCAAAAATTTTGGATCAAAATATCTAAATAATATTATCTTAATTTCACCAGGATTGAATTTTCTATTTCCCAAGTGTAGTACGGAGTCATTGAATTTTCCAATTTTAAATTCAAAATGAAAATTTAAAGGTATATCCTCCTCTGTTATTTTTACATAATCGATTCCATTTTTAAGGAATTGAATGCCTAGCAAGTCTGATTCAATGTCCATTTTCTTAGTTAATATCAATACTTTTGGACTAGTACTAGAGTTATCTTTTTTGGAGATACTTAGTCGTTCAATTAGTTCTAAGGGATTGGTATTATTCATGAGGATTCTTTTATAGTTTAATTTCTCTAGAAAATTAAAAACAAAAGGCTGTCTAGACACACTTACGTTTATTTCAACAATATAATAATTTTACCTCTTTTTTTCGGGTAATAAGGTCAACTAGATAAGTTTATTTAATTATTGGACTAATAAATTATATAACAATCATCAATGATTCTCATTCACAACCAGGAAAACCTGAAACCATAGTTGTTTGTTACATGTGTGGAAAACATATAAAAAATAATAATGATTTGTTCATTGAGGAAATTAGCAAAGGGGATGAAAGGTTTCATCACAAACAATGCTATACCTTTTATAATAGACTTGTCTCTGTATACGGGAAAGATTTTCCGGAGCTGGGTTTGGATCAAATTAATTGGGGAGCTAGGTCGGGCAATCTTGTTCAATTGTCTTTGTTTGATATCAAAAGAACAAAATTCAGCAGTTCAGAGATTGTTTCTGACTTTTCGAATTTTAAGCAGAGACTAGTAGATGAAGTTTATGAAACTAGAGAAGAATTACAGATAGTGTGTTCGAGTACTGGTATATTTGACCAGTTTATTGAGGTTTTAAAGGGGCTATTTTTACGCATTAGACAAACCCCAGCATCTGCACCAAAGATTAGATTGCTGCTTCCTAAAAGCAAAAAGATAGACTCATTCTTGGAAAGAACAAACATTTCTGAACTTCCTTCGGTCGAGATACAGCATATTCACGAAGACGAATTTCAATATTTTATTGCTGGAGTAGACAAATCTGTATCTCTATTTTCTGAACTGAAGAGTAACTTCGAAAATGATTTTCGTAATTCTTTTTTCAATGTGATTTCTTTAAAGGATTCTGTAATTTGGCATAATTCAGCTATTTTTGAAAGCCTATGGAAGCAGTCTATTCTAGAAAATAGGGTAAAGGATCTTTCTAATGAATTGAATAGGAATAATATCTCAAATCATAACTTTGTTCGAATCCTTGCTCATGAATTAAAAAACCCTATTCAACCAATTCTTGGTTTTTCAGATATGATTCAAAATAATAAGCGACTAAATTCCGATCAAAAAAATGACTTATTAAAAATCATTTCTAGAAATGCTAGAAAACTGGATATAATGACAAATAATATTCTTGATTATGCCCGAATGGAAAATAATATTTTTAATTTAGACCTGGAAATCTTTGATATCGTACAGGTCATCGAGGAATTGTTAAGCGATTATACTTTTCAAGTAAACAAAAAAAACCTCATGTTAGATTTGGATACTGAATCCCAAAAAATTATGATAAAAGCTGACAAAATACGCATCATTGAGGTGTTAGACAATTTGCTAAATAATTCTATAAAGTTTACTGAAAGGGGACAAATCGTAATTTCTATTCGGGAAAAGTCTCACCACGTTATCATCAAGATTACAGATACTGGATCCGGCATAGATGAAAAAGATCATGAAAAAATATTTTCTAAATTCTACACCACTGATAAACTTGGAACGGGCTTAGGATTATACATTTCAAGAATAATAGTAGAAAAGCATTTGGGCAGAATTGAGGGAAGAAATAACGAGAATGGGGTTGGGAGTAATTTTACAATCGAATTACCCATAAACTAATCTGTTACACTAATTGTATCTATTATTTTGCCATTATTATAACTATAACTATAACTATATTTCAAAAAGTTTTTTAAATGAACTTTTAAAGTACATTGATTGGGAAAATGTATATCCTTTCATTCTTACAAAGGCGGTACTGGCAAAACCACATTAGCTGCCAATTTTTCTTATCTGTTGGCTTCGAAGGGTTACAAAGTATATTTGCTTGATCTTGATTTTTATGCTCCCAGTCTATATACCTATTTTAATTATCGAACCAGAGTTTTGGATAAATGATTATTTGAAAAATAAAGCTGATTTGGATGATATTATGATAGACTCCCGTTCTCTAATCGATTTCAAATTCGAAGGGGAATTTATCAATAGGGTTTTCTAAAGGCGGAAAAGAGGATATATATCAACTCGAAGGTAGTTTGCTTAATGATAAAGAACAACAGATACGACAGTTCAGAAATTTCATTGCTATGCGTGAAGACTTGTTAGTCAATAAAGAAGCAGATTTTATAGTAATGGATACGAGTCCTGGTATACGATATTGGTCAATTAATTCTATAGTGATTTCTGACCTAGTTTTATTAACATTAAAGATGGGTGATTTGGATTTAAGAGGTACAATTAAAATGATTAAAGAGATTTACTCCTCTTTAATCGAACATGGCTCGGTTTGCAAATTGCTGTTGAATAGGGTTGCAGGATATTGTGTACCTCATTATGAAGTTGATCCCACCAATAGAAATGCTCCTAGTGGTAACTCAGTCTTTAGGGATAAGATAGAACATGAATTAGAAAAGCTCGTAAACGGATTAGTTAAAGTAGATACATTATTAGAAATTCCATGTTACTGTGACATTCAATTCAAGGAAAAGGAATTTTTGACGATACATGAATTTCCCGAACATCCATTTGCGACAAAGGTGAAAGATCTGGTTAGCCAAGTAGAAAATTTAGACTAGATTTTATTTTTGCTACTCTTTGTTGAAAATATTAATCGCTTCGTCCAAGTAACTTCTTAGATCTTCCTCTGTTTCCATGGTTTCTGAGTTCACTTTTTTGATGAATTTCTTCAGAGTATTTCTTAGTCATTGCTAAAACTTTTTCCTTCATATTGTCAACCATTTGAGATTGAGCCAGATTTCCCATAATTTCTAATTCTTTGTATGCTGAATTCTTGATGTATTTTCTAACACGAATATCGTTTGAAATGGCAATAATTGAATAATATATTCCTACATAGAATAATAGAGATGCAAATGGAAGAAAAATTATGCTTGGAATACCAAAGGGGGAAAACTTGCACCCACTATAGTTGCATTTGCACAGATAAAAAATAAGATTATACCATAGGACGCCATTTTTAAATATCTTTCTACGTTAGGAGACATTTTTAGTAAATTAGCCACTGACTTGAACCCTATACCATAAAGTATTCCACATAATGCTATAGAAAATACTACGATGAAAATTTGAAGCATAAATACAATGCTCTCATCAAATTTCATATTCTCATGTAATGAATAAAGTTCATCGTAGTGGTAAATGAATACAAAGAAGAATAATACTAGAGGAAGAGTAATCAACGTGAAGAACTTTATTTTTCCAATCTTCTTGATTTGATAGTGTAATAGAAAATAATTACATATCCAAAATAACGAGAAATATATCATGAGCGTGTATGATTGAATATTTATTATGCTATCTTTGAATAACGCAATATAGCGAATCATCACCACATTCAAAATTAAAGACTACTGGAGTTGTAATATCTATTTGAAAAGGTTTTTCAGAAAGCAAAGTTGCAAATAGGAAAATAGATACCAAATTGTTTACGAAAGATAAAAAAGATAGTTAAACCAAATAAAAGTGAGAACTTGTTCTTATTCTCCTTATACCATGAGAATAATTTGAAACTAACAAAGATACTCATTAGTATACTAGAGCCATAACTAACAACCACTATTGAAGTCAAACTTATTGTATAATATTTGTTCCCAAGAATGATTTCTACCATTAAAAATACTGACAAGGAATATAGTACTATCTGCATTACTCGAAACAGCATTTTATATCGACTAAAAATTGATTTCTTTTTATCTACTATTTTCCAAATACTACTCATTACTAACAGGCTTCCAAATAGCTTAGAATCATAAGTAATACAAATAAAGCACCACCAACCGTTGTTTGAATAAAACTATTTGCTACGTCTGTTACCGAGCTCACATACAAATCCACAAATAATAAGAGAAATGAAAACCCCTATTGATATCATTGTCATTTTTGAATTCTTATTTAAGGAATCAAATGTAGATAAGGACTTCAATAAATAGCATACTCGGATTCTCCTATTTGAATATTTAATTATATGTGACTGCTATTATCGCCATATTCCAATATTACACACCTGCCATAATGATATATTGATAGTTTAGCATATTATTATTAGACAAATTTACATCCAATACTGTTCATTTGATCTTATATCAATTATGATCTATTTTCACTACTATATTGATATTCTATATAAATATGATTCATTAACTACTATTGATACTATTTGAAACTAGTAGAATTAATCATGCTAATAACTATAACCTCTTCAATAGAAATTTTATTTAATGATGTATCAAAGATTAGAAATCAGTAGTGTTAATGATTCATAGAAATGATTCTAATTAGTTTAGTATATTAAGCTGTTCTTTCAGATTAAACTAATTATTACATTTAGTATTATCGAAGTAGATTCAATCGATGGTATTGAACTTTTACTATCAAATCCTGATAATTAATACGAATTCAGAATGTCAATATATGAAACACCATATATCCCTAATAATTTTTATATATTATGTAACAATCGTTCCCTTTCATATGAGGTTCTTGTATTACATGATGAATTTGAAGATACAGTTGTACTATGAATCCTGCCACATATCATACATCTTGTATCTTTTATTTTATATTGAATCAGTGAACAGGTATTCATGAAGATTATTCCAATTCCAAAATATTATCTTCGGATATATTTAAGTATATTTCTAGTCAACATTTAACCGATAATTTTATCTTGTTTTCAATGGGATACGAGACCAAAGCCGGATCTATTATATTTGCTTGCAAACTTGTTAATTTCTTCAATTTGTTCCAGTGTAAGTCCACTTTGCTGTAAATCATATGGTTTATTATCAATTTGAGCTTCTAAAATATTAGCTATTTCTTTTGTAAATTTATTCATACACTATATATGCACATATTAGAAATATGAGTTATCATTGTAGTAACAGTGTTCAATATCTATTGAATGATCCTAATAGAGTTTGATCATTCAATAGTTTTTGAATTAATTCAAACTTGTTTATACAAACTATTTTGGTATTCATTTGCAAAACGATCTTATAACGACGACCGATTATTTAAGTTTTTAATACGCGATCAATATTATTGACAAGAGAAGACCAAAGTCTTAGTATGCTTCCCAGGTGGAAACTGTTCTCTATCATCGATTCATTACGAAACATGATATCAAGATCCAAAGGAGTTTAATTTTAAGTAAGAGGATGGATCACTGAATAATTTGATATTATATCAATATAAGATCCGGATAGGTCGATGCAAAATGCGGAAATAAAATCTATAAATCTCAACATAAGTAAACTGTTTTTATTTCATTGATTTTACTTCATTGATTTAAAAACCGGACGAGATTTGTTCATTTTTTAATAACACTTTTAACTTCATTAGAAAATTTAGTTCATGCTAAAATAGGTTTGAATAATATTATAGCATCAGAAATTTATAGGAATTTTTGAAAGTATTTCCTTACATGAAATGACAATTGAACTTCTGCAGTTTTGATATTCTTCTCAATTACTCTAATATACATATATCAGGTCCCTGGTGTCTACCAATTTAGTGATTACTTGCTCAATAGGATGACATTATTTGGTTGCATGAATTCTAAGGTTTATCACAAATTGATATGAGATTTATACCAGGACGTAGAGATAATTTACTTGTGATCTGCTTTGACTATAATAGTTAAATAAATGATAGAGGTAATATAAGCAGACCTTCTTTGGATGGAAATCATAATATTAACAATATCCCTAGGGATAAGAATAGGGAAAATAAAACTGCTAATACGAATACAGAGGATCATGTGGCGGATCTCGATAGTACCGACAATGATGATGGCAAAATTTCTATAGAAGATAATTATCTTAAAAATCTAGATCCTTCTTTACGAAATTCTATCGATGACATTACCGCCGCTATAAATACCAAGTTAGGAAACTATGATATTTCTACAAAGCATAAAGCATCAATACAAACCCAAATAGAGGGATTGGCAAATTTAATTAAATCAATACCTCGCAAGACTGACAATGCTATTACCACCGATGACTCTGCTCTTTCTAACAATGCTATTACCACCGATGACTCTGCTCTTTCTAACAATGCTATTACCACCGATGACTCTGCTCTTTCTAACAATGCTATTACCACCGATGACTCTGCTCTTTCTAACAATAATGACCAAAAAACCGTCACTTCTTTTGATCAGACCACTGAAATAAACCCACAATATGCAGATGCCTACAACAACAAAGGCTTGTCTTTGTATTATTTAGGGGATAACCAAGAAGCCATCGCCTGCTACGACAAAGCCATCGAGATAAACCCAGAATATGATCTTGCATTTTACAACAAAGGTATAGCCTTGTCCGTTACTGGAAATAACCAAGAAGCCATCGCCTGCTACGACAAAGCCATCGAGATAAACCCACAATATGCAGATGCCTACAACAACAAAGGCTTGTCTTTGTATTATTTAGGGGATAACCAAGAAGCCATCGCCTGCTACGACAAAGCCATCGAGATAAACCCAGAATATGATCTTGCATTTTACAACAAAGGTATAGCCTTGTCCGTTACTGGAAATAACCAAGAAGCCATCGCCTGCTACGACAAAGCCATCGAGATAAACCCACAATATGCAGATGCCTACAACAACAAAGGCTTGTCTTTGTATTATTTAGGGGATAACCAAGAAGCCATCGCCTGCTACGACAAAGCCATCGAGATAAACCCACAATATGCAGATGCCTACAACAACAAAGGCTTGTCTTTATATTACATTGGAAGTCAAGAAGCCATCGCCTGCTACGACAAAGCCATCGAGATAAACCCCGAATATGATCTTGCATTTTACAACAAAGGTTTAGTGTTGGCAGTTACTGGAAATAACCAAGAAGCCATCGCCTGCTACGACAAAGCCATCGAGATAAACCCACAATATGCAGATGCCTACAACAACAAAGGCTTGTCTTTGTATTATTTAGGGGATAACCAAGAAGCCATCGCCTGCTACGACAAAGCCATCGAGATAAATCCCTATTATGCAGATGCATTTTATAATAAAGGAATGGCCCTTTCGGCGACATCCAAATTTACAGAAGCCATCGCCTGCTACGACAAAGCCATCGAGATAAACCCCGAATATGATCTTGCATTTTATAATAAAGGAATGGCCCTTTCGGCGACATCCAAATTTACAGAAGCCATCACATCCTTTGACAAAGCCATCGAGATAAATCCCTATTATGCAGATGCATTTTATAATAAAGGAATGGCCCTTTCGGCGACATCCAAATTTACAGAAGCCATCACATCCTTTGACAAAGCCATCGAGATAAATCCCTATTATGCAGATGCATTTTATAATAAAGGAATGGCCCTTTCGGCGACATCCAAATTTACAGAAGCCATCTTCTCATACGAAAAAACTCTGGAAATTGATTCTGATAACGTAAAAGCACTAAATGGAAAGTCGTGGATACTCGCAAACCAATTCCCTACGCGCATTATCGAAGCATTGGAAACAATAAAGCGAGCATTAGGTATTGATCCAACGGATATAGATATTCTATATACATATGGATTCATAATGGAACACATGGGATCTTATAAGGAATCAGTTTCAATTTACAACCACATATTAAAACAAGATCCTTTGATACCCGAAGTTTGGTATAGATGCTTTGTATCAAAAACAAAATCAAATGATGACGAATTACCTGATTCTGTATTTTACCTAAATCAAGCAATTGATCTAAACCCAGAGTATGCAATTATGTCAAAGACCGAAGGACAAAAAAAAATGTCAGGGAATGAAGTCACACTATTCCATTCCCATTATGTGATCACATTGCGGAGAATCACCATCAGCATGGTGAATTTCACTAGACTATTGTATTCGTGTCTTTAAATAAACAATAATCTTGTTTGGTTATGCAGTCTAAAAGTGGATTATTTTTATACTAAAATTTGCTAAGTCAAATTTTTCCTTGCCAATGATGTATCCTTTCAAAAATAAGATAAAGCGTTTCTATAAAAAATATTTGCGAATGTATTTTGCTATTTTATCTCGTTCTTAACATTAGGTATTTTATGACATGCGTGGTTAGATATCAGGTACTATGTATCAAATTTCAGTGAAAAGAATAAAAATTAATAACATGAAACGTATTTGATATTAATTGAGTATTATTGGATTTTGATAATGAAGATTTCGCAAATAATCACTGTAAACACATAAGGGAGTTGGATCCACTAATCCGGTTTGTAGGCATAGCAAACGGGATGGGTACTTTGGTGGGAACTTCCTACCGAGAACAATTGAATGCACTGATGAATGACGATGAGACAAAGCTCTATGCCATGCAGGCAGTATTCCGAGCAGAAATTCGTGAAGATTTTCAGAAAAATCTAGGCGCTCTAAATTATTCTGTAGGCAAGTATGACAAACTAATACGCGCTACAATTCCATTAAAGAGTGTCAGTGAAAGCAAATACTATGTCTTAATCTCATTTGATATCGAGGCCAATTCAGTATTCATTATTGAAAACAAAGTTCTCCAGTACATTAAACTACTAACCCAGGAGTAATTTAATATGCAATAAACCGCGCAATAAAGTTGACTGATTTGAAAAGTGGTTTATCCTATTAATGATCAAATAAATCTAATCTAAGTTGTAATTATTCGATTTTTATATATGTAAAATTACCAATTGTTATAAGGGTTGGTGTAGTAATTATAAACATGAGACAAAAATTTTCAGCGGGAAGTAAATGTGAGTGTATGTGCCATGGGAAAGCAGGTATTATAGAATATTGTGGTTATTGTTCTTCTTCACATCGTAGAATGAATACGAATCAAAGACCCAGAAGGTAGCTATATTCTTTTTTAGAAGGTGACTTGAAAACTTGCAGACCTAAATGATCTTTGATCAGTTTATAAAATACATTGTCTTTTTTAGATAATCAATTACTTTAATTTAAGGATGTAGGAATTATTTAAGAAACTTATATAAAAATTCTCTATTTTTATGGGCTCAAAATATAGTCATATCTGGAGCGTTAAACCAATAACTTTTATATGATTAGATCCCTGGTTTGCTATTTTGTGCTAAGGAAGTTCTTTTTTTGAAAGGGTTTGGTTGGTCATTAGTCAGGTATTAGGCTGATGCTATTTGGCCATTCATGTTTCTTTCCAATGCTTTTCTAAATCTCCGAGTCTATTCATTGCATCGAGATTATTCTGCAAATCACAGAATATGGGCTCATTTCGGATTTTTACGAACACTTCAATAACTTGATCATTAGTAACGCCATGTTTGATGTCATAATGGATATTTCTAATTATGTTTGATAATTTGCCATATTTTTTGTGTTTCCTTATCTCCCATTTTGATGCATCCTCGGGGAGTCCTTTAACATATTTTATAACGGTTTTTTCCATATTTTCAATATGCCAACTTTTTAGGGGAAAATTATTTTGGGTCAAAAAATCATCCATTATACTATATATAAAGAGGTATATAATGTTGACAAATTATTTTCATTTCTTGTTAATAAATTAGGCCATTGCATACTTGTTTGTGTGAATTTTTGCCATAATTTCATCTTCACCATGCAGACAGGCTTTCTCCATCGGGCACACGAAGATCCCCAAGTAGAACAAATTCATAATATCGAAAATTCTAATCATCACAAAATATGTACGTCAAATAAATAGTGCTTCTAGAATCACTTTCTTATTCTGATCTAGTCAAGTGGCCGGATTACAATCTTGAAGGAAAAAGGCTTTAGTATTTACCTATGGTGATCCCTTTATAAGCGATCTAATTTGGGTAACCACAATAGAAATTAACCTGTAGTAAACGACGTAACCTGTTACTCCCCAATAATCTTAACTAGGACCCTTTTCTTTCTATTTCCATCAAATTCTCCATAAAAGATTTGTTCCCAAGGGCCAAAGTCTAATTTGCCTTCGGTAATTGCGACTACTACTTCCCTTCCCATGATTTGCCGCTTCAGGTGGGCATCAGCATTTTCTTCGCCAGTATCATTATGTCTATACTGATTAATAGGCTCATGCGGTGCTAATTTTTCTAACCATTCATGAAAATCACGATGTAATCCTTCTTCATCATCATTGATAAATATGCTAGCTGATATATGCATTGAATTAACTAAACATAAACCTTCTTTTATTCCGCTTAGATTTAAGATCTTTTCCACATCGCGGGTTATATTGATTAACTGGAACCTTGATTTGGTATTGAATGTCAGATATTCAGTAGTCGATTTCATTTATGTAGAAACAATTTATCAATATAATAATCTAATCATCTTGAGTATTGTTCTTAATCAATATGCAAAAAGATATCATGTGTTAAAATCCAAAAAAGCCAAAAACATTGAAAAAAAGTAAAACCCCTGAGGGGTCAGTGTTATATTAGTTGGTACTGTTTTGGAGAGCAGTTGTAGCTGCTAAAGGATTTTCGCTTTCTCCTGCACCTAATGGAACTTCATTGGCTCCGTCTAATGGGGATAAACAATCACCATTTTGTTGGGCATTGAAATTAAGACTATTACCAGTTAAAGCATTAAATTCTGGTGCTATAGATTGTGCGTCAGAACCACTTGCTTGGTCTTGTGATGGGCCCTGTTCTGCTGAACTAGTTGCTTCTTGTCCTAGTGCACTATTACCAGAACAGAGTTCTTGATCAATAGTTGCTGATACATGTGGAATATACATTCCAACAATTCCTGCTACGAGTAAGGCTGAAACTATTCCTGTTAATATTTTGTTCATCAGGTTGAAAACTCTTCTATCATATTTACCCATTTTTTAACAATGTTTGGATGAATTATCTTGACCAATCACAGACGACAATATTAGTAAGGTAATCTATTTTATTTTGTTATTTAAAACTTAATAGAAAACTTATAGTAATGCCCTTAATCAATCAGTTATATTGCTTTTTTTGGTTTACCTTAGATTTTTATCCCTACACTAAAAATGATGTAATGCTACTAGAATACTTGAAATGTTACCGTTTTTAATACAGTCTCTAATCGTATCTTCTCTTAAAAAGAACAATTCTTCTTTGAATTATTAGAGTTAGAGTGAAATCATAAAAGTAAAGTATAATTGAATGTATGCATTAGTTCGTATTTAAATACTTTAGAATACAATTGAATTCTTTCTTTAGCGAATTTTGGATCAAACTAAAGACACTTTTTGATACTGTTCCTAAAAGAGTAATTTTACCAAAGTAATATCAACCTAACTATATAACACCTTAACGTCTAAGTACATACCTTCATAAAATACTTGCATTACTTTAGAATTGCCCGGTTAAATTGACTTTTTTTACTAATGATTCTTGCACCAACTATACTTAAATTATCATCGTGAAAACAAATCTAAATATGGTTGAAAGAGAGATACCCATCTAGTATTACAGAATCATAATATAATTTTCTATTTCGGGTAAGTAGATTACCATAGTTGATACCTCCTTGTAGAATAGTCATTTTTACTACTTATGTTTGATGAAAAACTTCATCTATTTTAGCAAGAATGATTACTTGTGATGGGAAAATGGTTAAATTTATAGAGTAAAGTATACCACTCCTAATTGACAAGATCAAATAATTTATTACCTAAAAAGTGGTTGGTATGATTGGAATTATGATTGATTTGAAACCTCCAATTTCTCCTTTTACCATTGAATACCTATCTAAATCTATCAGGACTGGTGAGTTACTTCCTTCAGAATTAACAAGATTGTGCTTAGATCGAATTAAAAAATTCAATCATATATTCAATTCTTTTATAACTGTTCGCAGTGAAGATGCAATTTTCGAATTTGCTGAAAAATGCGATAAACGAGTAAAACTAAATGATCTTTTGAGTCCTTTGCACGGGATTCCATACTCTATTAAAGATATGATTCACGTAAAGCACCTCAAATTTACCGCAGGATCGAAATTTTATTCTAATTACGTTTCTAATACTACAGCATCAATTGTGAAAATCTTGAATAAAAAAGGGGCAATTCTTATCGGGACAAATAATCTAAATGAATTTGCATCAGGAATTACAGGAAAAAATTCCATCTTCGGAGACTCAAAAAATCCTTGGGATTTATCGAGAGTGTCTGGAGGTTCTAGTGGAGGTTCTACTGTTGCCGTTGCTTCTGGTATGGTTGTATTTTCTTTAGGAACAGATACAGGTGGTTCTGTCAGAGTTCCAGCGTCTCTGTGTGGTTTAGTGGGTTTGAAGCCTACTTTCGGCTTGATAAGTACTTCTGGCGTATTTCCACTTTCACCATCTTTAGACCATATCGGGTGGCTGACAAGGAGTGTGTGGGATGCAGATTTAATTTTTAAAAGTCTATGTGATGATAAAAACTACAAGAATGCAAAAAAAAATGTATTGGTTACCCACAAACCTTTGAGAACATCAAAATTAGCAATTGGAATTCCGAACGAATATTTTCTAAAAGTAATGGACTCTCGCATTAAGAAAATGTTTATTGATTTCTTACAGATTGTTTCACAATCTCCAATATTGGTAAAAAATTTTGACTTAAAGTATACAAATAACTTCTTCTCAAGCTGGAAGAAAGTGAGGTTGTATGAGGCTTCAATGATTCATGCGGATAGACTTGAATCAAATACTGGCCAGTTTGGGTCTGATGTGATGAAAATGCTCATTGAGGGAACTAATATTAGCATTGATGATTACATTCGGGCCAAAAAACAAATAAAAAAAATTAAGCATGAATTTATGAACCTTTTTAGTAGTGGAATTCAATCTATTTTAGTACCAACTACTGTTATTCTGGCACCTAAGCTACGAAAAGTCGATATAAAAATTGACGATCTCCAACTAAATGTTCGAAAGACATTGCTAAGGAATACCGTATTATTTAATAGTATAGGGCTTCCTGCAATTACAATCCCACTGGGATTTGTTATTGAAAAAGCAAATATACTTCCTGTGGGTCTACAAATAATTGGTCCCCAGTATGGAGATCATTTAGTTTTGTTTGTCGCAAAGAAGATGGAAGAACTTGTTGGATCAAAAAATAAATTGAATCCAGTAATTAAGAAAGAGGTTCAATTTTAATTCTCTATTGATTATAACTAAAAGAACAAAGTCTTGTTTGTTGTTTGTTCTTGCAGACGAGGATTAATTGTATCTAGATATCAAAGATGTCGTATAACGGCACAAGATTATCCAACAATTGTATATAGTTGTTGAACTTTATGTTGATAATAATTGACAACGAAAATTTAAACTACAGTCAATTCAATTAGAAGGTGATTAATCTAATGGATAAAAAACTACTTTTAGAAGAAATGAATGCAAATCAGGTTAAGAAAGTCGTCAACAAAAATTCAATAGCTTTCATTATTCTCGGTTCATGTGAAAATCATGGGGACCATCTACCTTTTGGTTCTGACTTTATATTTCCAATGAATCTTGCGAAAATCATATTAGAAAAAGTTGGCAACAACAATCCTTCTTCAGATCATAACTATTTCATATTACCTGTCATGCCTTATGGAGTGAGCATACATCACAATGATTTTCAAATGACCATGAGTCTAAAATATTCTACAATGATTTCTGTAATCGAAGACGTGATAGATAGTTTGGCAAAAAATGATATTAAAAAAGTACTTGTAATAAATGGTCATGACGGTAATATTGCACCAATTGAAGTAGCTTCCCGAAATTTAAAAGACAAGTATCCTGATATGGTTATTGCATGTCTTGAATCATGGTGGGTACTAGTTGGACAAAAAAACACAAATATCTTCAACGTGTGGAAGGGGTTAGGTCACGGTGGAGAAGCAGAAACTTCTGCCATGATGGCTATAAGACCTGATTTAGTTGACCTAAAGTCGGCGCCAGACCAGATTATTCCAAACCTACCTGGCGATGATATTCGACTTTACTGGAGATTTAGTGAGTTGACCAGGACCGGAGCAACTGGTGCTCCCAAAGAGGCATCAGTTCAAAAGGGACAGGAAATTATAGATATTCTCGAAAGAGTTATTTTAGATTTTATAAACAAAATGAATGCCAGTAATTGGAAATATGGGGTATCAACAAGTAAAATCGAGTAAATTTCTTATCATAGCCGGGCAAATCCAATTTTTTTTATTTTGGTACTTTTTTTATTGTCATCATCATTAATAGTTATCTTGATGTCTGTATGCCGACTGCCGTTTCGGAAGGAATAAGCAACAATCAATCAAAGAGCAGCCCTGTTTGTATTGTGATCAGATGGTAAGTAAGTATGTATGTATTGTACTGTTCCAATAAAAATTTTCTAGGATTAGTTTCTGAGCCAATTCGGAGACTCTTTTTCCTAGTGCTCGTGCTACTTTTGTATCTGCCTCAGTAATTTCTTTATTTGACATGGGTCCTACAATTCTACTAGGGCCATAGGGACTTCCACTCTGAGTTAATTCGGGAACCGCATAAGGGACACCTACAATTATCATTCCATGGTGAAGCATAGGAAACATCATTGAAATGGCAGTTGTTTCCTGACCACCATGAACCGAAGTCGCTCCAGTAAACACCGCACCTAGCTTGTCAATAAGTGATCCATTCATCCACAATTCGCTAGTTCGATCCCAGAGAGCCTTCATGGGTGCAGCCATATTACCAAACCTTGTGGGTGATCCAAAAATAATCGCATCATAATTGGGCATTTCCTTTACTAAATCTTCAACTTTACTGGATGGATATCTATTGGTCAAGTCTTCAACAGTTTTTGACCACTCGGGGTTTTCTGAAATTACTTCAGCAGGAACGTCATCTGCAATTCTTCGAAGCGTCACACTTGTATTTGAAACCTCTTTTGCTCCATATGCAATTTCCTCGGCCATCTTAGCAGTGTTTCCATATCTTGAATAAAAAAGAATAAGAAGTTTTGAGATTTTTTCAGACATAATTAATTAGTTTTTGTTAAACCATATAAATTACATATATAACGTAAAATGTTATAATCTCATTTCCTTACATCAACGATTGCTAAAAAAAGGGGAATAACCTACACTCATCCATGCCTACACCACATTTATTTGATCGCTTATAGGGAGTTTATTCCTGGGACATGGACGTTATCAGAACTGATAAAACTTAATATTCGTAATTCCTAATACCCAGTAATAATTGGGAATTCTAAGTTTCTTAATAGGTCTAGTGATATCCACTTTTCTAATTTATGTAGTTACAAAGTTGATGGGCGAGAAAGAGGGATTTAAAACTGCCTTCTTTGCTGCTCTTTTAGGCTCAATTATGTTTGGTATTGTTTCGTATATATTCGGAAATGGCGTTTTTGCAGCCGCTATAGGGGGTATTATTTGGTTAATATCACTCAAGTGGCTTTATAGCACGGGATGGCTAAAGGCTATTTTGATTGCTGTTGTTATCTGGATCGTCGTATCAATAGTTGGTATCTTTTTGCCAACGTTTCCAAATCCATTTTAACAATTCTAAATCTTTTCAAATTTTAGAACATTTACATAACTATTTTGATAACTGGTTTCAATTTCACGTGGAATCATTGCGAATTCTTGTTGGTGATATTATGACCAAGAAACTAGTCATGTTATTTTCACTCTGACATATTCAATAACATGATTTCTACCTTTGAACATGTCCTAAGCCTAATGGTAGCATAATCAACCGTTATATTCAACTACCATGATCCCCCCATGATCCTAAAGCTTTGCCTTGTGAGCATCGACTAATTGTAATCATTAGTTATTGCTAGATTATCTAAAATACCTCAACGGATGAATGCAATCTCAAATATATCTTATTTTAATTACTAGTTGTGGATGATTGACCTGCAATTTGTCTTTATTTATTATCCGCAAATAATACTTTTTCTTGATTATTTTGGTACAGTAGCATTTGCAATTACAGGAGCATTCAAAGCAATAGAACAAAAAGCCGACATCGTAGGAGTAGTTATTCTTTCTAGTGTTACTGGGCTTGCAGGCGGATTGATAAGAGATGTCATTTTTGGAAAATATCCTCCCACTGCCTTATCAGATCCGATGTACCTAATTCTAACTATCTTTACAGGGTTTTCCATGTTTTTTCTATATCCTCGATTGAAAAAACATTGGGATATTTTTCTAAAGTGCGATGCAATAGGATTGGGGGTATTCACGGTAATTGGAGCAAGCATTGCTTATTCTATCTTTGGACCAAACATACTCCTAGTTTCTGTTGGAGGTTTGATAACAGCTACAGGAGGAGGAATTCTAAGAGACGTCTTGGTAAATGAAATACCATTAGTATTTGTTAGAGAACTTTATGCAACAGCTAGTTTTGTAGGAGTAGTTGTTTTTTTTGTATTGATAATTTTGTCCGATCCAGTTACGGCAGCAATCAGTGGAATTATTTCAGCTACGGGCATTAGGTTATTAGCCATAAAATATGCATGGAATTTACCAAAGGTCAAAACTTGACATTTAAAAGCAACGATTGGTTTCACATTTATCATTTTCAAGTTGCAGCAGCAAATTGATCTTGTAAGCAGGAGAGTAATTAGTTTCAGCATTGGCTCCGGATTTAGACAAATAAGCCCTATTTGATGTTTGCCTATCTACCAAAACGAGCTGCGCGGAAAACCAAAATTTCATTACCCAAGACATTAGCAAAGTTTAATTCCAATAATCGTTACAAGTACGATATAAATTGCAGTACATGAATAGGAGATGCTTGGATATCAATTGATTTCTAATAATGTTCCTTTAAAAAAAAACAATATAACAAAAAGTAATGAAAAAACCCCTAATACGATAGTCACAGTAAATCCTGCTACTGAAGAAATTATTAAAGAATATAGACTGTTTTCAAAGGATGAAATTACAACTTTAGCTAATAAATCTAAAAAAGCTTTCAAAGAATGGAAAAAGGACTATCGAAAGAGAACAGGTTTTCTATACGCCTTTGCAAATGAATTTAAGAAGGAAAAGGAAAATCTTGCTCGAATAGCTACTTCAGAGATGGGAAAAACCGTTAAAGAAGCCAGATCTGAAATAGACAAGTGTATTTGGGCTGTAGAATATTTTGCTGACAACGGCGGGGTCTTTTTACATGATGAGGTTATCAATACAGACGCTAGGAAATCTATCGTCACATTTGAACCGTTAGGAGTAATTGCAAGTCTAATGCCTTGGAATTTTCCCTACTGGCAGGCACTTAGATTCGCTGCACCGTCACTGATAGCAGGTAATACTATTATCTTGAAACCTTCCAGTGTTACTATGCAATGTGGATTAGAAATCGAGAGGATTTTTGAAAAAATTGGTTTACCCGACAATGTTTTTAAAACAGTTATTGCTTCCTCTGTTGAAGCAGAATATTTAATCGACTCTGATGATGTTAGTGCAGTTACTTTTACTGGTAGTGTACCTGTGGGTGCAAAGGTGGCCAAGCATGCAACCGCTCAATTAAAAAAAATAGTATTAGAATTAGGAGGTAGCGATCCATTTATCGTTTGCGAAGATGCAGATATTGAAAAAGCGTCAAGTGGAGCTGTCAAAGGACGTTTTATAAATTGTGGACAAAGTTGTATAGCATCTAAACGCTTTATTGTTGTCAAAAACGTAGCTTCTCAATTTATTGAGAAATTTGTTGAAAAGACAGAAAAGTTAAAAATTGGAGATCCGCTTTCAGAAGAAACTGATATCGGACCATTGGTAAACTCTTCTGCACTAGAAAATATTGACGAAATGGTGAAGAGATCCTTGAAAGAGGGTGCAGAACTGGCAACGGGTGGACAACGATTAGGAAAAAAAAATGAAGGTAACGAAAAAGGATATTTCTACAAACCAACTATTTTAAAAAATGTTACCCCTAAAATGGAGGTAGCGCGAGAAGAAACATTTGGTCCAATTGCCCCAGTATTAGTGGTTGAAGATGAGCAAGAAGCATTGGAAATTGCAAATGATACAAAATTTGGCCTTGGGGCAAGCATTTGGACCCAAAATTTGGGGAAAGCAGAAAAATACTCAAAATTATTACAGGCTGGAATTGTTACAGTCAATAATGTTGTTGTATCGGATCCCAGAGTTCCATTTGGTGGAATCAAAAATAGTGGATTTGGGAGGGAATTATCAAAGCATGGAATGTTTGAATTTGTAAACATCAAATCTATAAGATTCTATGATCAGCTGATACATCACCACTATGTTGAATAAAAAAAAGGGTAAGAATAGGATCACCCTTATAGCGATTCTCTGTTTTTGCTAGATCGAAGTAGGGAAAAGTTGGTCATATAGCCTTTTGGCCATCAAAAAGAAAATAATCTATGAAACATCAATGTTGCTGTCGACAAATAACCAGCCAGCCTATATGAATTCGTCTTTCTTTGGATTTGCAGCCTGAGATAGCACTATTTGTTATTAGAGTCTAGTAACAATATCTGATTTATCTCCTTGTTAAGCATCGAGATTTCTAAAAGTGGTTTTATCGTGATATTTTAATATATTGGATCGTAATTTATTTTATTGAATGATGCTCGTTTTTGTCTGGAAATTTGGGGAACGGATTATGAAAAAATTAAGCAAACGTGTATGGTAGCTGAAGAGCTTGGATATTACGGGTTTTATTATGGTGAATCGTTAACCGAAATTGACCTTGACTGTTGGACAGTTCTCTCAACATTGATCCCAATTACTAATAAAATTAAACTTGGTCCAGTTATCACTTATATGCTTCCGGATTATAGAAGCCTGGCCTTACTTGTAAAACAATCAATTACTTTTCAAGATATTTCAAAAGGACGTCTTGAATTTCGAACAGGAGCAGGTGCAAGTCTTGAATATTCTCATCAGTGGTGGTATCCTTTTGGAATCACCTATTCAAACGAGATTCAACGTGTGGCCTTGTTCAATGAAGGCATTCAATTATTATCAAAATTGCTGGGAAACTATGATATAGACTACAGCCAGTCTGGGAGCACTTGTGCAAATTTTGATGGACAATTTTATAAAATACGGGGAGCTTCATTTGTCAAACCTAAAATTAGAATTCCTATAACAATAGCAGCCAAACAAGATAGGATGATGAAAATTGCTGCAAATTATGCAGATATATGGGAATGTTCCTATTTGACTCCAAACGAATATTTTACTTTAAACGAAAGATTTGAAAGATTATTAAAAACCCGAAATATCGGAGAATCTAATGAGCTAAAGAATAAAGTAGTAAAGAGATCGATTGAATTGGATGTTCTTATTGCTAGTACCGAGCAAGAACTCGAATACAAGAAAAAATTATTTGCCATGGAAAGGGGACCAGGCGTTTACAATCAAATACTAAAGAAGGGTCTTGTGGGAAATTCTGCTCAAGTGTGCGCAAGGATACGAGAATATATGGACCTAGGTATCAACCAGTTTTTTCTTGCATTCCAGGATCCGTTTGACATTAAATCCATAGAATTATTCATGGATGCCGTCAAAAATTGAAAATCCCAACTTATCTATCCTTTGGAGGATACCAAAGTTGAAATGTTTTAGATTATCTTGCTTTTTTTTAATCTGTGGACTTTAATCAAGTCATTTTTTTTAGTTATTTTTGGCATTTTAGAACCGTAGAGCAATGGATGTCGCAAATGACCCTCGTAAAGAAAAACCAACAATGTCTATATTCTTAGATTAGCAAAGATTTTTTACTTCTTGTACATCGTTTATGAGGTAGACAATGAATATAGAAATTGCAAATAAAAAGAGACACTCTTTCTTGTTTGGAAAAACATACATTGCATCATATTTTTTTATGGCTGCGATGGTATTTTTTTCGTATCAAGTTTCGTATGCTCAACTGGATTCATCTAATAACCTCAGCACTAACACCAACACCAGTAGCAGTAGCAGTAGTAATGAAACAAGTACACCTTCCTTAGCAGAGAATGGAAACGTATCAATTGGATCCTTTTCAAGTTTTGTTAATGACATTAATAGCATTCTAGCATCTAATTCCTCAAAATCCATTTCAAATGGTACCACAAATTCCCAGACCCTGATACCATCATTCAATCTTCTATCTTTGGACGAAATAACGATTCAAAACACTTCAATGTCCGTACCAGCACCGGTAAGACATCCAGGCCAGCCATCACATGAAGTAGTTTTTGCTCTTCCACTAAGGAATGACGGTAATATTTGGTCAGGCACAGTAACATTTACCGCAAGTAAACCGATAGAAGTCGAGGTCCTTCATACTTACGCACCAATGGAGAATCCGGATTCAACTCATGGTGAACCGTATCACGCAGTCTTGCCAGGAAATAAGAGCATTGCAATAACTCATCTCAGACATTTGGTTGACGTGCCTATTGAAATCAATGGAACTGGAATAAGCTCAGGGACACTAAATTTCGCAGGTAACGCATTAGTATTTCACAAGACCAGCGGAGAGCCTTTCACTGTGACCTATACTATTGATGCTATTGCAAAGGAATTAACTAAACTCAGAAAATAGATCATTGTAATGCTGGATCTTGTCAACTATAAAATCAATCATTAATTCCTTTATCCCGATACCAAATCAATTGGGTGGGATGGAGTCAAATTTTTATTGGTTAATGACAAGACTATAAATCATTTTCGTCTTTTGCTACTGATTTTCTTATAAGAAGGTGCGTTTGAAGTCATATTGGTTGGTTGTAACATACTTGCAGATTGTAATAATACATACATGAATAGAAAGACCTAACTAGGCTATTCAAAGGGTAACTATGCTCGATATCAAGTGGTACAGCCATACAAGGTACGATCCCTTAATATACAGCTATTAATATCTACTAATCGGCTATTGTAGAACCTAGGAACACTCTACCATCTGTTTATGGGAACTACAATAAATCTATGGGGGCTTTGATTCGATAATTAGGCTGTGGTAGACAAAAAAAAGAATTATTGATCTGTACTCAATAATTCTCAAATAAGATTAACAATATGCCTCAAAAAAAGTACCAATCAAATTAATTAGTTCAAAATGAATGATTCTAAAGATGCAAGACGAGTGTCTATATTGTCAGTTCGGACATAGGTAAATCCCGAACCTTGATAAAGTATTTCTATAAATCCTAATCTATCCTTAATTTCCTCATGATATTGCAGTTTAGAAGCGCCTTTTAAAGTCCAATACCCAATCGCTTTTCCTGTACAGGATCGATATATACTTCTATAACACGTTTATTATCGCCTGTCAAAAACGTTTTCACTTTAAGGGTAACATTAGTCGTTTTTGTGAGATCGTTTAGGAAATAATCTTTGCTCCTATTGTCATTTGAGTGAAAAATAAAATAAAAAAACTATTGGAAAAAATATGTCTGGTTACCAATTTTTTAAATAATATAAATCTTATATTTTATAAACAAATAAAATCCTATCTAGATAACATTTATATTTATTAACAATTACAACGGTTTCAAAATCAATTGAATGGAGTGATCCTTTTTTATTAGATATAATGCTCTATCTTTTAATAATAGATAATTTTACCACTTGATCTTATAGTACAATTTCTGAAATCCTTACAAATTAACAAGTTAGATACGTTCTAATTTGACATATGTTACTGTGAACTTTGGAACTCTTATTTTCATACTCAAGTTCTATATCGATACTCTGATTCAAAATTAAAAATATCCTTAATGACTTATCTTAATTCATAGCATAGACCAATTTACTGATACTCTTAGATGAACAAATCTCGCAAACCGTGATAGCTGACTTGACTGATAATCAGTTGAATATTTTTAGAATTTTTTAGAATTTTTCGTTTGTTTAATCTAGGATAAGCTAAAGTTAGAGTCAAAGATAATGCCCTGTATTGTTTTTTAGAGAATTAAGGCCCTTTTGCATGAAATCCTATCAATTAAGAACCTATTATAATTTCGTAACTTTCTCGGTTACACTAGAAAACACACAAAGGAGTGAATAAATCTAATAGGGTGGCCAACTTGACTATCTATATGAACAACCAAGCCGAAAATTCAAACAAGTCTGAAAGTTTTGAAGAGATAACTCTGGCAAACGGTTGCTTTTGGTGCACAGAAGCTATTTTTAAGCGAGTTAAAGGAATTCTCTCAGTTGTACCTGGCTATTCGGGGGGATTTCTGACAGATCCGTCATATGATCAAGTTTGTACAGGCGAAACTGGTCATGCTGAAGCTATCCAAATCCGCTATGATCCAAAAATCATTCCACTAGAAAAACTTCTTGAAATATTTTGGCATACCCACGATCCAACGACACTTAATAGACAGGGAAATGATGTAGGAACACAATATCGATCTGCGGTTTTTTATCAAACACCAAAACAAAAGGACACAGCAACAGCTGTGAAAGAAGATATTGAGAAAAAGAAAGTATACTCTAATCCTATAGTCACTGAAATCACACCTTTTAAAAATTTTTATCCTGCTGAGAAATATCACAAGAATTACTACGATGACAACAAGAATGTACCCTATTGTAGTTATGTGATTGACCCAAAAGTACAGAAATTATTATCAAAATTTCAGGAAAGTGTAAAGGATGAATACTTGTAGTTTTCCAAGTTACTTATTATAAGTAATGTGAGTTATTCAATCTTTTAAACTAAATACAGCATTTTAAGAACATGATATAAGAATAAATAATCTTAATAAGTTCACTCAATTAGAATTTTGCCTATTTCGATAAAATTCTCTATAAAAGATCTGTTCCCGAGGACCAAAATCTCTATTTGTCTAACTGAAGAAATATGACAGTTCTTATACATTTTCTAACTTATGTAAATATTATATCGAGAATCTCTAGTAATTAAAGAGCACTTTTATAACCAAATGCATTTATGAATTTAAATTCTATCGTAATAAAGAATAAGCATGGAGGGCATTCGCGGCGATTATCCTAATGATATGAATCAAATTCAAAAAATAATTGAAAAATCAGAAAATTTCGTATTTTTTACAGGAGCGGGGATTTCAAGGGAAAGTGGAATTCCCACATTTAGGGATAAAGATGGATTATGGAAAAAGTACGACCCAGCAAAACTTGCTTCACACTCTGCCTTTATTTCAAATCCAAAATTGGTTTGGGATTTCTTTTACTCAAGACAAAGACTTGTATGCCAAGCTGAATGTAATAATGCTCATACAGCCATCGGGAAATTTGAAAACACAAGGCCTGAGAGGAGTCATGTTATAACTCAAAACATTGATAGGTTACATCAACGTGGCGGGTCCCAAAATGTTATAGAGCTTCATGGAAATATTTTTGGAATGGTTTGTATAGCCTGTGGAAAAAGAGAACAGTATGACTATTCTGATTTTTTTGATAATTTTAATGAAGAAAAAATTCCAATTTGTCCTGTTTGCAATAATATATTAAAGCCTGATGTGGTACTTTTTGAGGAACAATTACCTCCAGATGCGTGGAGTCAAGCCGTTCGATTATCATCTGTATGTGACGTAATGTTTGTTATTGGAACATCATTAAATGTTTCTCCAGCCAATACTTTGCCATACCATGCTGTTAAGAACCATGCAGTGCTGGTAGAAGTAAATCCCAATGTTACTGAGATGACCTCACTAATGGATTTTTCAATTAGAGAAAGTGCATCAAAGATATTATCAAAGATACTTAATGTCGATTAGGAAGAAATCGATCAAGAGGAGAACAGATTTGAGAAAAAATATTATTATGATTTAAATAACATTAATTTCAGAAATTACAATATTTGAAATGTCTTTCTTTAAAGCAACCTTATGCTGATTTGCTTGCAAGTGGGAGAAAGACTATAGAAATCCGAAAATGGAATACTAACCATCGAGGTCCATTCTTGATACATGCCTCAAAAAATGTCAATAAAGATGCTTGTTTGACTTTAGGTTTTGATGAAAACAATCTAGTTAAAGGTGCGATTATAGGAAAGGCGTTTGTGTATGATGTTATAAAGTATACAACTTTGGATGTTTTTTTGGGTGATCGCCATAAACATTTCTCTATCGAGGATATAAAATCAAATCATTCATTTAAAAGGTATGGTTTTTTAGTAAAAGATGCTTTAAAATTTAGAGAAGAAATTCCTTATTTGGGGAAATTAGGCTTTTTTGAAGTATCTGATTTGAGTATTTAGAGTGAAAAGTGTTTTCTAGTTCGATATTGAATTGTTTTATTTGCTCTGATGACTCTAATAGTTACGTTACCTTATGTGTGATTTGAATAATAGTGGAGAAAAAGAACAAGAAAGGTAAAGGTAAAGGTAAAGGTAAAGGAATGGAGTGTGTTTCTTAATCTGTTTTTTATAAAGAGAGGCTTGCCATCTGAAATAGAATCGTAACTGTTATGGTGATGGCGAAAGGGGTAGTGATGGCAAAGACAATGGAGGAGAGGATTGATTAAACTCTTTATCTTGATCTAAGGATGTTAAGGGCAGAACCAGCACGAAACCACTTTAGTTGTGCGTCATTGTATGAATGTATTAAAGGTATTTGTTCGACAGTACCATCACTATGGTATAAGATAGCGGTTACTACTCCTTTAGGCCTAAGATCTCGCAAATTAATTATGCTTATCCTATCATCTTCTCTTATTTTCTCATAATTAGATGATTCTACAAATGTTAAAGCAAGAATCCCCTGTTTCTTTAGATTTGTTTCATGTATTCTGGCAAAACTTTTTGCAATTACTGCAGCACATCCTAAATACCTTGGAGTCATTGCCGCATGTTCACGGCTGCTACCTTCGCCATAATTATTATCACCAATAATTATCCATTTTAATCCATTCTGCTTGTACTCTCTAGCTATATGGGAAAAAGTTTCAATGTTCTTATTTAAAAGATTGAGTCCTTTACCAACTTCTCCGTCTCTAAATGCATTTACCGCACCTAGTAACAAATTATCGCTTAGTCTATCTAGGTGACCCCTATACATTAACCAAGGACCCGCAGGAGAAATATGATCTGTTGTACATTTTCCCATTACCTTGGTCAATACCGGTAATTTGCTAAAGTCGTTTCCATCCCATTCTAAAAAGGGTTCTAATGCTTGAAGTCTTTGACTATTTTTGTCTATTACCACTGCCACGCTTTCTGGGTCAGTAGCAGGAGGGACATAGATATCCACTGTGTCTTTGAAACCATCTTTTGGGACTTCTGGGGCTAATTTAGGGGGGTTTAGTTTGAATTTGGTCCCGTCGCTTGCTTCAAGCTCGTCCTTTAATGGATTAAATGAGAGTCGACCGCCTAAGGCGAGGGCGATTACAAGTTCTGGACTACCAATAAAGTTCATGGTTTCCCTTCTGCCATCATTTCTTCCAGGAAAGTTTCTGTTATAGGATGTAACTATTGTGTTTGGTTCCCCTTTTTTTATTTCGGGTCTGCTCCATTGCCCTATGCAGGGACCACATGCATTTGCTAATACGTTTGCTCCAATATCTCTTAATAATTGGATCTGACCGTCTCTTTCTATTGTTTCTCTTATCATTTCTGAGCCCGGTGTAACTTGAAGAGGGGTTCTTGTCTTGATTCCTTTTTCTATTGCTTGTTTTGCGATATCAGCTGCACGGGACATGTCTTCGTAGGATGAATTCGTACAGCTTCCTATCAGCGAAACAGAAATAGTGTCTAGGTAGTTGTTTTTTTGAATGTCTTCAGCCATCTTTGAAATGGGTCTAGCGAGATCAGGGGTATGTGGACCAACAATGTAAGGTTCTAGTTCGTCTAGGTTTATTTCAATAAGCTGATCGAAATATTTGGTAGCGTTTTCGCGATTCTGGCTGATTTCTTTTTCAATTACTGGGTCTAGCGTGAGCAATTCTTTGTTTTTATTTGCAATATCTGCTAGATCTTTTCGGCCAGTAGAAATCAAATAGGATTCCATTTTGGAGTCGTATGAAAAAACAGAACAAGTAGCACCTATCTCTGCTCCCATATTTGTAATGGTGGCTTTTCCTGTACAGCTTACATTTCTTGCCCCTGGTCCAAAGTATTCTATTATTGCGTTAGTTCCGCCAGATACGGTTAGCTTTGAGGCAACAAATAGGATGATATCTTTAGGAGATGTCCAACCGTTTAGTTTTCCTGTTAAATATACTCCGATTCTCTTTGGATACAAAACTTCCCAGGGCAGCCCTGCCATAACCTCGGCAGCGTCTAGTCCACCTACTCCTATTGCAAGCATTCCGAGCCCTCCGGCATTTGGGGTATGAGAATCTGTTCCAATCATTAAGCCACCTGGAAATGCATAGTTTTCTAGGACAACCTGGTGTATTATCCCAGCACCCGGTTTCCAAAATCCTATACCATACTTTCTAGAGGCAGATTCTAGAAATTGATACACTTCGTTATTTTCGTAAATTGCGGCTTTGGTGTCAGAATCGCTACCAACTCTTGCTTGGATTAAATGGTCGCAATGAACCGTTGTGGGAGCCAAAACCTGTTTTATACCTGCCTGCATAAATTGCAAGAATGTTGTTTGTCCTGTAACGTCCTGAAGGGCAACTCTGTCTGGGTTTAGCAAGATATATCCATTTCCTGGTGTTAAGCCATTAAAAGTCATAAAATCAGTTGATTGATCAAGGTGGCCTATTAGAATTTTTTCTCCAAGTGTAAGGGGTTTATTTGAAACTTGTTTAAATTTTAAAATATTTTTTTGTAATTTTTCATATACTTTGGAAACCAAGTCTGTCTTGGTCGTTTTTCCTTTCAATTTCAAAGAATTTTGACTTGACATACAAAAGACACGTACTTTAAAATGAACTTGCCAATATTTATCACTAATGCATTTGTTTGCAATTTCAAGAATGGTAAAATTGAATGCTTGAATTCTAAACAGAGGTATTAGTGAGGTTTATGTAGTTTCTCATTATTCTACCGATTTTATCTCATTGTTCAACAGTCTAAATATGAATTTCATATGATCAATTCCTACCCATATAGTTCAAAATAAAATGACAGCAAAATTAAGCAAATAATTAAAATAAGTTATAGTTTAAACAAAAAACCTGATGTTTTCAAAGATCTTGGTTGCATTTGATGGGTCAAAACCTTCATTGGATGCCGTTGAAAGTGCTATGGAAATAGGCAATAAATATAATTCTTCATTGGTAATTTTGCACATTTTAGATGGATACAAGTATCCATATCTACTTTCAAGTGTTATATTAGCCCCGACATATGGTTCTGACAAGTTAGAAAAAGAACGTCAGAAATTTGAAGAATTGATGAATTCACTTAGAGAAAAGTACAATGCAGGCAATCGTAAGATACTGGCACCAGAAAATGATAAAGTCATTTTGGAAGGAACCAATACCTCCACCGCTACTACCAGTACTAGCACAGCCGATTCTACTTCTATCGATTCAACTGGTTCGAGTTTTGAAACTGCAATTATTGAAGCCGAAACTTCAGCTGCTTCAACAATAGTTGATTACGCCGAATCCAAAAATGTCGACTTGCTAGTAATTGGAAGTAAGGGCCGAACTGGTTTGAAAAAAATGCTAGTTGGAAGTACGGCTTCAGAAGTGGTGAAATACGCACACTGTCCTGTCCTTGTAGTTAGGTAGATTCGATAAGGAAAAAATATTATTCCAAGGATAATGAACCCGCTATTTTGCTAGGTAATTTACTATTATTTACCTAAACCCTAGTCGACATCGACAAAACTATCCTGTGTCTAAATTGAATGGTTATCCAGTGTTAATATCGAGTCCATCAGATTTGTTTTGAAGAAGCATTTTTCTTGTTGCTATTGCTAGAGTTTTTCAAAGGACATTGTGAATTAATACAAAACTCCCATTGGTATCTTTTTCCTTGATTATGACCACTAGCAGAGATAATGGGCCAGTTGCATTTTTCACACTTTTTCCCAGTACTTTTTATCGTGCCTTTTTGAGGTAATGGGGACGTAGCCACGCATTTTGCTGATGAATAGTTTGTACACCCTGCAAACCTTTTTTTGGATTTTATCGCCTTTTTGATTACCAAATTTCCACTCTTGCAAAGAGGGCAACTGCCTAATGTAGATAGAGCAGCGTGGTTTCGCGATGGGTTTGAAGTTCTATTTGCTTCTAAGGCTGAAGATATTTCTTGGCCAATTTTACTTTCATTGATATTAAAAGACTGAATCGCATCTTTAATTTGGTTTCGTGCATTTTCTACCACTTGTACACTTGTAGTATTACCTGATTCAATTTGTTCTAACTGCGTTTCCATGTCTCGTGTTAGACTCGTCGAAACAATGTTAGGTATGTATTTCTTCATAGAACTTACAATTGCTATTCCAATTTCTGTAGGTCTTAATCCTGATTTTTGGATACCAGTATATTCTACTTTGTTTGTTTGTTCCTTTTGATTATTGGAAATAGGAGCGCTTTTTGATACCTTTGAATCATTGGTAACGGATTGATTGGTAGCAGATGGTACAAAATTAGTTATATAATTTCTCTTAAACAGCGTACTAATTATTTCAGACCTGGTGGCTTTGGTCCCTATTTTTTCCCTTTCCATTTTTTGTAACAACGTTGATTGATTGTATCTGGGAGGAGGCTGAGTAAACTTTTCTAACAGTTCTATTTTTACATTTTTTAAAATATCGTTTGTTTTTAAAAATGATAGTGACTCTAAATTTACAAAGCCGGATAAATCAAAATAGGGTCTATAATATTTAATCCATCCTTCAAATACAATTTTTTTCTCCTCTGCTTTAAAGGTAAATTTGTCTTTGACTATTATCGTGACAGTAATTTGATTAGATAATGCCTCCTCTCCAAATGAAGAGAAGAATCTTCTGATTATGAGATCTAATAGTTTTAATTCTGAATCTTCAAGATTTTGTTTTGGGTTTTGGCCTGTTGGATAGATGGCTGGGTGCGCAGGATCGGTCTCTTTTCCCTCATTTGGTTTGAGGACTTTATTGGATAACAATTTTAAAGCGATCTCAGAATAAGAAAGGATTGATTTAGTTTTGTTACCATATGAACTATTCTGGTGTAAATTATTATTCAGTTTTGAAACTGCTTTGATGATTTTTTCATAATTAATTGAGGAAGGCAACTTTTGGCTTGATGTTCTTGGATATGAAATAAGAGCAGCCAAGTATAATCTCTCAGCGATTGAAAGGGTGTAACTAGGAGTAAACCTAAAAAGCCTATAGGCTTCTTTTTGAAGGTCTCCAAGGTTAAAAGGAATTGGAGGCTTTATTGATGTTTTTTGAATATTGATATCTGTTACTTTACCCAATTGATTTTTGCAAGAGTTAATTATATTTTCGGCAGTTGATTTTGAATCGATTTTTTGAGGAAAATAATGGGTTTTGACGATTTGATTATTTTTCTCAAAATCTGCAGTAACATTCCAATAGGGTTCAAATATGTGATTTTCAATTTCTTTCTCCCTTTCTACAACAAATGCTAGAGTGGGGCCCTGGACTCTGCCTATCGATAATAGTTGATAGCCTTTCTTGTTTTCTCCAGATGAATCTTTCTTATTAACGGAATTGGAAAGGGCTCTTGAAAGATTAATTCCATAAATAAAATCTATCATATGTCGGGATGTCCCTGCATCCTTTAACTTTTCATTGGGAGGTAACAAATTGTTAAACGATTGAATTATTTCTTCATCGGTAAGTGATGAAAACTTGGCTCTCTTTGAAATAGAGTATTTGTTGTTGACACGCGTGCTCTAGTATGTTGTATCCAATCACTTCACCCTCTTGGTCATAGTCGCAGGCATGGATAAAGCCTGAGGCATTTTTAGATATTTGAGAAATTTCCCTTAATATTTTCTCAATCTTGAAAGCCAGAAATTTTGAGCTTGATCCTTTACTTTTTAGTATGGATAATGGTAACCAAGTCGGATCAAGAACTGGGAATGCTTTTCTAGGTCCTTTATTAGAATCTGACAGTCCATATAAATGTCCTAAAGCATGGCAGATGATGTAATCATGACCATTCATTCCCCTAATGGTAGTAAATAATGTGGAAGATGTTGGCGGGGGGGATGGTGATGGTGATGGTGATCTATTTTTTTGTTCTTGATCTAAAGGTTTGTCTGAATTATTTTTACTGTGGTGGTGATAATGTGTACTGAGCGCCTGTGCGATTCTTTTAGCAACAGAAGGTTTCTCACATATTACAATTATGGATTTATTTGCGATAGAAAAAGCACCAACCTGGGTAACTATTAGGTTTCATTATTTTTATAAATACCGGTTTTTATTTTATTTGGTAAATAAAAATACTAATTTATTCATAAAGATGGGTAATGACCCGTCTTTAAATCATTTAGATACAGTTGTCTATCTCCATTTCCAAACCTTGGTAAGACCATTTCCCTCAGGGTCTACTGTTTTCTTGTAGATGCCAAATAAATTATCAAATTGTGTATAAAGGGAGTCTGTTGAATTCGAGGATAGGCCCGTAGTATTAGCTGAATTCATTTTGAAAGGCAAGTGGAAGACCATGACCCCACTATCTGAGAAACTTCCATCAGGATTGTAGTTACCTATTGATTCAGATCTGTAAGTTATGACTTGACCTGATGCTGTTAATATTATTGCCTGACCTTTAGAGGAAACTGACCCATCATTATTCATCTTATCTACTATTGTACCTATAGTTTGGGTTGGTGCTCCACCAATAGTACTGTTACCAGTATAGGTAACTTCAACAGTAGGAATGGGATCAATACTTAATACTTTAATGTTTGTTGATTTCGTATTTTCTGTATAAAATGGATTACCTAGTATATCGTAATCATTCATGGTCATTAGATTAGAGTTAGAACTGTTTGCCTGTACGGATGCAGTTTGACCAAACGTGGATGAAGCCGTTGAAACTGACTCTATTATCATGAAGGAAATCAATGAAAAACTACTAATAACAAGAAACAAGGCCATTCTTCTTAATGAATCACTTAACAAAGTACTTTTAATTTCTGATTCAATCATCATAGAAAAATTCTATTAGGAAAATATAAAGGTTTAAGGAACTTTTGTTTACTCAATCATAATGCACTACATCCCTCACCCTCATGATTAACCTGGGTCCTATTTTAGGTAAATATATTATAAGAGGCTGTAGACGGTTGCATACTCATGAATTGGAACTAGATTCTGAATTAAGTAGCAAGGGCTTGCTTGCCCAAGCTTGTATCCATTCTCTCACGATGTTTGCACTATGTTCAGCTTTTCTTCTGACAAATCCATCTAAATCCTTTTTTGCGACATCTATAAGCACTTCAATTGTTTCGTACGTTCTCTTATCCGGCATAGTGTGAAATCTACCGTCTTTATCTGCAAGCGCAGAACAAGCGTTTATCTTTATCTTTCGTCTATCATCTCTCAACAAATCCTTAAGTCTGTTAAAAACAGCCTCGTTCAAAGCACTGGTGTCTGCGTCTGCTTTGTCTCTCTTGTTAGTCAAAAACTTGGCTAAATTTGATGTCGCTTTTGCTCTCACAAAGTAGTCCTTTGATTCGAGTGTATTCTCCAGAAAAAACTTAGCAATCTCAATGCATATTTTGTTATCTTTATCCGTTGCTAACTCTTTTAGTCCTTCCAAAGCCCCAGTGGCTAAAACACTTTGAAAGGTATCTGTTCCTTCAACAAGGTTTTTTAGTAGAGAAATTACTTGGACTTTATTCTCAATCGTCTCTATCTCCTTACTGCTTTTTCCTAGAGCCGTTGCGGCAGATGATCTTACAAAATTACTTTCGTCATTGGATTTGTGAATTACATCTTCAAGCAGACTAATTGATTCAGCTCTTTCAAATATCCCAATATTTCTTATGATTGCTTTTTTGGTCTCTGATCGTAAAGCATCAAAGGTTGATTTATTACTTAATATTGAAACCAGACACTGATATGAATTATCAGATTTTTCATAATCATTTTTATCATAAAAAGAACCTATTGTATTAGCAGCCTCAACGGCTACTCCATAAAATTTGTCTTGAACAATTGCATCATATAGTGCTCTAATTCCATCTTCTGAATATTTATTCTTGAGTAATCTTAAAGCATTAATTCTCTCTATAATAGTTTCTCCATATTTTATCTGATTATGAAGCAATCTCCTTACTTGAAAGTCCCTGGTTTCATTTACTACTTTAATGGAACCTATTTCTTTTAGAATCTTAAACTCTGGATCAATGGATATCGATTCAATATTGAAATTATCATTTATTTCAACAAACGACTCTGAATCATTGTGATCCACATTCATCAAATGCACCAGGTGACTTTTTTGTCCAGATTTATCCACAATATTTATTTTAAATTCCAACTGAAATTGATAATATTTAGAGGAATCTTCATTGCTTTCCTCATTATTTTTCTGCAGGATTTTGACTTTTAGCTTTTGAAAATTTTTGCTAGCCTTCTCAATTGAATTATTACGTGCCAGAGAATACTCAATTTCTAATTTAGGGTGACCTTCTCTGTAAATCCATTGATCAAAAAATGATGTCATTTCCCTACCTGAGACTTCTTCAAGTACTTTGAGTAGGTCTAGTGATTCAGCCGATCTATTCTGATATTTTTCCAAATAGACTTTAAGTGATTTTCGAAAATTATGCTCTCCTAAATGATTTCGGATCATATGGAGGATAAAACCTGATTTTTCATATGAATGGGCATCAAACAAATCGTCAACATGTTTATATACATTAGTAACAATTGGTCTGTTATAGAGTGTATTTGATTCTTCAAAATAAATATCTGTAGCCTCTATCAAGTTATAGTAAAATTCATCTTTTCCACGAGAATTTTCCCAATACAAAGATTCACAATATGTAGCAAACCCTTCATTTAACCAGATATGAGGCCAATCCTTGCATGTAACCATATCTCCAAACCATTGATGTGCAAGCTCGTGAACCACCAAAAAAATATCATTTCTATAGTCTCTAGAAGCTGTCTTATCATGCAAAACTCTTCTGGTTAAGGTAGTGCAGGTGGTATTTTCCATACCTCCAAACTCAAAATTATCAACCGCTGTTTGAGAGTATTTTTGAAATGGATAATTAGTTTCGAAATATTCTTCAAAGAATTTTAACATTTGCGGAGTCTCAGAAAAAGTTAACATGGCATCTTCCTCGTCAATTTCTTCTGGCCAGTAATAGTACAGGGAAACGTCCCTATATTTTGATTCATATTGTGAAAACGTGCCCACAACAACTGAAACAAGGTAAGAAGGAAGGGGTCTCTTTTCAACGTACTTCCAAATTACGAATTCTTCTTTCATAACTTTTGATTCTAATAATCCATTTGAAATTACCATGTACCCTTGTGGTGCAGATATTTCGATATCCAAAGTAAATTTGACTTGAGGTGTATCAATAGACGGAAACCAGTAGCGTGACTCTGTTGCTTCACCTTGTGTCCATGCTTGGTACGAAGGAGATTGTTTACTATAATCACCCTTTGTAATAAAGTGAAACCCAGTTTTTGGAGAACCGAATTCTTCTTTGCCGTCAATAATGGTATAGCCGGCAGAATATGAAATATCAATTTCGATTGTGCTTCCAGCTCTAAATTGTTCTGAAAATTCTATAACAACTTGCTTGTTATCAACGCATCTAAATTTTGAAATATTAATAGACTGTGAATTTACCTTTTTAACTTTTAAATCAGAAATATCTAACACGATTTCTGATAAATCATTAAAAGCTCTTATCGTTATTTGCTGTTCGCAATCAATAAGGATTTTGTTCACAAGATCTGGCTTTATCTTTAATGACATATGCTCAATCGTATAGGACAAGAAGGGAATAGCGTGGATTTTACTCCCAGGAAAAGCAAACCTTTTTTTTTCTGAATCTTTTTTTTCCCTTTCAATAGAATTTTTGTTAAATTGTATCATGCCTTATTTCTTTTGTTATTTACCCATATCCGCTTATTCAAACATAAGTCTATTGAAAATAGAATAGATTTAGTATTATGAATATGTGTCCATTTAGTGTTTACCTAACCTTTCTAACTCTACTATTCAACTCTTCCCTGTCGGCAACCTCCTTTCACTTAAATCCGCACACATATTAACAACTTTTAGATGAGATTCATAATGCTAGGGCTTTGCATCGGAGCAATTGATTTTTAAATGATTGTTTGGTGATTAACTAGTGCTAAACTTTTTTGATTTAGCAAATAATGGACTTCCTTATCCACTTACAAAGGACATTCTTGTTTTGTACAAGCAAGTGAGCAAGCAATATTTGGATAAAGATCTGCTTGAATCCATTAGGATGTTAGTGCCTGTCGAAATTAGAAACGAATTTGATGTGGCCGTCGGTGGAAATCTAAACTTGATGATACCTATGACATTACTGCTTAATTGGTTTAAACAGGATTTTATGAAATGGATGGACAAGAGCCCACTGTGCCCATTATGCAATTTATCATTGAATCTTAGATATGTTAAAGGCAATTCTTGGATTGTAAGAAGTGTAGAGTATTATAAATGCCCTAAATGTTCTTTTACAGTGGTGTTCCCTCGGTATGGTGAAATAGAAAATATAGCATTTAATCGGATCGGCAGATGCAGTGAATGGTCGTTTCTATTTGGGGCTATACTTAGTTCTTTGTCAATTCAATCTAGAATAGTTCATGATTTTCTCGATCACTGTTGGAACGAAGCTCTTATTGAAGGAAAATGGATCCATGTGGATTCAACTCTTGAATATCCCATTTCAATCAATAATCCTCATTATTATGAAAAAAATTGGAATAAAAAGTATCAATATGTACTAGCGTTTTCAAATACTGAAATAACGGACGTTACAAAAAATTATTCTTTTGATTGGAAAACCATCCTTGAACAGAGAAACAAGCGAAAGAATAGGAATATGTCTAGAATAATAGATTGTTATGAAAAAATATGATTTTTAATTTCTTATCCATTCTTTTACACTCGTACATACTTCAAATTCATCGGTTCAAACTTTCCTAATTATATCCTCCATCATTTTTGTATTCTTCAAGGTCTTTGAGAACATTATCTGCTTTTATTCTCTCAAGCACACCTGCATTATATTTAGTTCGTCGGATTGATTCTCAAAATCATTTGACCATTTTTTTTCTAAAATTATCGTCAAAGACTGGTCTCTAATTAGCCTTTTCGAGGTTTTCACTCGCCATTCTAAAGCTTCCTTTTTCTTAAGTTGTAAAATATATTTATATTTGAAGTAGATACCTCCATGACTTGATTCTTTTTTACCAAATTCCGTATTAACGCATATTCATTAGTTATGGCTACATGACCATCTATCAAGAATTGATTCCGTGCAGATGGTAATGATTATCTCAATTATGTTGTATTTTCAATTAGTAAACTGAAATAGGTAATATGGATATAATCTAAGATCATTATATTTATAAAATATGTGGTGGTTCTTTACTATTCTTTTTGCTTTTTTCTATTTGCATTAAGAAATTCTTCTAGTCTTTCTAGCGTTTCAGAATGTAGGTGATGCTCTATGCCCTCGGCATCTGAGTTTGCAATATCCTCCCTCACACCTATGAAAGTAAAAAACTCTGTCAATAATTCATGTTTTCTTCTAATATTTTGGGCGACATTTGTCCCTTGTTGGGTTAATCGAATACCTCTGTATTTTTCATATTCTAAATATCCTGTGGTATCTAACCTTCTCATCATCTTGGTAACACTAGGAGCCGAGACATTCAAACATTCGGTAATATCAACGCTGGTAGCATATCCTTTTTGTTGGACTAGTTCATAAATAATCTCAAGATAGTCTTCCATCCTATCTGTACGTTCCTTTCTCTGTGAACTATTTACCTTTTTAATAGAGTCAATTATTGTGTTTTCTCCAAAAGATGAAGTATTATTTGACATTGTCTAGTTCACCTAGTTAGTTATATAGAAACCGATGTTTGATAAAAAACTTTGCAAGACCATCTACTACACCAGCAATCCTGTCATATACATTATTAGCAATCCTATGATAAAGCCTGCTATTATTGCAGCAGTGGGACTTTTCTCCTGGGAAGCTAGTGATCTCATTCCGGATCTAGCAGCTTTTTCTCCAAGATCCCTACTTTCGGTGTTGTCAGTCTTACTACTTTGCCTTAATGATTTACTCATCCACACTCCGAGGGCGTAAACTACCTGAAATATTGCACCTGCTCCAACCGACAAGAATATGATTGAGGCTAATGGCGAATATACAAATCCGCCAATCCAAGTACCTACAATAGTAGGAACTCCTGCAATAAGTCCCATTGCAATTAATCGTCTAATCATTAACCTTCCTGTTTTTGCAAGGGGTGCAACGATAGCCAGTCCTTCAGTTGTATTGTGTATTGTAAAGCCGATGATCAAAAAGGTGCTAAGTGCAATTTCGCCGAGTAAAACTGCTGCTCCTATTGCCAAGCCCTCTCCGAAATTATGTAATCCAATTCCTATTGCAACCATTAGAGATAGAGTAAGTGGCTTGATGATTTCACGCTTATCGATCAACCGGGTCAGTTTTTCTTCTTTTTTCCTCTTCTCTTCCTTATCATCATGCTCTTTTTGTGCTAGACCTATCCTATCATTTGCAAGCGGATTTGTCAGGGATAATGATGAAACGCTCGTTTTCGACAAGGGTTTGACTGGGGATTCTAAAGAATTATTTTGAGCACTCAAATGTCTTGCCTGAGTCTGCTCTTTTTCCTCTTTTTCATATTCAAATGATAACTTTGACTCTGCTCTCTTGCCGAAATATTCTGAGAGATAGAATAGTCCAAGGAAAGTCGCGATGATTATGACTGGTATTAAAAGTTGGCCATTAAATGTTGCAGCTAAATTATTTGCAGCTATTTCGTTACTTTCTAAAAATGCATCAATGCCCAAGAATACAAGCAAACCTGCGGTTAAACTCAGAAAGAAATTATACTGATTTCTTGTTATTTTCCTCATAAACGGATACCATGCAAGTCCAATCAATACTGGTATCACACCTACAAATACTCCTAACATCGCAAATACTGAGAACTGATTGATGTTTGGAACTGGAGCAGGAGCAGCGGCCTCAATGACCTTGCTAAATCTAGTTCCGTCAGAAGTAGTTATGCCTACTTCATAAGGTTCTGCTGTGTTCCAAAAAAAGGGTATTATGACTTTAGCTTCTGAAAGCCTTGGCAATACTTGAGAGGGTTCAATTGCCGCAGATTGTATCCTATCATTAATGTCTGCCTGGGAGATCGTAACTTGCTCGGGACCAGTATTGCGGATAAAAGCCACCACTTGATTCTCATGAAATTCTACTTTTTCTATAGTAACTTCTGGTAGAGGAACACCAGTGTTTATCAAGCTTTGACCATATGGACTAGAAAGAAAATAAATCATGCCTGCTAGGATGATCAGTGGTGTAATGGCAAGAACTAATGATGCAATTTTTCTTCTTTTTCCTTTGACCGCCTTTGTGTTTGCATTATCTGCGTTGATACCAATAGTGGTTGGCTCTTCTGTATCTCTAATATCTGGTTTCTTTTGGCCTTGTCCATTAATATTGTCAAAAGTATTGGTAGATATTTTATTTTCCTCATTAATACCTAATTCTTCATCCTTTGCTGCTTTTTCTAATTTCTTATCTTTCATTATCAAGCTGCTCCTTGGCTTGAGTTTGCATCGTACTGAAAGGAAGAGATTACATGATTTGGATTGTTGTTGGTGTGTTGTTGGCCGTTATTAGGTGGATTGTCACTAACCTCATAGGAAGTGCGATTATATGCCACCTTATTATTTTCTAAATCCGTATTCTTTACACCATACTGACTAGAATCTGCTACGAGATAGGACTGATTCTTGGAAACAGGTACATTATTTTGGTTTTCTATACTTTTGCTACTCATTTTAACCTTATTTTTATCGTCTTGGCTGTTCTCTACCACGTTGAATATACCCATCCAGCCCTTTTCTGCAAATTCTGTTTTATGAGCGTGGAACATGTAATTTCCTGGATATTTATATTTGAATTCTAAAATACCTCTTTCTCCTTGACTCATAGTTACGATGTCATTTAGCTCGACAGGAGTTTGACTGGTTCCACTTGGATAATAGTTAAACATGTTTGCGTGCAAGTGGAAGTTGTTTATCGGATCAAACTCTAACATATTGACGAGATAAATTCTGATTGGCTTGTCCTTATTGATCTCTATTGGATTATGCATATAGAAATATGGAATTCCATTTACAGTGTAAAAATTATTTTCCGTGTCAAAGTCGGTATCATAACCATTCATGACCATGACCATTTCATCTGCTTGTGGCCTTGGAACCTTTGGATCAATAATCATCACACCATAAAGTCCATGTGATATATGTTCTTCTAGAGGTGTCATGTGGCAATGGTATGGATAAACACCATAGGGTTCAGCTGTAAATTCATACGTGAACTTGCCCTTTGGACCAATCATATCAAAAACCCCATCCATCCCAGCTGGATGTATTCCGTGGGTGTGTATTGAATGAGGTTTTGAACCGTTATTTATGAAATTGATCTTTAGGTGATCACCTTCTGTAGCTCGTATTGTCGGGCCAGGTATTGTGCCATTGTAAGTCCATACGTTGTAAAAAACCCCTGGTGACACTTCTTTTACTTCCGAATCCGAGGCAATCAGTGTATATTCTCTTAAGGTGGTTCCGTTTGGATATTTTGACACGTGCCCGTAATTGAATTCACGTAAATATTGATTCGGATCTACAACTGCATTTTTTGAGTTGCCCGGAATAGAAATGGGATCTAGTATGTCTCCGGTTGATCGGAACGCAGGATAGCCTGGAGTATGACTTCCAAACATTTTTCTATTGTCAGTCGAGTTTTGAGCATGGGTATCAAAAGATGGATTTAATGGGTTAAGTAGGTAGGCAGACATTATCAAAACTACCGTAATAACCAATACTATTGAAAAAAGAGGCAATACCAAGCGCCTGAAATTTTGCATAATCTATATTACTTAACTAGGTTAATAAATGTTAACCTTGGTTAAGAAATATTAATATAAGATTCTTAGAAACGTTGACTAAAGCTAATTTCTTTTTGGAATAAATGATTCTTTTAATATTCAAGGCTAAGTATTAATCAATTATACTAAAGTATGAATAAATCCTATTTGTAATATACCATTCATGCAATTTAATAAGATTCTTAATTGACTATTTCAAGGATGAGGTCCTATATTGAGTACATATTTAACTTCATACCAGAAACTATATGATCCTATTATCGGATTATCTATCGCACTAGCTGAAAAAACTAGAGTATGAGTTCCAGGAGGCAGTGATTTGATAAACAGATAAGAACCATCGGTAACTGCTTGAGTGTCTCCGGTAATACTGTTCATAGAACTAAATATATTATCTGGATAAATAGTTGTATTAAACAAAGGAGTTTTTACCTTTTCTATAGATTGAACCAATACTCCATCTATACTTGCTTTAACTGTTGCTCCCTTTATTCCTCCAGAAGCACATTCTGATAGTCCTGATTCAGTACGTATTTCCGGACTAGTTAGATAATCGCAGCCACCTGTTAGAATGGGAACGAAAATAGATTTTCCATATGGTATACTACAATTTCTTTCTACATACCCGTCGGAAACTTGCGCTAAGAACCATGTACTATTATTGTCTTGGTTAACTGTGCAATTTACTCCCGTATTGTCTAAGCGAGGATTATCTTTCATTGGAATAGAATTTATCCAATTCCACCATTCTGCTGCCCATTCTTCAAAACTAGTTCCATGTGGCTTGGAATCTTTATCAAAAAATTCAATTTTATCTGAAGAGGATCCATAGCTTGTCTTGTTATTTTGATATGAAACAAAACTTACAATTAAGATTAGAACTATTAGTCTCTTTAATAATACCATTCCATTCATGATAGTGTGATTAATGTCATCTATTTTAAAGGTATTGACAATATTTGATAGGGGCGATCATTTACCATCTAAAAATTCAATGATTTTATTTACATCAATGGAAAAATGTCTCCATAGCTATATTAGGTTCAACTTATGAGTAATCCCCATTCAAACGGACATCCGATGACCGAGATCTATTCATATGTCTGATTTGGTATTCGATAAAGATATTAATAATTCATGAGCGTTGATCCAGCCAAATATGAGACGATTTTTAGGGGGTAAAAATAAGTTTTTCATATGTATAATCTCCTTCTCGCTAGTCTCTCTTCTTTCCTTCTCCTTGGATAGGATATATAGATTTGCTAATTTTGAATCGTTTTCACAATTTCCACTTATCTATTTCATAGGATCCGTCTTGGCTTATTTCTTATTTACATTGGCCTTAGTAAAATATTTAGGATCTTTATCTCCGGTTCATTATGAAATGATACCTAAAATAAGAATATTAAATTGGGGGTTGATATATGGCAACTATACTACAGTATTTCTCTTCATTTTCTTAATCTTGCAAATTATTCTTTACAACCAGTATTCACTAAGAGTCTTAGAATTAGCCTTATGGATTGCCTTTGTTGAAACATTTCTCTTCCTTGGAATTCTTTCTTTCAAGTTTGTATCTTGGTCTTTTTCTGCTGGGCCAAGAAAACAGTCCATCATTACATGGTCATATGCAATTTCAATTATAATGCTCCTTTCAAATTCTATTTTTACATTTTCGTACGTGTTACTCTCTTTTGAGCAATATAATGAAATAATCGTACCTCATGGGTCAGAATACATTTCCTATACTGATAATTCGAACAAATTAAAGATTGGATTCCAAACAACACTTATAATGGTATTTGTATTATTTTGGATTTCTACTAGTTTATTGTTGTCCAAATATGTAACCAGAATTGGCAAATTTCGTTACGTATCATTGACGTTGTTACCATTACTTTATTTTATCTTTTCAATGTTTGGGGTTTTTGTTGTACTAGTCAATACTAACGATAATCTACAGTCTAGTTACCTCCGTTTGAAAATCAAATGGAATTTTCAGCATGAGTAGTCGTCACTAGAGGGAATGGATTTACAGAATTATATTGCTGATGTGATTGCTGAAGTTAGAAACGCAAAAATTAAGGGTGAAAATAATAATTAGTACAAAAAAAAGGATATAATACATTGTGTTAAGAATATTTGACAGATTGATTATACAGTAGTGGTGGGTTTTTTTTAATATGACTAATCAATTCTGCTAAACCGCAACATTGTGAATCAAATGAAGAATTGTATCGCTCTGACAAATATCTTTCATGAGGACACCAACCATTACAAATTTTGAAATGTTCGCACCCGATCATCTCTTTTACTGATGTTTCGTTTTCAATGTTTAGTTTTATTAGATGTGCTGATCGTTGGAGATCTTCAAACGGTTCTTCTAGGATGTTTCCTATAGTATACTTAGAGTCACCTTGAAATAATTCACAATGGGCAATTTGACCATCGGGTTCAATGATAAAATAATTACCAAAACATGACCCATTAAGGGTACACGTTCTTGATGTCTTTCCATGAATTAATCGAACTAGATCATCTAATTCTCTTATTCTAATAGAAAAATCTGATTGGCTATTCCAACAATTGTAAATGTCAATCAAAAACTTTGTAAATTCTGAGGGATTGACATAATGACTAAATGGTAATCCTGTGTCAGTCTTATTTGTGGGAGTTGCTGCAAGTAGGCCATAATTTTTAATTTTTAATCGATTAAAAAACTCAAATATAGCGCTTGCTCCCACTTCAAGTCCAAGTTTGTCTACTACCATCAATACCATGAACTGAATATTTTCTTTTTGCAATAGTTTGATTGCAGCCTGGACTTTATCAAAAGAACCTTTACCATCAGGATAAATTCTTTGCCTATCATGTAATTGAGGGGGTCCATCAATACTTATTCCTATTCCAAATCCGTTATCCTTAATAAATTTCACCCAGTCACAGTCCAGTCTTGTTCCATTTGTTTGCAATCGATTAAGAATAAGTTGATTATTTTTCCTATACTTTGACTGAATCATAACTATTTTTTCATAATGTGAAATTGGAAGGAGAGTGGGTTCGCCACCATGCCAAATAAATTCAATGACATCATTGGACGGGCTGGAAATAATTGATTTAATACTTTGTTCCAAGATTTCGTCGCTCATTGTATTGCCAGGGCCGCTTCTCCAGTCATGACAATAATTACAACGTAAATTACATAAACGAGTACCTTTCATTATGATAGATACATGTGACATTCTTATTCAATAATTCCAAAATTGTAAGACTGGGTTGATTGAATCAACGGTTGGGTATGATGAATGCTATTAAGGGCTTGTATTTCATATTTCGGAACCAATCGTTATTTCAGGCTTCTTCCGGTGAGATCAAATTCTGCTTTTTGCAATAACAAAAGCTTTAGTCCTGAATTTAAGAAGGGTTGATAATGAAATCTCATGATACTCTTTTCCAAAGATATGCAACACACTTCATGTGTGAATGTGTTTATCTCTTCCAGCCGCAAGTAGGGGAATAATCATCTTTTATGATGGTGCTATTACTATTTACAAACCTAGAAAGGGCATTCTTACTACTAATTTTAAGATCTAAATTAATATTATCTAAAATTTCTTCACTGGCTATTATAGTGGGTCTTGAAGCGGCAGCTATGAGTAAATCCAATAACTTTCGCTCATTATCATTTAAAGTGCTTCCAAACTCTGCGATTTTCACAGATATTGCGTTGACATCATTCTCACTAAACTTTTCTTGGCTCAATGTTATTGTAATATGTATCCTTTTATTTAACGATTTTGGTAGATATTGAAGATATTTGCAATTAAGATACTTGATTACGTAATTGTAAAATAGTAAGTTGTAATTCCAATAGGGTTTCAAAAGTAGTCTTTAATTCATGCTTTGTTGAAATTACTAGATTCAAATTCTTTTTAGTTTTTTCTAGTCAACAGGACTGTTCCTTTGTTGTTGTGATAATTGTTTGATAAAATTACCCAGTACTAGGAATGATCTCTCTGATACTAAGATTCTTAAAATCAAAAGCTATATTGTCTGCCCTAAAACTTGCTATGGGTCCTGAATTAGTTATGACGTAGTCCTTGGGCTTATTGCAATTTGCACTGTTAAATTCTTTATCTGAACTATTGGCAAGCCAGTCACCATCATCGGTGATTTCGTTAACCTTTTTCCAAACATTGTCATTATTATCATCAATAAATGATTCCATTTTTACACTACTATCATTATCCTGGTTGTATATTATTATCTTCCACCCAATCCATCTATCTAACAGAGGATTCTCTGTTGCCTTGGCGGAACCTCTAGAATCGGTGTATCCGCCTGTATGCCAAATTTCCTTCTTCCAAGCTGCTTCCATATTTATCACGTCAATTCCTCCATTTAATGCGGTTCCCTCACAAGGATTTTGACTATTATGTGAGCCTCCTCGTGCACGCCATGTAAAATCAGGAGCCAGAGACTCCGAATCCCCACTATCGGTTCCTCCTTCATCTCCTCGATTGGTATCATAAACTGACTTTATCTTGACATAGCCGGTCATCTCAATATTTTTCCATGGCTGTGCATTATCTGGAGTATCTATGTTCATTCTTATCTGAGTATCATTTATTGACCAGGCTAAACCATCTTCTAAATTCTTGACTATAGGAACATCTGATGTAATTGAGAAGGCATCGTCACTTAGGGGATCTTGCATACTAATAAACCACTCTCTTCCATTTTTTGCTGTGGGATAAATCTCCTCAATTCCAAAAATATCTTTGCCCTCAGGTGTGATTACTTCTTGGGGCTCTGGTTGCTTCTCTCTCAATAGTACTATCTCATAGTAATAGTAATATATTAAAATAATCGTTATGATTGTCAAACCTACTATTGCCAGGTGAGGTTTTGTTATAATCAACCTATAATTTGTTATTTTGAACCATTTTTAAACTTTGGTACTTTACATTTATTTGAAAACAAAGTTCTAATTTTAAGTCAAAGATTGATTTGCTCTCATCTTTTATACCTTTGGTTCTAGATTAAGAAAGACCTTTGATTATCTATTAATTCTTGACCTAGTTGGTAAGGCAAATACAATCTAAAACCCTAACTTAATTAATAAACCAAATTGTATATTAATTAGGAGTGCTCTAATCAAGTATCTTATGAATTCTAATGAGGAATTATAATAAAATGAAATCTGAAACCTTTTCACAATCTGATCCAAAAAGAAAAATATTGTATTTTCTTAAAGTCATGAGGCAAGCAGGACTAAAGGACTTGTCAAAAGTTATGAAGATTTCTAGAATGGCTGTACACAAGCATTTGAGTGATTTACAAGACAGAGGATTGGTTGAAAGTATGGAAATTCGAAAAGGCGTGGGGAGACCTACAATGCAATATTCACTAACGAGTACTGGTAAAACTGCATTTCCAAAATCGTACGGTGAAATAGCAACACATGCATTGGACTATGTAGAAAAAAAAATGGGAAAAGATGCAGTAGAGTCGGTATTACGGGAACGTCAAAAGGAGTTATTTGAAAAATATAGTAATCGTATGAAGGATATGAAATTTACTGACAAAGTAAAAGAGCTAGCAAGAATTAGGGATGAAGAAGGCTATATTGCCGAATCCAAAAAAGACAGAAAACGCAGTTCTCATACTCTTTTAGAGTATAACTGTCCAATAATAATGATAGCAGAAAAACATTGGGAGGCCTGCTCTATTGAAACAGAATTATTTGAAAATGTCTTGGATGCTAGAGTGGAAGTCACTCATAGAGCAGCCAAAGGAGATTCAATTTGTAAGTTCTTGATTAAAGAAAAAAGTGATTTTCTTTAATTTTTTGTTCTAGTTACCCATGTATTGTATGGAAGTTGTAATTTATATAATTTGTAAACTATTATATTTATAAATTACCGTAATGGATATAATATGTGAATAAAACAAATTATACTTTTCAGATCACCACAGGTGGTATTTACTCGAGATGACATTAAAGGTTCTAGGTGTTGGATCTAGCATGAGACGAGATTCTTTTAGCACAGAAGCCTTGAAGATTATATTAAACAAAGTTAACAAGAATGGCGGAGATACTAGATTATTGAATCTTTATTCAAATCCTTTACCCATGTATACTGCAGAATACAATGAAAAATTAAGTGGCATTAAACATGCCGTTGAATTGGTAAACTGGGCTGATGCTATTGTCCTTGCAACACCAGACTATCATGGTTCAATGGCTGGATCACTGAAAAACTTTTTAGATTACTTTTGGTCAGAATTTGCCGGAAAGACATTTGGGTATCTTTGCTCTTCGCATGAAAAGGGGTTAACTGTAATGGATCAGATGAGAACGGCTATAAGGCAATGCTATGGTTGGAGTTTACCATATGGGATATCTATAAACTCGAATCAGGATTTTAATGCGGACCGCGAGATCATAAATAATCAATTGCTCGGTAGACTTGAAAGTTTTGCAAGAGACTTGGTAGTATATGGCAGCCTAATTAGCAATCAATTTAAAAAAGATTTGAATTCAACAATACAAAATTCATATGCAGTTCATTACAGAAAGTAATAGTGGAGTATTGGCCCACATACTCGATCAAAGTTACTTTGATTTTATTTATTAGTAACAGGTCAAGATGATAAATAACCAATAATTCTTGAATCCTGTTTAATAAAAAGTCATAATTTTAGAGCAGTTTTGGTAATTGGGGTTTGACTCTGCGCTAACAAATAGACCTCATCAAAACCTTTTCGTCTAAGCGCCTCAAATAAAAAAAGTGATTGCAAGAATTTATTTTGCCTTGAAAATTTTTTTTAGTAATAAAATCCCCACGTAATAAGGAATATTGAAAAATGCAGCCAATGCAGCGATCTCAGTTCCAAAGAATTGTTGAGCAAACACCACTATCAAAATATTGTTGATATATATCATAGAAATTATTGCAGATATTCTATCATCATTTGGTAGGCCCATGAGCCTGGAGATGCCATATCCTGTAAGTCCATAATAACCAAATAATATAAACGCTAAAATGATATTTTCTACAGTTACGAGGGAATTGGAAAAAAAGAAGTAAGAATATTTGGCAAAGACCCCTAAGTTGATTAGAAAAATGAAAACAAGTGAGAGGTTTATTGATTGTTTGTTGATCAGATCCGTAATTTTGGGAGATATTTTTCTTAAAAGCTGGCTGGCTATCAAAGGTAGCATTAATGCTATTAATAGAAGTACTATCATGTCGAAAATAGGAATTGTAAAGTTACTACTAAAAAAAAGAAATATCAAAATGGGTAACATAAATGGGACAGATAATGAAGTCGCTATTATTAATCCTACCACTATTGGTAATCTACCGCCAACAAAGTTTACTACAAAGGGTGATCCAAGTCCAGTAGATATGCCAGATAATAAAAACACTGACAACATTAAATTAGCACTTATAGGAACAATGGTAAGCGAAAACATGTTCATTATTGCATATAACCCGACTGGAATTAACACCAGTTTCGCTATCGTAAGTATTATCAGCTTCTTGGGATGGGAAAACACTGTATAAAGTTCTGACAGATTCATATTGATTAGATTAAACAAAAGTAAAAGTCCAAGCCACAATAACAAATACGGTTCCACCAGAATTCCTATGTTTGGGAATAATAAACCTAATGCTGTCGAAAATAGAACCGATAAACCTAGATAATAAAAAGTATGATTAGAATTCGTCAAGTGCACTTTCCTACCATCTTACTACTATCAAATTCTTTGACTTTGCAACTTCAAGTGTAATTCTGCATCCTTTTGAGAGTATTTTTGTTATTTCCGTCTTTCCTCTCTAAGATATCAATTTTTGAAATAAATTTCAATTTTTGTATATTGATGATGATATATTTTTGCTGGTTCGTGGAATTTCACCAGAAGATTTTTTTCATAGAGGACCAAATTCATTTTCCAGTTACCAACTGTGTTACTATTATAGTAACTTTAAATGCCCAGTCAATTTATCCAATTTTGTTGAATAATCTGGACCAAACCCGCAACATGTCATCGTATTAGGTTCTATCTGGGTTTTTCCAGCATCTCTGATCACTGTAGTAATGATACCGTATGCTTGAGCCTTTTTTATTATATCTATTAGTTCTTTTTCCGATTGGATCTTTAATACTGCTTTTTTTTGACCCCCGTAATTAAACCAATTAGCAATATGGTCTGGGTTTTGCCACACTACCGAACTACATGCATGTCCTACTTGGCCAGCAATTTTTCCGACACCCATTCCAAGATCTTTTCTTACTACTACAACGTATTTTATGTCGTCACTGCTGTTCAATAAGCTAAAAATGAGAATGAATTATATAAATTAAACAACTTGGTAAATATGAATATCCTGGAAAATATTCTAACTCTATTAATCTAATCAAATGATCCACGTTTCTCTGCCATAATTCTAATAGCTTTATGCATTTACTGTTCTCTTGCTTAGTTATCATAATGTCCACAAAGATTTTATGAATTAATACTATCTTCATGAAAATAATGCTGCTGTGAAGATTCACTATTGTTACTCAAATTATTGGTCACATATGATGATGTACAATTATTTGAAGACCAAATCAATTCAAGTCTTAATTAGTAGTCTTCATTTCTATCTGATGTCATTTCTTTTTCATAATAAAGCTTATCTTACCGTTAGATTCTAAACGGGCGTACTTAATTTCACTTGCATCTTCTAAACCGTTTAATCTCATTTCGGCCTCAAATTCTGCCTTATCCATCTTAGCTTTCTTTAGACCGTCATTAACAATCGATCCATGTTCTACTAATAAGATTGGTTTAGGTTCTAAGGATTCTCTAAAACGCCTACTCTTTAAGGTCAAATAGTCAATTACCTTAAAGAATATTACTGCAATTATGACAGCCGCCATCGCCTGCGGGATAGATATTTCTTTATAAATCATAGGATCGCCAATCGCTGATCCCAGCCCCACTACGATTAATAATCCAAAAGGAGATAACTGGCCTATACCTTTTCCACCAAGCCATTTCACTATAACAAAAACCAGGGTTGCAATTATTGCAGTCCTTATGACTACAGATAAAATAGAAGATGGGTCTGGAACTAGGGCGTCATGTATTACATTGTAAGGAGAAGTTCCAGCGTTAGCATTCTGCCCACCACTATTGGTCCCAGATTCCTGTGATTCAGAGGATGTTGCGGATGATACATTATTTAGCATTAGTTGTTCTGAAATACTATTATCATTTGTACCAATGTTACTACTGTTTTCCTCCACCTGCAGTAAGCTTGAATTCTCTCTAGTATTTGTCTTATAGGACGAAGAATCTTGTTCCAATAATGTGTTTAGTGTGACTGAAATACTATTAACCTGATAAACAAGATATCCAAAAATTACTATCATTATTGCTAGCGGTATGACTGTTATCATCCATATTTTTGAATTATTTATCAATCTATCAAGTTTGTATGCTTGCATATATGTTAATGTTAGTAACCGTAATCAAATAGTATATTTTTAGGATTATAGGATTTATTTAAATATTTTAAAAAAATTTGATAACGAAATTTCAACCATTTTTCCTCTGGGGGCAGGCTTCTGCACGTTAAACTAGTATTTCTCGAATTAGTTGTGTGTACTCATGCATAACCAATTTCATTTGTTAATGTGAAAGGTATATCTATTGATATTTTTATTAATATACAAATTGGTCCTGTAACATCATCAGATTGTCTTTTATTGTGAACCTTTATCAATATAAATTCAGAAAAATCCATGCAAGTTAGTTTACTTTCATGACATTTTTGACATTTGCAAAAAGAGAATCATTAAAATAAATTCTTTGTAAAGACAATTGGACGAGGTTGCAAATCGAATCTTGGTTTCTTATAACCTTTGTAGATTAAGATTTTATAGATGCAAGATAACAAACCCATCGGAATTACCTTCGTATCTGAAAATTTTTCAAATTCTATCGATTCATTTTGGATTATAATCAAACCTGAAATCCTGATAAATCCTTTTGACTTTATTAGTGTAGAAAATGTTCAAAACACCAAAACTATTGGAATGGTTAAAGAACTAAAGAGAATTTACATGGACAGAGAAACTTTTTCTAAAAATCAGTATTCGTCTCAGATCGATTTGCTTTTGAATACGGAAGAAAAGTTGAGCGATGGCCTCACAGTTGCAAAGATTGATGTAATTGCTAACCGTCAATTTCGTAGGATTCAAGAGGAAATTTCTTCTAATACTTCTAGCCCTAACAAAATACCCTTAAAATATAAAAATTGGAGCATTAACATGCCCGTTCAAGAAGGAAAACTTGTAACTTTTGCTACTATCGAGGAGGTCATTTCATCTCTTGGAATTCCAGAAATGGAACGTCCGATTCCTGCAGGTGTGATTTCGATGACTAACAATACTAAAATCCCAATAGACCTAGACGTAACGTACATTTTTGGACCTGATACCACTCACGTTAACGCCACGGGAATTTCAGGAAACATGAAGACCAGTTACCTCTTATTTTTGTTACAAGTCCTTCATCAAAAACTATCGGAAGAAGGTATTTCTATAATTTTGCTTAATACAAAAGAAAAAGATCTTTTATACATAGATAAAGAAAGAGATGAAACCTATGCTAGTGAGGATAAACATGAACTGGACATACTTGGTTTGAATTTAACCCCATTTAACAATGTAAAATATTTTCTCCCAAGGGGAAAAGATGGTAAACCAAATTCAGCACATATTCCTGAGAAAAACTACTTCACATATTCTTTTGAATTATCCGATGTTTATGATCGGTTGGAATTGTTATTTTCCTCTGAAACAACTCTAGATCCCCAACATAATATTTCATCAATCCTAAATTACATCTATGAATTATGGCCCAACTTGGGCCAAAGGGGTAGTGACAAGGGAAATCTTCACAAAATTGCAACCTGGACGGACTTGATTAATTTTAGTGAATTTCCAGAAGAAATCGTTACTCATAAGACTACATTGCTAAAGTTTCAGGGGATGATCCAAAAATATAGGAAGCCATCTACCCTATTTGTAGACAAAAAGGTAACAAGTAGATACCTTGGCAAGGAAATTAAAAAAATGAAGAAAAATGAAGTGTTTGTGATAGATATAGCTATGCTGCCTACGTTAGATGAACAAGCATTTGTAGTTGGAGATGTAATGAAAACGATAAACGAGATGTACTCCCTTGGCCATGCAAATAACCCTGATGACGAATACGATAGTTGGGGTAGCGATGATGAAATTGATGATCAAAAAGAGAGGACAAAAACAGAATTGACAAAAAAACCAAAATATGTTGTAATCTTTATCGACGAAATTAACAGATTTTTGCCACGGGGAGAATCAAACAATACGGGTCTCGGAATATCGATGTCTAATCGTTCGGCAGTTGCAGAAGAATTGTTAAAGATCTTGATCACAGGAAAGTCTAGACATTGCATACTTTTCTCTGCACAACAATTCAAAAGTCAAATTGACCAGAACATTAATGAAAATACTGGGTTACATGTTATCACCAAGTTGGGTTTATCTGAACTTTCTTCAAATTCTTATTCAATGATAGACGACACTACCAAATCAGTAATCAGCAAACTACACAAAGGTGAGTTTATCTTGGTACATCCTGCCTTTAGACATCCTATTAAAATTGCTATCCCAAAACCTACTTTCAAAAAACCATGACTCTCACTTGACTAATGCATCGCTAGTAGTTGTAATGATAATTGTGTGTGGAGAATCAATCAATTTGAAGAATATAATTTACATCTCTTTCTTTTTGTGAAAGTATTTATCGTTATCTTTCAGATTATTTTATAAGATATACTATATGAGATTTGTTCAAATATCCGACTTGCACATTGGTGGTTTATTTAAAAAAGATACTTTTGATACTTTGGTCTCTGAGGTTAATAATGATTTGAGACCTGATGTCATTATTATATCAGGGGATTTAACTGATGACGGACTATTCTTTCAATTCGAACAGGCACAACAAGAAATAAAAAAATTCTCATGCAAGAATCTAATAATATTTCCAGGAAATCATGATTATAGACACACCGGCTATCTTTTATTTAGACAATTTTTTCCTGTTTCTGCACCAAGTGGTTCACGGGTTTACAAGTATAATAATCCAAAGAACAAGAACCAAACAGTCATAGTTACTACTGTTGGAACTGCAAGAGCAGATAGAGATGAAGGTGAAGTCGGATTTAGACAAAACCTATGGTTAAACAAGATTCTAAGAAAATATCACATACCTAAACCTAATACTGATCTGAAACACCAGCCGGAGCAGCAGCAGCAACCTCAAAATAAGAATAAGACAATAATAAAGATTGTTGCAATGCATCACCACTTGATTGCCATCCCTGATACAGGCTATACAAATGTTGTAGGAATATCTGATGCAGGTGATGTTTTAAGGACATGTCTGGCTAATGATGTTGATATTGTCATCTGTGGTCACAAGCACAGACCTTGGATCTGGGATTTAGGTACAATGAAAATAGCTTATGCCGGCACAGCTTGTTCTTGGAGATATAGGGGGGTTTTTGAGGATACCTATAATATTATCGATATAGACGAAGATGGCAAAATCGAGATAGATATCAAAATAGTTGGGGGAAAAAGAATGCCATTGTCTGAGGTAGTTAATCAATATAATCCCCAGGATAGGGCAACTCGAATAGCAGATATGATGTCACCAGACTAAATGACAGTTAAATTATCGAGAATTGCCATTGCCAAATAGGTTTAGTATCGGATTATTTTAAATGGTGAAGCCAAAATAAAGTATGCATATAATGAAAATTGCATTTTTTTTGCAACGACTGTTGGCTTTTTATTTTAAAAGTGTTTTATCCAGATATTTGTTAGAGTGTAGAGAATTAATACATCTTTTTTTCTATGAGCCGTTTGAATCATCTCGTTGAAACATTAAATACGTACAAGACTACTAATCTTTCATTGTTCCCATGGAAATAATGCTTTGTTTTTGAAGGAACAAAAATACAAGAACCCTTTTTTATTTCGTGATTCTTTTCTGCCATGTTGATATACCCTTTACCTTCCATAACAATATAGAGTTCGTCTTCTGAATGAGGTCCCTGTGTGTCCTTTTGACCTGGATTGAGCCTCAACACGCCCACTTCGAAACTGTTATTGTGCAAAAAATCTAAAAAATATGCTGAATTGCCTTTTTTATCTAGATTTAGGAGTATTGAATCAAGATCAAAAGTATTATCCATGTCCTCCTATAATATATCCTAAATTAGTTTGTTCCCTTGCTACTATGTTGGACCTAATGATTTACTTTTGATGAATTTGATGAATATACAACTTAATTTGTGAACAAAACCGGGAGAATGTACGATTTGGTTCAGTCCCCTATCTGAAATTTATCCAAAACATGATAATGATTTTAACTACATTGTAGGATCTAGATTATGATATGAATTAACTGAAATATTAAAAAATACGTGTATTAAGACAACAGCCGCGAAGTGTTCCCAATGTTTTTGTTTCAGTTTAATAATGGAATTGTATATGTATTATTATGTGCGTCTTGTTTCAGGATCGCGAGCAAGCTGGATACGAGCTAGCTAAAGAATTAGCAGTGATACTGAAAAAAAATCAGAGAGATTTATCTAATACTGCAAATGAGGTAATTGTTTTAGCGATACCACGAGGTGGTATCATATTGGGTGACATCATAGCAAAGCATTTCCAATGTAATTTGGATGTTGTCATTTCAAGGAAGATAAGGGCTGAATTCAATGAAGAATTCGCAATAGGCGCAATGATGCCAGACGGAAGCTACTTTTTGAATGAAGGAATCACACGCCTTTTCAATATTTCCCAAGCTTATTTAGAAAAGGAGATCGATTTTCAAAAAAAGGAAATCAAGAGACGGTTGATAGAATTTAGAGGCGATATTTCCTATCATGGTAAATTTGAGGGGAAAGTTGTTATCCTTGTTGATGACGGAATAGCTACAGGGTCCACCATAATCGCCTCAGCAGAATGGGTAAAGAACAATTGTAATTGCAAGCAACTTGTTGTTGCAGTACCTGTAGCACCAGCCAGAGATGAAACTGTGAATAAGCTTGCTAACATTGCTCACAAAGTTGTAATTTTACATATGGAAGAGGCTTTTTCTGCTGTCGGTCAATTTTACAGAGACTTTGATCAAGTAAGTGACGAAACTGTAAAAAAAATCATGATGAAATATCATTTTGACAAATGAGGTATCAAATTCAATTTTCATTAGTGTATATTTGAATAATAACTTTTTATAAAGAATTACAAGTTAATATTGTAAAATGGATAAAACTTCATTGTCAATCTTGGTAAATGCTATTAAGACCATATTTGGGCTTTTAACAAATAGATAACCGGGTCGAGTTTGAATGATTGAATCTGCAGTGCCTTTACTACTGGCTGGACCCATTATTCGTCGAGTTGACAAAACACAAGTGTGTATCTGGATAGCAACCAGCCAAGCCGTATATGCAAAAGTAGAAATATTCAATTTTTATGGGTCAAAAAGTAACTATTTTCTAAACAAAACAGTTAATGAACATGCTGATAAAGAACTTGTATCACGCTTCTCTCGAGCTAATATGCATATTATAGGTAGCGGTAAAAGTACTTCACTGAAACTGGGAGATAACCTATATGTTAGCCTCATTATTGCTAGACCATTTTCTTTAAAAGAATATGATACAGATAATAAAACAAACATGTTGTGCACTTTTCCCACAGACGAGATCTTAGCTTATGATGTGGAGCTTTTTTTATCTAACGAAAGTAAAGAACAAGGACTGCGCCTAAAGGATCTGGGATTGTTATCTGGGGAAAATACTATACTTTACGATGTTCCTAATCCTGAAGAACTGAACAATCACAACGAAAATCAAGACAAACCATTACCTCCCTTGTTCTCCTTGCCCACATTCTATATCCCTGCTGGGAAAAATGGTTCTCAACTAAATATTCTCTACGGTTCTTGTAGAAAACTGCACGGTAATGATGGGGATAGTTTGATTATAGGAGATAAACTTCTTGCCTCTTCCATCTCTGATCTGATAAAAAGACCAAGCTCACTCTTTCTAATGGGCGATCAAATTTATGCTGATGACGTAGCAGGACCTCTAATAGGATATCTAGGAAAATTATCAAAAGAGCTTCTTGGATGGCGAGAAATTGTTGATGGAATAGACAAAAATCTAGAAGACATACCAATTGGTGGCCGCAAGGAGATAGTAAGTTCCAAAGCTCAATTTACTTCTGAAGTATCTAACAATCACTTACTAGGATTTGGTGAATTCGCTGCAATGTATTTAGTTTCATGGAATCCATTAATCTGGCCCAAAGAATTTAATCCCTATCTGGCAAAATTACATCATACTATCGAATCTAAACAAAAGTATGAAACAGAACTGAAGGAGCTTGAAGAAAGTCGCAAAAATCTTAGAAAAATTAGAAGACTTCTTGCTAATGTGCCTACTTATATGATCTGTGATGATCATGAAATAACTGACGATTGGAACATAGATCGGAAATGGAGCGACTCTGTGAGAAAGAGTAGGAGCGGATCTCAAATAATTGCCAATGGTCTTGTAGCCTATTGGGCTTTTCAGGCTTGGGGGAACGATCCAAATTCGTTTGATGATGACTTTATTGAAACAATCAAGATGTACCTTGATCTAAAAAAGCAAAAAAGTTTATTTCATTTTGACAAAACTTCAAAGATTTCGCTTTTGAATAACGACCATGGAGATAATGAAATTGATAAAACACAAACAATGGAAGATAAGATTTGGGATATTAAAAAGTGGACGTATATTGCTCCTACATATCCGCTTTCCATATTTTTAGATTGTAGAACACAGAGAGAATTTGTAAATCCCGATGGTCCTCCAGTATTATTAAACGATGAGGTCTTGGATTACATCGAATCTGAAGTTTATAACTCTGGATATAAACGAGGGGACCCGCTCGTCATTATATCTCCGACACCAGTTTTTGGTTTTGAACATGCCGAAAGCGTACAGCGATTTTTGACCTCCATTTCAGGAACTTATAAATGGGATCTTGAAACGTGGAGAGCTAATGAAGCGGGATTCATAAAATTCTTGGCTTTTGTGTCTAATACGTTTAGCCCTGACTATTGCGTTATTTTATCAGGAGATGTTCATTATGCTTTTACGATGAAAGCAAGATTTGATCTATTCACTGCTGGGTATCACACAAAGCAATTTGCTTTTGATTTGGGAAATAATATCCCGGTATTATCTTCTTTACAATTTGCGCAGTTGACTGCTAGTCCTTTACGTAGTAACAGTTTGAAAAAGAGAAAGTTAGCAATAATGATTCTAAATTTGGTACATAAAATCATCATAACTAGGAAAATGTCATCACGCATAGGATTTCTTGACGCATCTTATGACCCCGGGTACTATAATCCTCGAATTTCAAAGGAATTAAAGGAAGATAATAAGTCAATTAGAGAAAATCCAAATTATTCAAAACATGGAAAAGGAGTATCATTTCCTATTAAAATTAAGACTATCTTTACAAGTTTGATTAATCGTTATTTTACTGATAAGGAGGCGAAAGCTGCTGAGCGATTTCCAAATTGGAGGGAGTCTAGAATGCTTGTCACACCAAAAGGTCATGGTACTGCTCCCGTATTAGCAAATAACAACATAGGTTGGGTTTCATTAAATTTAAAATCACGTACTGTAGAACACACCTTATTTTTTCTTGAAAGTAATAAAGTACGATCTAGCATGGCCGTAATCGAATTTGAAGATAGATAAAAAGACACTGGACGAATTTTCTTCTTCTTTTAAAATCTAAAAATATTTAAAAGATTAAGAAGGTAAATGAAAAGGATAATTAAACTAATTGTTATTTAGATGCAAGTTATTATGATGCGATAATCCATTACTATTACAATATTTTTAAAAAGAATTATTTGAAGATTACCATGATGACTTGTTCATGGTAGCAAAATGATAGGAAAAAATCTGCTTACCACTCTTATGAACATGATTGAGATATTGAGTAAATATTTTTAAGAGATTCTACTGATATCCACTACTTTTTTCTAACTTTTCTTCAGTTTTACTTTCACCTTGATCTATCAACTCCCTAATCGTGCTACTAGAGAAATCACTATTTTTTAAGATTGATGGGGATTCGATTTCACTTCTAATAATTCTAGTAACAGATTTAATTTCTGCCCCATAATTTTCAATCAAGTCTTTATACTCACTTTGGATATCATTTCTTTCCTGCTTGCTTAGCATGGAATGATCAACTTGTTTATCAAATATATCATATAGTTTCTCTATTAATTTTATATGCCTAGTAACTAATCTTGCATTTTTTATGCTTTCAATATCTTTATCACAAAATAAAATGTCCTTATATCTATTTACCACTTCTATGAAATTGGAAGGAAGTCTATCGATTCTTTGTGGATAATTTTCAACTATGAAAATATTCTTATCATTTCGTGGAGAAACATAGAGTACTTCTCTTATTGGAGTATTGCTAAGCAAGCTTCCATCCCATGCTTTAATGTTTTTTCCTAAATCAACCCAAGGAAATCCATATATTGGATATCCCGAACTTGCTAGAATATGTTCTGGTTCTATCTTCATCAATGTATTATCAAAAATAAGTGGCTTGGCTGTCATAACATCCACTGCCGTCATTATTAGCCTCAAAACGGAAGGTAACTCTTCTTTGGTTGCAGCAAGATTCAATTTTCCATAGTCTATGTATTTTTCTAGAGTTCCTACTAAAGGGGAGTGGTCATAAATAAATGTCCAGTTTCTAGGATCAAAATATTGTTCTTCAAGTCTACCACCCATGATGCCATGATAGTTTTTACTGGTATTCCACCATTGCCATCTTGGTATAAACATTTTGGGAACTCCAAAAAAAGCTGCATTTGCAGAAGCGGATGAAATGGTCTTAGGCACATACCTTCTTGTTCTGCTGTTCCACCCGTAGGCCCACAAATCTGGGATGATTTTGAGGCTGCTCTCACCAATTTCAAGCCAAAAGTCTTCAAGGTCTTTTTCTGGGTGCCCGGATTTACTTCCAACTATTATGGCTGCATTGACTGCACCTATGGAAGTGCCTGCGACTATGTCTATCTGCACCTTATGTTTTACTAATGCCTTAAACACACCACAAGCGAAAGCCCCTAGAGAGCCTCCCCCTTGCATGACAAGAACATTTTCTATATTTCTAGATTCCTTGTGTCTTGTAGTGCTGGCCTCTTTTATGGTATAACTCATCTGTATAACATAATTTACAAGAAAGCTTATTTAGATAAGCCATAAAAGTTTTGATTACATTAGAAAAATCAAGCAGATCTCCCTCGCCACTCTATTTCAGTATTTTTTCTCTCAGATATTGTGTTTAAAATTTCAAACATTGACTATTGATGCTTATTTTTTGTAGACAGATAAAGCAAAGCTCAAGTCATTATATCTTTATCTCTTTCATTGACCTAGCATGAATTGATCAATTTCTGTAATTTTTTCTACTTGGGATATCAAAGAATCAAGGCTATGGGGAGCTTTACCGTTTTTGGAATATTCTATTTTTTTAAATTTGTCCCCTACCCGAACAGAAACTACGGTTTTGGTTTCTTGGGATTTTGGATCAGCCGTTGATAAATACTTGTCCCTTAAAGAAAAAAAGTAGATCATGTTTAATTTATCGACTATTTCGGTTATCAAATCTTGTGAAATTTTGAGGGTATGTTTTCCTATCTTTTTCACATTCGCCTTTCCGTTAAATTCAACCGTGCCGTCATCGGTAATTTTTAGAGAATAACTAGGATCAATGTTATCATGTGATTCTTTCTCTATTACTATTTCAACATTGTCCAATCTGTTAGACTAGTCTTTGGTTTGCTACTTATTTAACTTTGAGTAATTTTCGTAGCAACTAATCCTTATTTTATCTATATGCACCATATCTTTGGCGTTACCCATTCTGGCGCTTCTTGCAGTGATAGGAACGACGCTAATCACAATCTCTTTTGTCGTTTTTAATATTTTTTTTATGGCTTCTGTTGCAATCATTGATTTGTAGGCGGGTGTCAAGTCATGCTCTGTTCTCGAGTCAAAAGTTCTTCGCGGCTTTATATCACAGTGTCCTACATCACCATAGCATCCGCCATGTCCAAAAATATAGTAGGATCCAGCATAACCGTTATCAAGGTTTAGTCCAGTGTTCTCATCTGCTTTTGGATTATTGAGGAAAACTCTTCCCTCATATGACGGTCCAGAAATATCAATTCCAAAAAATTCTAAATCTGCTCTATAAAATTCAGTCTCTTCTTTGATCCAATTCAATTTGATGGGTGGACTGGAAAAAATATTGCCTACTTTTCTACCGCTTAAATTATCTCCTTTTTTATTGTTCCTCTTCCTGTTGCTCTTACTCATCTTGTTCACCCTGTTACCACCTCTGCACTTGCAGTGGCGTAGTCATATCCTAAATCATAAATATTGAGAACATCTTTGACCGTATAGTTAAAAGGGGGTAGAGGCAAATCTAATACGTTACTGGGCATTGTTGAGTTTCCATGCCGTAATTGCCAAATCCACCATATTCTATCTATATTGCAGTGATGAGCGTGAAAAATTGGATCAAATCCTGCAGTTATGACGTCGGCCATCGAACCTCCACACCAAACATGAATTCTATCATGATAATCTTCTAATTTGTCACTGAATATTCCAAAATCTTCTTCCTCGTATAGTGAGTCTACAAGTGAAGGTTCCGGCAATTCAGATGAAGGACTCGGATCTCGAAAAGAATCCTCATCCAAGGTAATGTTGGGTAAACCCTCAACAGAAGACCTAGGTACGAAAATGCGAAAATTAAACAATGGATTTTTTTTACCGCTTACTGTTCTTGTACTATATGCCTTTGGGATACCTTCACTATGAGAGAGTGGGGAACTAGGATCCCACCAGGGTTGGGAAACTTGTGTATTTGAATCTTTTAGGTGGTCTTCTAAATATTTTAAATAAGCCCGATGCCATGGCAAAAAAAGTCTGGCCCTTAAAACCGTCCTGTCATTTCGTTGGTGGTGCCAACAATAGAAATCAGGAGCTCCGTGAAAGCCTGCGATATGGTTATATCCTCTGTTGTCTCTTATAGCCATAAATTTTTCCATAGCATTTCTAAAATCTAGTAATTCATTAGGAAGATAATTGCTGATATTCTTTCTTATAATCACAACGCTATTGTTGCTTGACAATGAACTGTTATTTATTAAATAATATAAAAGATTTTACAATACAGATGGCAATGTGTGTAAATTATTGCATAAATCTACCAACATCTTGTCTTAGGGATAGAATGGGTCTTAAAACTGTTAACCATTATAATTATACTCAACGTTTTTAAAAAATTTTGAAAATAAAAAATTATTTAGAACATTATAATGTGATTATTAAGTAATGAGTTGAAATCTATAACGACACTCCGCATATTAGTAGGTGTATTCATTGATTTATCACAATACATCGCTGATTAACAGCGTACCATTCTACTTGCCGCACATTTGATCAATATTGAGACGAGCATATCAAGGTCTAAATTTGAATTCACCTCATTTATGATGCTGGGATGTCTTAGCAACAAATCAAATCCATCTTTTAACAGTGTTTAGATTATTTGATTCTGTGTTCCTAGTAATCCTACTATAAAATCATTGACTAAACCAGTTATGATATCAGTAGTTTTTTACACCATGAGGAAAAATGCCAATACCATGCCGTTCCCCGTATGATTTAAATTTCAATACCAAAGGAAATATCATATTTCCGTAGATATCTTAATTAATTAACGAATTAATAAAATATCGTACTTTGGCCAAGCCAGAAGATGTAGCTAAGCTTAGAGACGAATATGTAAGAAAATCAGTTTTGACAAATAGAATTTTTATGCTATTGCTTGGGCTATCTATACTCTTGCTTTTGTTTATAATTTTGCCTTACTATCTATCGTTAGAACATTTAAACATTCTAGAAGATGAAAAGGATCAATTCCAAAACGATTTTACTCGCTTTAGTAGTTTTAATAACAGTCTTGTAAATTATTATCAAAATTATGCAAAAATTGCCGAACCATTGATAGACAACGATTTTAAAAATATTTCTTCTAGAATAAATGAATTAGTATTAAGCGGCCAAAGTATTTTCCCGGAATGTGACAAAATAGAAATTACGGGCGAATTTTTCAAATGCAATATTCGACTTATGGCAGAGAATGAGTATGATTATTTAATAAACAACCAAAGCAAGTCGATTTTATCTTCAAGTTTTAAATCCGTCCTGACCAACTGGGATATTAATTATGCACCAAAAATAACCATAATTAAGCAAAAGTTGCTTGATAATTATAACTCACTGATAAATAATTCAAATACAATTCAATCCACTCTCCTTGTTTCGCAGCAACTAAATGATATCACAAAAACCTTTTTTGAAAAGGATGTCCCTCGAGAAACCATTTCTATTTTTTTGGGAAACCCTGATACTCAGTCAAATGATTCTCTAGAATCTAATCAAGCATCCCTCAAGGATTTATTAATGTCATTCAAATCTAACATAACAAAAATCGAAGGGGATATATCAAACACAGAAGGTTTGATATCCTCAATCATTAAGAGAATCGGTGATGTAGGGACTCCAATCGGCAGTATAGCATTGGGATTTGAAGAAATACTGGTTTTCTCTCCGATAATTCTTGCCTTCTTTTATCTCATTTTTCTATCAGTTTTGAAAGATACGATAAGACTGAAAAAAGAACACATTCCTCCTGGTGATATTGTAGATACAATTAAACCCTTACTGTTGTTTTCTTCTCAATCAAAATTTCTAAAATTGATACTTTTGATTTCGCCATTTTTTATTTTTATAGTTTATAGCGTCCTAATGTTGTCATTATGGGCCAGATTTGACCCATTTTTCATATTCGATGCTTTCTTTTGGGTTTTTGCAATTCTATATGCAACATGCGGGGTCATAATCATTGTTAATATATTCCGAGTTCATAAAGAAGTATTATAGATCTGCTTCAACCACCACCGTTACACTAGTCCAAAAAAATAATATTGATGATATTACAATTGTATTTTACCTATCTATTCTCTATAAATTATTCTTTTGTGCTGAGTATTATGGATTTTGTAAACCTTCACTAGTGAATTAAATCTATTTGTTCAAAATCCGGTAATTCATAATAGGATAACGATCGAAGTATGATTGGATCTATATGTTAGACTATGTGAGCCTATTTCATTTGACAAGTGATTACTCGAAAGTTTTGAAATGTATGAGTTTTAGAGATGGGGAACGGTTAATAGAAGAACTTGCCTTAAATTCCCGCATGATGTTTTAGGATTGCTATAAGTTGTTGAGATCTATTCCTCCGATTTTAATACATCAGCATATTCTTCAAAATCGGGAGAACCTTTCATCTTCTCAATCATTATCTTTTTAGAATAATTCTCTTTTTGCTGAAGCAGTTGATCATTTTTTTCGCCAGTCCAGTCTTCCGTAGATCCCCTAATTGGAACAATCTTCTTATTATTAATATCCATGCTTCTCTTAATCACTTCAAATATTTAGATATATTGATTTTTTCGACTATCTAAATGGAGGACCAGGAGTTTGAATTTCCCATGCTCGCCTAAACTTGAATCCGTGTTCACGTGTAATGCTGCCTACTTTCATTTCTGAACCGACGGTAGGTATTACAAATGTAAAGGAATTCTCCGCATAAGAACAAGACATCAGGAAATTACAATAATTAATAGCTGTTTGTAAACTGAGGAATCGTTCCATCGTTTCTAATTTATGATTCATCCCCTCCTTGATATTCTTTATCGTTTCTCCAGGAGTCATCCCGACTTCATAAGTAGAGATTAGATTAAATATATCAAATTTCTTTATTAGTGGCGGCATTTCGATGACTATATCCTCAGGGATGACTACTCCACTGTCTTTAAGTTTTTGATACACGTAGTCTCTTGCTTGGTTAAAAAGATCCCTTCTGTTGTTTAACATATCGCCAATTATCGAATCATCAGCTCCGTATCGGAACCTATCTAACATTTTAGGTTGTCCACCATACTGCGCTCCAAATTCCTCATCCTTTGAATAGAGAGTTCTTAGTCGATAGGGTTTTTCCTCCCAAAATAGGCTATATATTTCTCCATATCTTCTTCCGCTTGCCCTTTTTCCTCTTGAATAGCCCCCGATGATTATCTCTAGCATTGGATTTTTTGAAATTGTAGAATTTATGATATCTTGGACTTTCTTGCCCAAAGCAATCGCCATTTTCTCTAAACTATAATTCTGTGTGGGTTGGACTTTTGGATATTCTTCGCTAAAATCATATATTATATCTTCAACGGTTCGGCCTCCTATACTACCTGCACCATTAAGCATTGCCCCTGCGGCATAATTGTCGGTATCGCTATTCATGTTACCTATTGGAAATAGTTTGTTATAGTAAGGGACCATAGAACTGACATTCCCATCAGGTTTTACCAAAGTGACTAAACTATCTGCACCCATAACGATTCCATCAGGACATTTAATAGTTACATTAATGGTCATATTCAGATTATCTGCTCATAGTTTTTAACTTTATTGGTAGTAGTTGCTTCCTATCATATCAAGAATGTTCCACTGTTAATAAATGATACTAACAGATAAGTTATTAGTAGATATGTGAGTAATATTTTATTTCAATTCTGGATGACTATACTTCGATTCAGATCATTATTTCGCATAATTGTATTATGGATCGTTATTGCCAATGTCGGGTTTGATATTATGGCTCTTAATAACATTCTGTTTAACCTACTTAAATGTCTTATTAATGGGATTAAATGGAATCAAGAGACTTTCTGGTTCGTATTTCTAACTTTATATCCATTATCAGTGTCGACTGCCCTTCTAGATGATTCTACGCCGGCGAGCTTCATAAGTGACATTCACAAAATAGTACCGAGTAGTAATCAATTATTTAAAAATAAAGGTCGATTTATATAATCTAGACTTAATATTTGTTCATTGAATCCTTGGTGACGGTACGTATTTTTTCCGTACCCTTGTAATTTATATTCTATTTGCTAGTTACCACTAGTCGTTAATATATTCTGAGTTAATAAATGACTATAGGGTATTGCTTCATAACAACCAAAACCAATCCAGAAAATTTACTTTAATAACGAAAGTATATCACTTATGTTTTGTTGGGTTTTTTCGGATCCCGCTTCCATGGTTTGAATTGAATTATTATATAGTTGATTGATTGTTTGATTGTTTGATTTAATCTCCTGCATTGTAGAATTTCTAGGCTTATCGAGTAAGGTTGCATCATTTGCAAAATTTGAATTATTTGAATTATTTGATATCTGTTCACTCAATCTTTCTTCAAAAGGTATGATTTTTTCCTGAGCGAACGTCTGCGGTATAATGAATAATCCTAATGAGAAGAACACAAATAAGAATATAATTGAGGGGTTCATAATTTATATTCTGGGCCAATATATATAAATATAATTTCTTTTGTTTCCTTATATGTCAATATTCAAACTTATTTTGTTGTCATCTTTTAACAAATAAATAGGATATCAGATGTTCCCAGACTATCTATGATTATGTAATTATCTTTCCGTTATGCCTTAGGTATTTACTAATTTATTTACATCCATTTGATGATTAAATGTCTATTGTTAATAGAAATAGAAAGCGAAGACACGAATAAGTCAATCTAATATGAATTCTGAAGGATCTATTTTTACTCTTGGAAATTCAGGTTTCATTGTTTCCAATTTTTTTAGAATAATATATGATATTGCCCAATTTCGAAAGTGTTTTACGTTTGCAGGTATGATATACCAAGGTGCCCACTTTCGTACTGCACGAACTTAATATATTCTCGTAGACCATCCATGTATTTATCCCAATTTCGATGACTTTCTAAATCACTTTCATTAATTTTCCACTGCTTTGTAGGGTCCTGTATTCGTTCTTGAAGTCTCCTTTTCTGTTCATCTTTGCTAATGTGCAAAAAGAACTTTATTATAGTAATACTGTTTTCTGACAAGTATCTTTCAAAATCATTGATTTGCCTGCATCTGAGAATCATCTGATCCTTGGAAATTAAATTATTAACGCTAGGCTCTATAATGTCCTCATAATGAGAACGATTAAAAATTGCAATTTGACCTTTTGAAGGAACTTCGAGATGAATTCGCCAAAGATAATCATGAGCCAATTCAGTTTCATTAGGAACCTTAAATGACTTTACATAACAGTTTTGGGGATTTAATGCTCCCATCACTTGACGAATTGTTCCATCTTTTCCTGAGGCATCAACTCCTTGTAAGATAATTAATAAAGATTTAGTATTGGCATGCGAATAACTTGTATTGTAATTCGGATATCTTTTTAGAAAATTGTTCCATTTCTGTTACCATATCAATTTTGTTTTTATTACCAGCTATATTGCGGATCCCAATTCTTTAATTTTATTTGATTTGTAGACGATTTGGTTGGCTTTACTAAAAATTTTTTAAGAGGATCCATGAATGATTCAGATAAAATAGATGACTAGATTTAAATCTGTATCTATCATACATTTTATAAAACATTCAAATGCTTTAGTTACTTGGATAGTATCTTACTAAAATGCAGAAAATGATAAAAATATTCTTTTATCATTTAGAAACCTTGGCTTGAATTTGGTTTTATTAAAAAAATATGATAATTCACATTAAAGAATATTCAAATCTAAAAAATTCCCAAAGGAAATAAATTTGTTAATTGTTATCCTATGGGAATCATATCTTAATTTAATAAATTCTATAGAATCCTATCGTACAAGCTAAATAATTCTCTTCTAGACCAAAGAACAATCAAAATTTTAATCAAGAAATTGTAAAATACTAAATTGCTAAATTATAAGATATGCCAAAAATGGCCATTTGAATGGGAATGTCAGTATCAAACACAATTAGAAGAGAATAGAGGAATAGTAATCCTTCTAAACGAGTTTGTCGTAAACCCTACAGTATAGAAGCAATTTCTTAAATTATTTGGGAAAACAACCAAGTTTATGAGGATATAATCAGGATTTATCTGAGCTCCGATTTATGGAAGCATAATTTGAAAACCATATTTCTTTAACTATGGCGTTTGGGAGTCTGCAGAACATTTTAAGAGATGCGTTTATTAGATTCTGAATTTCTGACAAGCATGGTCTGAATAGCCTATCACAATAATTATGTCGCAATTGCTTGTTTAAGAAAGTAGCAATAACCAACATTATGCGTAGACTAATTTTTCCTCTTGGTCCATTAAGATTTTACCAAGTATTTAGGAATCATGGTCTCTAAGTCTACGAATATCATAATTACCGATTAATGTTAAGGGATGCAAACTTATTATTGTTGGAAAAATTCTATTCAGATCAAATCACCTCCATAGTTCGATCATTTTTCCTAAAATGAATATTCTTTTACAATGAAATATTTGTTATAGAAAGCAAAAATTTAGATAATATAAAAACATTGATTGTTATATATGCGAATTTCACCAGATATGACAAAAGCAATTAACGAACAAATTTCTTATGAAGCCTCATCAGCGAATGCATATATTGCAATCGGATCATGGTGTGAGCGAACCGGATATGATGGTAGTGCAGCCTTCTTCTTTGAACAAGCTAGCGAAGAAAACCAACATATGCTAAGGTTCATTCATTATCTAAATGGAGCTGGTGCAGAAGCGATAGTTCCTGCAATAGATAAACCTCAAAATAGCTTTGAATCACTTCAATCTGCATTTCAATTTGGTCTACAAGGTGAGCAAACTGTATCCAAATCCATTTATGAGTTGGTCGATATGGCTGGAAAAGAAAAAGATTATTCTACATACTCCTTTCTTGCAATGGTTTGTAACCGAACAAATAGAAGAAGAGACATTATTTCAAACAATTCTCCAAAAATTTGATTTACTCGGCGGTGACAAACTGGCCATTTATCAGATTGATCAATCTCTGTCTTCTATCAGATCTCAGATTATGAGTAAACAAGCAAAGCAAGGATGATCTTTTCTAAAACGGGATAAAATTCCTATTTTCTGATTTTTTATATATTTTTCAACTAATCCCTTTTTTGTTTTCATATTCAGTTCGAGCTTATCTGTTAAGGATTCTGATGACGGTATCTAAGAAATATGGTTTTGATTAAAGATCTATTTGTTCATTTGTATCTTAGTGATCCTTTCTGCGGGCCAGTTTCGGATTGCATCTAATATATTGCTCACATGTCGTGGTTCCTTCCGACCATAAGGAGCATATCTTAATTTTCAGCGCTAATTTTTTTTTGGGTTATTGTAGTCACTCCTAGTCACTCCTGCTCTTTCGTTTCAAACTAATCGCGGTAAAATTTGTAAAAATTGACTCCGGAGGTCAAAATTCGAGTGACTCTCAAGTCACTCTTATATTCTAGTTAGTGCATTAAACACAGTGGACAAGAGTGTTTATAAATGTGAATCCTGCATGTTTGAATCCTCTAGAAAGTGGAACATTAATAGGCATATTAAAACAGTTCACAGGGGAAATGCGATTGCTTTTAACTTAAAATCAGGCAAATTATCCAAGTCATCCACGCCGTCATTCAAACGTGTCAAGGATGGCTTAGTCCCTTTCACCCATGATTCTGGAATCAACAAAAATGAATTAGAATTTGCTAAGATTGAATCAGATTTGAATTTGAGCTCGAACAAAGAAACAAAGGCAATGATGTCCATTTATGAAGAATTATCAGATCAGATCAGTAAACTAGAATTATTTTCACCAAACGAAATAAGCCAGTTCCAAATTTCAATATCTCTCATGTACTCATTGCTTACTGAAAATCCAATTCATACCTTAGATGAGATAATCCAACTTAGACGCTTTAAGCATGCAAAACAGAAGATCAATTCGCATGTTTCAAAATTTTTTGATGGAGATATTATTATTACTAATTCTATCCTTTCAATCTTGATCGAAGATACTCCGCATTATAAGAGCAAATTTAAATTCCAATCTATCTAAAATTCCTTCAACACTGATCGGGGTTGTGAGTGTGACGTTGAATTATTGCCGCATAAATTAAAATCATGATCCAAAGATCATAAACAATCACTATACAGCTATTTTGCCTATTTGGTGGTAATGTCGACATTAGAACTAGCAATACAATCTGGTATCAAGAACTAATTAGGCTGTTTGTTTAAAGGATGTTAAGTACTCCACTCATTTAGAAAACCACCTAATCAGATTTTTGCCAAGTACTACAATGAAATTCTGGTAACGGGATCGCCTTTAATATTCGCGAAATGAGTAGGCCTCTACAAATATTATTAAGATTGTTCAAATCGATATATTTAGAATGTAAATTTTGCTATTTCTAAATCTCGAGACTAATTCAATAGTATGTTGCAAGACAAAACGCATAATGATCATCTGAAATAGATAGAGGTATCATTATTTAGGTTTACTTGCTCGTTATCACTCTCTTTGCCTTCCTCCAATGATATTTTTGACAGCCAGATGAGGATATTCTGGTGATGGTTAATTACCCGGGACCATCAAATTCTTTTATTTCATCTTATTGAAATATTTAATATGAGGGGATATTTTTTATATTTTATAGATTTCGATATCTACAAAAGGATAACATTGCAAACACTATTGGATATATTTTTATTATTTGTCATATTCCTGGACAATAATTTAAAGTTCAATAGTTAATAGTATGGAACATATACTAGAAGCTCTTAAACGAGATGCATCTGTTCAAATATCATGAGTCTCAACATTGCGGTAATTATTAAATTAGAACCGGATTTTTCAGATGGAAATGTAAGTTATAATCCGGATGGGACATTAAACAGAGCAGAAACTAAAACCATTTTGGGACATCATAGTGCAATTGCATCACAAGCTGCCTTTTATGCTAAAGTAAAATATGGTGCGCGTATATCTATTGGAACTATGGGTCCGCCAATGGCCGAGTTGGCTCTTGATCAATCACTATTATTATCTGACGCTGAAGAATTACATCTATACAGCGACCGATCATTTGCAGGTGCAGATACCCTATCTACTGCAGAGGTTCTAAAAACAGGGATATCCAAGATGAGTGATGGAAAATCAATGGATATTGTATTTTCAGGATTCAGAGCATCAGATGGGGAAACAGGTCAGACTGGTCCTCAAACGGCCTGGAAATTGGGTTTTACTTTCTTAGGTAATGTCATAAGCTACGAAATTGATATTGAAAAACGAGTAATAACTGCTTTACGCCTTGTTTCATACGGAAATTATAACCTGATAGAACAGGTACAAGCACCTTTACCCGTTTTTATTGCCATCGATCCATCTTACAAATCTCCTTTTATTACAGTTTCTCAAAGATTAAGCGCATCAAAATATCAAAAAGAAGCCACGATAAGATCGAGTAATTATAAATCTATTTTGAAGGTATTTAATGCCAAAGAATTGGGAGTTGATCCAAAATTAGTGGGGTTGCCTGGATCACCTACAATTGTATATAAAGTGGAAAAAATTCCAAAAATAAAATCAAATAGAAGTGCACTGACAGTTGAGAATATTGAATCCGGTGAAATCTCAAACATTCTTGAGAAAATCCATGAAACAATTACATGAACAATGTGAGTGTGCGAATGAGTGAATGAGCGTGAACGAAATGAAAGAAAATATGAGCAAGACAATTGATCAAACTGCTGCCCTGAGTGGAGAGAAGGAGAAACAGACTGAGGAGATTGGCAGCATCAACAAAATCAATGAGACCAGTAAATACAGAAACTTGTATGTTATTATCGAACAGGTAGATGGTAAAATTATTCCAGTTGGTCTTGAAATGTTATCTGAAGCAAGGAGACTTATCGACGATTTTAATAAAAAATATTCACTAAATGAAAAAGTGATTGCAGTAATTCTAGGTAATGATATTAAACATTTATCCAAGGAACTGATCTATTATGGTGCAGACGCTGTCATTTTTGCAGATGACCCAAAACTACAATATCATATAAATAAAATATATACTAAGGTAGTTGTTCAAATAGCAACCGATGTAAAATGTATTGAAAAGATATCGCCAGAATATTCTAAAGAGTTTAAACGACCTAGATACATGTTCTTTGCTGCTGATAGTACAGGACGACACTTGTCATCCACAGTCCTAGCAGAACTAGAATCTGGATTGGCGTCTGATATTAATAAACTTGTAATAGAAGATATTGACTTTAGACATGAACATAAAACAAAGGGACAAATGTTAAAATTTGAAAAAACACTAATGATGTATAGACCCGATTTCTCCGGATTTCTTTGGACCACTATTCTCTGTCTAGATAACAAAAATCCCGAAATAAAGAGGGATTATCATCCTCAAGCATGCAGCATTATTCCAGGTGTTTTTGAACCATTAGAAAAAGACGAGTCTAGGACGGGGATAATTGAAGAATATAATCCAGAATTTGATACAAAAGATCTTGAAATTAAAGTTCTAAGTAGAAATATTCTTAAAGACGTGATCGATTTTGGGGGCTATAAAACAATAATAAGTTTTGGAAGGGGTATAAAAGAATCTCCAGAAGAGAACATAAAGTTAATAGAAAAACTTGCAAAACTATTAAACGCTGAAATTGGTATCTCACTTCCCATTTCAAAAAAACCTTTTAAATTAAGTGACAAAATGAATTCGCTGTATATTACCCCAGAAAGAGTAATAGGAACAAGCGGTCAGAAAGTCGAACCCACTATTTATATCGCTTTAGGAATTAGCGGGGCCACTCAACATCTAGCAGGCATGAAAAATTCTGGATTTATCATAGCAGTAAATCCTGATGAAAATGCTCCCATAAGAAATGAATGCGATGTTTTCATTAAAGGAAGAATAGAGGATGTTTTGCCAATCATGATAGAAGAGCTTGAACAGGGAAAAAAATGACCCAAACAAAAGAAGAAGGAGGTAGTGCCGTAGTTGGAACAGTTTGATGTTGTAATAATTGGCGGAGGTTCTGCAGGTCTAGCTGCATTAAAGCAACTATCCTCCATGGGAATTCAGACAGTATTGATAGAAGCTGGATCTCCTGTAGGTTCAAAGAACGTTTCAGGTGGAATACTATATTCAAAAAATCCTAAAACCGGTAAAGTTTATAATGTTGATGAAATATTTGAAAATTTCCTACAAGAAAAACCGTGGGAAAGACAAATTACAAAATATGTCCTAAATTGTGTATCTAAAGACAAAGTCCTGTCAATTGATTTGACAGATTCCCATGATTATCAATCTAATTTTGGTTGTTCTGTGTTATTAAACAAATTAAACTCATGGTTTGCCACACAATCTTTGGAGGCTGCAGAAAGAAATGGTGGAGGCATCATAAGTGGAGTTCATGTTAGAAATATTAGATGGGATAATGAAAAAGGCAAGACAATTATCCAAACAGACGAGTTAGATGATTTTGAAGCTAAAGCTATTATTGCTGCTGACGGAGTAAATTCAGAAATTGCAGAAATTACAGGAGCACGAGAAAAATTTTTGCCCTCAGAATTGTATCAAGGGGTAAAGGTTGTTATCAAACTACCAGAAGAAATAATTGAAGAAAGATTTAATTTAAATCCTGGGGAAGGAACAGCCCATATTTTTGCTGGTGACGTAACTCTCGATCACATAGGGGGAGGTTTTTTATATACCAATCTGATTCTCTATCTGCAGGAGTTGTATATCATTATGACTCTTTGATTTCAAATCCAACAGGACCAAACAATCTTGTAAACGCATTACTAAATAATCCATTTGTCAAAGAATATATCAAAGATGAAGTAGCCTTAGAACCCTATCCAGACAAAACCTTGTCTAAGATGGAACAATTACGCATTAAATTTGCAGTCAATAAACAGATAAAAAAATGGGAGAAATTGAGATTTGATTATTATTCGCATGAGGGGAAAAAGAGATTTCTTGAAGATAAGGAATTCAATTCTATTGAGGAGGCAAAGTCAAAAATGGATGCTATTCACAAGGAATTGCTTGAAAAATATAATACAAGATTTGAAACAGATTATGTAGAGTTAGAGTATAGTACGAAATTAATTCCAGATGGAAAACGCTGTAGAATGAAAAAACCCTATATCAAAAACATATTATTCATAGGTGATGCTGCAGGAAGAGGTCTATTCATTGGACCACGAATCGAGGGATTAAATGTGGGTATCGATGATGCAGCAAGAGCATCTAATGCAATAAAACAAGCATTCGAGAAAAATAATCTTGATATTACCTCAAACTACTTGGGTGAGCTTTACTCACAGTCTGTCCAACAAAGTCCTTATACAAGGGACATGGAAAGAATAGACAAGTATTATATCAAAACAATAATCGATGCTGCAGGCAAGCAAATTCCTCCACAAAAAATAGGCAAGTATGGATTACTTTATAAGTTGTTTCTAAACGATAGATTAAGAAATGTGTCTATAGATATTGTTAATAAAATAGGATACAATAATATGTTATCACTAATAGAATCAAAAGAGACATACATAAATACTCCAATAAATATCGCCGAAAAACTCGGTACCCGAACCATCTCTGAATATTCGATATCTATTCCAGAATTATCTCAACGGATATCGAGTTTAAGTTACAATGATGATCCACAAAGTCATATCAAAGTAACAAACTCAAGGAGCGAATTTATGAAAAAAATGGTTACACTTTGTCCAACTAAATGTTATAGTCTTGAAGGAGAAGATGTAGTTTTACAACATGAAGGTTGCATAGAATGCGGCACATGTTCCCCAGAAACAGAATGGAGACATCCCAGAGGTGAAAAAGGAATACAATACAAGTATGGATAAGTTGATCTATCGGTTCTATTATACATTATACTAGATTTCGTCTTCTAATCAAGTATATCTTATTTTATTATTTAAAATATATATCCCTGTCTACAGATGGATAACATATTTTCTATTTTCATTTTACCGATTTTTTTTTACTTTGCAAATGAGATCATTCTTATGGTAACTTTGAAATGATTTGACTGTTAAGGGACTTGATCTGCGTATAGAATCGAGTAAGTGAGTTTACAAAAAAAAGCAAAGCTATTTTTCACTTTAAAATATGAGGTCTATCATGTGTAATATTTTAGGACATTTATTGACTATTTATTTAACAAATGATAAATAAATCTGTTGTCTATATATCAATTGTAAACAAAAATAGCAGGCAAGTTTATCTTTTTTAATGTTGTCATATATCAATGCAAGTAGAAAAATCCTTTAAAAATTCTGAAATGGATGTGGTAAATGAATTAAAAAGATCTGGAATAAAATGGGTACGACTAAATTTTTGCGACCCTTTTGGATTTCTTCATCAAATATCTGTAAGCAGTACCTGAAATTACAGAGGATGCATTTAAGCAGGGATTACCTAGACTGGATGGTAGTTCCATAAAAGGATTTAAAGAAATATATGAATCAGACATGCTGCTCAAGCCAGACCCTTCCACTTTTGCAATCTTGCCAGAATATTTTGACAAGAATAATCATAACAAAAAAAATTATGCCTATCCTTCCATGGCCGCGCGTATGTTTGTTAATATTTATGATGGATATGGAGGTAGAAGATATTCCAGAGATTGTAGATATATAGCACAAAAAGCAGAAGAATTCTTAAAGAACAAAGGTTTTGAGAAAAGTTATTGGGGACCTGAATTAGAATTTTTTATATTTAATAAAATATCTCTTCTTCCAAATCCTATGTCTTCAGTAAATTGTTCTGGTGGATCAGGATACTCAATAGAATCTGCAGAAGCACCTTGGAATTCTTCTAGTGGTAACGAATATACGATTCCATTTAAAGGAGGATATTTCCCTGCACCTCCAGCCGACAGTTTAACTGATTTAAGAGACGAAGTATCAGAAACACTGCAAGAATTTTTCGGAATAAGAGTTGACGCACATCATCATGAGGTTGCAACAGCTGGACAATGCGAAATCCAAATGGTGTATGACGATCTTACTAGAATGGCGGATAATGTAGTTACCTATAAAAAGACCGTAAAAGAAGTCGCTGCTAAACGTGAAATGATTGCAAATTTTATGCCTAAACCAGTAGCGCTTGACAATGGTTCAGGTATGCATGTAAGCCAAAGTTTATGGACAAAAAAGAAGTACGGGCATGATGTAAACATGTTTTTTGATCCTTCTGACGATTATGCAGAACTAAGTCAAACAGCACATTACTATATTGGAGGCCTAATAGATCACGCTAGATCACTTTGTGCGTTGACAAACCCAACTACTAACTCATACCGAAGATTAGTCCCTGGTTATGAGGCTCCAATTAACGTAGCATGGAGTAAAATGAATAGGTCAGCAAGCATAAGAATTCCGGCTCATTATAAAAATATGGAAAAGCAAAAAAGAATAGAGTATAGAACCCCTGATCCGAGTTCAAACATCTATCTTGTAGAGTCGGCTTTGTTATTAGCAGGTCTTGATGGAGTCAACAAAAAAATATCTCCTCCAAATCACATAGATAAAGATATCTACAAACTTACCGAGCAAGAAAAGAGAGATTGTGGGATAAAAAAATTGCCAACCTCTTTATTAGATGCTATCGAGTCCTTAGAATCTGATGCTGATTTTTTGAATCCTGTATTTGCAGACGACTTTATTGAAATGTATTGTCAGATTAAAAAGGATGAGCATGCAGCAGTAGCTGCAATACCTTCGCCAAGAGAATTCTATATGTATGGGAATGTTTAGGTAACAAATGTCCTATCCTAAAGATATATTAGAAATCAAAAGGAATCTTCTAAAAGAAGTTTCTTCTTCCACTTCCCTTGTTACCAAGAATGATAATTCCAACTCTTTATACTACGATCAATCAAAAATTATTCTAGATGCAAGAAAAGCATTTGACGGTCTTATTCCTTATTCAGGACTAGGTGCTAATTCCACAAATGATTATTTTTCTTCTATCGATCTCATTGGTGGGTCCCTTAAAACAGACGTTGATTATAGTAATGTCGATTTATCCTTAACTATTGGAGGTCGTTATTCAAACAATAAAATAACCACGGACATTCCGTTTTTTGTTTCTGGTATGAGCTATGGCTCATTAAAGCTTCCTGCAAAAATAGCATTGCATTTAGCATTAAATCAACTCGCTGAAGAAGGAATACGAGTAATAATGAATACTGGTGAAGGAGGAGCACTACCTTGGGAAGTTCATGATTTTGAGAATGGCGATAACAATGTAATTGAATATGTATCTAGGCTACTTAAGGAACATAATTTAGACAGCATAGATAGAGAACAGCTTTTTCGCAGAAATTATCCATTGGTGGTTCAATATGCGTCGGGAAGATTTTGGAAAGATCCTGATTACTTGCTCAATGCAGATGCAATAGAAATCAAGATAGGGCAAGGTGCAAAAATAGGACATGGTGGATTGTTACCTGGTTCAAAAGTGACAGAATTAGTGGCAGAAAACCGTGGTATACCTCCTTATAAATCGGCTCATTCACCTTCAAGACATCTTGATATCTTGGGACCAGAAGATCTGGTCGCAAAGATTCTTGAATTAAGAGAGCTTACTAACTGGAATGTTCCCATAATTGTAAAAGTGGGAGCATCAAGAGTTTATGATGATATTGCAATAATACTCAAATCTTATTCAGATGCTGCTGCTTTAGATGGTTATGTAGGAGGTACTGGTGCTGCACCGTGGGAGATTCGAGATAGTATTGGTGTAAACACAATACCTGCAATAAGGTTGGCTAAAGATGCAGTAGATAATTATTATTCAAAGCAAGATATGGATGAATTTAAACTAATTGCTCACGGTGGTATTTGGGATTCAAAACGAATAGCAAAATGCATTGCTCTTGGATCAAACGGAGTAGGTATAGGTACGGGATTTCTCATATCAATGGGATGCACTTTAGTTCAAGATTGTTATACCAATACTTGCCCTGCAGGATTAACTGGTTCGTATGAAAAATTAAACATACAATCCAGTGTAAAGAGAATAGTCAATTATATTAAGGGAACAAGAATCGAACTGCAAAATATTGTGGGGTCTTTAGGAAAGAAAAGAATACAGGATCTCAACAGAGAGGATCTATTTGCTACTGATGAAATATCAAAAATGGTGTCAGGATTGTCTACAAACTATTCGAATTACTATGATAAGATAAAGAGTAGGAATAGAGAGCACCCGGAGATAAATCGGAGACAGGGGTAGATAAAAAATGAATATCAAAGAAAAATACATAATACGATCTTCAATCTTGGAATTAGCAGAAACCGGTCTTCCTCGCAATATTTCCATAGATGAGAGAATTAGGCTTGAACAAAAGGACGGTGATAGAGCAAAAACTAGAGACTTGTGGGATTGTATTACTGCATTAGGTGCACAACTATCTCGGCCCCCATACGATCCTTATAGAGAAATAATTGACCTTGATATATCCGTAGGCCGGAGACAATGTCTAAACAAAGTTGTTTTGTCAATGCCATTGATAATTTATGATAATGATGAGCAAATAGACGATACGACGTTAGAGTATCTCCACATTGCTTTGAATGGACTAAAGATCTTCGATAACACTAATTTAGGGCTTATTTCAGAAAAGAGAATAGACAATAGAAGTTACCCGCATTTTAGAAGAATAAATGAAAGAACATCAGTAATTAGAGAAGACAATTATGGCACTGAAGGTCTTGTATTTCAATGCTACGATGAAAAGTCTCTACAATTTCTCACCGATATAAGGAAAGAATTTGATGGGCCAATACTTGTCGAAGTAGATAATTCTTTTGAAAGATATCTTGAACCATTATTAGACGCAGGAGCTGATGGGATTATTGCAAATACTATCAAATTAACAAATAATTCTAAAGACAAAGAAATGCATGCAATAAAGGTTATACATGATATGAGATGCGCAATAAACCAGTACTATGCTGGAAAGGAAAATGATGGTACAGTACTAGTAGTTGCAGGAGACGTTAATAATACGGGAAGGATTGTAAGAGCTGCTGCATTAGGTGCAGATATCATTGGATACTCTACAAGCTTATTGATTGCTAATGCTGCTCATCACCATGAGGTTCAATCCAACCTGAATACAGTATCTGATAGAATACGCAAACATATGTTGGCTACTAAGGGAGAACTTAAAGGAGTACCTGCCGCATTAGGATATAGTAATTTCTATAATCTTTCTTCCGCAGATTTGCGTACATCAAGTATTGAAGCAAGTATATTGGCAGATATTGCTATAGAAGGAACAAACAAAACTTATCGTCAAATAATTGAAGATTTTGTTATTAAATATACCGAAGAAGAACAACTGGACCTGAGCAATTCTCATAAGCAGGAACTCGTTGAATTTCTGTTGACAAATAGGTAAGGAAGGGATGGAAGGAACATGTGTGGAATTTGTGGGATTATATTAAAAGAGCATACTGATTCAAACTTCTTAGTAGGTGAATTCCTTTATAAGATGATGGAAAGCCAGCAAGTAAGAGCACAAGATAGTGCCGGAATAGCCATTTATGATAATGACGATAATTGTCAAAATAATTCGTTTTCTAACCTTGCCTATTTCAAAAAGTCTGACAATGAATACGAGCTGAGGGATGAAAAAACCACCACTATATCAACTAGATATTCAAAAGAGCCCGATCAACTTGTTTCTAGGTTAAGGAAAGATGAGAACGTTTCAATTGTAGGTTATACAAAAGAAATGAAGTTGATTAAGAATGTGGGTTTAGTGAGAGACCTAGATAAAAAATACAAAATAAGATCAATGAAAGGTACTCACGGTATTGGACATTTGAGAATTGCGACAAGTAGTATCGTCGATCCTAGTAATGCTCATCCATTTAGTACTACTGTTATGCCGGACATTGCAGTTGTGCACAACGGCGAAATAGCAAACTATTCCAAATTAAGAAATCTTTTAGAAATTAAAGGATACCCCTTCTATTCTAGCTGCGATTCAGAGGTAATAGCAATATTTCTTGTTGACCAGCTATTGCAGCATGGAGACCTAGAAAGGGCACATAATGAATTTATTCAAAAAGCTGATGGACCTTTTACATATATAGCTTCTACCAATCGTACACTGTCTTTGGTAAGAGATAAGTTTGGAACAAGAAAGGGCATTGTGGGTTATAATCCTGGGTCAGATGGGTATCCTGCATTTTGGGCAATGGCTACGGATCTATCTGCTTTGGATATCATCGGAGCTAACAAAGAAGTGAAGGCCGCATCCCCAGGTAAGTCACTGGTTTTTACTTTGGAATAAATAAATTAATAAGGCTTTAATCAACGACCAAAGATTAATGTGCTACATATTAGATATTGATGAACTTGGAATAATAGTCAATGAAATTGGTTCAAAGATATCTAATCCGGATACGCAATTTGATAGGATTAATGCTATATTTGAGGAACGCTATGGAATAAAACTCCCTGCAGGTATAAAACGTGCATCGATTGAAAAATTTGGAGACATTGTAAGCTCCCCTCTGATAATGGAAAGGGCAATAAATTCCATCATCAGTAAAAAAGTGATCGAAGGTGAAACTAAGCTCATAATAAAAAACCCTAGATCCCTTTACAGAATAGGTATACTTAGTTTTGACGAGACTATAAAACTCGATCTAGAGGTAGATGGTAACGTAGGTAATTTTTTTGGAGCATTTTGCAATTTTGATGGAATATGGACGGTAAAAGGGAACAGCGAAAATGGGTTGGCAGATAAAGGATATAAGGGAAAAATAATTGTAGAAGGGTTTGCTACAGAACTGGCTTGTCAAAATAATCAGGCAACTGAATTTAGTAGCGGTGTGGATGTATTGATCAAAAAAGGATGTATGGAAAGAGCTATGGGACAGGCAAGAGGAGGGAGGCTCGTAACGTTTGGTGCAGGATATAATTCGGGTTTATACATGTCAGGCGGTATATTACTTAACTTAGGATTACCAGGTGAATTATTTGGTCCGGGAATGGTTGGTGGCGTAATTTATTCTCCCAAAGGAACTACTGCCGCCGAGGGTGCAAAAATTGATACATTGTCATTGGAAGATTACTCCATAATAAGGGAAACACTTCGCGTATTTGAAAAAGAACTATGTATTGAACAACTAAATGATTTTTCTATAGAAAACCCAATAATATCCTTAATGAATAAATCAATGGAAAAATTTCAAAAATACGATATGCGCGACTTTATCAAAATAGTGCCTGATGTAGTATCACAATAATCTGAAGTCTTCTTTCGCAGTAATTAAGACTATGTGGGTATTAGTTCTATCGATATATGGTAGTGATAAATCATGCTTGACAAAATCACTTAGCTCTGAACGATTCTTAAACTTTGCAATAATTATCAAATCAGTCAGGCCCGTAATATCATAAACTGCACAAACATTAGAAAATTTTGAAATATGTCTTTGTACCTCAATTATTTTATTCTTAATTGCAGTTACTTCAATTACCGCTGTCAAATCAAATCCTATTTTTGCGTAATCTACCATTGCCGAATAGGATTTTATTACCTCATCCCTTTCGAGTTTCGATATTCGATTAAGTACTGTAGGGGGAGAAATTCCCAATTCAAATGCTATTTTTCTATACGAACTCCTGGCATCTGTTAGCAATCTTCTTAGTATTTTTGAATCTATTTCATCCATTGATATCTTTATGAATATAAAATGAATTTAACTTTTGTTTAACAAATATAAAAAATGTTGTAATAAAACAATTCATTGTAATAAGACTTCTTGGTTAAAGTTTGGATTTCGCTCAAAAAAGTATTAACTATCATTTATCACAGTTTTAAATCATAAATAATTTATTCTGAGAATAACGCTACACTTTCATAAGGTGTCAAAAGGACCAATAAATAACAAAAGTATTGTCGATGAGCGTAGTGTACTTAATCTAGATAGAGTTGTATTCATAGGAAGATCTTTTTCAGAATACATGTGGATGTTTAATCTTGATTTGTCCAATTTCAAAGATCTAGAAATACTAGATTGTCCCTCTGGTGCATCATCATTTGTTGCCGAGGCTTCAAGTGAATATAAAGTTAAAAAAGCTGTTGGATGCGATTTAATGTATGATAATAGTTTATCCATAATAGAAAAAAGAGGAAGAGACGACCTTGAATATATGATTAATTGTCTATCTAAAGTTCCCGACTTTTACGACTGGAATATGTATTCAAATATTGAAGATCTTCGCAAGGCGAGAGCCTCATCACTGAAGAAATTCATTTCAGATTACGCAACAAACGAGGTAGTAAATAATTTGTCTAAAAAATATCAAAGATATGTAAAAGCGATACTTCCAAATTTACCCTTTAATGATAAAAGTTTTGATCTAGTGCTAAGCTCTAATTTCCTTTTTTACTATCACAATATGTTTGATTATAGTTTTCATCATGATACAATTTTAGAAATGCTGCGAGTTACTTCAAAGGAGGTAAGAATTTTTCCCGTTCAAAAACCAGATGCGAATATTCCTGAATATTTTGAAAGATTGATGGAGAGCATAAATAGACATATGAATAAAAAAATTTCATTTAGAATCGAAAAAGTAAAGTATGATTTTCGCAGTGGAGTCAATAAGATGTTAATATTGAATAGAGATGAATAACTGGAAAATAGAGAGTAAGATTGCAATGTTAAATCTTTAATCTAAATTCTTTTGGTATTGTTATCGTGTGCTTGATATGTAAAATGTTTGAGGTTAGAACATCATGATTATGAATTGCATTTAGAGTAAAAAAATGATCTCCATTGATTAAAAAATAAATTTTGACCTTATGATCTACCAAACTTATCTAATCTAAATAGAGTCGATGGGCTGAGCCATCCATATATTCACTACCTCTTTTGTGCTTTGAAGTAAATAGGCATTTAGCGTATGTTTTAATAAAAAGTGAATAAGTTGTCCTTTTTTTTCGATTTATACAACGTAAAAAAAATTGAAAGGGCATAGGATTGGTCGAAATCACACGATATTGAGGATAACGATTTTGTTAGAATCATTGGTTATCATTTTTTAGAATGTGATCATAATATCAACATATTCTTTCAGTGATTCTACTTTTCAATAAGATCGCAAAAGGCCTCTGTTTTTCTAACGAATATAGTTGGATCGATTGGGTTGGATTAAATCCGTTTTGGCAAGCGGGACTGTTTGCAATAATACTTTAAGGTTGCATCTAATCGATTTAGTTAATTCAAAAATTTCAAATATTCTTATACCGAGAATATAATGCTATTTCTACTTAACATCCTTTTTTCATATTGATTTAATATTTTGCTTACTGTTTATTAAATCTTAGATGAATAAACTTCTATCCTGATTTCGTTATCCATAAACTTTGATCACATCTGCTATTCCAATATTTTTCATATGGTTTCTATTACTCACTATTATGGTTGATTGATAATTGAATATTTAATCTGTAAGTGCTGTTCTAATTAGATTTTGATTATTGTTATCTTGTAACTGAAATGATGTTACTATTGATAGGTACTATAATTCTTGAGTTTAAGAAAAGTGTAAAAAGCCTGTGAAAAACTGACTGACTATTTGTAATAATACACAATAAAGGTTTCTAAACCCTCATAAGTTAAAAGCCCCAACTTTTGATCCTGAAAAAACGATATAAAATTAGGAAAGAGTTATTTGTAAAAATATTTCAGAATTTTTAAATATTGCATAAATTCAACAAAATCCTTTTATAATATGATTTGGTAAAGTGTACATGAATGAAAATAGTTCATACAATACATTTTCATCGGACATAGTAGTTGTATATACAAAGGAAGGGGGTTTTGTGGGAATAAAACAAAAAATATTTTATGATTCTTTTACAAAAGAATTAACATTTATAGATGAAAGAAACAATACATTCAGAGTTTCAAAACTTACCGATATTGAAGAAAAAGAATTAGCAAATGAAATTATTGCTGATACTATAATGGATTCTGACCAAAACTATCCTCCAAAGGAAGGAAGTGCAGATTTTTTTAGTTATGGCCTCTTTATCATTTTATCTAGCAAATCACATTCAGTAAAATGGACCGATGCTTCGGGAACTTTTCCAGAGGGTCTTTCTAAATTTGCCACATTTATTGAAAATATGAAACCTAGTCAATAGGTTTTCCTTTAATTGCCATATTGCGTAGTCAGCATATTTTTAAAAATCATCGCCTTAATCGATTGATTTTATAAGATATCAATATTTTAAATATCAAATTCTGCTCAAGATTCTGTTTGCTCTTTAAATATATATGAAAATATAATCCACTTATTTTACTTGAAATACTTGTTTAAGAAATAGAAAATTAAATCTGTATGACGACTTAATGGATTTAGTTCGCTGTATTACTGTCCTTTATGAAAGAAAAATATATCTTATCTTACAATTATTATTTATTTTTTTGTAATCTAAAACAATTCATAAAAATTTAGATATGTTTAGAAATTTTAGGATTTGATTAAAACCAGATATATAAAATAATTAATCAATTAACAATGATACTGATTTGAGATTAATTGCCATTACCAAGTAGGAAGATCCAATTTATGATAATATCGTTTCATGTAATCATAGTTTACTCATTTTGATAGATGCTATGAATGTTTAGATATTCTAAAGAGCCTTACAATGCCTTTGTTACTATTGTAAATAGAGTTGGCATCAAAAATAATAAAAGAGCCCAAAGCTCCCATTATAGCACCAACTGTGCTAAAAATGGAAATCATATTTTTATTGACATCATACTGGCCTACAAAAGTTAAACTATCAATAAAATTATTAGCTAAATTGTCAATTGCCAAAGATAATCCAAATAATTTCATATAAACTATGGTAAGCATAGGAAAATTAAAAGTATAGAAAGTAAGGCCTACAATTATTCCTGCTCCTGTCAGCAAAAAAAAGTGTGAGTTTTTGAAGTTTGTCTTCTTTTTATGATTTTTTTCTTCATTTAGATTTCTTTGACCTAAAGAAATATTCGCGATAAAATCCGCTATTAATATAGGGACTATAGATAGTGAGATATAAATTGGAATAATGACTGAAGAATCAAGCAAGTTACTCGCAGGGAGTATACTTCCCAATACATTTATCCCAATAACAATCAATGCAACGATACTAACAATACCTGTTTTATTAAAAATCTTGCATACTACAACAAAGATAATAGATGAAATAAGTGGAATGCATATCGTCCCAATTATAGCAGCTACCATAGGATCTGGATTAAAATCTAATGAATGCCCTTTAGAAAATGGGAGAGTAAAGAAATACACATACCATGTTGATATATACCATAATGTAGAAAATAAAGAGATCAATATACTTTTTAAACTCTTTGAATTTACATTATTTTGATAAAGCCAGTGAGAAGTAATAATTGCTCCAATGTTAATTATTAACATGCCTGTAATTACAACCAAATGGGGTGGGCTAAGCAGGCCATCATTTCCAAATAATCTATGCCATATAAAATCCAGAGGAGCTCCGCTTATTAGGATAATAGTGCCAGCTACTAAGAGTCTCAATGATAATTTAATGCTTTGAAATTTCCTATTCTCTTTTTCCTTTTTATGATTATCTTCAACTTCCTCTTTCTCTCTATATTCTGCTCTTGTAATCATTACTAGACCCTTTTCAAAATTTATTGCTAATACAAATGCAATTATTGTAAATCCAATACCAGTATATAGCAAGATATGTGGAGGTGTAAAAAAAGTTTCAGGGGTTCTTATTAAATGCGATGTTGCATCCCAACTACCAGCAAAGGATTGAAGAAGTAATCCCAATGCTGATAATGTTACTATTAGAATAAGTTTCTTAATTTGATTTTTACAAAGAATTACATTTGATTGCATTTTTTTTACCTGGATCCTCAACAGACAAAATGTAGATTATAATATTTTATATTCGAATTCGATGTAAGATTAAACAATATGAATCAATGTTTAGATTGTTAGTATAAAGGAATTATTATTGATATTAATGTGTTATTAGTATAGAAAAATAATACAGACTGAAATCTTTACTATCATATTTTACTAAATATTCACTGAAAATATATTAAGCCATAATTTAGAAGGCATCCTATCTATATTCTTGTATTGGTATCTTACATTCTGCAATTCATGGGATATTTGAAAGCGAGACCTGTCAAACTGAAAACCATGGACTGGACGGGATTAAAATCCTTGGGGTAAAGGGATTCACTAAGATTTTCAAATAATTGAATATTTGAACTGTGATGGATTCAGCTAACAAAACTTTGTTTTTTTAAGGTTTAACGATATAGGAGGAACTCACATTTGGAGCACATGGAGTGGGACCCGAATCCATACCGTATGTTCGCGGATTCATCTAATAAAATATAAATCAAATATCGGCTACTTTCCATTTGTTTTCTATCGACTTCTGCCTGTATTTGCAAAGAAT
>CAWKJS010000002.1:0-16920 GCA_963850055.1 uncultured Nitrososphaeraceae archaeon | reverse complement strand
AATCAATAGGTAAATGAGCCATCTAACTATATTGTTACCATAGTAAATAATAATATGGCTATATCAAGGGAACTCTAGATAATACAGCTATAGACCTAAAATATTCAAATAATAATAACAAATCTAACAAACAGATAGAAATTCCATATGGGCCGGGTTGGATACAGGTCATTCTTGCCTGTAATCCCGACCGAGGTCTTTTCTCCTTTGTAGTCACTAGTTCAAGTAACATAGCATGTAATAAGGTCAAGGCATAACGAGGTAACAGCAAGACTTAATGGTGTCTAATATTTGATGTTGAAAATACAAATAGACAACAAGAAATAGAACCTGAAAACTAGTGTTTCAACAATACCAAAGTAGAGGTGGATAAATTCTATGATGTAGACAAGCAGAAAGTAGAATTGAAAAAGTTTGAAAAAACGAATTTCAAAGGTACTATCTCCCAAAAATTTCTTCTTTCAAATTATGCTGGTGAATTTAGTAATATGGGATCAAATGTCGTGACCGTGATCTTATTATTTATACTGTAGCGACCACGGATGCTCGATTTTGCAATTTCAATCCTTTGGTATTTTATCTTTAGGAATCTGGTAAAATGGTAAAATGTTATATTACAATCTTCCCAATAATTTTACGCTAACCATTTTTGATACAAGTTATATCGTATAGTATTAAGTTATATTTATCAAATTGACCAATATCAATATCAATATCTATAAGAAACAAATCTCCATTTTGGCCGTAGTCGCAGCACTGGCAATTGTAATGACTGTGTCTCCAGTTGGAATGAACTTTTCTAACTACATGGCATATGCAGGTGGACAAGACCATGACAATGATGATGACAATGATGGTAATAGCGCATCACAAATTATAGCACAAGTTCAACGCTCTATCCAGAATAGTCAGGTAGTTTCTGGTGGCGATACCGAGGATTCTGGCAACAATTTCAACTTCCAAAACCAAGAGAATGAAGGTAACAATGCTATAGCACAGAGTAATGATGATGATGATGATGACAATGATGGTAATAGCGCATCACAGGCAATTGTCCAATCTCAATCATCAAGACAGAACAGCCAAGTAGTTTCTGGTGGAGATACAATAGGCTCTGGTAACAACATCAACGTCCAAAACCAAGAAAACTCGGGTAGTAACGCATTAGCCCAACAATAATCCATATCTTTTATCATTTTCTATTTATTTGTTTTAGTCGTCTTCATAATACTGCATAAATTAATCTATCCTGCAAGAATTAACTAGATCACAGTTCTACATAAAATATGATTTCTCGATTCGAATCTAAAATATCTACTGTAAGCGACATTAATTCTGATAATCCCTACAGAATAAAATCATCAATCTATATATTTATCGTTACGTGAGCAAAGATCTTTTTTGTTCTTACAAAAAGACATTGTACTAACCTTAGTAATAATCCTAAAAAACAGATAACTTGTGGCAAATTTTCTTGATACCAATTTTCTAATAGGATAATCAACAAGATGAACAGGATTTGGACATAATATAACTTTGTGTTCATTAGTTTATCTGATTTTCAAGTTGACTTGTAGGTTTACTATAAATTCTGATTAATGAAATTCTTTGAAACATATAAGATAAAAAAATATCTTTGGAGCTATATGACGATCTGCTGTATATTAGAGCAACAGCTCATTTAACTGAGTTCAATCCTATCAAGGTGGCAACATGCCGAGAGTAAAACCCTGAAAGATAATAACTAGCCTGATTCACCGAATACTCTGACTGAATTGCTGAATAACTAAAAAAAGTGTAGGTAGTACATTTAGGGTTAAGTAGAAAAGTAACACAGGTGAGTTAAATCTTTTATTTCTTTAGGTTTTGTATGCTTTGAGCAACTAGAGTTTCGACAGCCTCTCTAGCTCCTTCCAATAATGGAGAATCCTGATGGGTCATCAATAACTTTTCAAAATTAACTTTAGAGAGCCTTTGTGCGGACACTATTTCTGTAACTGATTCTATCGATACTTGAGATGCAGATGTATACATACCATCAGCTCCAAATACGTGTTTGTATATACTGTCTGCTCCTAGAAGAAGCTTACCCTTTTCATAATAAAGTGATATTTACCCGGGTGTATGTCCTGGAGTGTGAAAGACCTTGGGACTCCCAATCACATCACCATCAGATACTTGCTCATCAACCATGATGGGTTCGACATCGAAACTTCCATATTCTTTTATTAATGCATCCATTGACACTCCAAGCTTCTCTAATTTTTCAACCCTTCTTGTGCAGAAGCTGGACCCATTTATGATGGGTTCTGGCCCAGATATCTTGCCTCAATCTAATGGGAATAAATCTTGGCACCCGATTTCCTCTTTACTTCATTGGAAGCTTGTGAATGATCGACATGGGCATGAGTTAGGATTATACGTTTTACATTCTTGATATTGTAACCTATATCGAGCATATAGTTTTCAATTATTGGTAACTGCGGAAGAAAAGAAGGATTGACTATGTCAAATCATTTTGATCTTCCACAAACAAGTAAGGAAATACCTTTCCATGTGGATCAGGATGAGTTATGCCTTCAATTGAGTGGACCTTAGGAGTTATCTTATCTGTGTTATGCTATTTCAATTAACTAACCAAATGAATTTCTAAACTTTTATTTTTTGATGAAATCTTTGCCGCTCTGTATTTTGATATCTGATTATCAAGGATAACCTAAAGGTGCGAATGAAGGAGGTATTACATGTAACAATCATGAGTAAGACGACGAAACGTATTCGATATCCTCAAAATAAGATACAATCATTACAAAACATACCTAATGTTGACATTCTGGTTCCTATCGCAGAAATCTGTGTTTGAATATAGCATTAAATGCTTTTCTATCATTCTTGCTCGACAGTATTGAATTAGAATCCGATCAGTTCACCGTTTCTAATGATATTAACTGTCTAAAAGAAATGATGCTACTGTCTTAACTATTTAAGAATTGAACCTTTTAACGCATTTGATCCTTTTCTTGCAATTGGAATTATACTGGACACATAGTTCATAAAATCATAGAAAAAGCACCACAACTTATTGAGTATCTATTGGTAATAGCGAACGACTGATTCATCAGATCATTTTCAAATAGCCTATTACTTCACCAATAGGAAATCAACTGATGAATAAAATATCTGATGATGAACAAAAGCAAAGTTTTGAGTTATTGAAAAGAGTTTAATATTCAGACTACAATATTTTCAATATGGGTTCAGATCCAGGATCAGATTTACCACAAGTGCAAGGCTTTTCACAAAAAGAAAGTTCAGAGGAGAAGAAACCTAGCGGAGAAAGATGCAGTATATGTGGACTTGTTGCACGCAATAAGGTCGAACTAGATGATCACATCAAACATGCCCATAGACAGGGAGATCCTAACAATACCGATGATAAATATTCAAACGAACAAGAAATTGATCCATTCGTAAAAACAGCAGATTAGTTTTTTTTTAAATAATTGAGGTATTCATTTTTTTTTGTTATCAGGATTATGCTATGGTTACCTTTTTATTTTAAGTTGATCAGTATATCATTCCCTCAATATTCTAAACCCAGACATGTTTTTATGACATAACCATAAGAAAATCTGTCCTCTAATGCTAACAGGTTGCATCAGTCACATGAATTTATGGTTGCTATGGTTTTAAATGTTCAGCAACCTTTCCTAATCTAAAATAGATCGCAGCCTGACTTGACGGTTTAAAATCTTAAATATTTCCAAATGAGTCATATTACAACCATTCTTGGTTATTGTAGACATTTTTTAGTTCACTTCTCGGAACTTTTAATATAACTTTTTGCGGATTCTCTCTGGCCTGCCACTCTTAACTTCTCCTTCAAGGAGGTTCAAATGACCTTCCTTTTGCAGTCGGAGTAAATGCTGACAATTTCTTCTAGTACGTTAGACTAATTTATAGAAAGATCATTAAACAGAATGTAAACAAATCTATATGGCCCTCTGACTCATCTGGGGAGATTCTTTCTGCTCAAGTATTTTTTCTTTTTCTTCAATAATCATATCCCAGAAATCTTTCATAATATACTGGTTCCTTTTTTCTGGACAAGAATATCATAGATAACTTGACTATCGTTTTTTTCCATTCCGATTGGCTGTTACTATGTCGCACTTCCAGATAACATGTTGCATAATCTATCAGAAATTTAGTTCGTGCAAAAGTTAGTTAAGACATAAGAAGAGCAAGTCTTATTAATTTCAGTACCTTTACTTGGCCATGAAAAGGAAAATAGGACCCATTCTAATTGTTCTGCTTAGTATCGCGGATATAGTTGTACTTGTTGGAATGCTTCTAACTTTACCCACTAGTGCCACAGGGGGTATTATTTATTCCTTTGATTTCTTAGTCGTCGGTCTGATCGCTTTCAGTTTTTGCCGAAGAATGAAGGAATCCAAACAGAGGAGGGGATTTTTGTTCAAGCATTGGTACGAAATACCTGGAATGATACCAATTGTAGTCTTTGCTTTGGCTGCTCAAGGCTCCGATATTTCTGACGGAATCATTACAGTAGGAGTAATGCTGAGAGGATTAACAATAATAAATGCGTTTAAGCTATCACCTAATTTAGAGGAAAAATCAAAAATACTGGGCGGACATGTACTTCTGCAACTATTCATAATCTTCTTTTTGACTCTGATTATCTTAACATTTCTATTCTATTCTGCAGAACATAAAACGGCCAATTCTCAAATAAAAAATATGGGCGATGCCCTCTGGTGGACGATCCAAACCACATCTACAGCTACATTCGGACCCAATCCAACTACCGACGTAGGGAGAATAGTGGGAACCATAACTATGTTTGTTGGTGTTGGAATTACGAGTTCTTTTATATCAACCCTTGCTGCAGGATTGACGAAGTCAAGGATAAAAGATACATCTAATAATGAAAACGACCCGGAACAGATTCTCAAAATACGATTAGCAAAGGGCGAGATTACCAAGGAAGTTTTCTTAGATCTTAAAAGGTTGATATCTTCTTAAGGGATCAACTAGTTTAGCACTTCGGGGAGAAGCCTGCTGCGCTTGTGAATATCCTCTTTCTCATAGCCATACATCACACAAATGGTCATGGAGATTAGAGTATTGTTATAATATGTGCGAACATTTATCACGAATTTGGATTATATTCTCACTGGCAACTTGAGACTACTTTCAAACTTCTGCCCGGACCATATTCAACGAGATGAATTTGATTTGTATTGATTGGAATATTGAAAGTTCTTAGACTCACAATCCAATAACTTGTCATTTAGTTTGGCAAGACTTAGATTAGAATTGGCTAAAACTGCATCAATAAGTTTTTAGCATATGTTAGATCGGCATATGCTAGATTATCGTAACCAAAATTGGTATCATCATATAGAGAGCGATCACCTATGATTATTAATTCCTTAAAATTTCCTAATCTGTTTATTTAGGCTATTTGAATATGATCAGTACAGTACTAAGTCAAGTTTTATTTATGTTATTGATTTGATTTAGTAAGCCTAATATAAAAATCATCAACAATGTCTTCAGTTGGAATCTTGGTTATTTCTAATTACATGTATATAGAAATAGGATTGAATTCTTAATCATCTATTTAGTCTAGTTGAAATAGGAATCGTGGCATAGTAATTTGGGGATTATTTATTTAGCATATAAATAAAATCTTCACATTTACAACATAGTATATAAACTAAATGTAACAAAAGTATAGTAATGATTTAGATAATAAATATAAGTGATAATTTATAATTTAAGAAACCATGAATAAAATCTACTTATTTGCAATAGCAAGTATTCTTGCAACAGCTTCCTTGATGGCAGGTACCTTTACTTTCACAGCAATGGCTCAAGCCCCAACGACACCAAGTGGTGACGCAAGCTCAACAACAGAAACGGGAGCCTCAAATGCAACAGGAACTAGTGGAAATACCACTGGTACAGACAACTCAACTGCACCTTATTAGATGTAAGCTACCAAAAAAGCAACAAACATTATTATTTTTATTTCCTTATTTTTTGACACTATCGATATCTAATTTAATCTCCACAAATAAAGAACCAGCAGCGACGGTTTATTATCCTGAAAACATTGATGATCTCCAGAAGATGTATAGTCGAAATAACGTCTAAACACATCATTCTTTAATCCAACTTTTAAACTATTAAATACTATACTGGGGACTATTTGGAACAAACTAAAAGTGCTTTGAAGCAAACAAAATAATAAGATAGCTATTACGAAAGCTTTTCTACGATTTCCCCAAGAATTAATTGTCGTAATTCTAATTATGGTCTTTATCCACCTTTAAATTCGCCAATTAACTTCTATATCCGATCTTTTCTCGATCGGTTTAAAAAGATGCATGTCGATTGATGATCGAAACAGATTTTTCTTTCTTTTTAAGGTAGGATTTCGCTTACCAATATCTTTAAATTAAATATCATACTATCTGACGATAGAATCCTTATTAAATTACCTATATCAGCATTAATCCTCAAGGATGAGGACCGTTACTAATACTTATAGATTATGGTTTTTTGTTCCTATTTTCTATTACAACAATCAAAAATCGTAGTGTATTGTTTTATTTGTCTTCAATATTAATCTTGTAACAATGATCAGCTTTTTTAAATCGCGTTTATAAGCATATCATATTACTTGTCCATCAATGTGTTTGAATTTGCTCAAAATCTTCTTATGTTTTTGTTCCTTATCCAAAGGTCTTCAAGAATTTAGTACGATAATACTAAATTCTTCTGGATATTGATAGATTAATCCATGTGGTGCTCCTTCCAGGCTCCATTATCATCCACATAACTTTTCTCTATTTCTGCATCATGATTATTCTTATTCGTCTATACCATACAAATCCTAATAAGGTTTAAGCAATGTGTATGTTTCTATCATTCCTTTTTTGAGCAGCTTCAAGAATTAAAGGAATTAGTTTGTCTGGAAGTTCATGGAGACACTCATTATGAATGTCATCACACATCCCTTTTTTCATCTCCTGATGTAGAAAAAAACTATCTTATAGTTCACGAAGTTACAGAGGAATGATGCCTCAGAGGAAAAGTATCCAAGGATTTAATATCGTAAAATATTGTTTGTGGATATAGGTAGCAGGGAAACAAGAGGATTGGAGAAAATAATGGAAAGGAAATATGACGATGAGTGAAGGTTGGAATAACATCTACAATTCAGATAGTTCATTCTTTGGTGAGGAACCTAGTGACTTTGCTCTACTTTGTTTAAATCAAATGATGTCCCTTGATGTAAAACGTGTATTAGAATTAGGAGCGGGCCATGGTAGAGATGCAATATTTTTTGCATCTAATGGTTTAGAAGTAGAAGCACTGGACTATTCTGATAGAGGTATTGAAATATTAAATAAAAAAGCACAGGAAAAGAGTTGTCGAATAAATACAAAACTTTTTGACATCAAGCAATCATTACCATTTCCAAATGCCTCTTTTGATGCGGTATATTCACATATGCTTTTAGACATGAAGTTTTCGAAACCTGAGCTTCGTTTAATTTTCTCAGAAATTAGCAGGGTATTAAAACCAAATGGGTTGAATTTTTTTTCGGTTAGAAATTATCGTGACCGATTCTATGGTAAAGGTAATAAAGTACAAGAAGGAATTTATGATGTAAACGGCTTTGAAGTCAGGTTCTTTACAGATAATGAAATACGGAGTTTGTGCACAGAAGAAAACTTTTACACGCTCTGGCTAAAAGAAGAATACGAAGAACCGGTAACACTATATATAGTAGCATCCATTAAAATGGATTAGAATCTTATAATGGCTGTACCCGCAAAGAGATTGATAATAGAATATGCATGATCGCAAATAAATAGAATCACATTTTTGGCTTAGAGGTTATCACTTTTTAATTTCTTATACTAGCGTTCTCCATATATCCTGCTGGATTGCTTTTAAAGGTCGTTCTCAAGAGTTTTAAAATGCATATTGATATACCTTTACAAATTCTAGAATTTAAGAAGCTTAGCTTTGACCATAAGATAAGGGTTAATAATATAAAATTGAACAGGAAACGAAAAAAATTATTTTTATTTCGGTTATCCTGAATCTGATGACACCTTGTTATTTAACGTACAAGAATATTTTCTCTATTAGTGGGAGTTTTAACCAATATTTACATTATTTTGTCTATTGTATAGATATCTTATGTCTTTTAAATTATTATACAAAATTTTTGATAAAACAATCCTTATATATTCTCATTCTGTTGTGAAGATTTAGGTTACTAAAATTAAAAACCAGATGAAATAGTTGGACACGACAATACAGTTTTGTGTTCTCATAGTAGGAACTATAGGTCTAGCAACCATTTTTGGTACTTACCTTGCTAGAATGATAACCTTCGAAATGAGACCATTGGAAAAAACTCTAGCAAGAGTAGAAAGCGGGTTTTATAAAGTAATTGGAATAAACGCAACCAAACAAATGAGTTGGAAGGAGTATTTTCTTGCTTTATTTATAACCAATATGGCAGTAGTTGTATTTATTATTCTCATTTTGACGTTTCAGAACTATTTACCTTTATCAGAAGATAAGGAGGGATTTTCATTTGACCTGGCGTTTAATACCGCAATTTCCTTTATCACCGATACAAATTTACAACATTATGTGGGAGACCAGCAACTATCCATAACTTCTCAAATGGTTGCAATAACCTTTACAATGTTTATAGCCCCTGCGTCAGCAATTGCGGCTGCATTTGCTTTTATTCGCTCATTTATACGAAAAAATTATGGTCTTGGAAATTTTTATGTAGATTTGACAAGAATTATAATTACATTATTACTCCCGGTGGCAGTCGTTTCCGCCCTTGTTTTGATGGTTATAGGTGTTCCTCAAACTCTTCAACCTACGATGGAGACTAACACTTTGGAAGGGGTTGTAAATAATAATTCATCAAATACTCAAACTATCAATATGGGACCGGTAGCTTCTCTTGAATCAATAAAATTATTGGGCAGTAATGGTGGTGGTTTTTTTGGTTCCAATTCAGCTCATCCCTTTGAAAATCCAACAGGGGTGTCAAACATGTACGAGATGTTTTTGATGCTTATCATTCCACTCTCCTTTCCTATAGCCTATGCTCGATTAATGGGAAGAGGAAGAGGAATAGCAATTCTTGTAGCAATGTTGATAGGGTTTGGAACTCTAATTATTATAGCAACAGCAGTAGAAAGCGGACCATTACTACTAGAAACCCGATTTGGCAGTTTTGGAAGTATTTTGTTTGATACTGTTTCTTTAGGTACAAATACTGGAGCAGCGAATTCTGCTTTAGCAGGAATGTCTCCTGAAGCCACAATATCATTTTTCTTAGCCATGTTTGTACAAGCTATTCCTGGGGCAGTAGGAACAGGAATGATGATGATGATTATATTCGTATTGTTGACATTGTTTATTGTAGGGCTTATGGTGGGTAAAACGCCGGAGTTTATGAGTATGAAAATTAGACCAAAGGACATTAAACTAGCGGTATACATCTTTCTTTTGCATCCAGCGATAATATTGATACCCACTGTTATAGCCTTAGGAACAGGAAACGCTCAAGCAATAGTGGGTGACCATGTTACTCCCATGGGATATACTCAAACCTTATACGAATACACATCGTCAGCTGCAAACAACGGTTCAGATTACTTTGGCGCTTCAGCTGATACACCATTTTGGAACTATTCAACTGGTATTGTAATGTTCCTTGGAAGGTACTTGCCCCTAGCATTGATGTTGGCTATAGCTGGCTCATTTACGATGAAAGATAGGAAGGAAGTAATAGAACCGATTAAAACTCAAGGTCCATTGTTTATAACCGTCCTAGTTACGCTAACTTTCTTACTAACCGCCCTGACTTTCTTCCCCTTCTTGATATTGGGACCATTTTCAATTTAGGAGATTAAGGAGGGTAACAAAAAAATGAATACGTCAAAATCAAACAATAAAAACGGTAGTAAAAATAACAACCACAACAATCACAATCATAAAAACAGTATAGTATCTGCTATTAATTCCAAAGTAATACTGGATTCACTTAGAAAACTGGACCCTAGGTATCTAGCAAAAAACAATCCCGTTATGTTCACCGTAGAATTGGGATTTTTAGTTGTTCTTTTTGTAGCAATATTTCCCAACATCTCCGAAACTTTTGTAACTCAAAACCAGATTTTCTATATGGAGGCAGCAATTATCCTTATTCTTACTGTGTGGTTTGCTACCTTTTCAGAATCCCTTTCAGAGGCTCAGGCTAGAGCTAGGGTAGATTCACTAAAGCAACTAGAAAAAGAAGTCACTTGTAGGAAAATAGTACATGGAAAGGAAGCCGTCGTAAAATCATCACAACTTAAACCAGGTGATGAAGTAAAAGTTTATGCTGGTGAATTAATTCCTAGAGATGGCTTAGTGGTAAGTGGCAAAACATTCATAGATGAATCAATGATGACAGGTGAATCAAATCCTGTCTTTAAAGAAAAAGATGATATGGTTATTGGAGGAACAATAGTTACCACAGATAGTATTATAGTAGAAATTACTGCAGAAGCTGGAAAAAGTTATTTGGATGAAATGGTTGGTCTGATTCAAAATGCTACGCGGCCTAAAACACAAAACGAAATCGCTCTTACAATACTTTTAGCCGGTTTGTCTCTTATCTTTATTACCGTAATCGGAACTTTGTTGTTTTCTGCTTATTTTCTGGGGTATAATACTGACATTGCTACTTTGATAGCACTATTGGTCGCATTAATGCCTACTACAATTGGAGGTCTCCTTCCAGCGATAGGTGTCGCAGGTATTACTCGATTGGGTAAATATAATATTATTGCCAAATCAGGTAAAGGAATTGAAGCTGCCGGTGACTGCGATATTTTGATCTTGGATAAAACAGGTACAATTACAGAAGGAAGCAGAAGTGCAGTGGAATACATTCCAATGGAAAAATACACAGAAGAAGATGTCGGACAAGTAGCATATGCGGCTTCAATTCAAGACAGTACTCACGAGGGAAAGTCAATCGTTGACCTTTCCGAAGAAAAAAAGTATATTCCACCAATGTTAGAAAAGCTAATCTCGGCAAAGTCTATCGAATTTACTGCAGAAACAAGGGTTAGTGGAATTGAATTTATTCCAAACAAAATAGCTAGATTGGATAAAGACGATGAAGAAGAACTACGCAATCTTGCAAAAACAGTCACAAGTCAACAAGAAGCTGAATCATCTACTCTTGAGAATCTGGAAGATGCCATAGACAAATCCAGTCATGGTAAAATTCATGATATGTTACTAGAAATGGAGAAAAACTCACTAGCAAATCCAGTAAGAATTCTTAAAGGCTCAGTGGACGTAATGATAGAATTAGCCAAATCAAATCCTAATGTCAATGCTGCAGAATTAAAATGGAAAGCTCAAGAGGTATCTAAAAAAGGAGAAACCCCCTTAGCAATTGCGATTAATGACGAAATAATAGGACTAGCGGTCTTAAAAGATAATTTAAAGGAAAACATCCGAGAAAAACTAGCGGAGGTCCATGCGGCAGGAATTACTACTATTATGATAACAGGCGATAATCAAATAACAGCTCAAGTCATAGCTCAAGAAGCAAATGTTAATCAGGTAATGGCTGAAGCCAAACCCACTGACAAACTCCAAAGAGTATTAGAAGAACAACAAAAAGGCCACATTATAGGAATGGTTGGAGATGGAACAAACGATGCACCTGCATTGGCAAAGGCTGATATTGGATTAGCAATGAATAGTGGAACGGCTGCAGCAAAAGAAGCCGCTAATATGGTTGATCTTGACTCTGATCCTTCGAAAATCCTCAAAGTAGTAAAATTAGGCAAACAATTGCTGATGACTAGGGGTGCGATTACTACTTTTAGCATCGCTAATGACGCTGCAAAATATTTTGCAATTCTTCCTACGATGTTTGCAGCAGACAATCCAAGATTAGCAGCATTAAATATAATGCAACTTTCAAGTCCAGAGACGGCAATTCTTTCTACACTTATTTTCAACGCTATAATAATTCCAGCTCTGATTCCTCTATCATTGAGAGGAATTAAATTCAAAGCAGAAGGAACACAGCAATTATTTGTTCGAAATATTCTGATTTATGGATTAGGGGGAGCAGCATTACCGTTCGTAGGAATAAAGGCAATAGACATGTTACTTTCAACGTTCATGAGTTAAAAAGGTGATAAAAATGGAAAATAAAAACTATGAAAAAGAAAATGAGTCTAATAACGAAAAACTAACAACAGGTCTCGTACTATATAACCTGAAAACTGCAATTAGAGTTTTGGTTGTCATGGTGGTAGCTCTTGGAATTGCCTACCCACTTATCCTGGCTGAAGTTGGACAGCTGACTTTACCTTTCCAATCAGGAGGCAGCATTGTGGAATTTAACGGGGAGAAAATAGGTTCAAAATTGATAGCTCAGGAATTTGACTCAGCCAAGTTCTTTTACCCCAGACCACCAAGTGATTCTGCTTCAACTGTAGATCCACATATAACGCCTGAAGACGCATATGCTCAAATCAAAAACGTTAGCGAAGCTACGGGCATACATCCAAATACTCTGAGAACCTTGTTGAACCTAAACATTGAACAGAATAAAATAACAAATGCAATTTTCTTTGCCCCAGATTACGTGAATGTATTAGAAGTAAACCTAGAGTTAGTAAACCAGTATCCCGAAGTTTACAATATGTTAAGAGTGTCTAATCCTAATTGATGAAAAGGTAAGGAAGAAGAGAGGTGAGTAATTAATTGGAAGAATTGGTTGTTGTTGGTGCATTTATTTCTTTTTTGGTTAGTATCTGCAGTTTCTTTAGGATACTCATTGATAAAAGCAGAAAAATAATTTTTATATTAAGTTTTTTAATACTTCTTCATATGAAGTCTTAACTTATTAGTCTAAAATTTTCTCAACTAGTGATTGGAAACTGCATTCTTATGGATCCCCTCTATTAGTGACGAATGAATACTAGCGATATTTCCTTCAGATGCTATATTTATAGATATAAGTCCCTGACCAATTAATAGCCGTAAACCATTTTTAGAAAGTACAACGACAGCAAATGAAAATTCCAACATAACAAAATATCAACATTTCAAATGGGCGATAGATAGTAGGATCTATTGTCAATTTACTACATCGGATGAAAAAATCATCTAATAGATAAATAAATAGGTTAAATCATCATCAATGGGTAGTTGCATATTAGAATAAAGGACATTTTTTATTCGTTATTTTTCTTTTTTATTGCGGGTATATGCGAGATAGGAGGCGGTTACCTTGTATGGTTATGGTTAAGGGAAAGCTATAGTTGGATATTTGGAGTACTAGGCGGTTTTGTTTTGTTTGTATATGGCGTAATTCCTACATTTCAAAAAACTTATTTCCATAGAACATATGCAGCATACGGGGGAATTTTTATAATAATGGCTTTAGGCTGGGGGTATCTCTTTGAAGGAGTGGTTCCGGATATTTATGATATAGTTGGAACTATTGTTGCTGGTATAGGAGTCATCATTATTTTTTACTACCCACGTAAAAAGGGGGAAAAAATTGGAATCAATGCTTCCGGATAATTATAACCTAGATTTTATCATTTCAACCTTTGGATTGTTTTTGGTTGCTGCAATTGCTGAAATAGGAGGGGGATATCTGATATGGCAATGGCTAAGAGAAAGGAAAAAAATAAGCATCGGACTTGTCGGAGGTATCATACTATTTGTATATGGAATTATTCCAACTCTTCAGCCATCAAATTTTGGTAGAGTGTACGCTGCTTACGGAGGAATATTTGTTGTTATGGCAATCATTTGGGGATTGATAATAGACAAGAAAAGACCCGACAGATTTGAAATAGTGGGTGGATTTATAGTTCTCATAGGTGCGTTTATAATATTCTACGCTCCCCGGTAGTAACTAAAAATTGTAAAATCGGGTTGCTCTAAATAAAAATACAGTTCCAACATACCTAGTGGATTCAAAGCCCCCGAAACTAGTTTTCCAATTATTGAATAATCATGTCCATAGTTTAATTACAAATGAAAATACTTTGACATTCAGACTAGTAATATATCTATTACTAAACCCACCGGGCTAGTTAAATTTACTATTGTATTATGAAACGAAAAAATTGATTTGGATCTATATAGTTATTGTAAGCTCGTGAATACAAGATGTGGGTTTTAAATCCCAATCCATTTTCTTATTTATCAAAAATCTTCTTTTGATTCTACATATAATTTGAATCTAATGATGGCAAACAACGAAAAAAATGTTCTATTCATTCTTTATATCGTATCAGTTCGATTTTAGTTCTAAATAGCATATCATTTATCGGGTATCTCATTATAAGATTTGCAAGAAGGGCACTGAAAAACTATATTGTTATAAGTATTTGGAATAATATTCTCCGCTAAAACAAATTCGCAATTTCCACAACTATAGGTTTCGAGTTCAATTCCTTTAACTAACGAGTCCATGTCATGAGTAGCAAAGATTGTTCGTGAGCCTTCAATAGGCTGAGGAATGGCTTTAAGTTTGATCCTCTTTGTCATTTAATGTCATTTGTTATAAGCTATATTATATAAGGTATGGGTAATTTTCCTAACAACTCATTCTATTTACATTTGTTCTTTTTTAAGTTTTAGGTACAGCTATACAATTTTTGTTACTAAATCTAAAACCAATGACTAATCACTTTCTCTTATCATTGGGAGCCATAAACTATCCTTCATCATATTTTTTGACCATAGGACCAATTGATTCTTATTTTTTGCTACAGCCATAAGATAACCTAATCATTTAATGCAATCTTTATTTACATTGTAATTAAATTATTCTTTATGCAACATTTGATATGTGCTGAGTGTAAGTGCTCTCCGGGAGCATGTTCATCTATGATTTGGAAATGTAAAAATTGCATTAAGAAATCTTGCTGTTGTACATCGGCACATTCAATTAGATTTAAGCTTTTGAATGAATCTTACTTTTTACAACACGTATCTAAAAACATTAGGAGAACATTTATTGCTGCTCTAGGAATTGAAGTACTCTGTATAATTAGCGCTGAAATTGGAGAAAATATTGGATTATCTATTTTTGGTTTCAATTTATACGGTATTACCATAGCATATGTTCTGGGATTTACGATAGCAGGTTTTTCAACCTTTATGACTATTTTAGGTCGATATGATTTTGAAAATAATAGTCAAATGAGTCATTTACGAGGCTGTTGTTCCTTTTTAGAAGAAAATGCAAATAAAGGATTTATCTTTAATTTGACATCTACATTTCTTAACTTTAGAAGAGGCTTCGCTCAATTTATTATCCATAGAAATAATCCCCAGATGAAATTGATTCTCAAGACTAGTGTGATAATCTTAATTACTGCAGAAAGTGCATGTATATTAACGGCCGAAACCGTAACTTTACTCTTCTATCAATATTCTATATTCTTAGCCATTCCTCTAGCTTTGGTAATAGGAACATTCACACTAACAGTAATCGAATCTGCAAGGAAGGTAAAAAATCAACGAAAGGCCAAGGAGTGTAAAGATTGTTTGCTTGATTCACAATCATATTTTGTAAGTCTATCAGATTTTAGATCAAGAAATAAAGATGATTGACTTTTTCTAAAGTCGTTAAAGAAAGAATTGGTTGTTGTTGGTGCATTTATCTCTTTTTTAGTTATATCCGCAGTTTCTTTAGGATACTCATTGATAAGAGCGGAGAAATAAAAACACAATTACACGACATCAATAATGGCTAATTGTCCTGACCCAAATCTTTAGTGATCTTTTTTCACCGACTATCATTTACTTTCTAATACATGTTTCTTTGTTTAATACCATAACTTCATTTTCTATTCCCAATTATGCTTTTTCTTTTGTTGGTTGAATAAGCGTATTCTCAACGGTATTATCTATTTCCTTATCTATTACTCAGTCAATTTTCGTTGAATCAAAACCTCTAGATACTTTATCAAGTTCGATATTAAACCCTGTGATCCTTGCAAGAATACTAATAAAACTCTTAATGAGATTTGGGTTAGGAAATGGCCATTATGGGTAATTAGAAAGTACTTCTCCAAAATCTGTATATAGATTATGAGCTTTTTTCATACTCTTTAAACCCTTTATTCTTGCTCTGCAATTGTCAATTGCAAGTTTGTTAAAGGGTTGATACGTCATAAGCCATAATAACTCACTCTGAAGACCTAGGGAAACTATCTCATAAGTTCTATTTACGCTGTTTCTATATGGATTCTTTTTCTTATTTTTGTGGTTAATCCTGTTCATATTAATCCATAGTATTATTTTAGCTAATTTGTTTATAAAGCTTAGCAAAATTAAGGTTTATTAGATATCTTTAAGTGTATCATAATTATAAAATTGGGCAGTGTCGAGATATTTACGTTTGATATGTTCTTCATCTTGGTTATTGGCCCATAATTCTGTGAAAAAATTTAGCAATTAATCGTGTCATGATGACCGCTGACCATATGATTGGTTCACATTGTCATTGTCATTGTCATATGATTATATTCGATGATAAAATTTGCGAAGGAAGGAGGAGGGTATCACGATCGCATGATGGGATTTTAAGCTATTCATAATATCTCAATCCTTGCATCTTAAAATTCTCATCATCTACCAAATCTTTAGATTCAAAAGATATTATCACAGTCTATTAATTTACCAAGATAAAGAACAACCAAAAATCTGAACTCAAATTGATAGAATTTATAGGCACGTTACGACTGCGAATTATTCTCTTATTGCTTTTTTAATGATTTGTGGTAGTGGAAGTAGCAG
>CAWKJS010000001.1:0-84333 GCA_963850055.1 uncultured Nitrososphaeraceae archaeon | reverse complement strand
CTACACCCATAACATACATTTTTTTTGTCAATTAGGCATTTTAGTAATTCTATTGGATATTTAAGTACTAATTATTAGAGAAAACGATATTAGAATATTAATACACTAAAACTAAAACTAATCAGATTTGTTATGGTTACTAGATTCTAAAATTTGAGAAAAAATAAAAATTGGTGGAGTTAGCCCTCTTCCCAGCCTTTGGTAAAGATGGCGTTTTTCTTTAATGGAATTGGTTGTCCTGGTGTATAATCCATTGGTCTCATCCAGAAAATTGCTTTTGTTGGACAAACGCCAATACAAGCACCATCAGAGATACATCTTTCTGGATAAAAGACAAATGCTTTGCCTCTTTTCCAACCTTCCACAGGTTTTACTCTTAATACATCTGGACCAAGAGTGTATAAATTTCTACACATAAAGCACACCCAATACAATGCTGTTCACTAACATCTGGAAGTATTGCTACTGGCATCTAATAATTCACTGTACGTAAATCTTCATTAAAACTATTTAAACACTATGGCATTTTATAACAATGATATAAAATAATCCAAATGCCATGCACGAATGACAGATGATTATAATCTTTTTGGAATATTTTCAATCATCATCCATTCTATTATTGCCCCGACAAAAAGCATTCCAGAAACTAATGCTATTTCGATTAGCAGATAAAATAAAGATTTTTTTGTAAATTTCTTCTTTAGTATTTCAAAAAATAAAATACCGCCTCGAGAAATTGCTAGTCCATATGAGACCAGCTCTAGGATTCCAAATGGTGTCAAGAAAATGACCAAGGGGTTAGAATACGCAACATCTGATAGGTTCATTATTGAATTAAACACTAAACCGGTAGAAAATCCAGAAATAGTTCCCATTACGAGGCCTATGACTGGAATAAACATCACTAATGCTATTTTTAGGTTATTTAAGAATATACCAAATTCGTCTATGTCACTTATCTGATTAATAAAGTTTTTTGATATCTCCTTAGAAAATGATTCATCCATTCTAAAGGAAAATCCAAGATAAAAAATACTCAAGAAAAATAACAGGGCAACAAAGAAAAACACCAGTCTCTTTTTAAATGTAATAAGCATAACCAATTATAATACTTTTTTTATCAATTATAATACTTTATTATTTATATAAAAAGATTTAAGGAATATCATCAACTAGTTAATTTGATTATTGACCGATAATTCCGATCTCTTAAAAATAATTTCCTTTATAACTAGCAAAGGATTCCAGATTCATCCCGATGCATTAGTGTTAATTGAGAATCTACAAGTAGATGTGTATCAAATAGTTGAAGAGATTCTTATGATCAAAAGAGAGAGAGACGGTTCTAAGGTTATTTTATCCGACGATATAAAGAATATTTTGAAGTTTTCAACAAATAGTTCACTTATTGTAAATGATAATGCTAATAATGGTACTACTATCGTAAACAGACTAGATCATTCTGAAATCATTGATACTAAAAATAATAATAAAGAGACCATTTTAGAATTAGTAACTCATGATTCTGATGATTTTGAGAATAACTATTATGTCAACAACATAATTTATGATTCGAATAATAGTATTAATAGCGGTGAAGGAGTTGAAGGATATACATCACTGTTTAGAAGCCGATTTGATAAATCCTTAAAAATTTTATCTAATAGACCAGACAGTAAAAGAATAAAAAAAATAGCGTTCATTAAACAATTTCTTAACCAATCAAGGAATAATCCGAAGTCACAATCTAAGGAGAATTTGGAAGAATCTTTATTCATTGCAGGATTAATTATGGAAAAGAAGATTAAAAAGAATAGTTATAATTTAACTATTGATGACCAGAGCGGATTATTAGAGGCATTTGCATACGATGAAGATTTAAAAAAACAGATTTCGTCATTAATTTTGGATCAAATGATAATGATAGAACTTGAGAATAATTCAAAAAGAAAGAACCATATAATAAAAAAAATATTCTCACTAGATGTGCCAGATAGAATTCCAAACAGATCTCATTCTGAGGTATATAGTGTGTTAATATCTGATTTGCACATAGGCAGTAAATTCTTCATGGAGGATGAATTTCAAATGTTTTTGAATTGGTTAAATGGAAAAGAAGAGAATAAAGATATTGTTTCTAAAATAAAGTATATTTGCATTTGTGGGGATCTAATTGATGGAATAGGGATATTTCCGCATCAAGACAGAGAATTATTTGAAAAGGATTCATTTTCCCAGATGGAGCACGCTACAAATTTGTTGGCGAAAATTCCTAAACACATCAAGGTTTTTATGATTCCAGGAAATCATGACCTGGGAAGACGAGCATTGCCTCAACCAGCAATACCAAGAAAATATGCTGATAAGATTTACTCTTTGAGCAATGTCACTATGCTAGGAAATCCCTGCATGATCAATATGGACGGAGTAAAAACATTAATGTTTCATGGTCAAAGCTTGGACGATACGATTGCTACAATTCCTGGTCTAAGTTATTCTAAACCGGCAGAGGCGATGAAGATTTTACTTAAATCAAGACATCTTTCACCTATATACGGTCAAAGAACACCTATTGCTCCAGAATTAGAGGATATGATGGTTATTGAAGACGTTCCGGATATTTTTCATTCCGGTCATGTACATGTAATTGATGTGGATAGCTATAAGGGAACCTTGGTAGTGAATTCTGGCGCATGGCAAACCCAAACACCCTTTCAGCGCGCTATGGGAATTACTCCTACCCCTGGTATAGCAATTGTAGTTAATTTGGCTACTTTAAGACCATATCAAATAAATTTTGCAAACTAATAAAACAAAAGTCACAATGATTTTAGAAATAATCAAGTAATGTAGGTTGTTCTTTCTTTGATTGAAAAACAAAATTTCGCTCCACAATAAGTGATTCAACTCTGCTCTTTAGATAATTAGTGACTTTAAAGCTGTTACTCAAGTTTTCTGCTAAAAGAACATATTTTTCTACCGAACCTCGAGTAACCGTCTGTAGCAAGGTATTATTACAAGTAAGACATTTACCGTACAAAGGAATTCGCCTATACTTATCACCGCACTTATTGCACCTAAACGACTGCGAACAATAAGAACGCATATTACCCATTATATCAGGAATAATATGTGTCGTCAGGACCATAGAAATCACTTCGTTTGTGTCTACAGAATTAATAAGATTTGCTGTGGATATTTGCATTTCTAATTTTTCGCTCATTGTATTTAATGTAGAATAAGCACTTCGATTTATGTCGGATATTAAAGTGCCACTAGTATGGGTAAACCCATAATCATAAAATTGTTTTTCACTCCCTATTCGATTTTTTAGTATTTCAATCGTATTAGAAACATCAGCTGCTTTAAGCCCTAACCAAGTATTTTTATAAAAGTCTAGTGGATATTTTTCCACAATGTCAACATTATGACTTGTCGTTGAACCTCATGAGGTAATACAATAGGTTGTATTAGTAATGGAGCATCCATTAATCCACCTATTTTATCCGGTAAGAAAGAATATGAAAAGTTTAAGAATGCATCAAATAGTAGGATAATCGAATCGGCATCACCATCACAATCTCTTCTTTTTGCGGAATGCCATATTGGAGAACCCAAACAAACTTGTGATTCTGTAAAACCTATTATGCGCCCAATAATACCGACTGAAGTATGAGGAGCTAATCCCACTATTAAATGTCCAATCAGATCATTTTCGGTATAGGCATTATAAATCGGTGGTAAATCATATAAGGTAACTAATTCTTCATCTATGAATTTAGCTGTTTTTAAGAGATATTTTGCAGAATCTAATGGAATTATAACATCTTGAATCAGCAATTCTATGATTTGTCTATCTGAATTAAGTTCATTCTGTCGATAATCAAATTTGTACCCTAATTCCCTTAATTTTGAAATGGATGTATCGATAAAACATGGCATGAAATGAGTAAGTGGTTCATTCGTAGCGTCAAATCTTATGGTACCGTCCTTAAACACAGATAAACCACATTTTTTTCTGAGAATGCCCTTCTCAATTTGTTCCGCTTCCTTGTCTTTCCCCATTAAAGCTTTCACCCCCTTTAAAGGAGGAGTTACCCTAAAGCTCAACCTTGTTTCGGCTTTTTCTATCAAGGTCTTTAAAGGGAATTTTATTGGAGAAAATGTTTTATATTCGTTACCACACTTTAAACATTTGTTCCTTTTTTTTATATTATCAATAGGATCAAACGTTAAATCTAGAGATTCAACTTTACAGACATTGCAAATAAATTTGATGGGAGTCGCTTGATTGCAATAGTTACAGTTAGTACCTAAGGATGGAATATTACAATTAGAACAATATCGATTGGATTTTTCCGAATAAAAAGAATCTGCATTTGAAGCCTTTAAGAGGTCTCTCATGGGACCGCCTTTGTTACCTACTGGGAACAAAACATGAATTGGGGGTTTCATCTTACGCTCAGATGCTTTTTCAGGTCTACCAACTCTCACTGATATGGAAGAAGAAAATTTTGAACGTATTTTAATGGATGAAATGGAATTTATTAGTTTGATGACATTTGCTTTACCTTCGCCCTTCTCCGACTGTAAACTTTCAACGATTTCACCTATATCTCTTATAAATCCATCCTTTGATACATAATTAGAAAATGTTGAAAAATGGATTTCATTGCGAGTATCATATAACAATGAGAGTATGGATTGGAATTCTGGAATACATAAACACACTAAGGCAAAAATTTGAGACTCATCTAACAATACTATAGTATTACTAGATGTATCTAAACTATGGAACACGCCTAGTTTTTCTAGAATACTTTTTAGTTTATGATCATATGATAGCCTAATTTCCTCGGTAGTTGATTCAATCTCTTTATTTCTGTTAAATAGAGAAATAAAAGATATCAAGACATTTCTAATTATTAAAAAATCTTTTAATGATATAGCTTCCCAGTAGAAGGAATATTTAGGATGTAGTGGAATGTCGAATTGGATCGATATTTTCAGTGCCTCTCTAAATGGCGGTATTATAGAGGGATTTGAACTCAATTTAACTAACTTATCATATTCAACAACAAAGTCACTTTTGACTTCATTGATATGACTCAATTTTTCAAATAATTCCTGGGTCCATATTTCTTCAACATAACTTGCTGGTAATAATTGTGCATTATTCTCAAGAAAATCTCCGTAACTAATCAGGATGTCTCCTAAGTATAATATTTTGACTACCCGTGATCTTAAATTTAGGGCTTGCTCTACGGTATTGATCTGCAAGACCGTCCCGTCATCTAATTTTACTATTGGTGGTTCAATGGTGTCTACAAGGGCAATTGTAGAGGCTTTTCCAGGGATATCCATTTTAATTTGCGTTCCAACTACTACGGCAGAATTCAATAGTACAGGAATCGTGTTGTGAATTCCTATAGTAGCGAATCCAGTATTAAAACACCTTCCGTATCGTAACCTAAATCCACCAATTTTCTTGTTCATAGATAACACGGGTCTTCCTGTAATTACTTCAGACATCCTATGACTCACAGTATCATCATCGCCTGTCTGGATTGCACCATTCATATTTGCAAGCCAATCCCAGCCTTCTAACTCGAGTGTTTCGACCAATTTTGTGAGTTTTCTACATCTACCTATCAAACCATCGTTCATTACCCTGAGTGCTCCTCCTCTAACTCTATCCGTTTTTATTCTCTTCATCTCCCGATGAATTACTAATTCAACTGGGTCTGTATCTACTCCATCGATCTCAACAGGCAAATTAGAGATGCAAAAATCAACATCTTTATCTAAGACTTTAAATTGAAAGTTTCCTACTTCCCTCTCATACAATCTTAATTCTTCTATAAACCTGCCAGTTTCATCATCAAAAGAATTTGTTTGATACTTGGCAAGTCCAGACACTCTTCTTACATGATCAGCTATAAGCATAGTTAGTGCTGCTTCAGTCCCTCCAGCAGATCTTATTGGGCCAGCAAAAGAAATGGAGAGGTATTGTGAACCATCTTTATTATTTTTCAATTGTACGTCAGATATACCCTGCAATGGAGCAACAGTGACTCCTTCAGTCACCACTGCCAAACTTACCCTAACCGCATTTTCTAATCTTGTCCTAAGATCTCCAAATCCATATTCCCCCTTTGCTATTTCCTCGGCTATTTTAAGAGCCGCTTTCTCTTTTGTTGTATAATTTAGTAAGGCCCTTAATCTGTCTGATATATCTATATTATGCATTTTTGCAACTCTGTCAGATAAGTCGTAGGCAATTTTTGGTTCAACATAAGTTGTAACATCCAAACCTTTTTTTCTAGCTTTTTCGGCTACCAAATGAAGCATATTTACCTGTTCCAGTAGACTAATTTGATACTCTAAATAGTAACTTGGAATTGAAATATTTTTTAATCTTACTTTGGCTTCATCAATCAAATTCATAATTATTCAATCGCACTAATTCAGGAACGAATTGCCATAATAATATCGTTAAATTTTTTTTCCCAATCTGGATCCCGCTCTAATAATGTTCCTACAACTAAGATATCTGCCCCTGCCTCCGCTAATTCTTTAGCTATTGAGGAATTCTTAATTCCCCCTCCAACAATTAATAAGCCATCATAATACTTTCTAACATTTGAAATCATTTCCGCAGATACATTCTTTTTTGCACCGGATCCAGCCTCTAGGTAAACAAACCTCATACCTAAATACTGTGCGGCCAGTGAATACATAACAGCGATATTGGATTTTTCAAAAGGTATACCCTTTGCTCTCCCAATAAACCAGGCCGTAGTATTATCTCCAATTATTATATATCCTGTCGGCAATGGTTCAATATTATACTTTTTTACTAACAATGCACCTAATGCTTGAGCTCCGGAAATAAAATATGGATCCTCGGAATTAAGCAATGAGGTAAATAAAATTGCGTCGGCATTAGGAGATACGCCTGTAACGTTTCCGGGAAATAAAATAACAGGAATAGATATTATAGATTTTATCGATATTACTAATTTGTCTAAATCCAGTTGATCTATGGCAGATGAACCCCCCACCAAAATAGCTGAGGCACCAAGTGATTCAACTTTTTTCGCAACACCAACAATGTCTTTAAAATTCTCCGAATCTAATAAAGCAAAACATATTTTTTTATGCTTTTTTAATTCATCATTAATATAGTTCTCTACCCGGCTCAATATAGTACTAACGTATATTAGTTAAATTTAATTTAATGATTGTGCTAAGTATTCATTTAAAGAGTATGATTAACTATACAATATTGTATAGTTGATGGAAAACAAAGAAGATATAAATAATTTATTTCTTTCCAAATTAATTGAAAAATCTCTATTTACCAATAGACAAATACAAATAATTTATAATTTCAAGAATAAAGAGAAAAGGCCAAAGGAAATAAGTTCAGGCGCATATTACAGAGAAGTTAAGCAATCAAAGATAAAACTGCGGAAATTGTTCTATTCCATCATACTACTAAATCTAATAAATGTCATGAATGACGATCAAATTACTGCCTTAAACTCTATGTTAAACAAGCTTAGAATGCTTGAAGATAATCACACTAAATATCACGATAAAGAAATAAATAGTGTGATAAATGTGATAGAAGATTTGATCAATAGAATAATCGATATGTAATATATCACAAAATTTATGATAATAAATGTCAAATTATCACATACAATAAAGTTATATCACACTGTATTGCTAAATTATATGTGAGCATAGATATTGCATCACTAATACTAAATTATACCCTAATTCCATTTTGTTCAGCTATAGCATTATCAATTCTAGCTTTAAAAATTTATAACCAGTTAAAAAACAAAAAGTTTGAGAAATACAATATTGAAACAAAAATCTCTCAGCTTGAAAGTCAAATAAAGGATCAAATTTATAAAACCAATCTCATTTCTGATCAATTTAGAGTCTTATACGACAGAACTAATAAGACCAACGAAAAATTAACTGATATACAAGGTTTAATAAAATTATTAGATGAAAATATGATCTCTAACAACAATAAGATCAAGTCACAGAATTCCGTAATATCACCATTCCAAAACTACGTAAGCAATCAAAAAATTGAGACATCACTACCTAGTCACGACATAACATCACAAGGCTCTATCAAGTCAGTGGATCAGGAAGAAGACCGTCAGAATAGTACAATAGAATACATCCTAAAAAAATTAGAGGATAAATCTTTGACTACTAGAGAGATTCAAAGAGTAATCGGTAGGAGTAGAGAACACACTTCTAGATTAATGAAAAAATTGTTTGATGAGAAATTGGTTGATAGAGATATGAGCACAAAGCCATTTAGGTATGCTATTACAGTCGAAGGTCGTAAACTGTTGTCAAAGCATTCTGCTTCAAAAAGTCATTCTCACCCTGATCTTCCGAATAATGTGAATCCATTAAACGACTTGATTGAGAAGTAGTAGGTGTTCCAACGGACGAAATAACATCTTTTTGAATTCTAATTAACTTATAAATCCATTCTTTCCCTCTTTTACTCCTTACCAATTTTTGCTTTTCAAAATATCTTGATAAGTAAGTGGATATAAGACTAAGTTGTAACTGCTCGCCGTATGATTCTTCATAGGATTCGGCTACATTTGAAGATGTAAAAGAACTAAATGCAAAGTTGTTTTCGATCAATGCCCATATCTTTGATCCAATCGAGTTATTAGATGGATTGAGTCCTATGTCATACTTTTGTAAACTATTATTTTGTTCCACAGGAATTTGGATTTTGTTATCTAAATCATCCTTTGAGATGTTCAAGGATTCCACTAATTGAAGAACCTTTTGAATTTTGTCTTTTGATAGATTGCCTTCTAGAGATAAATTATATTTTCCACCTTCAGCATCCTCTAATTCAATTTTTATTCTCTTTTTTCCAGTGGACAATTTATCGTCTCTGTGAATTTGATAACATATGTTAACTTAACAATATGGAATAAAAATTGATAACTAAAAGATTAGTTTTTGTTAACTAAAATAAGCACATAATTATTGATGTCTATATTTCTAAAGTTAATTTGATTATCCACCTTAAAGGTTTTTCTAGTTCCAGTGGAAATAAAGGGGTTAATTCACGTTTATTATCATTGTGAATGAATTTAAAATTCCTCCAGTGGAAATAAAGGGGTTAATTCACGTTTATTATCAAATGATTTTTAACTGTTAAGATTAATGTTAATTTGGTTTGATAGCCACAGGCCCCTCTATTTCTTATGCAATTAATATTGATTTTGATAGTATAATTATATTAATTTATTTAATTATTATGTATAAAATAGTTGATTAACCTGTTTAAAATTAAATGTTAATAACAATTAGCATATTAACATGACATTATCTTTTTATCATTCGAATAGAAAAATAGGGGTGTGTCTGTGTTGATTTATCAATACTATTAATGGAAAGAAATGATGTGGATTCGGATTATTTAGATAATATATTTGATAAGGCTGTTATTGGAGCCAATTTAATTAAAAATAGAAAAACATTAACAATCGATTACGTTCCTGAAAAATTGCCATTTAGAGACGAAGAGTCTAAAACAATCGCACAAGTACTATCAGTTGTATTAAAGAATGGTAGACCTTCTAATCTCTTAGTTTTTGGAAAACCTGGAACAGGGAAAACTGCCGTTGTAAAAAATGTAATTACTAGATTAAAAAAAAAATCAATAGAACATGGGATAGAAATTACCGTTACTATTATTAACGCAAAGACTTCAAATACTTCATACAAGGTATTATATGATATTGCGGAGGATATAGGGATTAATCGCTTCGACAAGAAATTAAAAGTCCATTTTACTGGTTTATCTATGGGCGAAGCTACTGATAGGATTCTTGAATATTTGAATAAAAATAATCTTCATGTAGTATTAATAATAGATGAGATTGATTCCTTGGTTGATAGGAACGGGGATGATGTTTTATATAACTTTACTAGAGCAAATGAACGTATGTTGGGAGATGGGTTTGTATCTTTGATAGGAATATCTAATAGTCTTACATTTAAAGACAAACTAGACCCAAGAGTTAGAAGCAGTCTAAGTGAGGAGGAAATAATATTTAATCCATACACAATAATTCAATTAAAAGAAATCCTAAATGATCGATCAAAACTTGCATTTAATGAGGGATCTATCGGTCAGGCTGCGATTAATTTATGTGCAGCGGTGGCCGGGAAGGAAAATGGGGACGCTAGAAAGGCAATTGATCTATTAAGAGTAGCGGCTGAAATAGCGGAAAGAGAAAGGGCGGATATGGTTACTGAAAATCATATACGAGAAGCTCAAGAAAAAATTGAAAAAGACACTAATTATGAGGTCATTAAAAATTCCACAACACACACAAAATTGATTGTTCTATCTATCATGAAATCTCAAACTGGTATGACTGGTGAAGTTTATGATATCTATACTTCATTATGTAAACAGATTGAACATGATTCTCTGACCCAAAGAAGAGTCACTCAAATAATTAGTGAATTAGATCAACTTGGGTTAATTACTTCGAACGTCGTTAGCCATGGTAGGTATGGTCGTTCTCAAATAATCAAAATGGCTGTTTCTTCTGATACTGTCTCCAAAGCACTAAAGGATGATAATTTTTTATCCATGTTGTTGTGATCGAATGTTCTGATCGAAAGACATGATCGAATGGACAGACTTTTAATAAATACTTGATCAACAATGTTCTATTTGATAATAATGAAATATAGAAGTAGAACAGAAATAACTGTCTTAATACTAGAAGCAGCAAACGGTGGGGCTACAAAGACAAAAATCATGTACAAATCATTCCTTTCATACGCACAGTTAAAAGAATACTTTACAATGCTAATTGAGAATGCTTTGTTAGAATATGAAGATGGAACTCAAAAGTATAGAACAACAGAAAAAGGCTTACGACTATTAAAGATATATAATCAGATAGAAGAATTAATCCCGAGCACAATAAAATAATTTCTTTAATTTAACTCAAACAACTAAAACTGAACAATATATTTATTTCTAGAGTTTTAATTCGTGACTTATTATGTCTGAAGTTCCCTCTTTGTATTTTACTATTACCGTATCTCCAACCTCATAGGGACATTGATTAATGCCTCTAGGATGATCAGCAGTATCAACAACACAAATTCCTTCATTTTTACTTAATATTTTAGCCTCGGCAGTAACTTCGTCTCGGATTAAATTTTTAACAGGGAATACAAAAATACTCAAAACAATAAATGCACCCATAGCAATAATGCCAAAAATTAATACTAGTTTCTTCGTTGAAGGTTCCGATGGAGTAGCAGATCCATAAGACATGAGATCATTGTCTGATTGTAATTTAAATAATTATCGTAATCTGAACCCTAGAGACCATATCTCTACTTGTTTTCGAAAAAAGACAAACTTGTTAAAATATATTATATTGATTTCAACATAATTGAATAGTTGTTTATACCCAGGTAAAATAGACTAAAATTTGGTTTCAGCAAATTCGTAACTAAATAGCTAAATAATCTAATAATGTTAATTCATTGAGGTTTTATAATACATACTTTTACGACTTATAATTAGTAAATGTCAGATTTTTTATGGAATGGATTATTATGTTAGTCATGTGATCGAATGTTCTGATCGAAAGACATGATCGAATGGACAGCTTTTAATAAATACTTGATCAACAATGTTCTATTTGATAATAATGAAATATAGAAGTAGAACAGAAATAACTGTCTTAATACTAGAAGCAGCAAACGGTGGGGCTACAAAGACAAAAATCATGTACAAATCATTCCTTTCATACGCACAGTTAAAAGAATACTTTACAATGCTAATTGAGAATGCTTTGTTAGAATATGAAGATGGAACTCAAAAGTATAGAACAACAGAAAAAGGCTTACGACTATTAAAGATATATAATCAGATAGAAGAATTAATCCCGAGCACAATAAATACCTCTAATAAAGACATTTTTTAGTATACTTTTTTAATTTTCTATCTAAAATATAAAATTTTTCTTAAATTATTTACTTTGTACGAGAACATACTCCAAATATTAGATTTATATCATTGAATTCACTCATATAATCTAATGAATTCCAGAATACTTGCTCCAGTGGATGGTTCTGAAAATTCAATGAGATCCTTAGATCATGCTTCCTTCTTGAGTTCTAAATTAGACTCAAAATTGATAGTCCTATATGTACTTGAAATCCCTCCTTTCGTTTATATTCAATCACAAAAACTAGTCAACTCTATAATGGCAGAGCTAGAAAAAGAAGCCAAAACTGTTCTTGAAAATGCGGTTAATAGAACAAAAAACTATGGTTTAGAACCCGAAACCATATTTTTGGAAGGACAAAATGTTGGGTCTATAATAATTGATTATATCGAAAAAAACAATTTCGATTATATTACTATAGGGAGTCGAGGTAGAGGGAAATTTAAACACGCCATACTGGGCAGTGTTTCCCACCGGGTATTACATCATAGTAAAATTCCGGTACTAGTGGTTAAATAGACATACAATAATGACAATGAATTAGAGAATGTTATTTATAGAAATCTAGTAGTTTTAGTTTTACCTGTGTGATAATAAATGAACGTCACTAATTTGCATGAACTTGTGGTATTATTTCTTCTATCTGATTATATATCTTTAATAGTCGTAAGCCTTTTTCTGTTGTTCTATAGATATTTAACAATCCATCTTCATATTCTAGCGAACCATTCTCAATTAGCATTGTAAAGTATTCTTTTAACTGTGCGTATGAAAGGAATGATTTGTACATGATTTTTGTCTTTGTAGCCCCACCGTTTGCTGCTTCTAGTATTAAGACAGTTATTTCTGTTCTACTTCTATATTTCATTATTATCAAATAGAACATTGTTGATCAAGTATTTATTAAAAGCTGTCCATTCGATCATGTCTTTCGATCAGAACATTCGATCTACTTTTCTTTACTATTTATAATATACTTTTAAAATTTATATATAGTAAAATACACATAATATAGTTAATAGATTTTATAAATATTATCTTTTTCAATTATTTTATGATACTATTTCACTGCAATGCAGTGAACACAATGATGTTTTAAATATGTTATATAAAAAAAAGGATGGTTGATCAATAATAGTGAAAAAGATTGAAATAATAATTCCAGATAGAGAACTACAAACTATTGGTGTAGTTTTAAAGAATAATAACATTGGAGGAATGAGCTACTATCGAGTTGAAGGAAAAGGAATAACTAAACCCGAACCTGTTTCAATTGGGAGAGGTACCATGCAATACACTCCGGAATTTATTCCTAGAACAAAAGTTGAAATAGTTGTGAAAGATGATGTGGTAGATAAACTAATCAATAGCCTATTGGATACACTTAGTGATAAAATAGGTGGTAAAATTTTCATATCGGAAGTGCAGGAGGCAATAAGTATAAGAACAAAGGCTAGGGGCGAATCTGCCATTTAATATTTTTAATATTTTAATAGCATTTTGATTCCAATCTATTATCTAATTAATATTATTATTTATTCATAATATTTATAATAATTGTTATTTTCTTAACTCCGTGGATAAACTAGTTTGGTGTTTTGTATGTAATTCGCTTAGATCCATTTGTATTCATGATAATTGCAATATACACTGTAGTCTTTGTTTTAAAATAAATCAAATTTTACTACAAAACGATATCTAATTTCAATTCTCTCCTTTTTTTTCTACTTTAATTATCTCTCCCACAGTTTGATTCATAGCTGATTCTGCAATATCACTTGCATGCTCTACAGTTCTGCGTATATCTTCAAGTATTAATTTTACTCCCGCATTGATATTGTGACTATCGATATCCTTATTTTCTAACGAATCCAGAAACAACATGATCTCTCTTTCAATACAAAGAACGTTATCTGATTTATCTGCAATTTTATCAGCCAAATTATAGTCTCTTCTTAAGAAAGCCTCAACTGCAGATGTCAAAACCTCCAAAGCAGAATTACTCAATTTCTCTAATTTTTCAGTTATCAAAGAAGGAATTAAACTTTGAATTTCCATAGATTTTGAAGCAATTCTCGATGCATGGTCGGCAACTCTTTCGATACTTTTTACAGTAACTCGATAGCTAAGACAATCAGAGGCATTTTTTAACCCTATTTCCTGTAATACTCTTTCATTATTAGTCCCCATGACTAGATTTCTTAATATGTAGAGACTAAATCTATCCACTTCATCATCCGATCTGATTACTCCCATCGCTATATCGTAATTTTTTTCTTTTAACGCCACCAAGGCATCTCTATGCATTGATGAAGCAATCAAAAACATCCTCCGTACAGCCGTGTTAACTGATAATTCAGGTAGTGTTAACAAAACTTGAATGGTAATTATATCGGAGGAGTCCGCAATAATTTCTGTTCCTATCAAACTCCTCCTTACCACTTCTCTAACCGCCTCTCTTTGTATAGGTTGAATCCTTGCAGATTTCGCTTTTAGATTTATTAGGTTATATCCTGATAAATACATGGAAACAATCTTTCTCTTTAGGGTATTGGGACCTTCATCAATCAATACCTGAGTACTAACTTCGTTTGTAGAGTCTTGTAATCTCTTTTCTTGCTCTGGAGTAATGCATAGCGAATTGTTTGAACCTCTCGAGATAGAAACATGGTCACCTGCTTTAAGATTCATTTCTTCAATCCATTTTTTGGGTAATGATAAAATGTATGTGGATCTACCTGTAAATTGAATTTTTCTAATGTCTGAATTCAATTTATTCAATATTATACCTATCTATTATTGATATATATATAGATTCTTAATAATAATGGTTATTACATTGTTATTCAATACGATTGTTATATCTATATGAATTTGACCATGGATCACATATTTTTTTTGAAACTATATTAATTTTCATGATTAATAGATTATATTATCTTGATTCTAATGAATAATATTGACAGAAAATTCTGTCAGACATATAGATACGATTAAGGAATTAGAGTCACTCAAATACGAATATCAAATTCGTTGTAGCCATTATAGCTTAGAGTATTCATCTAAAGACAATATAATAACATGTTCAATTTGTGGAAAGATTTGGAATTTTGTAGAGAAAAAGGGATTTTCTAACTTAATCCAGGTTTATACTGCAGAAATAGATTAACTTTTTTTTTTACCCGAAAGTTTTTTTAACAAATATACTTTCTTAAATTTATTCAGTACAATTATTAAAATTCCAACTATAATAACTGCTAGTATTGCCTGAATAAATGAAGTCTTTAGAAAAGATAGAGAATCATTTTGATCTATTTGAAATTTGCTGATTGGGGCTATAACAAAAATTATAAAAATACATGCTGTCATGACCAGTACCCACATAAACAAGATAAAGAATTTGAGATCTAGAAAATTCATTTCTCCTCCTACTCCTCCTACTCCTAGTCTATCCACTGGATATAATAAATTGCAATAATATTGTTATTAGTGCAAGTGATGACGAAAAGGTAGCCAATTTATAAATTTTCATGACTATTTCTCTTTCAGAAAGTTTTCCATCTAACAAAATTAATCTAACTAGAGTGATGGGCGCGTTCTTATCTTTTGAAGCCTGTAGTGTACAATCTTCATTTAGTATAGTTGGTCTAGATTTCAATTCTCTGTGTTCCACAATCTTTCTTACACTACTCAAGAACAAAAATGAGTTCATTATTGCTGGTAATAATGCTATAATTGCAATTATTTCTGATTTAGACGCAATTGCTAATGCTCCATACATTGCTCCCATCAATAGGGTACCTGAATCTCCTGGAAATATTTTACTGGGATATTTGTGAAACATATAAAATCCTAATAAAGCCGCTAAAAATGGTATCTCGATCATAAGAATTTCCAGATCTCCAAACAAAAAGGTACTAATCATTATTGGAAACATCGTTATAATCATGAATCCTGTCGCTACTCCGTTGAATACGTCTATCGAGTTTACTGTATTTCCTGCTAGTGGTATTGATATCAATATTAATGGGATGTATAGGATTGGGATAAACACACTCCCAAAAATCACGTTTAATTCGTTGTCATATATGTGAAAAATAATTAGAGGTATTGAGGCTAAAATCAATGCCCCTGGTTTAAACCATCCTGGCATTATTCTAAAATCGTCAATAATTCCTATTATGAAGGCAATAGTCGTAGTAAGTAAAATGCTTATTATCTCAAGATTCCCGGTAACAAAATATAAAATTAGTTCCCCAACGACAATGCTTAATAATAATATCGGCCCTCCAGGTCTGGGAACCTTGGGTTTATTTGGTTTGTGATTATCATTTACAACCATTCCTTTTAGTTTTAGAAATTTAATAAAACTTGGCATTAAAAATAGATTTATTAGAAAAGCGATAATAGATGCAATAACAGTGCCTATCACTAACTCTTCAAAATTAGGCAAAAACAACTATTTTATTATAGATTATCTATATATATAATATGGGTCAATTTAACCAAAAAAACTACAATTTCGTTTTTAATGATAGTACAAAATTGATTCTATCGAGGTATCATCTTAACTCTTTACACATAAAACAAGCATATACCAGACTAAGATCACATCATATACATGCTAAATCGTCCTTTTAATTTATAAAAAAAATCTATCTTATTTATGTATAATAGATATATTGTTAAGTTAATACTAGCATTCTAAAGTGCTCATTATAAAGTATGATTGTTTTATTTTTTCGTGCACATAGCAAATAAAATCAGTCCCATTTTAATGGTGTTTTTATTGATATCGTTTTCAACTATATATGCAAAATTTACTCCTTCGTACGGTCAAATAAGTTTGGTTCCTGATAATTCATTGATCGCCCAAACTACTGACTGTATTACGAGCATGATGACTAGTGCGCTTATTGGCATAAATTCTGATTGTACTGACAATATAGATAAAATAAATTCAACAGCTCCAGACAAAACTCCTGATAGTACTACTTCTGTATCTTCTTCAGACAAAACTCCTGATAGTACTACTTCTGTATCTTCTTCAGACAAAACTCCTGATAGTACTACTTCTGTATCTTCTTCAGACAAAACTCCTGATAGTACTACTTCTGTATCTTCTTCAGACAAAACTCCTGATAGTACTACTTCTGTATCTTCTTCAGACAAAACTCCTGATAGTACTACTTCTGTATCTTCTTCAGACAAAACTCCTGATAGTACTACTTCTGTATCTTCTTCAGACAAAACTCCTGATAGTACTACTTCTGTATCTTCTTCAGACAAAACTCCTGATAGTACTACTTCTGTATCTTCCTCCTCTAGTAGCAATCCATACAATTTAAGTAAGAATAATCCATTCTATCATGAATTTCAGAGCAAAAATACTGTTGACGGTGACGTCAGTACTCCCACTTTTACTTCTGATTCATCAAATACAGCTAATGGTAATTATATGGATACCTTCAAGTCTCCACCTCAAGACAAACCTTCGACCTTCATCAAGTCTCCACCTCAAGACAAACCTTCGACCTTCATCAAGTCTCCACCTCAAGACAACCCTTCAACCATTTCGGGGTTACAGCAGCAAAATATGAATCAACCAGTATCCAACCCTTCAACCATTTCGGGGTTACAGCAGCAAAATATGAATCAACCAGTATCCAACCCTTATTCATTCCAGTCATTCCATACATCAATCAACAAAAATATCTATACTAATCCAACTAATAGCGAATTAGGTGAGTCTCTAGATGGCAAAAACAAACATTCAAAGGAAATCTCTGCGTGTTTTGATAGAGCATTTAGCATTGATAGCTATTTATCTGACTCGGAAATTATTGAATGTGCCAAAGATCGAGGTAGTTATTCTCAAAATAGCCTTCACAATTATGCTTTAAGCGACAACATAAAGAATAATAATAATGACAATGACGGTAAGACTGATAACAAACATTCAAAGGAAATCTCTGCGTGTTTTGATAGAGCATTTAGCATTGATAGCTATTTATCTGACTCGGAAATTATTGAATGTGCCAAAGATCGAGGTAGTTTTAAATAATTTAACTTGATTTTTTTTTAAAAACTTGATTATAATTATTATCAAGAATCACTATTTATTCATATAATCAATCGGTTGCTATAATAACAATGTTTTCGCCTTTGATGAATATTTCTCCCATTTGTTGAACTTTATCTCCCTCTAAAACTTCAGTTGCATTTTCCAGTGTTAGGTTCATGTATTGATCAAAACTTTTCAGCTTTCCCTTGATAGTTCTCTTTCCTTTTAGTTTTAGAAGGATGTCTTTATTTACACTTCCTTGTAAGATATTGGATTGATTATTCGGTGATGACAATAAAGTTAAATAACTTTTTTTTGTTATTTAGGTTTAACTTAACTATTTAATTCTGAATGTGGATTAAACCCATGACCAGGGCTCAATGTTGCGCATTAAACACTGTTTTCTTATTATTTTCTTTGAGCGTTCAATGGATTCTGCTTCGCTTATGTTACCCTTTTTTAAATACTGCAAAAAAATTTCTTCATAGAGTTTTTTAGCTCTCTCCTCTGTGAATTCTTTGTAATCATTCATCTTCTTTATTTTCTTTGCCTTTATCGGTTCTACTTCCTCATGTGACTCTTCATCAATTTTATTAGTTCCCTTCAAATTCTTATATTCTTCTTTGCAATCATTACAATTCCAGTCAAAAAAAAATTCATGTATGTTGCATTTTGTCACATCATAGAAAAAAATACATTATTATTTAACTTTTTCATACTTCTAATACTTGGAAATTATTCGCAGATTGGTTCTAGCGCTGCCGCCATAGTAGCTCAGCCTGGCAGAGCGAAGGTTTCGTAAACCTTAGGCCGTGGGTTCAAATCCCACTTATGGCTTTCGAATTAATGTGTTGAACTACTATGTTACCACTAACCTAACTTGATCCATTTTTCTGTTCCCTTGAAATTTCTTTGTAATATTTTTAATCTCTCTTGCATCACCATAAAGTACAAAAATTTCAAGGCATCTGTCTTTATCTATCTTATTGTGAATGTGGGTGTTAATTATTTTATCAAATCCATGTCGAATTTCACTAATTTCTTGATCAGATTTTTCATCATGTATTACTAGAAGAACTGAATGTAGAACTCCTGACAATTCATCTATTCTTTTCTCTTCTAAAAGTAAGTTTCTAACACTAGCTCTTACGATTTCTGACCTGCCTGAAAAACCCAAAAACTTTTGCAATTTATCTAGTTCTTGGATTATGTTTTCATTCAGTGAAATGCTTATGATTGGCAATGATTTTTATTATGATCATTTCATAATATTTGTTTTTTCCATTTACGAATGGTTTACAATGGATAAATCCGTATTGTCCTACTTTGGTGGCTCTATTTCTCTTATGCTCAAATCTTTAAAGTTCAAAACCACATTATCTGAGCGAAAAGTAACAATAGGTCCTGAATTCAAAACCATATGGTCTTTGGATCTACCACAATTTGCACTGTAGAATACTTTGTCTGAACTACTTGCATACCAGCCCCCGTTATCCGTAATTTCAAAAACTTTGACCCAATGATTAGAATTTGAGTTATCTAAATATGATTCCATTTTTACCGCGGAATCATTATTTGTATTATAGATCACAGTTTTCCAACCAATCCATCTATTCATCAATGAGTCCGTTATTTTAGGGACTGATTTTTCTTTAGTATATCCTCCGGTAAACCATATTTCTTTTTTCCATGCTGCAGAACCATCCGGATAAATGCCCCCGTGAAGGGATAAGCCGTGACACGGAAAGTCTTCATTATGTTGATCAGTTCTTGCTACCCAGTCAATATCTGTTATAACACTTTTACGCGGGTTGATTATCGAGTCTATTTTCACATATCCAGTAATTTCAACATTTTTCCATTCTTCTGTCCCATTTAATGTGTCTACATTAATTCGAATTTTGTCATCCCTTATTTTCCAAGATCCATCATCCTGTTTGGCTAATTTAGGATTAAAAGTAAAAGTTACATTTGGATCATTTTTGGGGTTCGACATGTTAACATACCATTCCCTGCCATCGGATTTGGTAGGATATATTTTTTCAATACCGAATCGATCATTTGTATTTATGGTGGTGGTATTATTTTCCTGTTGGGCAAAGACTGTGATATTGTCAAAAATAAGTAAGCAAGTAAAAAACAAAAGTGATGAAGCAAAAAGAAAGACAAATGTAAATTTCATACCAAAATTCATTTCTTTAAAAACATACTGGTTATACAAGTACATAATAATATCGGGTAATAGCTGATAAAAACTATTAATTGTCAAGATTTTATTTTTGTTTCAGTCTTGATTTTTATTTTTGAAGAAAATAACTTTAATACATTTACTCCAAAGAATATTCCAGCGGATGTTATTACTATCATTCCACTAGGTGTAATATTCCATTCAAATGCTAATATTATCCCCAAAATAACAGACGTCAAAGAAAAACAAATTGAGAATAGTATGGTTTTCTTGAATCCATATCCTAGTAGCAACGAAGAAACATTAGGAATTATTAAGAGAGACGAAACCATTAGTACTCCTATCAATCTAATGGACATTACAATTGCAATGGTTGCCAAAGTAATGAATAAAATATTTAATACAACTGTATTGATACCATTTACTAATGCTTGTTCCTCATTAAATACAAGATATATTAATTTTTTATAATATAAGATAACAAATGCAATAACTATAACGCTTAGAAGTACGGTACTCAATGTTTCTTCGATATTGACTAATAATATGCTTCCAAAAAGATAACTTGTTATGTCTATAGAAAATCCTCCAGATAAACTGATTAATACCAATCCCATCGCTAGCCCTAGAGATAATAGAACTGAGATAGACGAATCTGAATAGATTCTTTTGCTTGAATTCAATTTTATGATTGCTAATGCTCCAATTATTGAAACAATTAATGATACCCAGATAGGATTAGATTTTAGAAACAATCCTAATGCAATCCCTCCAAAAGCTACATGCGACATCGCATCACCAAACAAAGAAAATCTTTTTAATATAAGAAACAGTCCAATCAGGGAACAACTTATAGAAATTGCTATTCCAGAAATAAGGGCACGTTGCATGAACTCATACTGGAGAATTTCAATCATTGCTATTCAATTCTTTTTTCATATTCTATATAATTCAAATAATTAATTTTCACATCTGAGCGCTATTTTCAAATTATCTAAATTATCGTACATTTTTGAGAAATAATCTTTATCTAAAGTTTGTTCTTCCTGTGTAATCATTTCAATCGGACTCAATATCATTACCTTCCCTCCTATTTCATTTGCTATCGTGTTTGAAAGTCTAGGCTCAATATTGTCTTCTGAAAAAATAATGTTTACACCTAGTTGCTCAGCTAATTTTATTGCATCTGCAATTTTTTGAGGGTTAATGTCTCCTTCAGGTGACGGACCACTAATTGAATGCTGAGTTAACCCGTATCTTTTTGCAAAATAGCCAAAAGCATCATGAAATGCGATAAAATCATTCAGATTACAATTAGTCAAGTTCATATTAATATCTGAATTTAATAGTTCTAGTTTGCTATTAAATTCATTAAAATTGTTTGTATAATAATCTGTATTTTGAGGATCTAAAGATATTAATTTTTCAAATATGGTTTTTGAATATGCTTTAACCAAATTGGGATCAAGCCAAATATGGGGATCTGGAGTAGATCCTATATTTTCAATTGGAAGATCCTTGCTCAAGTCGACTACGGCTGCATTTCCTATCTTGTTAATCCAGGATTCAAATCCGGCTCCATTAATAAAAATTACATCAGCTTTTTGTAGTTCAATTATTTGTCTGGCTGTAGGTTCAAAATCATGGGGTTCTATACTGGCAGGCACTATAGTTGAAACATCCACTCTGTCCTTGCCTATTTGTTTGACAAAATCATAAATCGGATAAAAGGATGTGAAAATTTTTAGATTTGTATTATTTGATGAAATTAGGCCCTGACCCTCTGATTCATTAATACTATTGTTATTATTATTTTGTGATAAATTAGTGGTAGCAATAGACTTTGGAATAATTGAAGAAAATAAAGTTATAGTTACAACAATAAAACAAAAAGAGATCCAAGTCTTATAATTCTCTCGCATGAAAATAATTTGTTTATTAATAATATAAAGTTTACTTATTAATTATTATTAATTTATTAGTAATATTATAATAATAATCAACAGACGGAAAATATGTCAATCATAGAATCATAAGCATTTTTCAATTCATTTTAGTTAATCAAAGACGAACAAGATTTAAACGCACTCCACGAAGCAAGCAAGAAATTTATCGATCAAATCCTTACCTATCCTTAATAACAATAACTTGTATATCAATGAAAGAAATTTAATATGTAATACGATTTCTTAATAATAGTAATTTACACATGCAATTGAAGTTAGGTGATGATAGGATTTCTTCTTATCTTTCATTTTTAGGTTATACATCTCTATATCCTCCACAGCAACTGGCTATAGAAAAAGGCTTGTTAGAAGATTCTAATATTTTAATTACTACTCCTACCGCAAGCGGAAAAACATTAATTGCTATACTGGCTGCAATTAAATCCCTAGAAAAAAATAAGAAAGTAGTATATCTTACACCATTAAGAGCATTAGCTTATGAAAAATATTTGGAATTTACTTCTATTGATAAATCTGGTATATTTTCCAGAAAAATAAGAATAAAGATTAGCACTGGCGATTTTAATACTTCAAACGCCGATTTAAGTTCAGCCGACATAATTATTATGACAAACGAAAAAATTGACTCGATTCTTAGACATAATGCTTCATGGTTATCAAATGTTGGACTATTTATTTCAGACGAAATTCATTTAATCGGAGATCAAGATAGGGGACCGGTTTTAGAAATGGTCCTAACCAAAATAAAAAAATACTATTCCTCATCTCAGATTCTTGGCTTAAGCGCTACAATCACTAATGCCTCCGAAATTGCAGGATGGTTAGGATCAAGATTAATAGAAAGCACTTGGAGACCAACAAAATTGATAGAGGGGGTATATTCTGATGGAATAATATATTCTAATAACGATTCCAGAATTAAAGTTTCTGAGTCAGGTAAGGACACTGCTTCGATGGCTATCGATTTAATCATGGATTCTCTAAATAGTAATGGACAAAATCTTATTTTTGTTGAAACTAGAAAACGAGCCGTATCCTTAGCTAAGAAGGTTTCAGAGGTTGTATCAAAGACCCTTTCACCAGAAGAAAGGAAAAATACCTTGAAGGTTTCTAAACAAATTTTGGAGGAGGGTGATGACACGGATTTAACTAAAAATTTATCAAATTTGATATCTGCTGGTATAGGGTTTCATCATGCAGGATTAAGTCTTTCAAGTAGAGGGGTTGTTGAAGAAGCATTTAAAAATGGAATCATAAAATCCCTGTTTGCAACACCTACACTAGCTGCTGGCGTCAACCTCCCTGCACGTAGAGTCATAATAACAAATGTTACCCGGTACGATTTTGTATACGGTGCTTCAGTTCCTATTAGTGTGCTTGAATATAAACAACTTTGTGGTAGAGCTGGACGACCTCAATATGATGCTTATGGAGAATCTATAATTATTTCAGATTCAAGAACATCTTATGAAGATTTATATGATCATTATATATTGGGGATTCCCGAACCTCTAAATTCAAACCTTGGAAATATAATAGCGATCAAAATCCATCTACTGGGAGTAATTGCTTCATTTAACGGAATTGGTCTAGATGATATCTATGACTTGTTCTCAAAGACATTTTATTCATTTCAAGATAGTAACAATACTTCCCTATTTGATAAAATAGATTCATCTTTAGATTATTTTCTAGAAGAAGATCTAATTCGATTGCAAAACAATATGTATAATGTGACTGGATTTGGAAAACTAGTTTCAAATTTATATCTTAATCCTGAGACTGCTGTTACGTTTAGAAAGACCATCAATGATATAAAACCAAGGTCTGTAAAAATCAACAATGTATTTGGTTTCCTTCATATGATTACCACTTGCCCAGACTTTTATCCTAAACTCTCGTTTAGAAAACAAGACATCGAAGAGTTCAGTTATCTGTTTTATAACAATTATGACGAATTTTTTTCAGACGTAGACATAATGGATTGTTCTAGAAGTCTATGGACTCTGTACGAATGGATCAATGAGTCTACAGAAAAAAGGATGAATGAGAGAATTGGTGTGGAGCCAGGCGATATACATAGAATAGTCGAAGTGTCCAATTGGTTAGTCTCTTCAATATTCGAAATATGTAAATTATTAAATAGAAACGATCTTTTACCTGTTCTTTTTTCACTCGAAAGTCGAATTAAGCATGGAGTAAAGGCAGAGCTTGTTCCATTGGTACAAATTAAAGATATAGGGAGGGCCAGAGCGAGATCTCTTCATGGGGCTGGAATCAATGTACCTAGCGATCTCCTACTAATTTCAGAATCAAAACTATCTATGATCCCAAAAATAGGCCCAAAACTAGCTAAGAAATTGAAAAAAAAATATTTTTCTTAAATTATTTCTTATCTACTGCATAGATATCTAAAATAAAACGCCTTAACACCAATACCAATTATTCAAAGTTAACCACTCCTAGGTTATTCATTTCAGATCCGATTCCATAACCAAGTAACGCAATACCTGTTCCTAATAATGACATTTCTAATCCTCCTTTTACCCAGTTTTTTTTAGCTAATCTACCTTTGATTGCACCAATCATAAAAGATGACGATAAACTCATAGAAATGGCTATTAGTAATGCCGTAAAATTGTTGATTAAACCAGTTTTGACTATGAAATATGGTAGTATTGGTAAGATACCTCCTACTAAAAATGATATGAACATAACAATAGCCCCTTTTATAGGATTGCCTAGGATTTCTAGATTCAGACCCAACTCCTCTGTTAGCATCGTTTTCAACCAAACTCCCTTATTAGATGTAATCTTATTTACAACCATATTCAATTCTTCATCGGCAAACCCTTTGGATTTGTAGATTTCTTCTATCTCTTTTCTTTCCTCCTCAGGAGTATTTTCAATTTCATATTCTTCTCTTTTGATTTCAGATTGTAATATCTCTATTTGGGATTTAACAGCAAGATAATTTTGTACAGCCATGGCTTTAGCACCCGTAAACATTCCTATTATCGCCGCTAAAATGACTATATCCACACCTACAGAGGCACCGCCTATGCCAGCTACTATTCCTAAAGAAGTATTAACTCCATCACCAAAACCAAAAACAATATCTCTAATGTAGTTACTTTCTTTTATGTGAGGTTCAACGTGATAACTTTGTACTTTATCCAATATGTTTTCTACCTAATTGTTGTCTTAATATTTAATAAATTCATCAAGTCGATTTCAATCCTGTTTGAAAAACTTGAAAAATGACATTTATAGACAGCCAGACAGCCAGACAGCCAGACAAAAAAAACAGACATGCCAGACAGCCAGACAGCCAGACAGCCAGACATCAACAAATGGAATTCTGAATATGAACGTATAGATCAATTGAGCCAGCCTTACGTGTATTACGCCATTTCAATCAAATCCAATCCGATCACATTATATTCTTTACACAACTATCATTAGGTTACTTCAAAAATATTGAAAATAATAACAATAATGTTTAGTAACGCGTTCTATCTTGTCTTCTAATTAGATATACATACTTTATGGGATATGACAAAACCATATTGAAAACAATCGTATTTCTTTCTTCAGTAATAATAAGAAATGGTATAGTCAAAAAATTTGACCATACAGTATCTAAAATATTTATACTCTTTCCCATAATGCCTTTCTTAATTTATCCGATGCCTGTTCAATTGCACCTCTTGCTGCTGGCGTTCCTGCAATTTCGTTTAACATTACGAAATCATGAATAGTGCCTTGATATCTACACGCAGTTACGTTTACGCCCGCTTCCATCAACTTATGTGCGTAAGCTTCCCCCTCATCCCTTAATACATCAAATTCGCCTGTTATTACAAGTGCTGGTGGTAAACCATTGAGCTGCTCTACTGAAGATAGCAAAGGAGAAACTGTGGGTTTTTTCAAATCGGCTTTATTTGAAACATAACTTTCCCAAAACCATTTCATGGCTTCTCTAGTCAAGAAGTAACCCTCTTCAAAAGATCGATATGACTCGGTATCAAAATTTGCTTCGGTAACCGGATAGAAAAGGACCTGATAAAGAATTTTTGGTCCCTGCCGCTCCTTGGCAAGCATCGCAACAGCAGTTGCCATGTTGCCACCAACACTGTCTCCTACGACAGCCATTCTAGAAGGGTCTAAATTCAATGATTTACCATTTTCTGAAATCCATTTTATTGAATCATAGGCTTCTTCTAGAGCTTTTGGATATTTAGCTTCAGGAGATCTACTATATTTAACAAATACAATTGCGGCATTAATGGAGTTGGTCAATTCTCTTACTAGCCTGTCATGAGTATCTATTCCTCCTAAAACCCATCCGCCACCGTGAAAATACATCACAACCGGAAGGGTTTTATCGACGCTATTGAACGGTCTTATAATTTGAATATCTATTTTTTCATTTGATTTGTCAGAGATGGAGAGATCCTGTACATCAGCTGCAGGCTTTGCAACTGGTACTGATTGAAGACCTGACAACACATTTCGAGCATCGCTAGGCGATAATTTGTAAATAGGGGGACCGGGATTTTTTTGTAGTTTATCTAAAAAACTTTTTGTAGTTTTTTCAACACCGATGAAATTATTAGTCATAATAACATTCTGTAAATAAATCTTATACTTTAATGTTAAATACCGGAAATATTGTCCATAAATATTACCAAATAGAAATTTATTTATTGATTATACTACTACACAAAAAAATTCATCCAGTTGGTTTCGATTTTTACTTACTAATTAATTGGACTATATGTCTTTTAAAGGAATATTTAATCAGTAGAAAATATGTTTTGATTATTAAATGTTGAACAAAAGATGTAAGGAGGTCATTATGAAAACAAACTGTATATGTCAGTTGAATCATTTGATGATTCTCTTTCATAAAACATATGAAAGATAAGTAGCCTAACTTAATTTTGGACGTATTACTCCAAAAATTTTTAGGGTCAGATAACAAGAAAATATATTTTCTTGAAGCTTATGATATTCTTTATTGGTGTAGTCCTTTTCAACAGCTAGATATGGAATTATTTTTGCCTTTAAATCCATAGCAGCATTAAAAACTTCATTTTTATCTTCCTTAATACCCTTTGAATAATCAAATTCAATCCTGTCCTCTAGCAGATCCTTAATGAAATTATTAATTGAATTCTCTCTAACTATCGAATAATTAAATTTCGTAGATTCGCTCATTAATTAAATTTGTCTCTATAGTAAATAAGATTATTGATTGACATCTATTATGATATGGGCCGGAAAATAATTACAGAAGCTCATTGTAGCAATAGATATGGATTATCAATTCAATTATTCCAGCATTATGGAAATGAACTTATAGAAATTATATTATCTTATAAAATAACAATAATTATTCTAAGATTTTAACTAATAGGATCATTTAGTATATATTATCAACAAAAATTCATTTGATGTTTTAAAATGTCAAAATTGTTTTTCAGAAATGGCTTTGACATTTAGATTCTGCGTGAAATTGGATAAATGCCCAGAATGTGAAGGTATATGGTTAGATTGTGGGAAAATTAAAAAAATAGCTGCTAATAACAACGTTGGGAATGAACTACATGAAAGAAATCAATCGGAAAAAAACAATGTTGTGATGGGGAAGATAAGGGTTATTATTTTTACAAGGATGAATATCGTGGAGATGCCTCCCTGACGAGATCTTTGATTTTGAATATTTGAATAATCAGGACTAAATATGGTATTTTTTTATTAAATATGAATATTAAATTTAGACTATTTACTAAATATTCTTCCATTTCGGTTATTTGACTTTTAACACATTCTTTGGTAAAAAAAATTATGGTTTAATGACTTTGGTTGGTTATTATGACATCATTTGAAAAACAAAGCTCGTAAAATTAAGATGTAGAGGATACTACAAATCAAAAGAAAATGACTTAAAGGATGAAGGCCTGGTATCAATGTTATCAGTGCGTGCAATAACATATCCAGATCCTTGATTTATAGTCTCCATGAATCCGTTTTGGTCATCAACATCATCTTGTTCCTTTAGCTTGGAGAGATTATTTAAGGTCCAATAGGGAATTTCCTTACCCGAGCCATTATCAATAAATGTTTCGATCATTCTGGTATCTTTATCTGTCAAAAATGTTTTTACTTTAAGTTCTACATTTTCTTTGTTTGTCAGATTGTTATTAAATATAGGATTGCCTTTCTCATCTAATTGATGGAAAATAAAACTGTCCTGTGCTAATTCCTTTGTAGTATTAAAATCATATTTTACATACTTACCATCATCCCGATATTCTAATAGATTAGGGTTACTACTGCCAGAAACATCGAACAATATTCCAAAGCCACGCTCTTCATCTGGGTCATTGCTTCCGTGACGTCCGGTATTAAATTGAAGAGATATATAAGTTTCATTTTCAAATTTATCTTTAGGCTCCTTAAAATACTCATGTATGTTTCCATGCCAAATTATTTCCTGATTCTTAGCAGCAGACATATCTGGTACTCCTTCTGAATCTTCTCTTACTATCTCTAATCGAGGTGAGTTTATATCGTTATTATCGCTTTGTGTATGTTTGTCAAAGTCCATAGTTACTCTGAATTTTTTGTCCTGACCTGCAGAATCATTTAACTCAAATGAATATTGTTGATCAAATTTTGTGTCGGCTAATAGATGACCATTGTCGCCAAAATTATCTATCTTAAGACCATCTACATCAGAATCGTTTGATTCACAAGGTATTTCAGATTGATTACCATTATATTCAGTGCAGGAAATCGAATCTGATACTCTAAGAATTTTACAAATACCTGTAGTCTCATTATTGATATTCGCTTCATTTGTTTTGTTGGATTCGGTCTTAGATAATGCGGTTGAATTATTGCTACCATTGTTATCGAAGCTGTCTTGGGGTATGCAGTTAGACACCTTTGTTGTATTTATCAAAATTGATGGATCTATCGACGTAAATGAAGATTCGTTGATAATTGTGCTAGAAACATCTTGTACCTCGTATTCTATAACTAAGGACAAAAAAGTATAAATAGTGAAAACTAGCACAACTGACTTCGGAATCAACGATACAGAGAATTTCACATTTCTCTTTAGTCAAATATTATATATATATGATAAATTTATAGTCGATTAATTTTGATATTTTAAACAAATTATTAATACAAACATAGATTTCTTTACGGTTTTTACACTCAGATTGGATTAGATATCATGAATTAGAGTTCTAATACACTATTTTTCTAAAAATGATTATATTATTCTACTATTACTTGGCCAACCATTGAAGGATGATATATGCAGTAATATTTGAATTCTCCAGAACTATCAAATGTCAAACTATAGGGTTGATTAGGTATGATTGCATCAGAATCAAACGAAGCACCTTCATCCACGTCATTATTCTGTCCCGAAGTCACGGTGTGAGACACTGAATCCCCATTATGCCATGTTATTGTTTGGCCCGATTCAATTCTAATTGGGTTTGGCGAATATGACTGATCGCCTTTTATTCCAGCAATGACTACAGGGATAGAGTCTACACTTTGTGTTTCACTTTGCTCGGCTAAATCAGGTTGATTTTTGGGAGTATTACTTTCAGATATAGGTACTATTCTATACAACGTACCGGTATAACTTAATACATAAAGGTAACCGTCTGGTCCTACCTGAAGGTCGGTTATGCCTCCAAAACCTTGACCAAATATTAAAGGTTGATTTTCGGTGGTTTCATCGACCTGATTGTCAGCAAGTGTATTGACATTACCAAGAGAAGTATCATTTATAAGTATATTGTCGCGTGCCTCATTCAGAGTAAATCGGTATAACAAACCATTGTTGATATCTCCTGTAAACATATCGTTTGCATACTCCTTACCTAAATTCTCTGAATTCAAGAATTTTAATGCTGTTGGTCCAATTGTGGTAACCCATACAAACTTCGGATCAGTATATTTGCCGTTACCAAATGTTACAAGTTGGTCTTCCGATGTTATTCCTTGTCCAAGTAAATCCTGGTCCAAATAGCCTTGAACCTGAGACCAACCGCCATTGAAACCTGGCAGAATAAGATTGATTTCATCTGCTACTGTAGGCCCGTTTTCAGTGTCCCATAAATTACCCGTTAAAGGATCAAAGTCAAAACCGAAACTATTTCGAATACCCATTGCATAGTATACATTCAACGGCAAACCATCTCCAAAAATAGGATTGTCCGGGTCGACTATTCCTCCATCCTGAGAGATCCTTAAAACACCTCCAAGTCCATTAGGTTCTGGACCATCACCGATATTTTGAGCTTGGGTTCTATGACCTCCCACTTCTCCAACTATAAAGTAAACATTATTGTCTGGTCCAATCAGAATTTTACCTCCATTATGCTCTGCTCTTTCATTTGGGGGAGTAGCAGTTAAATCAAATAAAAGGACAGGATTTATCAATTCGCCATTGACATATTCATAGCGATACAGTCTGTTGCCTAACGGGTCCACATTATTTTCAACATCACTGCCGTCTGCACCATCACCGGATTCTGTGTAAGACAAGAAAACATATGTTTTTCCGTCCTGTTGTTTAGATACTGCGATTCCTAAAAGTCCGCGCTCTATGCTATTGGCTACGGACACGTCGAGTGCCGGTGTTTCCTGTACTTGACCATTTAGTACCCTCTTTACAATACCAGTATTTTTTTCCGTTACTAAAATATCGTTATTTCCAATGAAAGACATACTCGTAGGAAAATCAAGACCTTCCGTTATCTTTTCGACTGTGAGATTATCGTCATTTACTGTTGGTCCATAAGGAGATAAAGGTGCTTTAGCATAAGCCCCATAAGAAAACTGGATATATGATGAAAATGTTGAAGAAAAGATGATTAACATAAAAGTACAAAAAAGTCAAGACTTTGCGTTCATGCATGATTTTGTCAGTAAATACCATCGTTTTTGTAAACTAATTAAGTTTATGAATGAATCTTAACAACGATATGACTGTTATAATGAGTATAAAGTTTAGTACAAAGATCCATTTCATAAAGAAATAATGAAAAGATGTTAAATTACTAGAATAAAGAATTACAAAAAATATAATATATCAAAGGATTGCTCGCTCGTCCCGTAGGGATTAACTTTTTCATAATCTTTATGGTGTGGGAGCAGATTTTGAAATGGTTACCGTCACACTCTTGATTTCTTTTCTTTTCTCATATACTTTCCATTTATTTATCCAATCATTTAGTTGTTGTAAAATGGTCTCCAATTCTTTCGTTCTAGGTGTTCTAGTCATGTTATACCGCATTCCATTCGACGTTATCCTTTTTTCCCAAAAATGATCTCACTATTAATGATTTTCTTACTTTTTTAGTATCTTTTTATAGAAAATAGAATTGAGGTAAGCATATGAATTTGAATTTTGTTAGCCTATGACTGCAAAATGCAAGGGAATAATTGATGCAATATTTGATATGCAAATTTAGGATGTAAAATTAGGTAGGTTATAGAATTATTTTACAGTTTTTTGCTCGAAAATCTAAATATTCTGATTATTTGATGTGAAATATAATTAAAATGTCTATAATAAAAAATAAATCAATGATTCTTGCAGTAGTAATTGCTTTTACTACTACACTGCTAGTTGCAGGTGCATTGAATGTGAACAGCGATAACCAAAATGTTTTTGCAAAAAAGGTCAAATCAAACAACTCGACCCAAGGAGTTTTACAAGATCAGTTTACTGGACAATCTAGCGAAGTATTCTCTGAAAATGGGGATTCTACAGCATCCGGTAACAACGTTGCTTTGTCATTCAACTTGAATGATGGTAACAATGCATTAGGTCAACAATAGAATAGTCTAGATTTCTAGACTATTTGGTTTTTTATTAGGACATGTTGGTGTATTTATATAGTAATTGATCTCTCCATCCTTTTTTTCTTAAATTTTATCAAAATTTTGATACGTGGAAGAGTAATGAAGGCGTCAATAAGGTCTCAAGTTGCCTCCCATGTTTTTGTATCCTCAAAAATATCAATAAATCAGTTTGGATAATATTGCTTTCATTCAGTCATAAACACTCTTCAATAGAAGATACTTATCGCATGATTGTAGCCTTATTACTCTCCAAATATCACATTAGGTTTGACTGGATGAAATTCTTTGCACTATTGAGTTCCGAGTAGTATCATTGAATTGCTCTAATACTTATTTAATCCTGATCTAGATTTTCGTTTTTGATTCTATAAATCAAGAAAAATACTGGGTAATATGCATGATTAATTGAACATACACATCAAATAGATATGCTTGTAACTACAACAGTAATCAAGGCATCATTTTAGGTACGGATGACCTACTCATGATTTTGTTACATATTGCTACAAGATGTGGTATGTGAACTTATGTCATGATTGTAGCCTTTCTTACCGATTCAAAGTCAACCAATGGGTCCATTGGAACTTTTCTGTAACTTTAGATTATATTTTATTTAATCCTGATCTAGATTTTCAGAAATGAGATTTGGTTCTCGGTCTGTGGTGTAAAACAAAGCACAAAAATTAACAAATATTTTATAAATTATTCCATGGATCGAGTGTAAGCCAGATAATATCAGGAGAAAGAATTAATGCTCAAATTTTTTTTGGATTTTAAGGGTTTTTATTATTCAACTAGTCTAACCACCTGAATTGGATTTAGACATAATTGTATCCAAAGCGTTTTAAATTGTTCCATATTACAACCATTATGATATCAATAACCTAAGAAAATTCAATGCGGTAATCGAGGTTACAACTATTATTGAACCAATTAGAAATTCAAGAAATTATTAGCTTATCAATGAAAAATCAGTTTCGTTTTCTTTTTAGCGTTATCTGCAATTATGGCCTGGTTATTTTACGTGTGTTAATAAAATCGAATTAATTAACCTATACAAAGATGACAATTATATGTGAATATATCAACATTTCATCATTTTCTGACTAAATGTTGTACCCATGGTAATAGAAACATAATTTAATTTTCTATATTATGAAACAATTTAAATATTAGGCTAGATTAATTAGGCCATACTAATGTCTACTACCGACCACCAACAATCTTTATCATCATCGTCACTCATAAATGAAAATGAAGAAAAAGAATCTGAAGACAATTTTATAACCTATATTTGCGAAAACACAGATGGAATACTCGACTCAATCGACCAAATGACTTTTGCATTAAATGAGACGGCCTTAAGATATGGTCCTATCGTAGTCCTCAAAGATGCACCATAATATTAGGAAGTAACTAATAAAATTGGTATTGCCTACTAAAACCACTTCTACTAATACATCAAATTCTACATCATCAGGAAAGCACCCTATTCAGGAAGATAAAGCAGACGAGGTTAAGGCCCTTATAGCTAGATATGTTTTATTAAAAATTGAACAAAAGAAAATCGAATCAAAGTTGTCTGATATAGCAAAGTATTATGATGATGAATCTCTCAGAACTATATTTGAACCCATAGGCGAATCAATGATGGGCATCATCGGTTTGGAGCTTCCATCCAATAGAAAAAGAGAAAATAATGGCTAATTAACGTATTTGATGAAAATGAATTACAAAACATAATATTGCTTTTTTTACCATTTTATTTACTATAATTTAAAATCATTTCTTCGACTTTAACAAATTATAAGGACTTAATTTTCTCTTATTATTTTTTCTTTTACTCTTTTGGAGTGGATTTTTTCCTGCTTTTGGCATAATCTTTCCCTTCATCAACCTGAGACCGCAAATATTACAATTGCCTTCAATTGTCGCCATATTATTTGCTAGTTTAACAAATTTAATATCCGATAAATTTACGCTAATCTTACATGTTGTACAATAAGTAGAATATTTAGAAATGGTGCTAGTCAACCTGACTAAGTACTTTTACAATATATTTATATCATTGTTTTAAATCAAAAATTAAAAGAAAAATATTTTATTGGATTTCTAGCTTTGCTAAAATATCTTCTATGTTTTGTTCATCTTCCAACTCTGCTTCTAATAATTCTAATGCAAGACTGTATGTTGCATGGTCTTTATCTTTTACATTATTTGCCAAATCATTATAATGTTTAATTACAGCCCTTTCAAATTCTAATGCTTTTTCCAATGCACTCCTAAGTGTTAAATATCTTGAAGGTTGTAGCTTTCCGAGGCCGCTGTCTTGTTCCCATTGTGATGGTTCATCGGTTGGTTGTGTTTCTAACTGCATTAACCTGAATGCAACTTTTTTTGCATGTCCTAATTCTTCCTTTGCTCTATCTTCAAAGAAGCCTTGATGTAATACTCCTAATCCTTCTATATTCTGTGATACGAACCAAAAGTAATGAAATGCAGATAATTCAGCGCCGTATGCTTTTTTGAGCATTTGTACTGTACCTTCAACACCAGGCCCAGCTATTTCTTTTGACATTTTACCCATATTGATCAAATATATTACACAGTGCCTTTATATAAATATTTTAATATTATTTGAAATTTTATAAAAAATTAGTACAGATTAATGAAATATTAGTACAAATTAATGAAATATTAGTACAAATTAATACATTTATTACTTTCCATGTCTAATTCCTTCATACAATTCCACATTCAATTCAAATACTGCTAATCAAGTATTCATTGATTAGTTCTTGTCTTGATGCAATGAGGCTCACAATATGTCTTCATAAAATCTCAAAAGAATTTACGAGGTTGCAATTCTTTGAAGCCAATGCACATTTAATAGAATTTCCTGTTAGCATCTTCTGCCAATTAACTACCATAATATCTAATTCCGAATATTTAAAAATACTATTATTTGACTTTCAGTAATTTTTAAAATGTAGAATCGAAACTGATAATAAAGATCATTATTAAATAGCACTGGCACCTTACAATTAATCCTTGATTGCAGTATATTACCTAAGTAATAGAGGCTCTATCTATGTTATTAGTCTCATAATAGACTATTTGGAATGAAGAGATTTCGAATCCGAATCGAAATAAGAACATGATCAACTCTTATAATTCTTAATTAATTCTATATGTATATCATATTCAGCCGATCCTAATATTCCTTCTGCATCACTTCAATTAGCAAGAGTGATTACTTTGATAAGGAACAAATAAGTTTCTTTTATGATATTGAACTAAACGTTAGTCTCATAATTGAGATTGAAATCATTATTTAAATAATATTCTAATTTTAATTAAGAAGATGTCTACATCGAACAAAACCGATACTGCGGCTGAATCTACCTCTAGTAATGTAAGTAAGGAAATAACGGTTGAAAAAGACGCAGGTAAAGATGGAACTGAATTGATGAAGTTAAAAGAATCAAAATTTTATGAATTGATTGATTGGTTAAAAAAATGGGGCTATGAAGCAAAGGATACCACAAAGGAAAATAAAACTGAAGGTATCGAATTTCAAGCACAAATATCCCCACAATTGCCTTATTCGTCGGGGTTATCTACTCCATTTTTTTTGGAATTTCAAAAGGATTTAGATGATGGGTTTATAATCCGAACAACCTTTGAACTGGACAAAAATATTGAAAGCCAAATTACTGGGAAAGAATTAGATTTAACATATATCGAGTTAGACAGTCTCATATTACCAAAGAATATTTCTATGATCAAGTCTCACCCGTTAATTAGCTTATACAAGGTTATATTTTATTATGGTTTAAGTAAACAGTTCTTTTTAGATGCTATTACTGCTCTGATTAATTCAATGTCAATCGTAATCGGAAAATGGAACCAAAAAAGTCATGAAAAGTCTCAACAAGTTGACTCGACTAAATAAGTGAATGCAAACAACAGAATATGGTTTACCATCTGAGGACTATTGTGTTCTTTTGTTTGGAACTAAAATGAATTAGTAAGATCAAAAGATAGAGATAGTTATTTCCACATATTTCCATATTCATTATTTCTTTCCCTTTTTCTTATATACTTGGTTTTTGATTTCTATTAGTGCATTTTTGTTTGCCTCTAGGGTTCGATATAGATTAGAGAAATCCATATTTTTCTCCAGATTCAGTGACTAGATTGTTCTTTATACATTGATGTGATGCAGACCTGCCCTTGTAATCAATTTTGATCGCATTGGCAAGTTGATAGATGTTGTATGCCTGATGAATAATATTGTCAGATTTATTTTTTCAATATTTTTCATCTATATGAATTAACAATCCGTAACATTGGATTTATCGTGTTATCTTATTAATAATGACAACGTCTATTCAATTTAATCAGGCAATTATCTTTATCATATATCATGATCAAACTTACCAACTTATGTTTAGGACAGTACAATAATTAAGAGACGTTGTTATTTTATCTTATGAAATTAAAAGTACATAGATTTGATCCTGGATCTAATGAGCAAAGTCCATTTACCCTTCTCTTAACCAAGGGAACCAAAGTAATTGGTTACAATTTCATCAAGGATCAACATGATACGCTAGTTTGCATTGAAGATGATTCTATAAGTGAAAAGGAAAAAAGAACTTTTCAATGGATCATGGATGGCGATATAATAGAGAATCTGGAGGATTATAAATATCTCGGAACAAGAAATGGTTATCGGTATTTGTTCGAAATTACAGAAAAAGAGGTAGAATGATTTATTGTAGTTTACTTTGTCTAACCCACACTAAATTTATGATATATAACTAATAATTATAGAATCTAGTTTATGATGTGATTTATCATATGAGTGTATTTACATTACTAAAAAAGATATTTATTTTTTATTATTTTATCTCCATCTGAATAGGGAGATTTTTAGCTAACTTCATTAACGTATCTATATCTGTATAAATTAAAATCATATCTGTTTCCATTTTTTTAAAACTTAATTGTAGAGAAATATTGTATCCTGTTTCAGTTGTAAAAAAGATCGATCCTTCTTTAGAACTTACTTGCAACTCTTCTGGAATAACCATGTGAATTTCTGAACCTTCCTGTATATTTATTTTATAAGATTTTTGAGTATTTGATGCTATTCCATGAATATAACCATTACCAAGGTTGACTTCTAAGTTAAGTATCATGAACTATGTTTACAATAAGACTTTTTATATATTATCTTTATATTTAAACAATTCATTTCATTTACTACAAATTTATTGCTATAAAATGATTGTTGATGATGAAAATGCTTTGATAGATGAGCAATTCTCTTTATTTTTGTCTCTTTAGTTGATTCCTTGATATTTATCTCATTTTGTTCTGTAATGATATAGTCGTAAATTGTTTCCGCATTGCTTTGATTAATCTGTAGAACTTCATTTAATATTTTGGATATGTGAGGATTAAGATGCTTTGGAACAATTTCAATTTTCTTTTTGTTGCATTATTGAAGTTTTCTACATTATTGGATGAAATAATATGGGTGTTTGAATTGAATCAATGGTTTGATTATTACCTCTATTGTTATAGAAATTATGATAATGATAATGCTGATATTGTGGTTCTCTTCTATTCATATTGTCTAAAAGTCTAGTTAAATTTTGTTATTTTTTAGATAAAATCATTATGTATAACCTGTGAATACAATGGAGGGAATGGGATTTGTTTACATGTCAGGTAATCATGGGTTTCAACATTTCAACCCAATTTGATAATAATTTACGAGCAGAAGTCAATGGGTAATGGGACTTGAACCTTTCTATAAAACAAGTAGTCTATTCTTTATGCACAAGTTAAATATGATACAATAATGGGATTTGGCGATTGTATTATGAATTCGTATAAATAAATGGCAATTGTCTAACCACTTTCATAAAATTAATTAAGACTAGGGTTCGGCCTTCAGTGATTGCATTGATCTATAGAAAAAAGGATTGAATGAATAACAAATATTGATCTACTATTGGTAACATCGGTAACGTAGTGTCATTTGATTCGACCTGTAGCTTCGCATAGTCAATATTTGATGTACATACAATAATACAAATAATAAATATTAGAGTTTGTTAAGACAATTCTGCAATATTTTATTCTATCTTTTTTTCTTAAGGAACAGGAACTTAAGTTGAACAATAAAAAACCAGAAAGTTTGGGACTCGAAGCCCCTGTCTTAAAACAAGAAATCTAATTATTGAAGGCTAAATTAGAAATGAGAAAGAATGGGATTTGTTCACATGTTAGGAAACTATAGATTTGAACTAATGAAATAATTCCTATACTGTCACCCTTTTAGTGATTATTAAATATGCGAACAGAAGTTTGTGAAACAAATTTGACATTAAAAATGGATTTAAATCTTATTTATTCATCAATGCGCCTATGGAGTGGGAGGGATTTGAACATTGCTACTGTATGGGGTCAAATGTTTATCGATTTTACTAGAGTTTAAACAAAAAATCTCTTCAAACATTATCAATAATAACTATGGAGGGGATGGGATTTGAACCCATGACCACCTGCGTGTAAGGCAGGTATCCTAACCAGTCTAGACAACCCCTCCAAAAAATTATTTAGAACTGTGTTAATCCAGTGTTATTAACCTTTGTTTTATCTCATACTGTTGATCTTGGTTGCCATTTCAACCTACATTTTACACATCTGCATATAGTGAGAACTCATGTGGATGGGGTCTTATGGTAACGTCTTGATGATCCTTAGCTTCCTGCAAGATTATTGAATCTATAATTTCATCGTCAAATATCGGCTTTAAAAATTCTCTGTCAATATTTAATTCCTCGTATGCTTCTCTAAGTGATGGTGGTAATTGTCTAATTCCTAATTCACGTCTACGCTGCGGTGCCATTTTGAAAATATCTTCGTCTATTGGGTCCGGTATCGATGCTTTTTTCTTTATGCCGTCTAGACCAGCTGATATTATTGCTGAAAATGCTAAATATGGATTGCATGACGGATCAGGAGCTCGGAATTCTATCCTTTTCATGTGTGCAAACCTTTCACCTCTATAATGAGCTGGATTTCTAATTATCGCCGATCTGTTGCCAGTACTCCATGCAATGTACACGGGTGCTTCGTATCCAGGCACTAGTCTTCTATAAGAATTAGTTGTAGGGGCAACTATTGCAGCCAATGCAGGAGCGTGGTCTAATACTCCAGCCGCAAAATATCTGGCTAATTGAGACATTTCTGCATATGAATCATTGATATCATAAAATAGATTTTTTTCTTTATCCCATAAACTCACATTAACATGCATTCCTGAACCATTATCAAGTGCGATTGGTTTAGGCATCATAGTTGCAATCATGCCCTGTTTCTTGGCTATATTTTTAACAATATATTTATAACTTTGAACAGAATCTGCAGCATTAACTAACGTATCAAATCTTATGTCGATTTCGCATTGTCCCGCTGTTGCTACTTCATGGTGATGGGCATCGCAAATAATACCAAAATTATTACTCAAAACATCTACGCATTCATTACGATATTGCATTAATGTGTCGCCTGGTGCGCTAGGGAGGTATCCTTCTTTTAATCTGAGTGCATACCCCACTCCTTCTGTTGACCAAGGCGCTTCTTTTGATATAATATTATAACTTTGAGATCTATATGGCGTCATTGTATTTACTTCTAGTTTATCAAAAACAAAGAATTCTACTTCAGGCCCCCAAAATGAATTATAATATCCTTGATGTCTAACATACTCTTCGGCCTTTCTTGCAATACCTCGAGGATCTTTTTTGAATTGCTTTCTATTTTCTCCTCCTGATAATATGTCACAAATTAGTCTAGCTGTTTTGTCTTCTTTTATCCAAGGTATTATTGCGTATGTAGAAGGGTCTGGTCTTATTATCAAATCGGATTCGTGGATCTCAGTAAAACCTCTAATTGAAGAACCATCCAATTTTGGTAATCCATATTCAAAATCTTCTTTTTTGAACATATTGGAGGCCATTGTAGTGTGATGGAATCTACCAGTTAAACCTGTAAACTGTAAATCTAGAAATTTAATTTCTTCATCCTTTAGTCTCATCATTATTTGTTCTGCGGTAAAACTCAAAGATTCAATTTTTCCATCTATAACTTTATAAGGCAAATGAAATATTCGATATAGTAAAATAAAAACCTCTAATTAAGCTTATCATGTATACAAATTGTGTGAGAGCTGATGGATCATAGAAAGCCAACAAATTTAATAAAAATAGAAGAAATTTTTAATATTTTAAAAGGAGAAATCCATCTTGATAGCGGACCTCAGCCTGTCCCTCACAATTTTTATCAAAATATTTCAAATCTTGTTTCTTTATTAAAAGAACAAAATGAAAAAGAGAATCTAGAATTGCAAAAAGAAAATGATGGATCTACCCAGAAAATTTCCAAAGAAATTAATTCCAATTTGGTAATCTTGGTTGTTAAATTAACGACTTTGATATTCGTATTAAGATGCAAGAAAATTTTCAATAGTTCAAAATCACAAAATATGTTTGAATATTCTAATCTTACAGATGAAGAAAAATACGTGTTTTTCGGAAATAGAGAAAGAGAGCAAAGAATTAACATAGTACTAAAAATGCTACTTGAAGGAAAATCGAAAACTTTGGAAAAGATAGTATCTTCAATAAATCAGAATTTTGTAATTATAAGGTTTTTAGATTCCATGGAGCAATTTGTAGGCGTTAATATGAATAAATATGGTCCTTATCAGAGAGATGATGTGGCAATTTTACCTTTTGAGAATGCTAGATCTATAATAGAAAACAATAAGGCTGTCGAGATCCGTAAAGTCGATTAATTAATAATTTCATGAATTAATCTCGTTTTCAGTCCATTCAGTCCAGTTTAGTGCACTTTTACTTTAATTTTTTTTCTTCTGGGTTTTGTTTTATATAGTGTTCTGTTATCTTCTTCGAATAACATTTGCTACATAAGAATCCTGAAATATTCCATTGTGGCATTGCCTCATATTTAAAATCACCAATTCTGTCATTACATATACTACAGTTGATTCTTTCTCTCCCTTTCAGCATTCTCTCGTTGCAATAAAAGTACAGAAATCAGAAATAAAAGTTATTCATTTGGATTCGCGAGCTGATATTCCATTTTCCATTACTGGTGGATAAATCTGAAATTACAATCTTTTTGATCAAATGAAATCATAAAAGAAATTAATAAGGGCGTTTTATACAATTTGTTGTCAATATGGCTGATAAGACTGACAAAAGAGCTTTTTATACGCTTATGGGAATGGCCGTTATAGTCGGAATAATTGCTTATTATTTGTTTACTGCAGCTACTCCAAAAGCAGGTATAGTCGATTCTATTTACAGACAAGAACTTCCACCAGCTCCTGTAGCTACTGCTACCAATGCATCGGAGGCTGTAGATGAATCTGCTTTTGCCAATAAGGTTGAAGTGAAAATATTACAGGGTTCATCCACACAAGGAAATCCTGCCTATGGACCTGAGCCTGCTAGTGCCCCTAGTGATGCATTAGTGACTTGGGTTAACGAAGATACTGTTCCACACACAGCTACTAGCGGGACCGGACCTGAAGACCCAGAAACCGGGAAACTTTTTGATACCAGTATTATAATGCCAGCTGCTAAAGCTAGCGTACCTGCAGAAAAAATGGGTCCAGGCGAACACGATTACCACTGTACTGTTCATCCATTCATGAAAGGAAAAATAACAATAACCTAAATTTTTTTACAAAATTTATTTTCTTTGTATTCTTTTTTTAAAAAATTATTATAAATTATTATACTTTAATCAATTAATTAACCCAAATTTACACAAAATATATAAATTTTATAATTATAACAGTGTTATTTTGACGAATATTTATATTATGTATTGACATATAAAATTTTATGTCATTCTTAACCATCAAAGATCTAAATGTCAATATTGAAGATAAAAAAATACTTAACGGTGTTAATTTGGATGTCAATAAAGGTGAAGTTCATGCCATTATGGGATTAAATGGTTCTGGAAAAAGCACATTAGCCAACGTTTTGTTGGGTCATCCGCGTTATTCTATAACTTCAGGTGATATTTTAGTTAATAATGAAAGTATTATTAATTTAAGAACAGATGAAAGAGCAAGGAAGGGATTATTTTTAGGATTTCAATATCCGACTGAAGTATCTGGAGTAGGATACAGTCATTTCTTACGCAATGCCTATAATTTATTAAGTAAATCTCTCACAGCCGAACAAAAGGATCGAGAAGTTTTCATAACCGTAAAAGAATTCCATGAATATCTAAAGAGAAATCTTGATAATGTAGGTCTAGATCCAAGCTTTTTAAGTAGATATCTTAATGAAGGTTTTTCTGGAGGAGAAAAAAAGAGATCTGAAGTAATGCAAATGCTGGTCTTAAGACCCAACCTTGCAATTCTTGACGAACCTGATTCTGGATTGGATATAGACGCTGTAAAGTCTGTTGCTGAGGCCATCAATAAATTAATTGAAACCGGTGCAGGAGTAATCGTTATTACTCACTATGCGAGGATTTTGCGTTATTTGAAAAAACTAGATAAGGTACATGTGATGTCAAAAGGAAAAATAATAAAAACAGCCGGAAAGGAGCTATCGGAGGAATTAGAGTTAAAAGGGTATGCCTGGCTTGGACTGTCTGATGAATCAGTAGATGCTGTATAAAAGACATCTAAAACAGGTTTACTGACCTTTCATTAAACTCTCATTAAACCCCTCATCAAGGAGCTGGATAATGAGGATTAGACAATAGAGGATAGGATAGACAGCTTTGACCATTTCCAATATTTTCTAATATCTGGGGGAAAGAGAAGAAGGACGGGGAAGTATGGTCGGTATCTAAAGACAATATATAAGCACGATAAACTATTTAAATCAAAAATGTGTCTAAAACCCATTCAGTTAACTTGATTATACAGTTTTGCATAAACTTTATATAGATTGATAGTAAAACACATGGCAAGAAAACAACTAGTTTATTCTATTGAAAAATTCACTTTATTAAAGAACTTTTGCATAAGAAATAGTCCTTTAGGTCATAGTGTTAGGTGTATTATATATATTACAGGATTCTTATTTTGATTTTGGAATTAAATAACTTTATTATTCCCTCCTTCTCACTTGGTTATACCAAGTTGCAATCTATGTGTCTTAGGTTTGTGTAAACAAGACTAAACCGACATAATCTTCGGTCAGAACATGAAAAAAAGGTGATTGATGTGAAAAAGAAGGTAAGAATAATAAAAAACAATGATCTATTGAATCATGGAACATTCTTTAATGATCCACATTCTGTTGTTTTTGAGCATACAAACACTTACCTGGAAAGTAAAAGAGACGATCAAGTTAGAGAAAAATTAACAGACAAGGATAAAAAGAAAAAGGTTGCGAATAAAAAAGATACTGCTAGTCGTGGCCTAAAATATATAAATCCATCCCAAAGAAATCACTCCTCGATTTACGAATAATTCGTATATGAGAATGGTAGTATTAATCATGATCAAGGGATATTAAAAGATAAAATTATTCAATCTATTGTTTTGTCTCAGTGAATATATAAAATATCCTCAGTCGTTTGGGTAGGATAAAGCAGGTCACTGTTATTTTGAAAATTAAATGTCAATTGACTGTATTAAACTATTTATTAATTTAGAACAGCATACAAGTCATGCGAAACAAGAATAAAAGCCATTCAGAAGTTGATAATTTATCTGGTATTAAAAAAAATAATATTGATAATTTAGATAATGCAATAAAAGATGATGATGTGAGCGCTACAACAACTACCAAAGATCATGATCTATCGGGTGCCAAGACTGATGAATCCGATAACAATAATAATCCTGAAAAATTCTTTACTTTTACATTTTATAAAGTCGATCCCAAGTGGCGCTGGCTAAATGAGATGGGCAAAGATGAGGCTTCACGCGAGTTTCTTGAATTATTAAATACTGCACGCAAGAGAATAAAAATCAGAACTTATTCTACCATCGGTTTAAGACACGATAGTGAATTTATGATTTGGACAATGTCGCCATCACTAGAAAATATTCAGGTACTGGCTTCAAAAATTTATACTACTATACTGGGAAAATATATAGAACCTACATCTACGTATCTTTCTTTAACTCGAAAATCATTTTATTCAAATCAGGTTAAACTTGGGTTTGAAACTGAAGAGGAGCCATTGCAATATGCGGTAGTGTATCCATTTATTAAATCTCGGGAATGGTATCTTTTGCCCTTTGAGAAGAGAAAAGAGATGATGGAAGAACATATAAGAGTTGGAAGAAAATATCCTGAAATTCGACTTAATACCACATATTCATTTGGAATTGATGATCAGGATTTCATGTTGGCTTTTGAAACTGACAATCTTTCAAGATTCCAGAACTTGATCATAGACCTACGTGAAACTCAAGTTAGTAAATATATCATTAAAGATACGCCGATGATCCCGTGTGTCCTAAAAAATATAGAGGAAATAATCAAGAGTTTGGGCTAAAAGCCTTCCTTGTTCGAAAATCAGTGGTTAATAATATTTATTTATAATAACAATACAATTGTAAACTGGTGTTTATATGATTTCTAATTCTTTTTTAGATAATGATTTTAATGATATTGTAGGTTTCAATTCTAGAACTATCCCATTGAAAAGATTCGGTCTTGATTCTGAAAGAACATATTCAACGATTTCCTCTGATGCTGCAACTGCAACCCAAATCAATAATACTCAAGAAAGTTTTAATGATGAACCAAAATCCAACGCAAATACTCTTGGGGCATTAAAAGAGTGGGCTATAGTTTGCAAAGCCCTAGAATCCGGAAATCAAATTTTATCGTTCAGAAAAGGAGGTATTATGGAATTTCGCAACGGATTTGAACTAAAGTTCAAGAATTTTTTCTTATCCCCAACTTTCGAACATCAAGCTAAAGAATCAATCCGTATGGACTATCATACAACCCTGGATGAATTAAACAGAAAAAATGGATTGGATAATGCCGAAACTCTGCCTGATTCAAATAAAACAACAGAGATTACATCATTTGTTGAGATAACTCGTTTTAGTGAAGTGCCCGATTTAACTACATTAAAAAAATTAGAGAATTTCCATATATGGACTGATGATTATCTCAAATCTCGGTTTGATTATAACCCAAAAAAGCCGCTTTATTTATTGTTGTTACGAGTATACAAATTAAACAACCCAATAAAATTAATGAACAAACCTGAATGGGTAGGATGTAAGTCCTGGATTCAAATCGACTCCCACGATCCAGACTTGATCACATATTTTGAAAATCGTCTGCCCGAAAAGCCATTTGAATATCTAAAGTCAATCAGTAAACCTTGTATAGATGACGATAATTTCAATAAACTATCTGAAAAAGTGAGGAGTATAATTTAATGAAATATCGCAACTTAGGAAATACAGGCATTAAAGTTAGTGAAATTGGATTTGGAACGTGGACTTTAGGTTTAGACTGGTGGGGAAAAAAACTTGAAGAAGATGAATCTATAAAGATGCTAAAACATGCTTTTGATTTAGGAATTAATTTTTATGAAACTGCTGATATGTATGGAAGGGGCAAGAGTGAAAAGTTATTAGCAAAAGCCTTTAAAGATATGCGCAATGAGGTAATTTATTCCACTAAATGGGGTTATGATATGTATAATGAAAATCAAGTAGGACACGGCGAGATTCCACAAAAACACACTCCAGAATTCTTAGAATATGCTTTGTCAGAAAGCATGAAAAGATTAGAAACCAATTTTATTGATGTATATAGTTTGCATAATCCCAAGATGGATGCTATAGAAAACGATAAATTATTTCACAAATTAGATGAATTAGTAAGCTCTGGAAAAATTAAGAGTCACGGCGTTGCTTTAGGGCCTGCAATAGGATGGGAAAAAGAAGGAATTCATGCTATAGAAAACAGGAATATAGTTTGTTTACAAACTGTGTATAATATATTAGAACAGGATCCTGGAAGGGTATTTTTTGATGCCGTGGATAAAAAAAATAATTCAGTAGGTATAATGGTTAGGGTACCCGATGCATCGGGGGTTTTAACTGGCAAAGTAAATGAGCATACAGTATTTGATAAGAATGATCATAGAAATAATAGAAAAAAAGAATGGATTATACAAGCGATGCAAAAAATAGAAAAACTCAAACCCATAGCCAATTCCCATGGATGGGATATTACTGAAATTTCTATGAAGTATATTTTATCGCAAAAGCAAATCTCCGTTCTTTTACCAACTGTCACAAGTATTGAGGAAATAGATCTGTTTGCTCAAATTTCTGATGGTAATTATTTGAATGAAGATGAGAGAGTACAAATTGAACAAATGTATGAAAAAAACTTTGATATGCCTAAATTATTGGCATAATTAAAAATTTTTAATTAACAAAATCGTAATTTACTCGAAATATTTTACTCTTTCTTTTTTAAATTCTCTAGAACTAAATAATATTCTGTATTTATCAATTTTAATTATTGCAGATATTTCCTTTGCTATTTTTTCAGCTGCATCAATTGTTCTAGCATGAATCATACTAAAAAGATTAAATTCCCAGTCTGGGTATATGGGACGTCTATAACAATGACTTACTTGCGGAAAAGAAGCAATTTTTAATCCTATTTGATCTATTTTTTCCTCTGGCACATTCCACACTATCATTCCATTTGCCGTAAAGCCTGCTTGCCTATGCCTAAGAATTGCCGCAAATCTTCTCATGATGCCTATATTTTGATATTCCTTAACTTTGTTAAAGAGCTCTTCCAGATTTATTCCCAAATTATCCGTGATTGTTTTGAATGGTTCTCTAATTATCTTGATATCTTTTTGCAATTGTCTAATGTATTCTTTATCCACTTCTGATATCTTCTCTGCTTTTGCATCCATTTTTTTTACATCATCGGTGGGACTAGGTTTTTCAGGATCATCATTTACCATGTCCAATTTCACGCCTATTTTATACATTTTTAACGTTGGTAATACTCTATATTTTAAAACTCCATCTAGGGAAGCCATTTTATCTAAATCGGTTTTCATATCTGCATCCGGAGATACAGCTAACGTAAACCAAACATTGTATTCATGATTTCTTTCGTAGTTGTGACTTACACCTGGGTGTTTGTTTATCTCATTAGCGACATAATCTATCTTATTCTTATCCACTGAAAAAGCCACTAACGCACTCTTGTATCCTAACTTACGTGTATCAAAAATTGCACTTATCTGTCTAATAATTCCAATATCTTTTAATCTTTGAGTTCTATAGAGAACTTCTTCTTCCTTTAATTGGTATTTATTTGCCATTTCTAAGAACGGTCTTTCAACCAAAGGAAAAGACCATTGAATATCATTAAGTATTTCTTTGTCTATGGCATCTAGTTCATTAACCAGCATAAATGATATGCTATAAAGCATTTAACTAATTATTAAAATGTATCTTTAGAATTTCTCTGCATTTAGTTGTATACTTAGGTTTAAAAATGAGGGGTTTATTTTTAATAAACAAGGGGGCTATCGTCTAGCTTGGCAGGATACCATCCAATTTTGGGTATAAGCCCGGGGCGCTGGCGGTCGAGGGTTCGAATCCCTCTGGCCCCATTGTTCTATTACTACTACTTTATCAGGATTCACAAATAAACAAAAGGTGAAAGAAAAAGGTTGAATTAACACGAAATCAACATTTTGATTCATATTCTATATTGGTATTTAAAAAGGTCAAACTTCAACAAACGATTATTGCCTGATATTTGAAAATTTCTTTAATTGTGTCGAATCGTTTAAAAATAAAAATATTGATGATTTGTAACTGCTTTACTGAGAAAGGCAAAGGGAGATTAGAATGTCTTCAAAAATTACAAACGAGAGTTTCTTTTATACTCCACTCAGAAGATCAATTACGCTAGAAATAGCACCAATATAAGGCGAAGGTAATGGTAGGAAGAAAAGTGTATACAATTACACTAAACAAGCTAGTTGCTAACAATATTGAACGGTATGAACGGCTTATAAAAGCAATCATGATTTACGTAGTAATGTAAGCATACATTGCTTATCCATGTATAACTACTGACAGATAACTAAGCTATAGGCATGGTTTTTTCTTGCCTGACATTTTCAAAACGCTATCTATATCTTCACAAACTTTTTTAAACTTTAGATGTTTTTCATGTGTGTGTTTTTTGTGTGTGTTGGGTCATAGAAAAAAACTCTTTAATAACAGTCTATCGAATAACTACCACCTCAATCTTATGATACCCGGCTGCCTTTTGACTTCCAAAGAAAGTAATTGTTAACTAACATAAGCGAAAAGGAAATAAATATTTTTCTAAAACGAATCTATGTTTGGAAGAATTTTATCAATAACAGGCTGGGTGAAGATTGTTGGGTACAAGTAGACAGGTCAAGTTTAGATTATGTTATGAACCCACAAATATTTGACTCCTTTTAATAGCATATTCAAATTCCATCTAATCCACTAGGTGAGCACGGTTGATAGCGTTGAGATAAAGTACAAATTTTTTCAAAAAGTCATTGCTTGACATGTCCAATAATAATTCGTAACTAGGTAGATAGGTAGGTAGGTAATGATTAATATCATAATAATATTCTCAAACTGGATCCATTCTTGATGTCAAATTTGTTTCACAAACCTGTGGTCCCATTGATTATATTGATTCAAATAATTCTTATGGAAACTAAATATAGAATAAATGAGTTTAAATAACGGCACTTTGTCAATATTTTGGATATAATCTAGGTTATTAATTAGATGCCTTACCGACTTTCAACATTACATCAAAATAGATAGTGTTAACAAATAATTCTAACAGATATCTCAAATGTAGTTAAATATTTGTTATTCTTGAAGACTTTTTTCAATATCCTCAATACAATGATTGACGAGTCCCCAAATCTTGATTTATTCTTGTATTTTTAGCCTACGAGTATAGTGTTCTTAAGGAAAAAAATACTAAAAATATTGCAGAATTGTCTTAATAAACTCTAATATTTATTATTTGTATTATTATATGTACATCAAATATTGTCTATGCGAAGCAACAGGTCAAATCAAGTGACACGAGATTCAGGATATAATCAATAGTAGATCAATATTTGTTATTCATTCAAACTTTTTTCTATCTATCAATACAATCACTGAAGTACCCACAAATTGTTGCATCCAGGTACAAACCATAGATCGGTCCATACTCCAGATAACAATGCGGGAGCTAGTGAACGTGCAGGATTCATTGACGCTCCATATATAAAAGGCGAAAACAAAATAGTCAACAATCCATCCAATACAATACAATTACAATACCACTGAATCCTTTCAAACCTTTTGTATAAACACAGTCAACATCACTGCATCAAAAGAGCTGATGCCAAAACTTCGATTCCAAATATTAGAGGTAAAGGATATGAATAATTTGGTACATTAGCTCCTAGGTTTGCCTCTTGCCTATTACAATACTTACGAAAAGCTACTTGGTAGAAACAAGCAAACAATCTCCGACTAAAGGTCAAAGCATTAATTTTCTATTTGACTGGCTTCCACTAATATGTGAAATTCAAAGGAATTACTTGTCGTTTTGGAGATTTCCTATCTAGCAATGGAATTCCTCTTAAAAGGATTGGATGCTTGTTCGATCTTTAAAGGGTTTAGCTTCACCTTTTCGCATCAGATCTAGTTTCCCGATCATTGCTTTAAACTTCTCAGTATTCATTACTAACCCATAGTAATCTCTTACTCTTTCCAGAGTTGTTTCATAATGTCTCTTGTCTCCGGAGGCCGTAGCATCTGATATTATTGACACATCGTAACCTATGTTAAATCCTTCCCTTAATGAAGTCTCTACACAAATAGAAGTATCAATTCCAGTAAATACTAAAAAATGCAATGCCCTGACTCTGAAGCATAATCCGGAATACTGTATCTAGGAAAGCAGAATCCCTTCGTTTTAGAATTACAGGATCTTTCTCTTTAGGTTTTAGTTCATCGATTGTTAATCCGTCCCAGGTACCTCTAATACATATGGGTACTTTCAATCTTTCCTGTCTTGATTTGGGTAAGATGTTATGGACGTTTGTAAGAATATCTATGCCACTCTCCTCCTTTACTGCTTCGGTGTAAAAGACAGGAATACCCATACTCCTGCAGAATTCAATTAAATCCTTAATCTTTGGAATAATCTCTCTATACAGAGAAGTGTTCATACCAATTTTATCATACGATCCTCCCTTTGACACGAAACCATTCTGCATATCTACAACTATCAACGCAGGTGCCACGGTACGGCCTGAAGGTAAATTGACTTTAAACAATTTTTCATTCTTATTACTAATCCACTAAAGATAAACATTTAATTACAGACCTGCTGGGGTTAGCTTTATTCCCTTGTCATAATTTTCCGTTGTTATTCTTTCTTATCTCTTCTTCTGTTCATTTCCTTTTTAATTGATTTTAATATTTTTTTAGTGCCGGTTTATATTTAGTAAGTCGTATGCAATAGTAGACGATAAATCTTCAAGATATTTTAAATCTTATTGAGTTATAATTCGAGAAAGTTAAATGTCCAAGCAACTGAAAGAGAGGGAAATGAAGTAGAATTAATTATTACAGGTGTTACTTCTACCTCAACATGCAACAATGATGACGTTGTGGTAGGAGGCTATATAGAAGGCGATAATTTCAACTTTAGAATGAATCAAAAGTAGGAAATACCTGCAAAATAAACGTCATTGACTGCAGTGGTCCTTTTCATCTGGGCTATTTTCCGATATCCCTACTATGTTTGATTCCTCATATGCAAATTCGTTTTCTCCCCTGTCGTTAATCGATGACATATCAGTGACTTTTATCCAAGAAAGATATAACTACCCAACATGTAAACAAATCCATCCTTCCACTTGTTATAACTGATATGCTCATATGTCAAAAATATACTCTAGTAGCTGCTAAGAAAATTGAGAATTTTCCTCAAAAAAACCTCATTATCTAAAAGACAGCATAATTGCAACTAAATCAAATAGTAAAAACAGATTAAAAAATCATCTAAAGATGTATGAATAAATTTAAGCATAGGTACATACGGGCCTTTCGTGGACATCTATATGGCACCCACGTGTAGTATCTCTCTGAAGGTGCCGGGGTCTCCATTTATACATGTACATTTCCTTTTCGTGACTTAAATGGGTGGTCTAAATTATAATATTTATGGCATATTTCATCAAATCTTCGCTTTTCATTATTACAATCAATTAGAGACTACCCGCTTTAGATGTCTCAAAATTTTCTTTGACTATATTAATTTCTACCAGAAAAAAGCATTGGCCATGAATCTAATTATTTCGCAAAGGGAAAAGAAGTATCAAGATTGGTCTTTAATAACTTGATAAGATTCTAGCGATATCAGAAGGACCATGTACCGTAAGGGGAAATAACCAAGGAGTACTCTTAAAAATTTCCTAAAGGCAGTAAAATTATTTGGCGATATTTTGAAAGTGAGTTTTAGTCACTCAGAAATATTTTCCTGACTTATTTCTATTATTTATCCACCAAAGTGAACCTCTGCTCATGATAGACGAAAATCCCCTTTTACTATTAATTTCGCCCTTCTCCAATCCTATTTACCCACTCATGGAAATCTACATCCTGTTTAAATTACGTTATACATTACTTCTCTTCTTTTCTGATATCAAGTAAACTGAATTCTTTAAGAAATTTACCATACGTATCTGATAATTCGCTATCACTTATTTGGCCAGATTTAATATTTTCCAGCGAGGTTATCATTTTATAGAAACGTTCTACATCGACTACCAAACCGTAATAATCTCGTACCCTTTCTAGTGTTGTTTCATAGTGCTTACGAATTCCAGAAGCAGTTGCGTCAGATACGACAATTACGTCATATCCACTATTGAATGCTTCTCGTAATGAAGTTTCAACACATATAGAAGTATCTACTCCACAAAAAATCAATGTATTGATCCCTTCACTTTGAAGCCAAACCCTTAGTTCTGTATCTTGAAATGCGCCATCTCTTCTCTTAATGACAATATGATCATCTTCTGTAGGCTTGATTTCATCTATCGTTTGAGCATCCCATGTGCCTCTTACAGTTATAGGAACTTTGAGTCGTTCCTCTCTTGCTAAAGGTAACAACCTATGAACTCGAGTTAACAGATCGATACCACTTGCTTCTCTAACAGCTTCTGTATAAAATATTGGTATATCCTTACTTCTACAAAAGGCAATCAGCTCCTTGGTTTTGGGGATAATCTTTTGATATTCCTGTGTATTCATTCCTAAAAGATCATAAGAACCCCCTTTGCTTACAAACCCGTTTTGCATATCAACAACTATAAGTCCTATGTTGAAAGTTTGATTTCCAGCAGAGACTTGAAACATCCACATATTTATCTTTAGTAATTTAAAAAGATGATCTTAACTATGGAGTACCCTATCTTGAGGATGCTCTGTTTCTAGTCTGTCTGATAATAAGATGGTCCCTTCAAGGTATATTGATTACGGTTTGATTATATGCTTTCTGGCTGGCTTTGTCCTTTAGAAATGTTATAAAAGTAGATGTCTAGTATGCATTCTAATGCAATAATGATGTCAAATTAGATATGATGATCAAATAGAATTGAATAGGATTGATAAAACTATTTATCTACTTTTCGTTTAAAACAAAAGCACTGGGTTTTTCAATAAAGATGTTTAGTTAATTTGGGTCTATCGTTATCTATCTCACTCCATTTCATTCCTTTAATCCTTTGTACTTCTGTCCTTTTGTAACATTGAATATTACAATTCTCTTTTTTTGTCAATCCATCGTAAAAGATGTTATATTACACAAATATTACAAAAATACTTTTTTTCAAACAATTATTAAATAAATACTTAAATAATTCGTCAATGAGAATACGTTGAATTAATATGGCAGATTCGATACAAGATTGGGAAAGTATTATACATAAAAATGTGAGATCAAAAGACTTTGAAGATGCAGGGAATGTGGATGCTGTAAATGACGATTCAGTAATAATTACGTCTCAAGGAGATCGCAAGGAGTATAGCTTACCAAAAGATAAAGTCGAGGGATACAATGGCGCAGAAGTATTTTTAAAAATCAGTTTAAGTGAACTACAGTCATACAAAGTCTAAAACAAAACCAATTTTTTTATGATTTAGAATTTATACAAGAACCCGACAACTGCAGTTTCCCTAGAAGTAGAATCAAATGTTATTCTGCTTGAACAGAGCTTTGGATTTTTACGTTTTTAAGATTATCAAATACAAGAAGTAGTAGAAATCAAAAAGAGTTTATCTCATTTTTCGTATCAAAAAAATCTTTAGAAACAATGATTATACTATTTTATCAACATAAAAATACCAACTAACACTTTGTTTTACTATGTTTGGAAGGGGAAATAGAGACAATCCACTGTGGAAATTAGAATATATTGATACAGTGTACAAAATATACGATTGGGATAAAAATTTGACAGGCTATTTTTTTCCAAATTATGACATTGATGTAGACGATTTTAAGGATGAGTCACAAGACGCTCATGAAGTTGAAGATAAGATCATAGAACAAATGAATAAAGAAAAACAATCAGTAAAAGGTGGAAATGTCATGCTCCCTATGGTTAAGCTTCAATTACTTGATAATGAAGAAGGAATTGATTTGGATTATGTGATAAACTCATTAGAACAAAATGCTCAAAGAACAAGAAAATGGAAGCAATGGATAAATGACAATCATCTTGAATTCAAAATATTTGGAAGTTCAATTTACACTGCTAGGGAAGATAGAAATATGCTATCTATAGTTTTGGGCCTCGGTTCCAACATAATTTTAGGGGAAAAAGAAATTGGCCTTAATTTGAGACCGTTATTAGATAAATTACACCACGATGAATTGATTTAATTTAATTTGATGAGTGAATCCTTTCTATGTATCGTTCTCAATAAAATATTTTGATTTTAGTATCTATAGATACTATTAATCTTGTTTATACTATTGGTTGTATGATTCCTACAAAAGGTAAAATGGATCCTATTTTACTACCAAAACAGGACAATAAGAATAAGTAACAACATCCGAAGCTACACTACCAAGTAACATTTTTTTAAGACCCGATTTTCCCCTAGTGCCGATTACTATCAAGTCAACGTCTCTTTCTTCTGCATAATTTAGAATTGAAGCTGGAGTGGAAAATGGAGTGGTAATTACTTCTGATTTGACTCTAGTACCGGCATCTATGGTGGTTTCCTTGTTTATATGATTTATTATTTCTTCAAACCACTTTTCAGCTTCTTTCTTATATTCATCAAAATAAGATGGAGCTACCATACCAAATACTCCTGATGAGTCACCATGATGAACTTTAGAGGGAACAATCGCTAAAAGAAATAATTCCGAACCATATTTTATAGCAAGATCTAGAGCATAATTAACAGCATTTCTGGAATGTTCTGATCCATCTATACCAACTAAAATTTTAGAAAACATGTTATTCTGCTAATCAGTATACTTCTTATTATAAAAAGTATTATGCCTCGAAATTGGTTCTGTAGAGTAAAGTATCGATATGACTTCTTAATAAAATACAAACAAATCAACCTTGTTTTACCAATTTGCTTTGTTTAATTATTCTTTTTGCAGGATGCAAAGTATTAATCCACCAGGTTCATAACATCCAAGCAGTGTTACATTAAGTTCTGATATCACTAAACATATTAGAAACAAACAATAGGTGGTCCTAAAACCTACTGACATAAGATTTAGTATTCTATAATTATTAAATTTTGATTGGATTGATGATAAACCCTAGATTGCATTTAACATGTTCTTTCATTTAATATTTATTTGATGAATTCCTATTGGTTTCCTGTTCATGGAACATAAATATTAGTAATAGAAAGCCCGTGTGTATATCTAATCAATAATATTATTCTGATATCTTCTTTTTATTTAATTATACATTTTAGAAAATACTTTGTGTCTTTTCTTATCACATGATTTTAGTTAAGAGACAATTCATGTCCTTGATGTTTCCTTAACTTAAAATACCAAACTTTAAAAGATCGTGTTATCATACTGCCAACTTATTTAGCTTGTTTCCTTGAGGATAAAAATCTGAAAAGTATACTCTATACTCTATTGCATCTAATATCTTATTAACCCGATTTACCTTCTAGATATTACATCCTTATTTTTTGTATTAAACTATATTTATTTTACAAAGCAGAAAGGGATGAATTTTTGGTGAATATGATAATGCATTATCAAATATTCTTAAATACTACTATATAAGAGTATTAATCGTGTAGAGATGCTATGCAATTATGTTAAGTATCATTTTTTCTTCTTATTTGAAACCTGAATATGACACTGAAAATTTGAAATGGTGATATTTATTTAAATGAACCAAACTAGTTAGACCAATAGATTTATTATTAGAATTATTCGCCCAACCTGATTGACTAGTGTTATGAACAATTTGCTGTTGCATACCTTCTATTTGATTACTTTCAATGTGATTATCTTATTGTCTTTATTTCTAAACTGATGTGAATATTAGAAATCACATTCCTTTTGCTCTTTCAATTACTCTATTTGCCATACTTTAATTGATATCACTATTTGTTATTTTGATACCTGCTCTGTCTCTTTGTTTAGAATGTTAATACTATCAATACCGTATATTCATTATACCTTACAATCTTCAAGTTTTAAATAATATTACTAGGATTTTGGTCTATTTTCTGAGATCTTGGTTATGATTTTTCTTGACTATCATAGACTATCATAGACAAAATGGACTATTGATATAACCTATCCAGAGAATAGGTGAATTTGAGCCATAAGGATCTATATCTATTTTTTTCCACATTTCTAACCCTGAATGTCGTGATTATAAAAAGTAGCATGAAAAAGGATTTTATCGCCTACCAAGATCCATATTAAAAAAAAATTAGCTAGCAGTTTAGTGCAAAGATTATTAATTTACTATTTAACTAAATAGTTAGACACCATTACAATGGAGATAAGAAATATAAAAGAACATTAACATTGTTACTTGTTATTTAACCCTTATATAAGCAGACATTATTCAATAATGTATGACGTTATCTGAAACAAAGTCTCCAGGATGGATGCGTGCAGTACAGATTGTTTTGGGAGTAATAGCTGTTGTCGGATCAATAATAGCTCTAGTTTTCCCTGCATTCACAACTCTCGCTGTTGTTTATATACTTGGCATAGTTTTGATATTTACAGGAATTGAAAGAATTTTAATTGGAATTTTCAGTCCAGCTCCGGGATCATCTAGATGGGGTACAATCGGTCTTGGGATTATTGTCCTTATAGTGGCAGGTATTGTCGTGGCATATCCTTTAGGCTCTACTGTATTTATCCTGTTTGTACTTGCTATTGCACTGTTCTGTGATGGTATAGCTAGAGTGGTTCATAGCTTGGCTGCCAGATCTCAGAGTGGAGGAGCAAGAGCATTCGGTATTATTGCAGGCATATTCGAAATCATAATAGCCATACTAATAATGGTGTCTCCAATATGGGGTGCTGTTCTTGCAGGCATATTGATATCTATAGCACTACTGGTAGTCGGTATCCAAATTATCGTTGCTGGTGTCACTGGTGGGAGGTTATCAGTACCAAAACCAACAAAAGGCTAGTATTGCCAAAAAGATAAAATTAGAAGTGATTTAGTGGGTGAGAACTCGCTTAATCACCTTTAATTTCAATTTAATTTCTTATTTTGGAAATTAATGAACAAATAACCTACCTAATTTCATTTATTCATAAATTCACTTATTTTAAACCCAACCAAAATTGAAATAACATTTAGAATTAATTTATTTTATTATTGCATCATGTGTATTTATTTTCGATTTAATGATATGAGATTCTGATTATTAATTAATCTAAAAACATCTTCTAACACTATGTTTCAAATGATTCTTGTATATTTCAAATCTTTTTTATCAATCTAAATTGATATTAAACTTTGCAACATTCTTACATTCTTTCAAATCTGGTTCTAAAAATGAAAACCAGCAACGCTTTTTCTTTAGTGAGTAGAACCGTTTGTTGAGCCATGTCCTCATACATATGGGGATTTAGTCTGAATCATGAAAGAATAAAATTAAATGATATTAACTCAAGATCATAATAAAAAAATAATTATGGAAATTTATATCGATATCATTTGCAAATAAGAGATGCATTATGTACTGATATTCTCAAATTGCAAATAATTAAAAAAATGTTTGGAGTTTATCTCACTTTACTGGTACTAGTTTTCCTGCAATTTCACCAAGTGGGAACTCGACTGTCTTTATTGCAAGATATATCTCTCCATCAAGAATTTTTTTGACCAAATCTGACATCGGTTTTCCTTCAAGTCCGTCCACGAAACTAGCAGATGTGAAATTCCCATCAGCAGTTCCAGAACCTGTGGTAATTAGTCCCGAAGTTGGCGCATAATAAAGCGGAACCAAATCTGTAGTGCGGCCACCTGTACTCTGTAATATAACAGCTTGAGTAATGTTCCCGACTCCGTTCCCGCTAATTACAAAATACATCGTAGTTGAGCCGTCCCCAAGAGTAAAGGTCGCATTACCTCTTGCATCGGAATTCGAAACCATAACTGGATTTGTGAAATTTGCATAGAAATCTGGGTTGCTATCCGTTTCATTAGATGGAGGAACTGCCGTTTCATTAGATGGAGGAACTGCCGTTTCATTAGATGGAGGAACTGCCGTTTCATTAGATTGAGCAGCTGCATTGAAGTTGGTGGTGGTCGATATTGTAAATAATGAAAAAGTTGCAAACACTCCAACAACAGTCAACAAAAAGATGGTATTAATTTTCATTGAATTATTAAAATCAGTATTGTATATTAACTTTAACGTAGTAAATTATTATAGAACTATATTTTTTTCCTAACAAACAGGAATGAAATCAAACAAAATGGTTTATGATGATTAAATTATGACTAAAGTTTAGATAATGTGATAATTAAAAAGTCGACATTGATTAGTTAGGATTTGAAAATCCTGCAAAAACACGATCTTAAGATCTTATTATTATTGATTTCATGTTTGGGATTAATCATTGAGATGATAAACCATGACGTCTATTATTATCGCATTAAACATAACTTGTCGCAAGCAACCCATAATAAATATACTTTTTCAAAAAGAAGCAGCAGCCATGAAAAGTAACAATCTCGTATGGAGTTGGCGTAATGCTCGTTTTACAGCTGTGATCGCGGCTATTCCTGTAATAATTATCGCCACCGGTCACGTTGAAGCGGGATTGTCATTGCTTCTTGGGGCATTACCTGCTTCAATTATGGGTCTACCTCCAACGCGTAAACAACGTCGAAAAATAATTGTTATTGGAATACTCATAGGCGTATTCTTAATGTTGGGTTCATTTATGGCACAATGGGCCATAGTTGCAATTCCCGGCATGTTCTTGCTAGCATTTGGTGCAGCACTACTTTTAGCTAGACGAACAATTGGTACCGTAGCATTAACAATCTGTTTGCCACTTGCAGGCGTTGGACTAAGTTACCAAGGACTTGCTAATTCAATCCCACTGGCGTTGCTCTATATCATAGGCTCAGTTGTTGCATATGGATGGTCCTTATGTTTTAAAGAATCTAAACCAGGACCGCCTCTTGAGATACCGTTAATGAGTCGCGTACAGTCTAGAAATTATGGCTTACGACTGGGCTTGATGGCTGCTACAGCAACTACGATAGGCTTTGCACTAGGATTTGATCATATTGGTTGGCTTGTTGGAGCCGCATTGTTTGTGATGCGACCACGCAAAGATATCCAGAAATTGCGGAGCGTGGGACGTTCAATTTCAGTATTTGTGGGCGCTCTGATAGCCTCTTGGCTTTTAGGTCAGAGTCTACCACCAGTAGTTATTGCATCTCTTTGTGCAGTTTCATTAATTACTGCATCAGCTACAATTTCAAGTCGTTGGTATATCTCACCTGCGTTTACAACCTTTTTAGTTTTCTGGTCAGTGTTGTACGGAGATCCGACATCTACCAATATTGAATATCACTTTGATGAAAGAGTATTAGGAACATTCTTAGGTGTAAGTTTGGCTTACTTGTTTGGTATTTTGATCCCAAATATAGCATCTCGTCTAAGGCAAGAATAAACGCAATATGACTTGTCTTAGGCTTGTAGATAACAATATGTAAAGAAATTGACAAAATTCTGTTTAGTAGTGGATTTTGATATAACAAATTATATTCTTTTATTCTAAAAATATATCAAGAAATATTTCGTTAGCAAGACAAAAGTATGAAATAATGAAAAACTTTTCCTTAAAATCCAACAGGAACTATTAATAATATTTCACCAAACTTCAGCTATTGAGCAAAAAGATCTACAAATTCAATGTCAAAAAATTTTTGAAAACCTACTGATATAACTTACAATCATGATTATAATAAGGTCATAACATGATATTGACAGGGCAATGGAAGGGTTTCTTACAACTAATAGGCTAAGGTCATTCAGTGATTCGGTGCTGATTGTAGGTGTGGTACTGCTTGTTTATAATCTTGCCACTTTAGCAACTTCCGAACCCGGGTTTTTTGATTCAGATGTATTTTTCCATGCTCTTGTAGCATATATATGCAGTTTTATAGTTGTATTTTTTTACTGGTCTAGATTTACCCTGCTTTTAGACTATACAGAGAACTTGGAGGATGTCACTATTTTCATTTCTCTAATATTTTTGGTAACCGTAACTCTTACTCCTGTTTCTCTAATAGGGCTCTTGCAATTAGGAAATGAAAATGCCCTGATTTTTTCTTGTATTGTTCAAATCTTAGCTGGACTACTTTTAATTACATTGGTGAGCATTATTAAAACACACAAGACTTTGGGTCATAAAGCCCGATATTTCTTGATTCAGGTTAGTGTGATCCCAATCGTATACTCAATAACTCTGATCATGTCTTTTCTATCTTATGATATTGCTGTTATAATTCCAATTTCTATTTTACCAGTATTTCTAATATTGAGAATAAGCTACCAAAAGCGTCTTAAGAATGCATAATCAAATTCTTTCCATCAATTGATAATATTAGAGTAATGAATAAGTCCAAATCCAATCATTTAAATAAATATGATTAATCAAGTCTTTCCTGAAGTTTAAAATAAAATTGAATAAAAAACCACATATCTACAAGATAGATAATTACATGATCAATAAGAAAATTGTCAATTTATCCGATAATAAATAGCTAAAAAACTCTTTTTTAACTAATGGTCCATACCCGTAATATCTAAAAAAATTGAAATTATAATGATAATAGTAATACTATTGGTAACGATATATTCTGTGAAGGATTTTTTGTTTTCCCAGTTGTATGAAAGAATTCAAGCATTTTCCAGTGAGATCAGTTCTCAAATATTGTCCAAAAAATCCATGACATGTTTATAAATTTATCAACAAGTAAATAGTTTATTATCATGCCACTTAATATTGGCACTATATTCTAGAACTTCTATTTACCTAATTAAACAAACGGGTACTTTATTATAATAAAATAAATTACATACTAAAATATTTTTGAAAAAGAGAATTTTGAAGACTAATTTGTTGAGTTACCTTTTATCTCTTCAAACTTTTGAACGAGCTTGGATAAATCTCCATCATATTTTTCCTTCATTCCTTCAGTTGCATTTGTAATTCCTGTTTCGCTTATAGCTTTGTTAAATGCATTAGATACTTCGTCAAGTATTTTAGTTGAATTTAATTTTTGTAAAGCTTCGGATATACTACTGCTATTGGGTAAAGTTAGTGACGTTGTATTGATCTTATTCTGTTCGACAAACTCTTTAAATTTTGTCTGTATTTGGTCAAGCTTTCCATTAAATTCTTGAATTACAGTGGAATTATCAACTTGTGCTACTGCTTTATTTTGAAATAACATATCACTGTTGCCTAGCATTATGGATACTGTTAAAATGGCAATACCAAAAGCGATCCCTGCTTTTTTTGTATTACAACTGAATGATTTCATAACTCCTCTTACAAGAACAAGTATAAATGTCTTAATTCTAGTATATAATTCACAAGAAAAACCATATTAAATTATGCATTTGACTTTTATTATTTTGATATCATGTCGAGTATAGTTTGTTGTTACATAATATAAGTATAAAATGATAATTGCTCTTAATACAATTAATACTCTTTTTAGTATTCTAAATGAGAAAATAGATGAGTTTGAAATACCTTTCAATCTTTATATACAAGAACCATTTATTAGTCGGTAGATGTTTTCGCTAAGAATAACTATATTATTTATGTCTATAACATTGTTAATTGGCGTAGTTTATGTTACAAATGGATACGCTCTAACCACTGATCAATCGGGAATAATAGTTGGGCGTCAAGCTGATGTATTTGGATTGGTAGATATCAAATCTGATGGCCACTCACTAGATATGGAAGGAGTAGTGAACTACAATCCTCCAGAAGGTAAAGTTTTTGAAATATGGCTTTATGATGGAAACTATGGTGCATCTCAATATCCGTTGACTGTTGGCATGGTGAAGGAGGATGGGACTTTTGGTTTAAAATCTACACAAGTTTACCCATACACGTATACTGATCTGTTTGTTACTATGGAACCAAAAGATGATAAAGATCCAAAGCCAGCATATTCAGACCAGGTTGGTATCTATCCACTGACCCCACCGTTTGGACAATGAATTTAAATATAATTTGATCAATCAAATTATAATTGAATAGACTAGGACAATTTTTTTAGATTCTTGTTCTTAGTAGCGATAAGATCTTATCGCTTTTAAAGTATAATAGCAAGTGATGGATTTAAGATCCCGGATGAACCTTAATCCTTGCTCTCTAAGTATTAGAACCAAATACTTAAATTCAGGGGATAGGGTTTGAAATCCACTAAAGGGAAAAATGAATCTAGCCTTAAATGTAGGGATTGGTTCGGGAACTCAACTTGCCTTGTTTGTAGTGCCACTTCTAGTTATATTTGCTATCATATCGGGTCATCACTTTACTTTGGATTTTACTTTATGAGCTCATCATTATATTATTGGGAATATTGATAATAGACTACATATCTCGTGATGGAATCATTAATTGGTTAGAAGGAGTTACGGTAACTGTTGTGTATGTTATTATTGCTGTAGGTTTCTTCTTCCTGCCTGCATAGGTCGGGCTTTGACTACCTAACAGTACATGATGGTATGAACGAAATTTTGTACAAAAGGTAGATTGATGCATCTTAAGTATGCTCCCATGGGAGTATGCGAAATTGTAATGTCCTTTTTCAAATCTTCTAAAAAAAGAGCAAATACAAGATATCAAGAATCAAACTAAATGTTTGATTATTTTAGTTATAAAGGAAACATTCATCTTTTTCATATCGAATTAGACTTTGCAAAGATGCTTCCAAAATAATCAGAACACTGTTTCTCGAAGGTTTAATTAATGTATTAACATAAATGTGAAATAAAAATAATTTATAGTATAAATTATTAAATTGTGATATTTACAATTTTATTTAAATTTTGTATAAGATTTCAAGAGATGAGATGAAAACGTATAAGTATTAGATTAATTTATTTAATTTATGCATGCCTTCGATACCAGTATAGTGGAACATATAGAAATAAAAATGATTCGCCCATCACAGTTTTCAATTAGAGATAAATTTAATGATTATCAAGAAGTAGAATCACTCGTTTCGAGTATCAAAGAGCATGGGTTACTACAACCCATTTTGATACGTCCTTATCAAAATAACTTTGAAATAGTTGCTGGCCATAGACGCTTTTATGCTTGCAAGTCCCTTAGGTGGCGTCATATTCCATGCAAAATAAGGGAAATGAATGACAAACAAGCATTTGAAATTCAATTAACGGAAAACATTCAGAGAAAATCGATGAGTGCACTTGAAGAAGCAGAGGCTTTTAGGAAATATGTCCAAGACCTTGGCTGGGGAGGTGTTACTGAACTGGCTAAAAAAATAGGCAAAAGTGAGGAGTATGTTTCACACAGAATTCAACTTTTAAAACTTCCACAGGATGTCAAAGAAAAAATAATGCTAAACAAATTGAGTGTAAGTCAAGCTTTGGAATTAACTACTGTTTCACCAAATAATGTTATTCATTTTACAGATCATATTATAGAAAATGAATTAACCATTCGACAAATTAGAGAGGTAAAAGCTGTATTTTCCAAACAAGGTATTTCAGGTGACGACTTGGAATTAATTGCAAACGAAAATATTAATTTTAAGAATATAAAAACACTTAAAATAACAAAGAAAACTTCCCTTGCATTAAAAATTACTCTTGCTAGGCTAGATAGTATAATAGAGGAAGTTCAGTTAAATTTTGAACCAAGTCAAAGTACAGATATCATAAGCTTTTTGATGGACTTGCGTCTTAAAATTCACTCGTTAATCGATGATACAATTAGATTTAAAAACTTAAAAATAGCTAAACCTGCAAGATATCTAAATAATCCGAAATAATTATTTGAATATTCTATCTTCTATTATCTTCCAAGAAATGGAGGCATCCATTCATTCAAGAATTTTTTATATTCTTTATCTGTATAGGTAAAAGCATTAAATGTAGGTTCCTTTAAAGGGGAAAAATCATATACTTCATAAGTTTGGATTATATCTCCAAACAAGTTTCTATAAATATCGCTCTCCTCGTCAGCAATCTCGGGCGATAAAAATACTTGAATTGTGATCCAGTCATATCCACCTCTTGTTTTTCCAGAAAATAATACAAACGGGGCATCCTGAAGGTACTTCTTTAATCCTTCTATTCGACTTCCCAAGTGCTGTGAGGGTCTAAAAGTTACCAAAACTACTCTAATTATTCTATGTCGTACTTTTTTGGTGTCAATAGAAATTGTATATCTTGAAATTATTTTTTCATCTTCAAGAGTTTTTATGCGGGAATCTATCTCCTCCAAACTTAAATCATGTCCATAATTTCTTAAAAAATCCCAAATTTCATTCAAATCCTGTTTGGCATCCCTACTCAAAGCAGAAAGAATTAACTCGTCTATGGAATCTATCATTGATTTAATATTACGAAATAATTGATTTAATTATTTATAGTTTAGAATTTTAATTTCAAAGTAATTCTACAACTTGAGAGTTAGAAAGACTTTCTAAAAAATGCCCGGCGTAATATTAATTTAAATAAATCATTTCAATTTTAACAATTAATTGTCATTCATCCTCTCTGAAGAAACAGGTTATTTGATCTTCATTGGAGGTGGCCTGATAATGACTGTTATTGTATTGTTGCTCATTTTTGTGGATACCAAATGGCTCGGGACAAGAAAAACATTTGAGTGGTTTTCTACAGCGGGCAGGAGTATTAAAAGTGGCCTTTTGGCATCATCTGTAATATCTGCTTGGATTTGGGCTGCAACGCTTTTAGAGTCATCCACTGTCGCATATAAATATGGCATAGGTGGCCCATTTTGGTACGCTGCTGGAGCAAGTATACAAATCATTCTTTTTGCTGTGGTTGCTCTTGAGTTGAAAAAGCGAGCTCCCTCTTCTCACACATTTACAGAATTTCTGTACCTTAGATTAGGAAAGTTTGGTCACAAGGTATTCTTGCTTTTTGCTTTACTAGCTAATTCTATCGTTATGGCTATGCTTGTGTTAGGTGGGGCCGTAGCCTTGAATGCTCTAACGGGAATTGACATTGCAATAGCTTGTTTTATAATACCTTTGAGCATAATGATGTATACTTATTTTGGAGGCTTGAAGGCAACTTTCTTTGCAGACTATCTAAATACTTCATTTATTTTTATAGTGATTCTGATTTTAGTAGTGAGTATTTATTTCTTCAATCCTCACATAGGGGGAATAACAGGATTATTTGAAGGCCTGCAATTAGCAAGTACTCTTAATCCTGTAGAAGGTAACTCGGGCGGTTCATTCTTAACTTTGGCTTCAATTGGCGCCCTTATTTTTGGTATTATCAATATAATTGGAAATTTTGGAACAGTTTTTGTGGATCAGGCCTTTTGGCAGAGGGCTATTGCAGCACGACCTAAATCTCTAATAAAAGGATTTTTTATAGGTGGACTGGCTTGGTTTGCTATTCCTTTTGCTCTTGCCACTTCTTTAGGACTCGCAGGAATTGCAATGCATTTAGATCTCTCTCCTTTAGAAGTTAGTCATGGATTAGTTGCACCTATAACTATCTCCACTCTTTTGGGAGAAGTAGGTGGTATTCTAATATTGACTATGCTATTTACCGCAGTAACATGTGCAGGATCAGCAGAACTTGTCGCGTTCTCTTCTCTATTCACATTTGATGTTTATAGAACGTATTTCAAACCATCGGCGTCTGGTAGGCAATTAATGCGTATTTCAAAATATTCTGTTTTGATGTTTGGATTCGGCATAGGCATGCTTTCTTTATCTTTGTATCATATAGGGTTGAGCTTACAGTATATTTATTTATCAATGGGTATTCTTATCGGCTCGGCCGTAGGGCCTATATCTTTGTCTTTGATATGGAAAAAAACCAACAAGATCTCTGCTTCTATTTCAGCATTATGTGGGCTTTTGCTGGGTGTTTTTGTATGGCTTTTTTCAGCTTTTTCTTTATACGGGAATATCTCAGTAGCTTCTACTAGTCATGATATTCCTCTCCTGTTGGGTAATCTAACATCCTTTGCATCTGGATTTGTTCTTGTTGTTCTAGGGAGTTTGATAAGGCCAGACAACTTTAATTTCAATATTACGAAGCAGCGAATCGTAGTTGTAGAAGAAAGAATCAGATCTTTGATAAAAGAAGATAATGATGAATCGTTATTAAAGAAGAGAACTATATTTGGGTACAAATACGGAATCTTTTTTACACTCATTTTGGTTGTGATCTGGCCATTACCACTGTTTTTTTCTGGGTATATATTTTCCTATGAGTTTTTCTTGTTTTGGATTTTACTAAGTATTGTCTGGACGATATCTGCGGCTTGTTTTCTTATAGTCAAACCGATTATAGAATCAAAACGAGAAATTTCAATTGTTTTATCAAATCTTTTGTTTATTATCAGATCGAAGTTTCAAATTAAGAATTATAATAATAAATTTTCTCTATCCAAAAATAATGCCTCTGAAAGGCCTATCAATACAAGTCTTAAGAGAATTCTAGTCGCTGTTGATGGTTCCATGTCTTCAATAAGAGCATTAGATTATGCTAGTCATGCTTTCCAAGCCGACTCTATAATTTATGTGGTACATATAATTGAATGGTCTGATGACTACGAACAAAACACTGATTATGATGCTGAGCTAATGAAAAGAATCGAGAAAGAAGGACGACTAATGTTATCTAGTATCCTTATAAATAATTCTAAAAGATGTGAAAGAGTTGTGAAAATAGGGGATCCTGCTAACAAAATTATTAAAACTGCCAATGACTTGAATGTAGACATCATAGTTCTTGGAACAATAGGATTAGGAAATTCTGATGATCTTGGGCATGTAACAAGGAAAGTTCTTTCTAAATCTAACAAACCCGTACTATTGCTAAATTAATTTATGAGATTAATAGATTTTTTACATTGATTAATAAACTGATATTTAATACAAATCGTTAAACTATACCTGTACAAAATCCTAGTATGGGAGTACCAACATATTCGTCAGGAGACCCTCTTTTAGATTTCTTCTATATACTGTTTAATGGCATCTCTGAAGTTCCTCTAATTAGTTCGCCAGTAACTGGTATCTTTATTCTTGCAGGTGTCCTACTAGCTTCGCGCAAAGCAGGTATCATGATGGTAGCTGCAGGATTAATTGGTGCAGGAACTGCGTTACTACTGGGTGCCGATTATGGACTAGTTACTTTTGGTTTGTTTGGGTATAATTCGATATTAACCGGAATGGCATTCTGGTCTGGACCATTTGTAAAGGCCAACAGGGTGACATTGACACTCTCGATATTTGGAGCAATCATAACTGCAGTAGCTTGGATGGCGTTTTCGCATTTTATGGGCGATATATTTAGTCCTCACGCACCCGGCGTTACTAATGCTGTGGCAATCCCTGGATTTACATCCTCATTTATCTTCACTACTTGGGCTATGATGTATGCGAGTAAACGATATGGATATGATGTATGGCCTGAAGTACCTCCTGCTGTTAAAGAAGACAAAATTCCAGGAAGTGATAATCCTCTCCCGCCTGAAAAATTCAAATGGACCGCCAAAGAATTCACCGTTGCCACTCTCAAAGGTGTATCTCAGGTTACCTTTGTGGAGAATTGGAAGACTGGTGTTTTCTGGGTTGTAGGTTTGACTTTGGCATTTGAATTGGCACCATTTATAGCCGGTGTTCAAGACAGAGGTTTGTTTACAAATGCGTATACATCAGGATGGAATGAATATTCTCCGTTATTTCTTGCTGGAGTTATGGCCTTAATAGGATCCGCAATTGGTGCCGCTTTATCTATATTGATGAAGTTACCTACTCATGAGACTAGGATTGGTTTGCACGGGTTTAATCAGGTACTGGTTATGATTGCATTAACTAGTTTTGTGCCTCTTACACCTCAGTCGTTCTTATTGGCGATTCTTGCCACAGTAACCTGTTCAGTGGTGGTTATGCCTGCTCTTCAAAAGTTCTTTGGTCAATGGGGATTGCCTGCACTTACGGGGCCATTTGTATTCACTGCATGGGTTTACATGATTGCTATTTTCGGATTCACCAACATACCCGCAGGGATAGGCTGGTCTAGGGCAGGATAGTTTTATCCAAGGCTAAACCACTAACCAATCAACCAACCGATCAGCAGCTCCACTAAATTTTCATTTTGTTTTATTTTATTTGCTATTGAATTTTTCCGCCTTGACCTGATTAGTCATTTTTAAGTCATTCAATTAAAGTAATATTTTACATCTTTTATCTTACTACTGTAGTGTCCGAGCTTGAGATAGATCTGAAAAAAATCAAATCTGATTCAAAAATGTCAGATAGTCAAAAAATTAAGAAGTTTTATGACTTAATGCTTGCTGAAAATATTGAACCTGTTGTGTTGAGGCTTTCGGGTTACATTAAAAGCAAACCCATGAAGATTGATTATCTTCTTACATTTACTCCTACTAGAATTATCATGGTTAAAAAAAATGTGTTACGAAAACTGACAGACCCGGGTTTTGTTGCTGGAATTGGACCGTATCTTTATTATGTTCTGTCTGAAAAAATAGAATACTCTGATATTAAGATAAAGGATTCATTTATTTCTAAAGAACACGAGTCAGCAGCACCAGCATCAGGAGCAGGAACAGCGAACACGTCTAACGAAGTTTCTATAAAATACACGGATATAAAAAAAATGGTATTTTACCCTGATACCAGAACTCTGATTTCTAATATGCTTGGCACTGCTATAAATGAAAATGTACTTGTCATTCATACAATGAAAGAAAAATATGAATTCAGACTCCCAACTGGAAAAAATGGTCCCTACGACAAAACATTATATTGGTTAAAGATGTGTTTACCTGTTAAAATTTCTGACTAATGACATCCGATTCAGTCGACATCGACTAAATATTTGATAATGGTAATTGTTCATATATATTGATTATTATTTTGAATTTTAAAATAACTCACTAGGTTTGTTATATGTGAATTAAACATGATGTTAGCCCCAAGAGAGATTGAAAAAATGATGATATGGACGGCAGCACAAATTGCCGAGGGAAGAAAACAGAAAGGAGTAAAACTAAATTATCCTGAATCAATTGCTTATATAGCCAATTTTGTTGTAGAAGGAGCACGAGAAGGAAAAACAGTCGCAGAATTAATGACGTCTGCAAGAAATATTTTAAAACGAGCGGATGTTATGGAGGGAGTGCCTGAGATGATACATACAGTACAAGTGGAAGTTACATTTCCAGACGGGACAAAATTAGTTACTGTTCATGACCCAGTTCAATAGGTGAGTAATGAATGACAATTAAAATTATTTCTAAATTGAATTTAAACGGAGGTTTTAATTTATAATGATTCCAGGAGAATATATTTTATCTGAAGGAGATGTACCTTGCAACGAAAACAGAAAAACCATAAAGATTACTGTAAAACATACTGGTGACAGGCCATGTCAAATTGGATCTCATACACACTTCTTTGAAATCAACAAAGTTCTTGATTTTCCAAGAGAGCAAGCATTTGGTTATCGATTAAATATAACAGCTGGCACATCGGTAAGATTTGAACCAGGTGACACAAAGGAAGTCGAATTGTGTGAATTAGGGGGTTCAAAAGTTTGCTTTGGATTTAATGGTCTAACAAATGGAAGCATGAAGTCATCAAATATAAAGAAATCTACACTTGAAAAAGCCAAGTTCTTTGGTTTTAAAGGAATGGGTAATTAGGAGAGGATATTATTGGTCTTAAAAGTAACTAAAAAACAATATACTGATCATTTTGGTCCAACTACAGGTGACAAGATTCGTTTAGGTGATACAGATCTCTTAATTGAGATTGAAAAGGATCTCATAACCCATGGAGATGAATGTGTATTTGGAGGAGGAAAAACACTTCGAGATGGTCAAGCTCAAACACCTGGTGTTACTAGTGCAGGTGGTGCTTTGGACTATGTTATCACGAATGCTGTTGTGCTTGATCCTGTGATTGGGATAGTGAAAGGTGATATAGGTATTAAAGATGGTAAAATTGCGGGTATCGGAAAAGCCGGAAATCCATTAGTAATGGATGGTGTTGATAGAAACCTAATCGTATCTGCATGTACTGAGGCAACTGCTGGTGAGCATACAATCTGTACTCCAGGACATTTTGATACTCACATTCACATGATTTCTCCTCAGCAGTACATAGATGGAATCAGTAATGGTATATGTAACATGATAGGTGGTGGTACTGGACCTGCAGATGGTACTAATGCTACCACATGTACTCCTGGTACATTTAACATTAGTAGGATGTTAGAATCCGTAGAAGACATTCCAATGAATTATGGATTTTTGGGCAAAGGCAATGATTCTCATCCATCATTAGCCACTCAAATGGAACAAATCGAAGCTGGTGTTTGTGGACTAAAAGATCATGAAGATTGGGGAACTACTCCTGCTGTTTTGGATGCATCACTTCGTGCGGCTGATTTAACTGATGTTCAAGTTGCAATACACACTGATTCAATAAACGAATGTGCTTATTTAGAAGATACCGTTAATGCCATCGACGGAAGAGTTGTCCACAGCTATCATACAGAAGGAGCAGGTGGTGGTCACGCTCCAGATATACTTGCCATTGCAGCAGAACAAAACGTTTTACCATCTTCAACGAATCCTACAAGACCATTTACTGTAAATACTATTGATGAACACCTTGATATGCTCATGTTTTGTCATCATCTTAACCCTGGTGTTGCAGAAGATGTCGCTTTTGCAGACTCTAGAATTAGAGCCGAAACAATAGCAGCCGAGGATGTAATGCATGATGAGGGCGTTCTTAGTATGTATTCATCAGACAGTCAAGCTATGGGTAGAATTGGAGAGGTTGTAATTCGTGCATGGCAAACTGCAGACAAAATGAAAAAAATGAAAGGAAAACTAAAAGATGAGGAAGGAGACAACGACAATTTAAGAGCAAAGCGCTATATTGCAAAAACAACCATTAATCCTGCCATAACTCATGGTGTCGCAGACTATCTGGGATCCCTTGAAGTAGGAAAGTATGCTGATATAGTCATGTACAACAATGCTTTCTTTGCTGCAAAGCCTAAAATGGTCTTTAAAGGTGGATTTATTGCTTGGTCTATAATGGGAGATCCAAATGCTTCTTTGCCAACACCAGAACCTGTCTTTTATAGACCGATGTTTGGTGCCATGGGGCGTGCTGTAAAGAAGACTTCTTTTACTTTCATGTCAAAAAAATCATTAGAGCTTGGAGTACCTCAGAAACTAGGATTAGAAAAAACTACATTGGCTGTTAAAAACTGCAGAAGTATAGGAAAGAAAGACATGATGTGGAATGATAAAACACCAGAAATTACTGTAGATCATGAAACATATGAAGTAAAGATTGACGGACAGATCGCTACTGTTGATCCGGCAAAGGAACTAACTTTAGCACAAAGATACTTTATGGCATAAGGTTTCTTCCAAACCACTTCCAACTATCTTTTTTTATTTCTAAAGTTTTCCTTCCTTTAATTTTTATTCGGTATTTATTATTTCTGATACATTTATCTCTTGGTCATTAATTTTAGAAAATATGTCTTCACCACAAAATTTTGGAGTTTGGAAGCCAATTGCTGAAAATATTGAATTCAATGCTTTAGAGTCTAATTCAAACGCGGTAATGGCCGTAGCTGAAACGGTGAGAACCACCCTAGGACCAAAAGGCCTGGATAAACTTTTGATCGATCAATCAATGAATAGACATGTGTCTAACGACGGTGTTACCATATTACTTTCATTGAGAGCAATTCATCCTGTCGCAAGAATGATAGTAGAAATTGCAGAAAGACAGGAGCAAAAAGTAGGCGATGGAACAACAACGGCTGTCATTTTGGCAGCTGAGATGATCAAAGAAGGTAAAAGATTAATTCGTGAACTTGCAGTGCATCCTACTAAGGTCGTTGAAGGCATTGAAAGTGGCATAAAACATTCTTGCGAATTGCTAAAAAAAAGTGCTATAAAGATCAACCTTGATGCTCCTGAACTCGATCAAATCGTAAAAACGAGCTTGTCATCAAAATTGGATGGTCGAGTATTGCATACGTTGGTAGTTAATGCGTTACGTACTGTAGGAAAAGATGCAATTTACAACGGATTATATGATTTTGATAAGGCAGTACAGGTTATAAGAAGAGTAGATATTGAGGATAAAATTTTTAATGGCATTGTTTTGGAAAGAAAAAGAATCGATCCGGAACTTCCCAGTAAAGTCGAAAATTCGAAAATTCTAATTTTGAGATTGGATCTAAAACCAGTAAAAGAGTCATGGATCAAAGAAAATAGCAAATATCAAGATATTCTTACTATGGAAAAAGATCGTTTGGAAAAATCAAAAAAAATTGTTGATACTATAGTTGAAACGGGAGCAAATACTCTTTTTATAGCTTCACCTGAAGTGGATCAAATAGTCGAAGATCTTTTTGTATCAAAGGGATTATTTGCGGTTCACATTTCAAACGAAGAAATAGAATATTTGTCAAGATATACGGGCGCAAAACCAGTACGAACACTAGATGATCTAAGAAATAAAGATATTCTTGGTGTTTCTGAGAAAATATACGAGGATGAGGATAACGGTATAATATATTTGGAAAATGGCAGAGGAAAGAAGATCATCACTGTGCTGATTTCAGGTTCTACAAAGGAAACATCGTTAGAGAGATGGAGATCAACAATTGATGGAATCAATGCTGCAGAAGCTGCATTAAACTACGGAATAGTTCCAGGTGGTGGTGCTGCCGAATTGCATATAATTGAAAAAATTAAAAAACTCAAACTCAGTGGATTGGAGCAAGTAGGCCTAGAAGTGGTAACATCTGCACTCGAAAGTATTATGAGACAAATATTAACAAATGCTGGATTTAACGGCTTAGAAAAAGTAATGAATGCTAAAGCTTCCCCGGATGGCTATGGAGTTGATATCGACAGTGGTGAAATTGTAAATATGGTTTCTAAAGGCGTTTTAGATCCAGTTTTAGTAAAAACAATGGCATTGGAAGCATCAGGCGAAATGGCCAAATCTGTTTTAAGGATTGATAAGAATTTAGCTGCAGACGACCTCAATCCTCAAGCACTTGCTGATTCAAAAAGGTGATTACTATTGCAAATTAGACATTGTACTGAAAAATCTAATATTGATGATTCTATGTTAATCATCGATCCTTTGCAAATTAGACATGTAATTGTCAAATTCGGAAAATTGTCTTCGATTTCAGGTTTGATAGATCCAAAATCTCACCTCAATCTTGATTACCCTTATCACTTGGTAAGACAATGTGTGGTAGCTCAAAAATTTGAGGTTGGTTCAAAAATTGAAATATCTGATGGAGGACTAGTATTTGCCGAATTAGATCCTGGCAAGTATAAACACTACGGAAAGTATGATTATACTCAAAATTTACAAAATATGATAACCGCTGTGAACAAAATAAGGAATCCAAATCCAGATCTCGATCCAAAAAACAACACAAGTAATCTAGAAAGTCTTGATAACAACGTCAGTAGAGATAATAAAACATGAATTTCTAGTTATTTCTGTTTACTCAGAAAATAGTTTTGACGAATATCTTAGCTTGACTCAAAATAAGATTAAAATTTTGAAATTGTTTTTATGATCAGATTGACCTCTATATGATATCTGATGTTAACCATTACAACTATTATAGGAAACATAAAGAAAGATTCACAATTACATCAAAAATATGAAGAGTCGGTTAAAAAAAATACCGTCGAGAATATAGTAATTCAGAGATCTGAAACCGAGAAGGTTAGAATGAGAAAGGTTTCAGATAAAGAAACTGATATAGGATTTATTTTGCCTTCTAGGACCCATCTAAAAGACGGTGATGTAGTTTTTCTTGATGATACTAAAATGATAGTCATAAAATTATCTCCTGAGCTTGTGGCTGTCTTGAACATTAAAAACCATTTACACAATAATCATGCGGACCATGACCATGAGTACCATGAACACAAGCATGACCATGAGCATGAACACAAGCATGAGCATGAGCATGAGCATGAACACAAGCATGAGCATGAGCATGAACACAAGCATGACCATGAACACAAGCATGACCATGAGCATGAGCAAGCCAACGATGATGAACTCACTAATGTGGCACTAAAGGTAGGACATACTATTGGAAACTTACACAGGCCATTAAAAATCGAAAATCGTGATATAATTTTTCCTATTCAAAGTCCCGATGAAATAAATCTATTCTTGAGATTGTTGTCAGATTTAAAAGACTATATAGAAATTCGCTCAGAGCAACTCATTTTTGAACCTGATCAGGGATTTGACATTCATGCACACTGATAAGGATATTGAATCAATACCATCCATTGCGGATTTAAGTTTTTTACAATTATCTGATTCTTTTTTTCCTACCGGTTTGTATACCACTTCAAATGGCCTGGAATTATTGTTTTATGATAAAAACAGAAAGCTAACATACGGTGAGATTTCGGATTTTATCAAAGCCTACCTTGTACAGCAAATAGGGCCCACTGATTGCTGTGTTGTAGGTAATGTGTATGATTGTATTCAAAAGAAAGACTTTATGTCGTTATTAGAATTGGATAATACATATTATTTTATGAGGCTAGTGGATGAAACTCGTTCGGCTTCAACAAGATCAGGAATCCAGTTCCTAAGATGTGTTTCTGCATTTATTCATAATGATGAATATTTGGATTTCTATTCAAAAAATATTAAGAGCGGTCATGCAAAGGGAGTTTATCCTTTATCATACGCCTTAGGATGTAATTCTATGAAAATAACTAAAGAGCGATCTGGTTTGATGTTGCTATATGGGTTTGTTGTTAGTGTAATTGGAGCTGCTCTTAGATTGGGTATTCTTCAGCATATTGAAGGGCAGAAGCTTATAGATGAGATGAAACCGGTGATTCTATCAACGGTGAAAAAAAATATCAATAGACCTCTTGATAGTATGTGGCAATTTATTCCTCAACTCGATATAATTCAAATGCATCATGAACAGATGGATTCAAAAATGTTTATTACTTGATTTTTTCCTTTATTTTTTTGTGACACTTTCAAGAATTCCACGTTTAGGCATAGGAGGACCTGTTGGATCAGGAAAAACCATGTTAATCGAACAATTAGTTCCTATTTTAAAGAATGATGGATATAACGTTGGAATTATTTCTAACGATGTTGTTTCTAGAGAAGATGCTGATAGAATGAGAAAAAACCTTGCCACCGAAAAAGGGTTAATGCCAGAGGATCTAGTAATAGGCATTGCTACTGGAGGCTGCCCTCATACTGCAGTGAGAGAAGATCCTTCAATTAATATATCTATTGTGGAGGAGATGGAATCCAAGCACCCCAATCTTGATTTGATAATTATTGAAAGTGGGGGCGATAACATTACAACCACATTCAGTCCTGCGTTGGCCGACTATTCTATTTATATTATAGATGTTTCTGGAGGGGATAAATATCCAAGAAAGCGTGGACTTGGAATCGAAACGTCTGATTTATTGGTAATCAACAAGATAGATATTGCCTCTTTCATAGGTGCCGACCTAAGCATCATGGAGCGAGACGCCAAAATTGTTAGAAATGATAAACCATATGTTTTTGTTAACAGCAAAACAGGTCAGGGTGTTAAAACCGTGGCAGAACAAATCGTAAAGAACGTATTATTTGATGCACCTCCTAAATCGGTAGCCATCAATTAATCTTTTATTGATTTCAATGAGTTTGTATAATCTTTCTTATTGTACTCCTGAAAATATTCCTGATGAAATTTTAAATTACGATAATCCTTTAGAACAATTGGCAGTAGGACAATCAGGTAAATTAGGTATTTTAGAACTTGGTCTAGAACATAATCCAGGTAGTCATAAAACATCCATAAAACACCAATATTACAAGGTTCCTTTGTGCATAAAACGTGCCCTTTATCTTGAAGAGACATTTCCCGAGATGGCTTATGTTTATATTATTTCTCCATCTGGAGGCATTTTACAAGGTGATAGGTATAGAATTGACATTACACTTACTAATTCAGCTAAATCCCATGTTACTACCCAAAGTGCTACTAGAATTTACAGGATGAATAAAAACTTTGGATCTCAAATAATAAATTTGAATATTGATAAAGACTGTTACTTAGAATATATACCTGATCAAATAATACCATTTAGAGATTCTAGATTTTATCAAGTTTCAAATATCAAGGTTCATGATGAAGCTACATGTATTTATTCGGAAATATTAACACCTGGTAGGGTTGCTAGCAATGAGTCTTTTGAATACGATATATGCTATATGAAAGTCAAGTCAGTAAATCAAGATGATAAATTAAGACTAATTGATGTAGCAAAAATAGAACCTAAGGTGGAAAGTATACGATCTTTTGGAATATTAAATAATTATGAAATACTGGGGAGTGTTTATATTCTAACCCCTAAGGATAAAGTAAACATCATACAAAATGAAATACTAGAAATTTTGTCTGGGACAAAAGATGCTATTGGTGGATGTACAAAATTGCCCGGCGAAAATGGTTTATTAATCCGGTTGTTAGGCTCATTTGTTTATGACATTCGTGAAATTATTTATTCTATAGTTAGAATAGTAAGAAAAAATGTTCTAAATGTTTCATTTAGCAAAATCAGAAAGATCTAACTTGAGGGGGCCCTCTATACTACTATAAATGCATTTTTTGGCCCAAAACCAATAACTTGCTATTAAAAAAATTAATAAAATCATTTATAATGATTCAGAATGTCAGAAAATTTTTTTAATAACACCAAAATAATGTTTGTAGCTACATTTACAATACTGTTGTCTTTGCTGGCGGTCACCACAAGCATTGATAATAATCTGAATTCGGTTTATGCCGCCAATAAAACATTAAACGTCATTACATCTGTATCTCCAATAACTAATATTGTTAAAAATATAGCCGGAGACAAGATAAACCTGACTGGTTTGGTACCCGAGGGTGTAAATTCACATACCTTTGAACCCGTTCCGTCTGATATAGTAAAATTAAGCAATGCAGATCTTGTTATCATTAACGGATTGTTTCTAGAGGACAATATGGAAAAAGTTGTAAATGAGTCACTTAAGAACAAGCCAGACATTCAGTTGCTAAAACTTGCTGATGGTACTATTAATTCAACAGGTTGGATATTTGATTTCAGTTTTCCTAAAGAACAGGGCCATCCTAATCCTCATTTATGGTTAAATCCGGTAAATGCGATGAAGTTTGCTAATTTGACTAAAGATAAGTTAATCGAGATGGATCCCGATAATACTGCTTATTATACAGAGAACGCCGAAAAGTACATTGCTTTACTAAAACAACTAGATGAAGGAATAAAAGCAGCCGTACAAAGTGTACCGCCAGAAAATAGAAAATTGATAACCTACCATGATTCTTGGGCATATTTTGCACCAAGGTATAACATGACCGTGATTGGTGCTGTGCAACCATCAGATTTTTCAGAACCATCTCCTCTTGATATAGCCAAATTGATTGATCAAATAAAGGCTGAAAAGGTACCTGCCATCTTTGCATCAGAGGTCTTTTCAAATAAAATTACTGATCAAATAGCTAAAGAATCTGGTGTAGATATAGTACAGACCTTGAGAGATGATGCACTTCCTGGTGATTTAACAAGTCCTAACCATACGTATGTAGGAATGATGCTTGATAATATGGAGCACATGATAAACCCATTAGGGGGAAATACTAGCAGCCTATCTAACATAAATCCTGAGAATACATACACACCATAAATTTTTTTTTAAAATATTAATAAACATCTCAAATATTATCATTAAGATGGGCTCCTTTGAATATCTAAAATTAACTGGTGTATCCTATGGATTTACCTATCATGATTTTGTTGTAGAAGGAGTTGATTTGTCTATACCAAAAGGTCGATTTGTTTCTATTGTAGGTCCTAGTGGATCTGGAAAAACTACTTTATTAAAACTAATATGTGGAATTTACGAACCTTGGAATGGAGATATTGAGTACATTTGCGATGACTGTGATTCCATTTTCTATTATCCTACTGTTGGATATGTTCCACAGATAGAAACTATTGATTGGAATTTTCCAGTTTCTGTACAAGAGGTCATAGCAATGGGATCATGGAACTACAAAAGTTATCTTCCATGGATAGATAAAAAATTGAAAAATCAAATAAAAGATACTTTAAAAATATTGGGATTAAGTGGCTATGAAAAACGACACATAAGGGCACTTTCTGGAGGAGAGCAACAACGTGTCTTTTTGGGCAGGGCATTGATTAGAAACCCTGATGTTCTTATTTTGGATGAGCCAACAACGGGTCTAGATTATGTTTCAAGAGAAAAAATATTTGATATATTAAAAACACTAAGCAACAATGGAATGACTGTAATTTTATCCACTCATGATATAACTCATATTGCTAGTCGTTCTCCTTGGGTTATTTGTTTTAATAAATATGTAATTGCTGAAGGTCATCCACAAGATGTTCTTAAAGAAGATAACCTTCTAAAAACATATGGACTTTCAGATTACAAAATAAAATAGTGAAGATCATTTGATTGATCTTCTGTTACCATTTCAATATGAATTTTTTATTAAGGGAGTCATAGTTTCAGTTTTGCTTGGGGGTATTTGTGGCTTGGCTGGAGTATATATTATTTTAAGAGGACTAAGTTATGTTGGTCATGGACTTTCACATGCTGCTTTTGGAGGAGCAATAGTGGGAAGTATTGTAGGTTTGAATTACTATATTGGAGCAATTATTTGGAGCTACTTGGCCTCTTTTGTGATATATGAAATAAGCAAAAGAAATAAAATTAAACCTGATGCTGCAATAGGGCTGGTTACCACCGCTATTTTTGCCTTTGGAGTGTTACTAGTAAGCATTACAAATAGGTATACTAGGAATTTCGAATCACTTTTATTTGGAAATATTTTGGCCATTACCGAACAAGATCTTTATATTATTATTTTCGTAACAATGCTTTCAGGGGCCTTCTTTTTTTTCCTCCATAAGCGCTTAGTTTTTTCCTTTTTTGACAACGAAAGTGCTAAAATAAGTGGGATTAAGACTTCATATATCGAACTACTTTTTTCATTTGTCCTAGCTACCATAATTATTGTTTCAATGTCATCAATTGGAGTAACATTACTTGCATCAGTAATAGTGGGTCCAGCCATTTCTGCTAGGATGTTATCAAATAATTTTTCAAGTGTTATATTTCTATCTATTATCATAGGATCGGTTGCATCTTTTTGTGGCATGTATGCTAGTTTCTTTTTGGATTCTTCATCTGGTCCCACCATCGTCATGTTTATTACTTTGGCCTTTGGAATAACGGCTTTATATGCTGTCTTTAAGAAAATATATCATTCTCATAGTCATGGCGGCGTGTCTCACTCACATCCCCACTTACACACTGATGAACATCGACACGAACATAAACATCCATAAAAATCCATCGAGTCAATTTTTTTCTATTTCTGGTTTTTTGAGATTTTTGAGAATTTAAAGTACTAAATTGATATTAATATTAATTGATATTGATATTAATATTGAAGTCAATTCTATTGTTCCCATAGCTTTGAATCCAAATAAATGAAAAACTACGTTTGTATGATTTTTTTGAATTGCCGCCTATAACAAACAAAAGACAGAAAAAATTGAGTATCTTTTCTTTTCTTAAAGTATTATGCCAATTTTTCTAAACCTTTGAAGAATGTGAATCCAGCAAAGGTTATACCTGCCATTACTTGCGAAAAAAAGTCATTTTCATATAAATTAACAGATATGTTTTTCCCTCCAGTCTTCAACGATTTCATGTATGTTTGTTTGGTAAATTCATCAATCATCTTTGCAAGATCTCCACTAACTACATAATTATTTAACAAGCCGACATATTCATCACTACCTACAGAAATTATTTGAGCTTTAATTTCATAATCAAATTTTTCCTTTGGATTGTTTCCTTTGATATAGTGTTCTGCTATGTTGTCTGCCAAATAACGTGCTTGCCTTACTGCGATTTGTGCTAATGGGGGATATAATGTCCCTTTAGAGTTTTTCATTGCTGCCAAATCACCAATCGAATAGATGTTTTTATACTGATTAGTTTGGCAATATTCATTAACTATTATTCTACCATCATTGGTCTTGTCGATTGTAGGCTCTATATCTATGTTATATCCTCTTACTCCTGCTGTCCAAATTATTAATGAAGAACTAATCTCTAGACCATCCTTAAGAAATAGAGTACGTTCTTCTACTCTTTCCACAAGTGAGTTATGGAAAATCCTTATACCTTTGTCTTTTAAAATCTCTTCAGTTCTATTCTTGACTCTGATATCCCATCCAGGCAAGATAGTTGAGGTGGCCTCGATTATGTTTATTTTAATATTGCTTTTATTTGGTGAAGCATTTATCATCTCTGCCAAGGCGCTTCCTAGGCTTACACCTGTGGCTCCGGCACCTACTATTACTATATTGTGTTTTTTATTTTCTTCACTAATTATTTTTGAAATGTGATCATGAATAATTGAAGCATCATATATTGATCTAATAGGAAGAGTGTATTTATCAGCACCTGGTATATTGAAGTATTTTGTGGAAGATCCCAAACAAACTATCAATTCATCATATTTGATATCTTCTGAATTCAAAGATATAAGATTCTTGTCAGGAACTATTCTCTTTATATCGTCTTGAATAAAATGTACATTTTTCCCTTGGATTAAGGATGAGATTGGAATTTTCAATTGATCTGCCGTTCTAAAACCAGATGCTACTAGATGTATTTCTTGCATTAGCTGATGATAATTGTTTCTATCTATCAGTATTATTTCATTTGAATCTTTGTCTAATTTTGATGAAAGGTTAGTACTAAGAAAAATCCCCGCATAGCCTGCACCCAAGATTACTATTCTCTTTTTCAATGCCGACATTTTACATCATCTTTTTACTCAATTTTCTTATCTGTAGAATCTTCTTTATTTTTCAATTTAACTTTTTTTATTAAAAGTTCTATTACTAAGAAGACTAAAATCGAAATTGCTATACTTGGAATCGTTGAACCTATATTTAGCGCAAAATCCTCCACATGAAGTGGAGAAATAGGGGAGAGAATAAAGTAAGTAATACTTCCAACGAAAAATGAAAAAAAGGATGATATTTTGAACTTGTTGTTTTTTTCATAGAATTTCTCAACAGATATTCGCCCCTTCCTTATGATGTAATAATCCGTCAAAACAATCGCAAATAGGGGGGCAAATAGTGCACCTATTATCAATAAAAAGTTTTCATATTGATAAATTGGAATTAAATTGGACAGTACTACTCCTACTATTGTGAAACAAACAACAAGATATTTGTAATTTATTTTGTTGTATATATTCTTAAATGACATTGCAGATGAGAAAATATTTGCAAAAACGTTATCTACTTCATCAACGATTAATACCAGCAAGACAAATCCGTAAAAGAAGGTTTGAATTGCAAGTAGTATCGCAAATATGTCACTAATGCCTAATAAGAGCCCAATTACATAAAAAAGACAGTTTGTAATCGAAAATCCAATAAATGTTCCCAAAAAAGCATTTTTGCTTTTTTTAGCAAACCTGTTGTAATCTGCTACCAGGGGTAGCCATGATAATGGCATAGCAATGACTAAATCTAGAGAATTAAAAAAACTAAAATCGCTAGACCCTGAATTTATTAAACTGGCTGTATCTAAATTATTGGCACCTAATATTATATTTATGAGCATGATGATTGTTGAACCGTATACGACCCAGACGGCAAACTTGGTTAGCCATTGTTTAACTATTTTTAAGGGTCCCAAAATACAAAAGAGGATGATTACCGTTCCAAAAACGATCGACCAAATATAAAAATCAATATATCCATTACTAAAAATGTTTGCAGCTTTTGATAATATTGTTATCTCAAAAGTCGACCAGCCTATTAATTGAAAGATATTTAAGATTGTAAGAAAATATGAGCCATGCAGACCAAAGGCTGGTCTCATGCTTACTATCGAAGGAATTGAATGGTCACTACCTATTTTGCCTGCTAAGGCTAATAAAACAGAGCCTACAATAGATCCTACAATTATTGCGATAATTGCTTCTGATAAATTTGAAGAGGAGATAAATGATCCTGCGGAAATTACCAGTAATCCGATGCCTAAACTAGACCATAATACAAAAAAATTTTTGCCTGATAATATCTTGTATTTCTTATCTAATGGATTTATCCCAAAATCTGAATTGTCTTCTAAAAATTTCACAACTATTTCACCCAGAATTATTTTTATAAGATGATAATATTGTCAAGTATAATTTTATCATAGATTGCTATCTATAGTTGCAGTAATTACATAAATTTAAATTTGTTCTTATTCATTTTCAAGTAATGTCCTTTGGAGTGGATACACTGGGTCTCTTAATCGAGAAACTAAAACAATTAGTTAATGATACTCAAGAAAATTATGAATCTTTTTTTGATTCAACTCAGTTATTTAAACAAGGAAAAATGGAGAGTAATGAATATTTTTCAAGAATGGGTGAATTCCTTGTATCTTCTTCAGCCTTAAATTTTTTGGCGTGTCGTGTAATTCTCGAACTTAAAACAGCACTCGATAAAGCTGGTTCTACAAAAGGCAAAGGTGAACGGTCTAGTACCTCACCCTCTACCTCACCCTCTACTTTTCCCTCCTCTTATCCATCAGGATCAGGGAATAGTGGTAATATCGATGGCGGTACTGGTAGTAGTGGTGGTTTTGGAGTAGATGGTTTTATATCTGCTGGCGGTCATGCGGGATCCTCCTCACCCTCTACCTCCACCTCCTCCTCTCATTCTACTTACCCATCGGCTCCATCTTCCACCAGTGAAGAATACGATTTCCCGTTGCCGCAAGAAGTTCCTACCTATAAACCAGTAGACATAATAATTACTAAGCAAGATTCACTTGATTCAAAAGGGTTGAAAAAAAACTGTATTGTTTGTGCTGCGTCAATTCCAAAACAAGCAAAATTTTGTAATAAATGCGGCAATTCACAATAATTAATAAACACAATTTTTTAGTATATATTATGAAAATCTTTAATGGGCGATTGGCTACTGAAGATTACATGTCCACCCATTCTCTAACCTTTTCCACACCTGAAATGACGCTAAAAAAATTTGCGATTTGGTTGGGTGAACAAATCAAAGATTCGAAAACAGATACACCTACTCCTCGTCTACTTTCATACTTGGAAGAAAAATCCGAATCAAAGACCGGGATGTCGTCTCCACCTTCTAGGTACCTTCCGGACATAGATGAGACCTTTAAACCCACTGGCGCTATCGCAGATTTTTACTCTACACAACATGAAAACACTTCAAACACTAAACAATCTGGAGATATCGAAAAAAAATACTGTATTAATTGTGGCGGTACAATCAAATATTCTTCTAAATTTTGTAATAAGTGTGGATATGTTCAGGAGTAATTAGCCTTAGGAAATGGACTAATTTTTCCTTTCCTTGGTTGATTTTTCCTTCAGGATTATATAACACTCATTGCACAAAGTGTCAGAAAATAAATAATTAATAGAATAAAATTTTACTTTATTGCATAATTTACAGGCCTTCATGTTTTTTCTGATAGGTTACATATTTTTAGGATTACCTTATTAAATTATATACTCTGTGAAGTTTTTTAAAGTGAATGACCAGGGTCTTCTCATTCATATTTTTTTTTATATCTGTGTGGTTTGGATTATCATCGATTTTATCACATTTAGTATTTGTTTATAATTTCAGTTATTTCTATTACTACATCATATGGATAGGCTGCTTTGCTGTCTCGTTATTACTTTTTTTGAGACCTATATTATCAATGCGTAAAGTATTTCGAGACCGGGTCTCAACAAGTATTTCTTGGCCATTTCTTATAAAATTGATAAATGGTTTAACTTGGGCTCTACCATTTCTTTTGATCCCCTTTTTCCAAAAATATTATCCATTTCTATTGCTTACTGGTTTATCCTTAGGTAACATTTCAACTTTCATATTTTTAAAAAAATATTCTAAAATATTCAGTATCGAACAATTGATAACTGGGGCGTTGCTCCTTTCATCTTTGTTAGTTGTTACAATTTATTATAATTACACAGATAATTATGAGATGATACTTTTTTCTACTAGAGTCATGATTTCA